>JAFYOX010000045.1 GCA_017547755.1 Clostridia bacterium | reverse complement strand
TAAAGCGCGGACGGCGGCATAGCCAAGCCGCGCGGAAGATGACAAAATGTAGAAGGATACCTATCGATTGCACGAAATCGAGGTTATTCCATACGGCGTGGGAAGTCAGGGTCTCGGCGGTCCCTGACTTCCGTCTCCACCCTTCCTCAGAGATTGGATCGCTCATATTTTGTCAACTGAGATAGTCTATATGGCTACGCACAAACCCATCAAAAATCCCCTTTCTATATCATATCAACCCAACAATCCGGCTATAACAGATTGAAGTTTTTGCGGAGCTTTTTTCAAAAAGCGACCGTTTCCCCTTTCCAAACAATCCGCACTCCCTACATTTTATCAGACGACCACATGAACGGTCCCGTCGAACTCACCGCGGGAGGTGAGAACGTTGATGCCTCCGCGAATGGCGGCGATCCGTTCTTCGGTGATTTCCTCGCCGGGAGCGATCAGCGGGATTCCCGGGGGATAGGGCATGATGAATTCTGCGGAAATGCGGCCGCAGGCTTTTTCAAGAGGAAGGACTTCCGATTCCGCTTCCAGAGCGTTCGAGAGAAGCATCTCCGATTCGGGAATGACCGCATATGGGGAGGCACAGAATTTGTGCTCCGCTTCTGCGGATGCAGGGCGCCTGTGGTCTGCGAGATAAGCGAAAACGGCGCAGAGCCGGTCCGTCATTTCGTCCGAGTCGCCGGCTCCCGTCATCAGAAGCACATAGCCGTGCGCGGTCATCTCCGGCTCGACAGCGAACTTTTCACGCAGGATCTCCGCCAGCTCTTCCCCGCTGTATCCGTCACACGACAGGATCAGCTTGCTTTCGTCAAACGCGAAAACAGAGTCCGGATTCTGCCACGGATGCCGCAGATGTACTCCCGCACGTTCACGGAACCGCGCTTCCCTGTACAGACGCGCCAGACGCGCACGCCATGCCGCAAACAGCGCGGGATTTTTCATCTCATGCAGACAGCCGTCGATCGACGCCATAAACAGGTACGACGGGCTGGACGTCTCGAAAATCGTCAGCGACTGCATGACCGTCGCCGGATCCACCAGATCTCCCGCAACGTGCAGAAGTCCCGTCTGGGTGAGCGACGGCAGCGTCTTGTGCAGACTCATGATCACCAGATCCGCACCGCATTCCACAGGCAATGCGATGTTTTCCTCAAGAAATCCCAGATGCGCGCCGTGTGCCGCATCCACGATCAGCGGAATTCCGTGCGCATGACAGACCATCGCGATCCCCGCAATGTCGCTGATCACGCCGTCGTACGTCGGTGAGGTGATCAGCATCGCCGCCGCTTCCGGCGCATCTTCGATCGCACGTGCCGCCGCTTCCGGAGTCACGTCGAGCACCAGACCGTCGTCCGCCAGACGCGGCAGAAGATAATGCACCGGACTTCCGCATAATACCGCTGCGTTGTACACCGATTTGTGCGCGTTGCGCACGGTAATGAGCGGCTTTCCTCCGCGGCAGACCGTGTAGATCGCCGACAGGATCCCGCCCGTCGAGCCGTTTACAAGAAGAAACGACTCCTTCGCTCCGTAGATCTCCTTCGCAAGATCCATCGTATCGCGGATGATCCCCGCCGGAGAATGCAGATTGTCAAGCCCGTCGATCTCGGTAAAGTCGATTTCTCCCATCCCGGCAAGATAATCAAACGCCGGGTTCCGCTTGTGTCCGGGCATATGGTACGGCGCACGGCCGTGCTCCGAAGTCTGTTTCAGAATGTCGTAGAATCTCATGGTTCCCCCTCTATGTCAGCAATTACAATTTCACTTTTTCCTTCCGTCCGTACGGGGTATCCCCATGTCCCCGTCCCGCGCGAAACCACCGCGTACCTGCCCGGCAGGATCTCGCGCATTCCGCCGTTCATTTCGTGCGCCTTCGCCGCGTACTTCATCAGCCGCCCGAGCGGAAAAATCTGTCCGCCGTGTGTATGTCCGGCGAATATGACGTCCGCTCCCGCTTCCGCACACGCCGTCAGTTCCACAGGTTCGTGGCACAGCACCACGGTCAGAATCCCCGGCATCGCCTCTGCGAGTAGCTGCTCCGGCGTCATGCGGTCTTCCATGGCGTCCTTCCGTCCGGCGATCCGGATCCTGCCGTCCGCGGCAAATGCGCATTCGTCCTCGAGGATCCGCACCCCCGCTTCCGCAAAACTCCTCAGGATGTCTTCTCTGGTGTGCGCCGGACGCCGCCAGTGCCACTGCGCGTCGTGATTGCCGAAAACATACCATGTCCCGTACATCGATTTCGTCTCCGCAAAGAATCTGCAGTATTCTTTGAATTTAGACATCCGCGTAAATTCATCAAAAATATCTCCGGTCAGAACGATCATATCCGGACGGTATTTTTCGACAACCGCATAAAACCGTTTCATCCGGAGCGGCGTCTGCAAGCGTCCGGGATGCAGGTCGGAAATCTGCAGGATCCGCAGTCTTCCGCCGGGAAGCGCGTAATCCGTGGGGATTTTATACAAAGTCACGGCGATCCGTTTGGCGGAAATGACACCATACAGCAGATGAAGCGCGCAGACAAGCGGCACGATCCCGCCGTCAAGCGTAATGGTCAGAAAGACCGTCTGTATCCCCGTCAGCCGCGCCAGACCGTAAAAAAGATCGTAGATCAGGAACAGAACCGCAAGTTCGGCAGACGCCAAAAAGCTGAAAGACGTCACGCGGCCGGGAAAAAACGCCAGGATCAGCGCGGTCAGGATGCCGTTTTCCGCATCCGTCAGCGGACTGCACGGCACGGAGATCCGGTATACAAAATTCCAGCAGAGAACCGTGAAGATCAGGCACTTCCCTAGAAACGGAAGGGTCTTCACAGCCGTTTTTGAATAATTCATTCTCTTCCCCGCGCTTTGTCTGCACGACTGTATATCCGATCGTACACAGTCGTTTTTCTATCATTATTGTACCGCGGATTGTACGGTAAATCAACCTGAAATCGTAAATTTCTCAAGGGATTTCCGGGTTAAAAAGTCATATTTTAACATCTCCCGGCATGTGTATATTTTTAAATTGTATTATATTTTTCCGGCCGACGAAATATTCGCGCCATTCCCTTGACAAAAAACATTTTTTGCGGTAAACTGTACCCGTACGATTATAAGAATGTTTATAATTGTAATTATTATTTCATTTTGGAGGAAAAAATGAAGAAGCTCTTCAGTGCGCTTCTCGCGGCAGTCATGGTAGCAGGCTCCGCAATCAGCGCAAGCGCAGGCATGTTCGTTTATGACAGCTCCGACAGTGAATACTGGGACGCAGCTCTCAACATGCTCGACAAGACTCAGAAGGTATTCTGGATGGAAGACGGCGCAGCAGCCGACTGGTCCATCAGCGTTGACGCAAACAGCGTAGAATACGAAACCAACAAGCTTTCCAACCTCGAATCCGGCTGGTACGAAATCGTACTCTGCGACCTCGGTACCAATCCCGAATGGTTCCCGGCAGAAGTAGAAGGCAAGATCGCACTTACCCTCCGCGGTGACTCCACCTTCACCGTTAAGTCCACCAACGCTCTCGACGCAGGCGCAATCGCTTGTCTCGTAGCAAACAACTGCCGTGACGAAGAACTCATCGACGAAAACGGCGACGTTACCACCGGTACCTACCAGGTAACCAACATGTCCGTAGAATACGAAACCCTTCCGATGGGTATGGTATCCTCCGACGTAACCGTTCGTCTGATCTCCAAGATGACCGGTCTCTCCATGGCTGACACTGTAGCAGCAGTCCGCAACGTATTCAGCGGCGCTCTCGAACTCGGTCTCGAAGCAAAGAACACCGCATGGATGTTCTTCGGTACTGAAGAAGAATACAAGGCAAACACCACCCGTACTGATGCCAACACCAGAACCGGTGCAGGCGCAGCAGCAGCTCCCGCAGCAGCTGAAGCTCCCGCAGCAGCAGCTGCAGTTGCTGAACCCGTTCTCTCCATCGACTTCGCAAACGGTGCAGGCGATGTTGAACTCGTAGACGCTGAAATCGTAAACGACAGCGAACGCGGCCAGGTTCTCCAGGTAAACGGCGTTGGCACCAGCCTGACCGGCGGAAGCTACGGTCTTCTCAAGACTGACGTTTTCGAAAACACCAACTGGGAAAACGGTATGACCATCAATATGTGGGTCAAGACCGCTGACAGCGATACTCTCCACGGTACCGCTCCGATCTTCTCCCTCGACATCGCTAACGTTGGTTACATCGCTCTCACCACTTCTCTCGAATCCGCAATCAACACCGACGGTAACGACACCACCCTCGGCATCGCTCCCCGTATCTGGACTGACCCGGCAAACGTTGGCGGCGGCGTGAACATGCTTGAAGCAGACGTATGGCAGATGCTCACCGTTGTTTACAACGAAGACCACATCGACCTCTACGTTGACGGCGAACTTTACTCCGATCATCCCTTCGCAAACGGTAACGCTACCGATTTCTCCGCGATGATCAACCTCATGATCGAATCCAACTTCGTATATTCCGTACGTCTCGGTTCCTGGCTCTGCTCCTGGTGGAAGTACGGTGACTACGAAGGCTGCATCGACGACTTCACCGTATACAACAAGATCTTCTCCGCTGAAGAAGTAGCTGCTGTTTACGCTGCTACCAAGGACGTAGAAGTTCCGGCTGTTGAAGTTGTTGAAGAAGCTCCGGTTGTTGAAGAACCTGTCGCAGAAGAACCGGTTGTTGAAGAACCCGTAGTTGAAGAACCCGTTGTTGAAGAAGTAGTAGAAGAAGTTGTTGAAGAAGTAGTAGTTGAAGAACCCGTTGTAGAAGAAGTTGTTGTTGAAGAAGAAGTTGCTGAAGAAGCAGCTCAGACCTTCGACTTCGGCGTAATCGCAGCAGTTGCAGCTCTCATCTCCGCAGCAGGCTACGCTCTCTCCAAGAAGAGATAAGTCTTCCTAAAAAAACATAACATCTGACATCCGGCGGCTATCGTTACGACATCCGCCGGAATGTCGCATTTATTGTCCTTTTTCAGTTATTTTTTAATTATTAAGATGAACACAAAAATTACACTTTCCGTTCTTCTTTCCGCATTGTTCCTGTCCGCTTCCCTTCTGACGCTTGCCGGATGCACCTCCGGCGAAGCGCAGGAAACCACGGCGGAAGTCCTTCCGGAAGAAACCGCCGCAGAGGAAAACCGTTTTTCCTTCTATGGGGAAAACTATTCCTTTGACGGAACGAAGATCACAGCCGCGGTGTCTGCGCCGACCAACTTCGATCAGGTCTTCTCCGGTGCGTACTATGAGGATCCCCTGCTGGACGGCAATTTTGCCGCCGAAGTGGAAGTCACGCTCGACTCGATCTATTCGTCGGGCGGTCTTCTCTTCCGTGCGTCCTCGGCGGAATACGACGGATACGAAGGCTACGCGCTGATGGTCCGCGACCGGAAGATCTACCTTTACGAAGCGGGCGGCAGCAAATCGTCCGGCATGATCTTCACGGAACTCGGACACGCGTCCATTGAGGATTACAAACGCGGAACGTCTCTGCGTCTGCGTGCGGAACGCGACGGAAATACCTTCCGTCTGTACTACCTCGACGATGCGGAAGGCGTGGAACCGTGGCCGGAATTTGAATTTGTTCTGA
The DNA here is from genome assembly GCA_017547755.1 of Clostridia bacterium. GTDB lineage: Bacteria > Bacillota > Clostridia > Oscillospirales > CAG-272 > UMGS1696. The sequence continues at coordinate 6,660 of JAFYOX010000045.1, read as the reverse complement.
ACTCCTGCCGCGGCATCGGCATCGGTGTAGCGGACAACGGTCAGGGAGTCTCGTTTGACAATCTCACCGTCACGGCGTACGAAGCTCCGGAGAAAACCGGAAGCACCTACAAAAATCCCGTGTTCGGCGAAGAACAGGCGGCTGACCCCGGCGTTCTCTTCCACGACGGAAAATATTACTGCTACTCCACCTCCGCTCCGCTCGGGTATTATGTCTACACCTCCGACGACATGGTCAACTGGAAAAACGAAGGTCTCTGCTGCGATGCGGCATGGGGCATCACAAAATCCGGTTACTACTGGGCTCCCGAAGTCATCGAACATAACGGAAAGTTCTACATGATCATGACCGTGGACGAACGCATCGGCTTTGCGGTCGCGGACAGCCCGCTCGGACCGTTCATCCCCGAGAAAACGTGGCTGTTCGACAAAACCATCGACGGTCATGTCTTCATCGATGACGACGGACAGGCATACCTCTATTACGTCAGCTGGCGCGACGGTCACGAATACGGCATCTACGGATGCGAACTCGAAGATGACATCGTCACTGTCCGCGAAGGCACGGAAGTCCTGCTTCTCAAGCCGAAGGAATCGTGGGAAATGATCGACGGAAATGTCACGGAAGGCCCGTTCATCCTCAAGCACAACGGCACCTACTATCTCACGTACTCCGGCACCGGCTATGAGTCCCCGGATTATGCGCTCGGCTATGCAACATCCGATACACCGCTCGGTACATACACCCGCTACGGCGGAAATCCGATCCTGAGCCGTACGGAAAAACTCTATGGTCCCGGTCACCACAGCTTCACGGTATCTCCGGACGGAAGTGAGCTGTTCGTCGTTTACCACGTTCACAACACCACCTCGCAAGTACATCCCAGAAAGATCTGCATCGACCGCGCACGCTTCGCGCCGACCGATTCCGGCATGGACCGTCTCGAAATTTTCGGCCCGACCCATACCTCGCAGGAATATCCGAAGGGGTAACGGATGATGAACAAACATTTTCACACACTCTGCGCCGCTCTTTTCTGCGCGCTGACACTCTTCTCCTGTTCGTCCGGAACGAATGCTCCGGAGAGTCCGGAAGCCCCGGTCACCGCGGAAATGACCGCCGCACCGGCTTCGGACATCGCGCTGATTTCCGGCGGATCCACGGAATATATCCTGATCCGTCCCGAGGAATCCGCCAAAGAGGAACTGGAAGCCGCGCAGACGTTCTTCCATGCGGTGAACGACACCTGCGGCGTCAAGCTGGATTTTGAAACCGACTATGTCAAAAAGGGCGCTGACCCCAACACATATCCGACCGAGATCCTGATCGGTCTCACCAACCGCGCGGCATCCGCGGAAGCGTACAAGAAGATCGGTGAGGGTGAATTCATCCTCACGATGCTCGGCGAACGTCTCTGCGCCGTCGGATATACGCCCGAGCTTACAAAACTCGCGGCGGAAGTCCTTGCAGAACGTCTGACCGGCAGCGGTCTTTCTCTCACAGGTGATTTTATGGAAATTTACGAAGCAGAAACCACCTATACTTACCGCACCTTCAAAAATCCCGTTCTGGGAAGCGGTGCTGACCCGTGGGTCATCCGCGACGGCGACGCTTATTATTACTGCTACTCCGGCGGCAACGGCGTCTTCGTCAATAAGATCGAGTCCCTCGACAAGATCACGTCCGACGGCGGCACCAAAGTCTACACTGCCCCGGAAGGCACCATGTATTCCGCGGAATACTGGGCACCCGAACTCCACAAGATCGACGGCAAATGGTACATCTACGTTGCGGCGGACGACGGTGACAACTACAATCACCGGATGTACGTCCTCGAATGCACCGGCGATGAACCGACGGACAAGTTCGAAATGAAGGGCAAGATCACCGACAGTACCGACAAATGGGCGATCGACGGCACCGTTCTTCAGTACAAGGGCGAATGCTACTTCATCTGGTCCGGCTGGGAAGGCGACATCAACATCGCGCAGAACATCTACATCGCACATATGTCCGATCCGTGGACGATCGACAGCGAACGTGTGGAACTCTCCCGACCGCAGTTCCGCTTTGAAAAACTCGGCGGTACGCCGTCCATCAACGAAGGCCCCGTCGCTCTCGTCGCACCTTCCGGTGAGACCGTCCACATCGTCTATTCCGGCAGCGGAAGCTGGTCCGATTTCTACTGCCTCGGTCTGCTGACCTTCTCCGGCGAAGGCGATATCCTCGACGCGGACAACTGGACGAAGACAAAGGAATCCATTTTCGAAAAGACATCCGACGTCTTCGGTCCCGGTCACTGCTCGTTCACCACGGCGGCAGACGGCTCACTCTGGATCGTCTATCACGCCAACCTCGTTTCCAGCTCCGGCTGGGGCGGACGCAGCGTCTGGACACAGCAGGTCGAATGGCAGGGCGATGACCTTGTCCTCGGCAGTCCGGCATCCCCGTCCGTCGAACACAAACTTCCCATTGAATCTTACAGCCGGGACAACATCTCGCTGAAAGACTGATATTTTTCCCCCGCACAAGGCTTATCATTTTACGAAAGGAAATCTTTCCCCATGAAAAAAATCATTGCACTCATGCTCGTCCTTCTCATGGCAGGCAGCTCCATGCTCTCCTGCTCTGATGCGACCAGCGAAGAAACCACCGACGCAGCATCCTCCGCTCCCACCGCAGAAGGCGAAGTTGCCGCAGAAGAAGTTGCTGACCCCAACGCACGCCTTGACTCCGGTCTCGCAGCTATGGACTACGAAGGCTACAACTTCAACATCTTCGTTCACAACACCATCTACAACGACTGGAACGCAGAAGAAATCACCGGTGAACCGATCAACGACGCGAAGTACGAACGTATCACAACCGTTTCCGACAACGCGAACGTAAACATCGCTCACACCGTTGTTTCCGCGGACAACCGTGCAGGCCACACGCCTCTCGGCAACTCCGTTCAGGCCGGCACCAACGACTATGACCTCGTTGAACTTTCCGCATACAGTGCCTGCAACGCGCTCACCGCAGGTCTTCTCCGCGACATGAACGCGATCGAACACCTTGACCTCTCCCGCGAATGGTGGGACCAGTACGCAAACAATGACTTTAAGTTCAGGGATTCCATCTACATGGCAACCGGTGACATCTCCCTCGCCGACAACAACGCGACCTACTGTATCTACTTCAACAAGAGAATCGCGTCCGACTACTCCATGCCCAACTTCTACGAAATGGTCAACAACATGACCTGGACGATCGACAACTATCGTGAATTCGCGGAAGCATACGGCGCAGATACCGACAACGACGGCAACCATGTCAACGACAAGGACGACGAATACGGTATCTACATCTGGGACGACATCATGATGGGTATCGTCAACGCTTCCGGTATCAAGTGCTGTGAAATCAACCCCGAAACCAACGAACTCGAACTCGTTCTTTACAGCGAAAAGTTCGTTGACGCCTTCAACAAGTTCACTCTGTACGCATACAACAAGGACACCACCTGCGCATACCAGAGAAACGGTTACGATGCGGACTACGGCTCCATCGCATTCAAGGAAGGCCGTGCACTCTTCTACATGTCTAACCTCGGCGGCGCAATTGCTCTCCGTGAAATGGACGACGACTTCGGTATTCTCCCGCTCCCGCTCTACGATGAACAGCAGGATCGTTACTACAACTCCATCGCATCCTGGTCCGGCGCATTCTACTCCATCCCGAGAAACTCCTACGGCGATGAAGGCTTCTCCCGCGCAGGCTACATCACCCAGGCTCTCGCATACGAATCCATGTACACCCTCACTACCGCTTACTACGACCAGACTCTGAAGGGCAAGACCTCCCGTGACGAAGAATCCTCCGCAATGCTCGACCTGATCTTCGCTACCCGTACCTACGACTTCGGCTGGTACTTCGAAATCGGCGGCTACAACGAAGGTATCATGAACCTCCTCCGCGCTTACTCTTCCGACGTTACCTCCATGTATCAGAAGAGCTCCAAGTCCGCGACCAAGGTTCTCTCCAAGTACAACGAAAAGATCATCGCACTCATCGACCAGGAAGGCTGAGTTTTCTGATTTTTTCTCCCCCGGGGAAAGACTTTTTATAAGTCTTTCCCCGCTTTTTTTCTCCGGAAAAGTTCAGTTTTCAACAGATAAATAACAATTGTCCGTTAATTCCCGTGTCACCTGTATCCTCAGCGGTTTTATTGCGAAGCACACAATCATTTCACGTGATTTTTAAACAGATTTTTTAAAATCTTCGGTATTTTTACCGCTTTGGCTTGACAACTCTCCGTCAAAGTGCTACTATAATAGTTACTATTGTACCGCTACGTACAACCCAAATTTTTTCCGGAGGTTATTATCCACCATGAAGAAACTGTTTAATGTTCTTCTCGCAGGCATCTGCCTCGCATCTGTGTGCGCTGTCTCCGCTTCTGCGGCTGCCATCACCACTACCGATGCCGTTGCAGGCAAGACTGCGGCAGCTCCCAAGATCGACGGCGTTTACGACCCTGCAGAAGGCTGGGGCGATCCGATCGTCACCATCGTCGACCCCGATACTTCCTATCTCGGTCTCTGCGCAACCAACAATCCCGAACTCCTGAACGACAAGAACCTCATCCCGTCCGAAACCAAGGTTTATTTCCGCTGGGATGACACCAACTTCTACTACTGTGCTACCCTCGTTCAGGAACAGCGTTTCAACAACTACGACTGGTCCCAGGCAGGCGCGATCTGGCAGGGTGACTCCGTTTCCTACAACATCAAGTCCACCCTCGACAACGACTCCAAGACCCGCTGCCTCTTCGCTCTGACCAACGAAGACGGTCTCGTATACTGCGAAGAAACCTACGAAGATATGACCGCAGGTATCAGCGCGTACGACTACTGGAAGATCGGCCGCAACGAAGAAACCAAGACCACCACGTACGAAATCTACTTCAGCTGGGAAGATGTCATTCCGTCCGGCGAAATGAAGGCCGGCGATGTCTTCTACTTCCGTGACCTCTACATGCCCGCGATCAACGAAACCTTCAAGAACCCCGTTGACCTCAACACCGCAGGCATCACCGCTTCCGGCAGCTACAACTACTGGAAGGTTACTCTCGCTGAAGACGGTACCGCAGCCGCAGAACCGGCAGCTCCCGCAGCAGCGGCAGAATTCGTTACCTACACCGCATATCCGGAAATGACCGGCGATGAACTCGTATACGCGACCGGCGACATGGACATGATGTCCGGCTACGACGCAAAGGGCGGCATCGGCGTTGACCTCTTCAACCTCGCTTCCGGCGGTACCTCCTACTGCCTCAAGAGAGACACCTCCGCATGGTACGACTTTGAAGTTTCCGAAAAGACCGATGTTACCTTCTATGTAGGCTACATCGCACGTGACGGCTCCAACCGCGCTCTTGACTATGCGGTTGACGGCGGCGCACGTGTCTTCATGGACCTTCCCGAAAGCGCAGAACAGCAGTGGGTATCCGCTACCTTCACTGTTGAACCCGGCAAGCACTCCTTCTACCTCTACGCTCCGACCGGCATGGACGACAGCACTCTGAAGTCCTGTGACATCTACACCATCGAACTCTACGGTACTCCCGCAGCAGGTGCAGCAGAAGCAGCAGCTCCCGCGGCATCCACCGCAGGCGGCGCAGAACCCACCATTCTCTGGGACTTCAACTCTGACGAAGCACTCGCAGACGTTATGTCCGGCGCAAACGCAGTATCCTACTTCGGCGATACCGTTGACGGCGTAGAATGCTTCGAATTCCTTGCTTCCGGCAACGACCCGTACGTTTCCATCAACATCTCCGCAGACAGCGTTGACGACGTTGTATGGGCAAAGGCACGCGTTAAGAACCCGTCCTACTCCACCGCAATCGAACTCTTCGGCGCGACCAACGGCCGTTCCCTCGCAGGTTCCGAATGCACGCACATCGACCTCAAGTCCGAAGATGAAGGCTGGTACACCTACCTTATCTACATCCCGGAAGAAAACGTTAAGACTGTAAACGCATACAAGGATCCGCAGTACGCGATCACCGAACCCTACTGGGCAGGTACTGTAGAATTCATCCGTCTCGACCCGCTGTGGAGAGAAGGCGATGACGGTTCCGACGCAGGCGGCAACATGGAAGGCGGCGAATCCGTATTCATCGACTACATCGCATTCTTCCCGACCAAGGAAGACGCTCTTGCATTCCGTTCCGAACTCGACAACTACGCATTCCCGGAACAGGCAGGCGCAGCAGCTGCAGAAGTTGTTGAAGAACCCGCACCGGTTGTTGAAAAAGCTCCCGCAGTGGAAGAAACCCCTGTAGTTGAAGAAACTGCAGCGGAAGAAGTTGTTGAAGAAGAACCCGCAGCTGAAGAAGCAGTGGAAGAAATCGTTGAAGAAGAAATCGTTGAAGAAGAAATCGTTGAAGAAGCTCCCGCAGCAGCAGTTGTTGTTGAAGAAGCTCCGCAGACCTTCGACTTCGGCGTGATCGCAGCAGTAACCGCGCTCATTTCCGCAGCAGGCTACGCTCTCACCAAGAAGAGATAAATTCTCTTTACCCCGAATGACAAACGGGCATCGTACTCATCGTACGATGCCCGTTTTTTCGATCACTTCGTCCGCCATATCGTCCGGCGTACGCACACGGCCGCC
>JAFYOX010000044.1 GCA_017547755.1 Clostridia bacterium | reverse complement strand
TTTGGTGGAAAAATTCTGGTATTCAGACGAAAAAAAGATTAGAATTACCACATCATCCAGGAAAGGAGCGGCAAATCGCATGAACACATTGACCGTTCTCGGCGGCGCAGATATCGGAGGATCCTGCTACCTCGTCGAACTGGAAGGCGTCCGCATCCTGTTCGACTGCGGCGTACGTCTGAATACGCCGTACACCGAGCATCCGGACATCCCTTCCCCCGAAACCATCGACCTGATCTTCCTCTCGCACGCCCACATTGACCATATCGGCGCGATCGCCTACACCGCGGCCGCCTGCCGGAATGCGCGCATCTTCGCAACTCCCGCCACCTGTGATTTTCTGCGTTATCAGCTCTCCGAAACGATTGCCGAATACATCGGCGCCGACACGGACGAACTCCGCTTCAGCAGCCGTCTCCTCTGTCAGCTCGTTCTCAACCGGATCGAAACCGCAGAGTTCCATGAACGGACGGAAATTCATCTCCGCTGTCCGGAAAGAGGGCAGGAGGCCTCCGTAAAATTTTCCTTCTTCCCTGCCGGTCATATTCCCGGCGCGGCAGCCACCTATCTCCGCATCGGACAGCATTCCCTGCTCTACAGCGGCGACTTCTACCTCCGCCCCACACCGCTTACGGCTCCCTGTTCCCTGCCGGAAGGTCTCCGTCCGGATATCCTTCTGCTCTGCGGAACGTATGCCAACCGCCTGCAGACGGCGGAATCCGCCCCGACCATCGCGTCGATCAAGAAAAACTTCGCCTGTATGTTCCGGCAGAACTGCAGGCTCCTTGTCCGCTGCGGTCAGCTGACCAAAGGACTGGAAATGCTCGCCCTGACCGACGACCTGATCCGTGAAGGACACCTCCCGCGTATCCCCGTCTTCATCGACGAGGGACTGTGGCAGCTTGCCCTGCACTACGAACGGACCTCCGGCTTCCGCCTGCCTTCCTACATGAATCCGCTTTCCGCGCGGAAAGAGTATACCGGCAGGGAAATCGTCTTTCTTCTGCAGTCCACAGCGGCAAAAAACACGGAATTCGCTTCCTATGCCGCCGTCAATACCAATTTTTCTCTCCATGCGGACGGCGCGGAACTGATCTCCTTTGTGCGGAATCTCCGTCCGCGCAAGGTATTCGTCGTTCATGCCGCCCCGCGCAATGCACAGAGTTCCCCTCTTGCCGATGCACTTCTCGACGACAAAATCTGCGTCACCCATACCGAAAACGAAAGGATGTACTCCCTATGAATTCTGTTTCCTCCAAAACCACCGTTCCCGAGGCACTTATCCGCCACATTTCCGGGATCATTGACGAATACAGTGCGGTTCCGATCCGTTCGGAAAAACTTCAGAAACTTGCTCTCACCGAAAACCTGCTGATTCTCAGTTACCTCCATGCTCCGGAAATGCAGTACGCGGACTGCCTCCGCAGCATCCAGAACCTCCATTCCGCCCCCATCGAACTGCCGAACATCCGCCGCATTGCGGAAAACGGACGGATTGACAACCCCAATATCCGCATCCGCCTGACCGAATGGGCACGCCGCACCGCAGAACTCCTGCATTCCGGCATGGCGGGAAACCGCGAAGCCTTCGAAGAAGCTCTCCGTCTGGCGAAGACACCGGTCAGCGATTATGCGGACACCCCGCATCCCATGCAGAGCCGCTTCCTTCTCTTTGCCATGTATGAATTCATTCCGGAACTGCACGCTTCCCCGTCTTACGCCAATCTCCGGAAACTCGGCCGGAAGTACTGTCAGGTCTGTCTGAACAAATCCCTCGACTCCATCGCGTTTGACCTGCAGACCGACGACACCGTAGGGGACGCCGTCCCTGCCGAGGATCTCCGCCGCGAGGTCTACCTTGCAAAACGCGAGCTTGAAGAATACCGTGCCATGGTGGAAGCCGCAGACGCCGATCTTGAAGCCAAAATCGAGGAACGCTGCCGCGGGGAAATCGCCGAATTCTTCCGTTCCCTGAACGATCCCCGGTACGGACACATCATCGATTCCGTGTATCTGCAGCACCGTGCGTGCGGCGAACTCCGCCGCAGCGGCGAAACGATCCCCTATCTGCTGGAAGGGATTCCCGGAATGCTGGAAAAGATGCTCCGCTTCTTCCGCGACTCCGGAATCTCCCCTGCCATCAGATTTCCGCCGAACTCCCTGCATAAACTGACGGTTCAGCAGATGGAAGGCTGTCAGTTCGAGCCGCATCCCGCACGGACGTCTCCGCTGACGGAAGAAAGTACCGTTACCGTACGCATCATCTCTTCCGGCTGGCGCTGCGGCGGCACCATCATCTCCTGCCCCATTCTCCGCGAAGAAACAACGTCCCGCTGACCCCGGGACGCTGTTTTTCACGGGCTTTGCCCATTCATTTCAATTCAATACATCTTTCATTAACATTACATACAGAAAGGATTCTCTCATGACCACTCCCGTTTCTTTCAATACTTCTTCCGGCACTTCCAATTCCCCGTTTATCGGCATTGATTTCGGAACCACCAACAGCATCATCGCTTTTGCAAAGGAGAAGCGCAACGGCGAACTTGCTTCCGCAGCGCTGGATATCCCCCGCATCAAAAGTGCGGTACCTTCTCTGGACGGAAGCCTCAGCTACGTTTCCGGACGGTCAAAAACGCTTCCGTCCTGTGTCTACTACAGCCGCGACGGCGTAATGGTGGGCGACTTCGCCAAAGAGCAGTACAGCAAATATCCCGAATCGGTTTCCCGTTCGGTCAAAAGTCAGATGGGCAATCCCCATCTCGAAGGTCTGGCAGACATTCCGGATTCCACCCCGGAAGAAGTCTGTGCCCAGGTTCTCCGGCCGCTGAAAAAAGAAGCGGAAAATATTCTCCGCAGAGGCATCACCGATGCGATTATCGCCGTTCCCGCCAGTTACGGCGCGGAACAGAAAGAGGCAACCATGCGCGCCATGGAAATGGCGGGTTTCCGTGTGCGTGATAAAAACGGAAACTGGCTCCCCCTCCTGATCTCGGAGCCCAACGCGGTTCTCTACGATATCATGAACCGCATCAAAAACGGCGAACTTCCCTCGGATCTTGATCTTTCGGAAAAGAAGCTCGTTCTCGTCTTCGATATCGGCGGCGGTACGCTGGACGTAACCCTGCACGAAGTACAGTGGGCAGAGGATAACTCCAACCGGATGGACATCACGGAAGTCGCGACCTCGCGCTATACCCGTCTCGCCGGCGATGATTTCGACCGGATCATCGCGGACGCCCTTCTTGCCCGCTGGCAGGAAACGGGGCACCGGAATACTCCGGCTTCCGCGGACAGACTGCTGATGCCCCGTCTTCTCACGGCAGCAGAGGAGCTGAAGATTCATCTGAGCAGCAAAGTCAACAATCAGAACTATACAGTCGACAGCTGGTTCGACGACGACGCTGCCGACAGCACGGAAGAGATCACCGAAAGCGTCTCCGTCATGCTTGATTCCGGAATCTTCAACTATACCGTTTCCAAAAAGGAGTTCGAGGAAATGATCGCCCCTCTCATGGGCAATCATCTCCGCATGAGCGACTGCCGCCGCTACGCTTCCCTTTCCAGAGAAGAACGCCGCACCATCCTTGCTCCGGTTCTTGATATCCTCGCGAAGGCGGAACGCCACTACAAAGATCTCGGCCGGCCCGGATTCACCGTGGACGCGGTGATCCTCAACGGCGGTATGTCCAATCTTTATGCGATCCGCGAACGTCTGGCGTCCTTCTTCGGACTGGAGCCGATCACCACGGTAGACCCTGATCTGAGCGTCGCCAACGGCGCCGCGCTCTACAGCTATTATCTGGCGAACAACGACGGTGTCGTCGAAACCATCCAGAACGAAGACCTCTATCTCGGTCTCGGCCGCGGCGGCACGGAGTCTCTGATCCGTTACGGTCAGAAGCTTCCTTATTCCGTGACCATTGACGGTTTCCGGGTAAAGCCCCATACAGGCTGTCTGGAAATCCCGATCAAGCGCGGCAGTCTCTCCGGAGACTTTCCGACCTTTGCGAGAGGCGTCGTGACCTTCGACCGTACGTTCCGCACGGAAACCGATCTCCGTCTGGACTGCAGCTTTGACCGCAGCGGTCTGATTTCCATCCGTGCCTCTCTTCTGAATCAGGCAACCGGAATGGTACTTTCCACCGGCAGCGTGGAAATGCAGCTTGGCAGCGGAATGGACGAGCGCCGCTTCGCGGACAAGATTCTGCCGAAAACCGGTTCCCGTCTGATCCCCGCCAACGAAATCTCATCTCTCCGTACCCTCTGCGCCGCCCGCAAACGGGATATGCACCGGATCAACGGACAGGTGGACACCATTCTGAAGTGCGCGAACCTCGCCGAATTCGAAGGAGAAATTCTCCGTGCGCTGAACGGCAGAACGCCGGATCCCTTCCGCCTCTGCCTGTACCGCCTCCTGCCGGAGATGGTGACCTGCTGGACTCCCGCAGGACAGACCGAGATGCGCCGCATCTGCAGAACGGATATCCTTTCCGATTATGCCGGCGGCTTCGTGAACCCGCTCCGGATGCAGCTCTCCGGTACAGCAAGGGAAATCCTCGAACTGCTCACCCCTGCCGAAGAGGTCTGACATTTTCCACCAAAAAATGATTGTATTTGCAATGCTGGTATGATAGAATATATATCATACCGCCACCTGATTACTCAACATATTGAAAGGATATTGTTATGAAAAAAGCCATTAAAAACATAGGAAAAATTGTCTACGCATATCGCCTCGGTGACAATACTGAAATCGAACTTCGTATGATCAAAGAAGGGCTGATCCGCGTCAGTTCAGACGGAAGCTACGAACTCTTCTCTCTGGAAGCAGTCAATGGTTCCGGTGAAATCGCACAAAAGGGCGATTACTTCAAACTCAGTACGGACGGGCACCCATATCCGAACGATAAAGCATTCTTTGAAGCCAACCACCGTCAGTTGGACGGTAACCGCTATGAACAGCTTCCCAAACCGCTGGAAATCTGGTCCTCCCAAGACACACTCTGCCCTGAAATCCGTTTTCTTCAAGAGAATAAAGGTCTTGTCATCGATCCGGACAGTACGGACAAACGCTATTCTGCGCCGCTGTGGGGGACCGTTCTTTCGGCAGCCGCAGATGCCGTGATTGTTTTCTACAGTATTACAAGGGATGCAAACGGTGCTGTTACCGATGCAGACTTCAACTTTGTTGCCGGAGATGAGTTCGAACGTACA
>JAFYOX010000043.1 GCA_017547755.1 Clostridia bacterium | reverse complement strand
TCTGAGGAAGGGTGGAGACGGAAGTCAGGGGCCACCGAGACCCTGACTTCCCACGCCGTGAGGGATAACCGGGATATCGTGCGGAATATAGAAATTCTTCTACGGTAAGAAATACTCCGCGCGGCTTGGCTATACCGCCGTCCGCGCTTTTCGTTCGTTCTGTCGGCTGACGTAAAGTTTGCATAAACGCAAAGCACGAACGGCGGCAGCCAAAGAGTGCGGAGGCTAATGAAATGTAGCTGAATTCTATCGTGACGCACTAAATCGTCGTATCTGAAACCGGCGCGGGAAGTCAGGGTCTCGGCGGCCCCTGACTTCCGTCTCCACTACTCCATAGAATTCGGATCGCTCCACTTTGTCGGCTGGGACAAACTATATGTCAGCGCACAGACCCATCAAAAATTCCCTTTCAAACCCATATCAACTGCAAAAGATGGCTACCACAGATTGAAGTTTTTGCGGAGCTTTTTCAAAAAAGCGACCGTAACCCCCGTCTCCCCATTCCTCCACTCCCGCACTTCCTACATTTTATAGAAAAAATCCCTTGACAAACCCCGGTGTCCGCGGTAGGATTAAGACAAAAATATAAGACCGATTTCCATGGAAAAGGAGAAAAAAATCATGGCACTTCTGACTGAACGCGACCGGATGTATAAGACGCCGGAGGATATCTGCGCCCACGTGGGAGACGAATATGAGAAATTTGACGGGGCGATCGTTCCGCCGCTTTTCCAGAATTCTCTGTTTGTGCAGCCGACGGAGGCAAACGGCGTAGCCGCCGCGAATCATAATTATTCCCGCGTGAGCAACCCGACGCTGGATATCGCGGAGCGCAAGATCGCGGCTCTTGAAGGCGGCGACGGCGCACTGTGCTTCTCGACCGGTATGGCGGCCATCGGCGCGGCGCTCATCCACTTCGCAAAATCCGGCGGCCATTATATCATCGTCGAATCCGTCTACGGCGGCGCGACCGCCGTGGCAAATTACCTCAAGACCAAGTTCGGGCTCGAATATACCCTCGTCGACGGACGTGACCTCGACGAGATCCGCAATGCCATCCAGCCCAATACGTCCCTCATCTACGTCGAAAGCCCGTCCAGCTGCATCTTCCGGATGCAGGATATCGCCGAAATCGCAAAAATGGCGAAGGAACGCGGCATCACCACCATGATGGACAATACCTATTCCACGCCCATTCTCCAGCAGCCCCTCAAGCACGGCATCGACGTCGTCGTCCACTCCGTTACCAAGTATATGGGCGGCCACAGCGACCTCATGGGCGGCGTGATCGTATCGAACGCCGACATCATCAACGCCATCCGCGGCACGGAACGCTCCCTTCTCTGCGGCACCATGGACCCGCATCAGGCATGGCTCCTCACCCGCGGTCTGCGTACCCTGCCCGTCCGTCTGAAGCAGCACGCCGCCAACGCCGCAAAGGTCGTCGAATTCCTCGAAAATCACCCCATGGTCGAAAAAGTCTTCTATCCCGGCTCCAAGACCTACGAACAGCCGGAACTGTTCGAAAAGTATATGTCCGGCACCAACGGCCTTCTCAGCTTCCTCCCCAAGGGAACGAAGGAAGACTCCAGGACCTTCGTCGGACGCCTCCACTTCTTCCAGAACGGCGTCAGCTGGGGCGGCTTCGAAAGCCTTGCTCTCCACCTCGGCTTCGGCGAACCGCTTGAAAATCTCGTACGCCTCCATATCGGTCTCGAAAACCCGGATACCCTCATCGCCGACCTTGATCAGGCACTGAACCGCATCGGGAAATAATGAAATGAAGTATCCGGGGGAAACTTCCCGGAAACCGGAATAAAAAAATCTGTTATCCCCCGAAAGGAGTCTCACCCATGCCGAAAACCGTCAGCATCCTCTGCCTGCTCGACATCGATACCGGCGAAGTCACCAAACAAAAACGCTTCCCGTACCTCATCGAAGCCCCGTTCTTCCGCGGTGAAAACGAACTCCTCTATAATACCGGCGGACATATCTTCCGTCTCCGCACGGATACCGGCGACACCGACGAAATCCCGACCGGGGAGTGCATCCACTGCAACAACGACCATGTCATCTCTCCCGACGGTACACAACTCGCCGTCTCCCATTCGCCCGAATCCGACTGGCAGTCGCGCATCTACATCCTCGGTCTCGATCCCGTGACGCCGCCGCGCCTTGTGACCCCTCTCGGCCCGAGCTACCTCCACGGCTGGAGCCCGGACGGAAAGACCCTCGCCTACTGCGCTTCCCGGAACGGCGAATACGACGTGTATACCATCTCCGCTGCCGGCGGCGAAGAGACCCGTCTGACCGATACCCCCGGTCTGAACGACGGCCCCGAATATTCCCCCGACGGAAAGCATATCTACTTCAATTCCGTCCGCAGCGGTCTCATGGACTGCTGGCGCATGAACGCGGACGGCGGAGATCCCGTCCGGCTCACCGACAACGGCCGGAACAACTGGTTCCCGCACATTTCCCCCGACGGCTCCGTGATCGCGTACATCTCGTACGATCCCGCCGAAGTCCGTCCGGACGACCATCCCGCCAACAAAAACGTCGAGATCCGCCGGATAAATCCGGACGGCACCGGTGACCGCACCGTCGTGAAATTCTTCGGCGGTCAGGGCTCGCTCAACGTCAATTCATGGATGCCCGACAGCCGCCGTCTGGCGTTCGTGCGGTACGAACTCCAATAATCCGGTAATACAGAACCTCCGAGAAAATCACGGAGGTTCTGTTATTATCAGCGATAATTTTCCATGTACGTCCTTACCCGTGCAAGCTGTGCCGCAAAGCGTTCATCCTCCTGTACGGCATCGAACCAGGAATCGAACCAGCCGGACGAGAAAGGACCGTGCGTCAGCATATCGTACAGCGCGTTCGGATCAAGGTGATGACTTCCTCCCGGAGGATAGTCCGCCGAAGTCCCGTCCTCATAGACGAAGGTATCCAGCATCCCCTTTTTCCGGTGACGGATACAGCGGAGACCGCCGAACAGTTCGTCCGGCCCGAGCGGAAGCGGCACATCGTCTGGAAGATCGTAACTGCGGAGGTAATCGTCCACGGCACCTTCCAGTTCCGCAAAACCTTCCTCCGTCCGCCCGCATCCGAACAGCGCCGACGCATGACAGAGCCTGCAGAACGCATACAGTCCGAGAAATCCGTCCGGCACCCCGCCGTCTTTTCTGCAGGAAAGCAGCTTCATCCGGTAGAAGGAATTGACTTCCGCCCGTTCGGCATCCCCGTCCGCATGGTAATCGCGGGCGACAAAATACAGCAGGATCTCGGCATTGCTGCGTCCGTACAGCCGGCGTGCCTGCGCACGGTCCCCGATCTTCCAGAGGCGTCTTTCCTTGGTCTCGTAATACGTCTGCCCGAAGGAAACCGGCAGCATCGAGCACCAGCGTTCGAATTCTTCCCCTTCCGCCGTTTCGCACATATAGAATACCGCATCGCTCCGGATCTCCGCGTCGGTGCATTCCCGGAGAATACGTTCGCATACATCGCGGAGCAGTTTTCCGTACACCGGAGAACCGGCGAACCCGCCGTGTGCAATCACCGCGGCGAGACAGTGCATAATGGAAAAATCGTTCGGATATTTCCGGTGATAGTCCAGCGCGACCGTCAGCCGTTCTTCCCCGTTCACGGCATAATATTTCTGCGGGAACGAGGCGATATCCGCTTCCACGCTGATCCTGTCGTTGCCGATCAGTTCATCCACGGTGATCCCGAAGTAATTCGCGATCGACGGAAGAAGCTCGATGTCGGGATATCCGCCGTGCTCCCAGTTGGAGATCGACTGCGGCGAGACGCCCAGCGCGGAGGCAAGCTCCTCCTGCGTAAGACCTTTCTCCCGGCGGCAGCGAAGGATCGTTTCGTCAAGTTTCAGTTTCATGGAGTGATTCCTTTCGTGTGAATGAATATTCCGTGCGCACTTCATGATTTTATTATAGGATCATCTTCCCGAAAAGTCAATCGCGGCGTTCGGGAGAGGGATTCCGGAATCATTGGAGAAACTCCAGCCGCATCGGAGAAAATCCCCGTCATTCTTTGAAATTCCATCCTGAAATATTATAAAGGAGGTACCCCCGCAAAAAATCACAGTTTTTGTTTTCACATTCATTTGGTGTGATCCAAATTGCGGTAAGTCTTCTCCCGTGGTACAATACAGCCATCGAAGATCCAACAAAAAAATCTGTATTTTCAAAGGAGAAAACAACATGAAACACCGACGACTCACCGCCCTTCTTCTCGCACTCGTCACCATCGTTTCCGTCATGGTCGTTCCGGTCAGCGCGTTAAGCAGCGATGTCCACGACATCCTTTTTGACTGGGAATATTATTACGCCAACAATTCCGATGTCGCCAAAGCGTTCGGTCGAAATGCCGATGCACTCCGCCGGCATTACGAAAACCACGGCAAAGCGGAAGGCCGTGCTCCCTCCGCCCTCTTCGACCCCAAGGTGTACCTCGGTCTCTACAATGACCTGAAAAATGCGTTCGGCACCAATTACAAAGCTGCCTACGATCATTTTGTCAGCAACGGCATCTCCGAAGGCCGTCAGGGCAGTTCCCACTTCTCGGTCGCTGTTTATAAAGCGAATTACGCTGATCTCCAGAAAGCGTTCGGCGGCAACAACCTTCTTTATCTGAAGCACTTCCGTGAATTCGGAGCCAAGGAAGGCCGTGAAGCTGTCAAAAACCTCCCCGTTTCCACGCCCACTTCCCCGTTCGGCACCACTTCCGTCAAGATCCGTGACGGTTACTACATGATCACCGTCGGTTCTTTCGGCTGGAACGTCCAGTACGCTCCCAAAACCGGTATCGGCAATTTCGTCCTGGACTCGATTGCCAACAGGGAATCCCACGAAATCTTCTACATTCAGTATGTCGCTTCCAAAAACGCATACTACATCACTCCCGTATACCGTCAGAACGAAGCTGCGGCAAACGCACTGTACGGCAGGGACTGCAAGGCAGGTACCCAGCTTAAGCTGCATCCCTCCAACCCCAACGACACGGCAAGTCTCTGGTACATCACGGCAGAAGGCAATTCCTATCGTTTCCAGAACCTTGCAAGCGGTCTTTATGTCACCATCGCAGGCGGCACCACGACCGGCACCGCGCTGACCCTTCAGAAGAAGAGTACGTTCCAGCAGACCTTCGGTCTGACCCCCGTTACGGTAACTTCTTCCTCCGCAACTTCCTCCGCAACAACACAAACCCTGACCAACGCACTTTATAAAATTAACATTTCTTCCTCAAAAATCACCTGCGGCTTCGACGGATACGTTGAACTCCGCAATAAATACGGCTACCGTCACGAAGGTATCGATTTCGGATATGCGGAAGGCAAACCGATATACAGTCTGACAGACGGCGTTGTGACCAAGGTGACCCCCGGCAGCAGCTCCGCACTCAGTACCGTAGCAATCTATTACAAGGAAAAAGATGTAACGGTCGTCTACCTCCACCTTGCTCCTGCAATTGCGGAAAAACAGACCGTCTCCAAAGGAACCATGCTCGGTACCGAAGCTGCCCGCGGAGCCGACGGAGTCATCCATACCCACGTTGAAGTCCGGCAGGGATACCACACTTCCGCAGCAAAATCCAAAGACACCACTCTTGTAAATTCCAACCCGTCCTCTTTTTGGGAAAGCCTCGGCTATATTGTAAAATAAATAGCTTCTCTCAATTTCTCCTCCTCCGAAAAAAAAAATTCCGTCCCCCTCTTGCAAGGGGGACGGTTTTGTTTTATACTGTAAGCAGAATCCGATTCCGCAAAGGAGAAGTGCGCATGAAACTCGGTCTGTTCAGCGACCCGCATACCAGCACAAAAGACACCGCCTGCGGCACACGCCGTCCGTCGCTGTCCTTTGAAAAGATCCGCGAAGCCATGGAAGCCTTCCGCGACGCGGGTGCGGACTATGTGATCTGCCTCGGCGACCTCGTGGACGAATGCGATACCATGGAGGAAAACACCGCCGTGCTCACCGGTCTCGCCGCGATGATCCGCTCGTACGGCATCCCGTGCGATTTCGTGACGGGCAACCACGACTATCAGAATTTCCCCCTTTCCGAATTCCGCCGCCTTACCGGAGACGATCCCGGCTCCGCGGCGTTCGTCCGCCGCTGCGGTACGAAAACGCTGATCTTCCTCGACGCCAATTACGCCGACACCGGCGAAGTCTACCGCCGCGATGCCTTTGACTGGACGAATGCCTCCGTACCGCCGGAACAGCGGGATCTCCTGCAGGACATCCTCGCCATGCCGGAAACCGAAGAAGCGTACGTCTTCGTCCACCAGAACCTCGACCCGACGGTGGAAAGCCACCACATCATCCGCAACGCGGAAGAGATCCGCACGATCCTCCGCGATTCCGGCAAGGTGAAAGCGGTCTTTCAGGGACACTATCACCCCGGAAAGGAATCCGTAATCGACGGCATCCCCTACCATACCCTTCCCGCCATGTGCGAAGGCGAAGAAAACCGGTACATGATCACGGAGATCTGAGCCGTCCCGTGCACGTACCGTGCAAAAAACAAGAGCTGAACGATTTTTGAAAATCAGTCAGCTCTTTCTCTTTAAGCAATTTTATTCGGAAGAATCGCGCCTGCGTCTGCGTATTTACCTGCTTGTTTTTGCTTTGCGGATCAGCAGTACAGCCAGCAGAACAACATACAGAGCAGCACCGGCCTTATGTACGACAGCCAGAACCGGGATACCATGAACGTTCATGATAATAATGCCGCTGATCAGTGCAATGCCATAGAAAACTCTCATGAGGATCTCTAAAACAGGGAGTTTCCAGTCTTTCTTCGATGCGACCGCATACGCAACCAGAAGTGCCAGACCGATAACGGACAGAATAATGTGCGCTGTCATCCCTGTCATTCTGAGTAAAAACAGTAAAACACCAATGAGGATCAGCGGGATCGAAAACAACAGATCTTTTTTCATCGTATGATCTCCTTTCTTTCAATATGTACTGCAGGTATTTTCCGCTACCCACAGCCGGTGGGATTATTCCCATTCGCTTTACAGTACCATAAGTTAAAACGAATCTGCTCAGGGGATGTGGTCTGCAGTACCTGAGGTGAGACGCATTATCCGTCAAGCAAGCATTTCCGGGCATCGCCAGCAGATTTATGACGTTTGTATTATATCATATCGGAATGTGGTTTTCAAGACAGGACAGAATTTTTCATAGAAAAGATTAGCAGAAAAGAGCTGTTGAATCGGTGATACACCAACGGATATCTCTTCAAGCTGCGCAGCAAAAAAGAGCTGGCGGAACGCAAATGATCCGTCAGCTCTTTGCTTTTATTCAGAAATAATGTGCGTTTGCTGCCATTCTGTTGCCGGGAAATCGGGGTTACCGTCTCTCAACATTTCCTTTTTAGTTTCATCAGTGCAAAAATCTTTATCCTTTTCCTTTCGTCATTCCTTCTGCAATTCAATGCATTTTTAGTGAAGACATCTCCACTTTTGGCAAGGAAATTTCTCGTCCAAACCATTCTTTTTTCCTTTTTTCAATCAAGAAAATATTGAGAAAACAAAGGCGATTGGCAAGGATTCTTCTTCACGAAAAGAGAAGAAAAAGTCGAAAAATGTCGAAAAATAAAGGATTTTGGCAAGGATAGAACTAATCTTGCGAAAAGTTAGTGGTCAAGGTCTCTCTTGCGACAAAAAAGAAGACCTTGGTCATCGTTTCCGATGACACAAGGTCTTCAAAATTACTAT
>JAFYOX010000042.1 GCA_017547755.1 Clostridia bacterium | reverse complement strand
CTTGTTTTCAAGCTAATACCCAGATTCGAACTGGGGACCTCATCCTTACCAAGGATGTGCTCTACCAACTGAGCCATATTAGCATTGGCGATTCCTTACGGTTTCTCGCTCAACGTGTTATATTATATCAGAACCGTTCCGCTTTGTCAATACCTTTTCAAAAAGTTTTTTTGATTTTTCAGCATAAAATTTTCAAAAAGGTCTCGGGGAACCTTTTTGAAAAAGGTTCCCCGAAGATGTTTTACCAGCTGTATTCAAAATCGATCTTTCCTGCGACGCTGTCGTCAACGACACAGATGAAGGTCTTGCCGCTGTTGAGGATGAGTTCGTCCCCGTTCTTGTATTCGAGGTGAACGGTCGAGGTCTTGGTTTCGCGCGACCAGTTGATGACCTTGCGCTTGCCGTTGGTGATGTAATAGCCCTGACCGCTGCCGACGGTACCGACGGAAAGTCTGCCCGCCGCGTCGCCCGGGATCAGCGAAATATCCGTGAAGAGGATGATCACGTTCTTGACGGAAAGCTGTTCGCCGGTCGTGCCGTCCTTGTGCGGAAGTCCGTTGTACTGATAACGCAGATACTCGCCGGTTTCTTCATTGTATACGAAGTCCACGGTCTGGATGCTGGTCGAGATCATATGTACGTGCGGCGCGGGACTGCCGACGATCTGGTTGTCCGTTTCTTCATCGTAGAAATTGAACATCGGAACCTGGTTTGCATCCAGTTCCGTACGGTAGCCCTTCTGCCTGATGCCGGCGACAATACCTTCGCCGGAGGTCATCATGCTGTGTTCGTAGCCGATGTTGTTCATGCGCCACGTATCACGCCAGAACGTGTTCGGCAGATACATATTGACCCCGTCCATGTTTTCGATGCCGCGCCAGCTGATCTTCGCGTATGCCTGTTCACTGCCGCCCGCATGGACGTAGAGCGCGTCATGGTTCGCAAGGAAATCCACGAAATAGTCACGGGACGAGCGGATGGAACCGACGGTTCCGAGGCTTTCGTAGTCCGAAACGAGCATCATCAGACGGGTGATGCCGCCTTCCGCCGCGCATTCGTAGTAGATATCACCGCTGCAGAGACCTTCCTGCGGCAGGCTCTTCTTGAGGTTGTTCAGCATGATCGCCACGGGACGCTTGTTCCGTTCCTCTTCCGTGGTCGTTTTCCCGTTCAGATAGTTGAAGATCCGCACGGGTTCGGCGGGTTCTTCCGGTTCGGGTTCCGGTTCTGCGGGAGCTTTCTGGAGATCCTCTTCCGTATCGGGATCATCGGAATATCCGGAAATATCGGAAGCCGCTTCTTCCAGAAGTTCATCGGTCGACGGAAGCGTGGGAACTTCCGGTTCCGGCTCCGGTTCGGGTTCCGGCTCCGGTTCAGAAACTTCCGGTTCCGGCTCCGGTTCTTCTTCGGTAACTTCGGGCTCCGGCTCCGGTTCGGGTTCTGCCGAAACTTCGGGTTCCGCTTCGATTTCCGGTTCGGCTTCTTCGGCTTCGGCCTCCGGTGCGGGAGCTTCGGGTTCCGGCTCCGGCTGTGTTTCGGCGACTGCGGGATTTTCCGGAACCGGTGCGGAAGAAGGTTCGGTTTTGCTGCTGCATCCGGCGAGCATCAGAAGCGACAGAAAAATCGCAAGCATCCGCCGGGAATTCTTGAAAAAGTTTATCATCATTATAACGTCCTGTTGTAATTTCCGCGGAAACCCGCGGTAGTCTGACATATGATTTTACATCATTTTCCGGATTCTGTCAAGGCGATGGCAGAATTCTCCTGAAAATATACGTTTTGCACGAAAAAAGACGGCCGAGGAAAGAAGCAGACGTCTTTTGGAAAAATCACAGTGCAAACCGCCCGATATCCGCGAAAATATCCGTCAGCACATCGATGTTCCGCTCGTCGAACATGGTATCCTTCGGCGTATGGATCCGGTCCATGTAGTAGCCGACCAGCGGCGTACGCGTCTTTTTCAGCGCGGCGACGGCGATGTATTTCTTGAAATTCATCTGGTCGGAGGGATAGACCGTGCTCGCGGATGACGCAAACAGCGGGAACTTGTCCGTGGATGCGCAGATCCGGCGGACGGAATCGCAGAAATCGCCGTAAGCGACCGTCCGGCGTGTGGGTTTTGACGAGAGGATCAGCAGCCAGTCACCGTCGGACACGCAGTCGAAATTCACGAGAAGCGTGCGGTCGCGGACAGTTTTGTGCGCCTTTGCAAACGCCGCCGAGCCGAACAGACCGACCTCTTCGTTGTCGAACAGGACGAAGCAGACGTCGTTCCGGCCGGCAAGCCGGTCCGCAAGCGTCAGAACGGTCACGACGCCGGAGGTGTTGTCGTTTGCGTTGTGCCGGTTCGACGGCCCTTTTGTCATCAGGAGATAGATCCCCAGGATCCCGGCAAACAGACAGAGTTCGCTCAGCAGAACATCCACACCGTCCGGCAGTCCGAGCCAGACAAACAGCGTGGCAAGAGGGATCACGACGAGAAGAACGGGAGCAACCATCACCAGTCCGATAAAAATCTGATACAGGAAAAAGATCACGAAATTCTTCGGCGTGATGAAGTTCGGGAACGGCAGTCTGGCGCAGGTATCGTAGTGTGCGCCATAGACGACGGACGCCGTTTCGGGATCGCCGATCACGATGTTGCGGTTTTTCAGGATTCTTCCGGATTCCTCAACGTGCATCCGGTCGCCGTAGATCTCCGCGAGATGTTTGATGAATGCGGTTTTCTGCGCGGCAGACTTGCGGATCTGGTAATTCTGCAGGAGATCTTCTCTCCAGGAATGCAGGGTACGTTCTGTCATGGAAGTCCTCCTTGTATGACATATTTTTTGAGAAAGCAGAAAGGGAGATACCGTTTCCGGTACCTCCCCGATGGATGCAGAGAGAGTTATGCGGCCGCGCCGAACGCAATTCCGATCGAGGATGCGAGGATCACTGCGGCTATCGCAAGTCCTACGATGCAGAAGGTCATTTTCCGGCGTTCTCCGGATTTCCGGAAACGTACGGTTCCGCCGATCAGAAACGGGAGTCCGAACGCCGCAAAGATCGCGAAATACTGCAGAAAGTACAGCATCGCGGATTACAGTTCGCAGTTGCCGACGGTACGCGGGAACGGGATGACGTCGCGGATGTTGGAAACGCCGGTAAGGTACATGACGCAGCGTTCGAAGCCGAGACCGAAGCCTGCATGACGTGCGGTACCGTACTTGCGGAGGTCAAGATAGAAGTCGTAGGAAGATTCTTCGAGACCGAGTTCCGCCATACGTGCGCGGAGGATGTCGTAGTTGTCTTCACGCTGGCTACCGCCGATGATTTCGCCGATGCCGGGAACGAGACAGTCCATAGCGGCAACGGTCTTTCCGTCGGGATTGAGCTTCATGTAGAATGCCTTGATTTCCTTCGGATAGTCGGTAACGAATACGGGACGCTTGAAGATTTCTTCGGTGAGGTAGCGTTCGTGTTCGGTCTGGAGGTCGCAGCCCCAATATACTTTGTAGTCGAACTTGTCGTTGTTCTTTTCGAGGAGTTCAACGGCTTCGGTATAGGTCACGTGACCGAATTCGCTGGAAACGACGTGGTTCAGACGGTCAAGGAGTCCCTTGTCCACGAACTGGTTGAAGAACGCCATTTCTTCGGGAGCGTTTTCGAGAACGTAGTTGATGATGTACTTGATCATGTCTTCGGCGAGCTGCATATCGTCCGCGAGATCGGCAAACGCGATTTCGGGTTCGATCATCCAGAATTCTGCCGCATGACGGGTGGTGTTGGAGTTTTCCGCACGGAAGGTCGGGCCGAAGGTGTAGATGTTCTTGAACGCCATCGCGTAGGTTTCGCCGTTGAGCTGACCGGAAACGGTGAGGTTCGCGCTCTTGCCGAAGAAGTCCTGGGTGAAGTCGATCGCGCCGTCTTCGGTCTTCGGTACGTTGTCGAGGTCCAGAGTGGTTACGCGGAACATTTCGCCGGCACCTTCGCAGTCACTGCCGGTGATGAGCGGAGTGTGAACGTAAACGAACGCACGTTCCTGGAAGAACTTGTGGATCGCGAACGCTGCGAGGGAGCGTACGCGGAACACTGCCTGGAACAGGTTGGTTCTCGGACGGAGATGGGAGATGGTGCGGAGGTATTCGATGGTGTGGCGCTTCTTCTGGAGCGGGTAATCGGAGGTAGACGCGCCTTCGAGTTCGATAGCGGTCGCGTGGATTTCGAACGGCTGCTTTGCATCGGGAGTTTCGATGATCTTGCCTTCAACGATGATCGCGCTGCCGACGTTGTATTTGCAGATTTCCGCAAAGTTCGGAAGATTGTTGTCGTATACGACCTGAACGGGTTCAAAGAACGTACCGTCGGAGATCATGATGAAGCCGAACGTCTTGGAGTCGCGGATACTTCTGACCCAGCCGCCGATCTTGACGGACTCGTGGTCGATGGATTCGCGCTCACGGTAAAGCTCGCGGATGGATGTGAGTTTTTCCATAGCTGTTTTCCTTTTTATTTATTGGAAGATTTTTAATAGTATATTATTATACCACAGAATGCGTGGAAAATGCAAGGTTTTGTTGAAGTTTTGTAGGTGCGGATTTTTTATTCGCGGAAAATCCGCGCTTTCCTCACTCATTCAGACTTGTCGTGATGGCGCCTCTTGCCCACAGGATCCACTTGGCACGATCGAGAGGATTCACACCGCGGCGGGGATTTTCGTGGATCTGACCGTCCGTGCATTCGCGGTAGCCGCGGAAGGTGGAGGAACAGACCGCCTTGCCGGAGGACATCGACGCCAGTTTTGACGGGAAGTCGAGGTAGTTGGCGGCAGGAACGATCGCCTCGATGACGGCAACGTCGCCGAAGGTTGAGGGCGTTTCGTATTCGCCGCCCATGCGGACGATCTCTGTGATGATCTTGCCCGCGATGCCCGCCGGTGCGGAAATGCGCAGGTCAAGCAGCGGTTCCAGAAGAGTCGAGCCGAGCGACGCCATGCCGTTCATGAACGCCATCGGCGTACAGACGAAGAAATCGAGCGGGTGCGTGTGGATCGTATGGTGCTGACCGCCGACGAGCGTGCACTTGAAGTCCGTCACTTCCCAGCCGTATAATCCCTGCTCCAGACAGCGGTTGAACGACGTCCGGATGTGGGTCTGATATTTGTAGAAACACTGGTTCGACGGCAGTTTTCCGTGGTAGGATACCCCATAGCCGCGCGGCATCGGCTCGAATTTGAACTGTACCACCGCCCAGCACGGCTTCGGCATCGTGTAGTCCGCGTAGGCAAATCCGGCTTTCGCGGGTGTTTCCTTGTAGATGACTGTCGGCGGAGAGAAATCCGCTTCCATATTGTAACGTTCGCGCAGAAGGCTGTCGATGACTTCGAGCTGGATCCGTCCGGTCGTGTTGATCGTGATCTCGCGCTGTCCGTTTTCCCATTTTGCGTCAATGTACGGTTCTTCGTCCGACAGCTCGTGCAGGGCTTCCGCCAGTTTCGGGATCGTGCCGATGTCTCCCGATTTCGGCGTCACGCGGACGCGCAGATACGGCGACGCCAGCTTATAGCAGTCACCGAGCGCCAGCGAACCCACAAACTGCCCCGTTTTTGCCGAGGACAGACCGCACAGTGCCGCGATGTCGCCGCCCATAACTTCGCCGGTGTCCGTCGGACGGGCACCCTGGAACCCGCGGATCTGCGAAACTTTTTCCACTTCCGGCGGCTTTTCTTCCAGTTCCACCGCCGCATTTTCGTCGTCTTCCGCTTCCGGTTTCGACTGCTTCGACGGGTCGATCAGCGTCACCGCGTCGCGGTTTCTGATCTGTCCGCCGAACATCCGGATGTAGGAGACTTTCCCCATCGTTTTGTCGTGCTCGATCTTGAAAATGACCCCCGACAGTCCGTCCGTCGCCAGACGTGCGGACGACGGCATATAGTCCACCATGAAGTCGGCGAGATCCCGGACGCCGAGCGACAGCTTCGCGCTGCCGTACAGGACCGGCGTCACCGTACCGGCGGAAATCGCCTCACGCAGGACTTCGCACGCACGGTCGTGCGGCAGGAGCTCATCCGAAAGAAACGCTTCCGCCGCTTCGTCGCAGACGTCGCACAGCGCTTCCGTCACCGCGCTGTCGAATTCTTCTCCTTCGAGGAACGTGACAGCCACCGTATCCAGTGCCTCGTCCGTGATCTTCATCAGCGGAAGATAGACGTGGTTCCCCGGGAGCCGGCGCAGTTCGTCCGTCACGTGCGCAAGGTCGGAACCGGCACGGTCCACCTTGTTGACGAAGATCAGACGCGGCAGAGCGCGGGAGTCGAGCGCCTTCAGAATGTTTTCCGTGTGGGCACGTACGCCTTCCACGGACGGAACCACCACGATCGCGTAGTCGAGCGCGGAAATGGAACGTTCCACTTCTCCGGCGAAGTCCACGTGACCGGGGGTATCGATGATATTGATCACGGTATCCCGCCATACAGTCGACGCCGCCGCCGTACGCACGGAGATCCCGCGGGATTTTTCAATGGAAAGATTGTCCGTGGACGCGGTCCCCGCATCCACGGAACCTGCATTGCGCACCGCACCGGTCAGATAGAGCAGCTGCTCCGTGAGCGTGGTCTTTCCGGCGTCCACGTGCGCAAGAATACCTAAATTATGAAAGAGATTCGGCATATAGTTCCCTGTGTAAACGAATTTTTTTCATTATACAATGCGGAATTTCGCTTGTCAAGAAGCGATTGCGGCAGAGAATGGAAATCCGATTTTTTAACGGGATATAATTTCAAATTTCCCCTTCCGCGAATTTCGCACCGGGATTTTTCCCCTGCCCTTGTAAAATCCGCGGAGCTGTGCTACAATCAGTTCAGACAGTACAGAAATTCATTTCACGGGAGAATTACCATGAAGATCAATTTTTCAAGAAACGCATGGACCGCCGACGATCTCGCGTACGCCTATTCCTATCGCTTTACCGACCGTCCGGTCTTCACACAGTTTGACGACCACATCGAAAACAAAGCCGACCCGAACGGCCCCGCCGGCTACGAATACATCTCCGTTCTCACGCCGGACAAATATACACCCGGTACGCGCGTGACCACGCACGTTTCCTTTGAAGATGACGGCGCGCCGCTGATCGTTCTGGCGGACCGGATGTACACCGATCCGGACGGTACGCTCCGGTTCGGGGATTATCTCGAGATCGTCCTGTACAAAAACGGCATCAACGTCTGGAGGATGTGGTACCGGGACGGGAAAGTGACCTGGAAAAAGCTCATGGGCGTCCAGTTCCCCGTCACGACGGGCGATCTCCATACGCTCACGGTCGAAACCAATTCCGAAGGACTGGCAGTCGATGCGGACGGCATGAAAATGAGCGTATACATCCCCGACATGTATCCTTCCTTCCACGCCGGGATCAACGCCTGCGAGGGGATCAACCGCTTCTACGATATGAGCATCGAACCGTTGTGAATCCGAATCAAACAGAAAGGGGCTGTCGCAAATTAGGGTAAAGTTTCCAATTGTTCAGTAACATATACAAAAAATCAAGTGTTAATCTTTCGAAATCAAATGATTTCTTGTGTATGTTGCCGATGAATTGGTTACGATTTCCTAATTTGCGACAG
>JAFYOX010000041.1 GCA_017547755.1 Clostridia bacterium | reverse complement strand
GTAAGTATAATTTTTACCGGGGAAGGAACTTTTTGAAAAAAGTTCCTTCCCCGGACCCCATCTTCAAAAACTTTTAAACTATTATACGAGACAAAGAAAGTGCAAATTTGAAATTACAAACCGGCTGTATGCTTTACAGGAATTTTGTGATTTCAAATCTGCACTTTCTTTATATATCTTTTTCGTTCAAAAGTTTTTGAAAGAGAGGTTCGGGGAGAAAACTTTTTTCAAAAAGTTTTCTCCCCGATCAATTCCCTTCTCCGTCCCACCCGGTCGACCATCTGCTGACCGATGAACTGGCCGCGGATGTTTGC
Organism: Clostridia bacterium; assembly: GCA_017547755.1. GTDB lineage: Bacteria > Bacillota > Clostridia > Oscillospirales > CAG-272 > UMGS1696. The sequence continues at coordinate 6,741 of JAFYOX010000041.1, read as the reverse complement.
TTCGATCATGAGCCAGCCGGATTCCGTGACGGCGAGGTCGAAGCCGATGCAGCGGCTGGTCGGGTGGATGTGAGCGAGTTTCTCCGCCAGACGGACGGCTTCGTCCCACATGGGGAGCGTGATATCCGCGAATCTCACGTGGGAATCGGGGTGTTCGTTATAATAACGGCCGGTCTCGTCGCGTCCGATGTTCGACAGACGTCCGGTTTCCGCGTCCACGGGAACGATGATTCCGCCCGCACCGCCGTTGTCGATCACGCTTCCGTACCGTCCGACGCGGAGGAACGGACAGAACAGGCGGACACGGTCATTTTCGAGGACGGTGACAACACGGACGGTATTGAGGGACGTCGGATTCAGCTTTTCCGTGACAGGATGCGGAGGAACAAGTTCTTCGCAGAGGTATTTCCCGGATTTTCTGAGGGATTCAAACAATTTTTCCGGCGGTTGCACGGACGTATCGGCGATCTTCACGCCGTAACCGCAGGATTTGTCCGTCGGCTTCACGATGAACTTCGGATGCCGTCCGGCAAATTCCAGAAAGGCCGCACGGTCACACGGAGAACGCACCGGAACAGCTTCCCGATGATAAAAATCCCGGTAAAGTTCATATACCCGGTATTTGTCGTGATACAACCGCAGATCGCGGGGATCGTTGTATTTCCGGTAAATTTCGTACCGGTTCCGCTCGGTAATGAACGAAGAAACGACCTCATCCGACTTCCCGGCACAGCCGAACAGACAGAATTCCTCGTAATACATCCCGTATTTCCACAGCGCACGCCGCATTTCCCGCACATCCGCCGCACATCCGAACCGCACCGCTTCCCTCTCCGGCGACCGTGTAAGAAAATAATGTAGTTTTTTCAGCATAAAATCCGCACAAACAAAAATCCCCTCTTTCAGTATAAAAGTTTTTGAAAGAGGGGTTTGGGGAGGAAACTTTTTTTAAAAAGTTTCCTCCCCAAGAAAAATTCAATTACTTCTTGAGAGCAACGGCTGCCTTTGCCTTTTCGGCGATGGAGGCTGCGTCGAGGTGGTAGTAGGAAACGAGTTCCTTTGCCGGGCCGCTTCTGCCGAATTCGTCGTTGATGCCGACGCGGAGAACCGGAACGGGGCACTTTTCAGCGAGGCATTCGGCAACAGCGCCGCCGAGACCGCCGATCACGGAGTGTTCTTCGCAGGTAACGACCGCACCGCACGCCTTCGCTTCCGCGAGAACGAGTTCTTCGTCGAGAGGCTTGATGGTGGAGATGTTGACAACGGATGCGGAGATGCCTTCCGCAGCGAGGATATCGCGTGCGAGGAGAGCCTGTTCCACTTCGATACCGGTTGCGATGAGGGCAACGTCGGTACCTTCCGCGAGCTTCACGCCCTTACCGATTTCGAACTTGTAGTCGTCGCCGAAGATGGTCGGAACTGCCATTCTGCCGAAACGGAGGTATACGGGACCGACATAGTCGATCGCTGCCTTGACAGCGAGTCTCGCTTCGGTAGCGTCCGCGGGATTGAGGATGACCATGCCCGGAATGGTACGCATGAGAGCGATGTCTTCGTTGCACTGGTGGGTCGCACCGTCTTCACCTACGGTGATGCCGGCGTGGGTCGCACCGATCTTTACGTTGATGTGGGGGTAGCCGATGGAGTTGCGGACCTGTTCAAAGCTGCGTCCTGCCGCAAACATTGCGAAGGAAGAAGCGAACGGGATCTTGCCGCAGAGAGCCATACCGGTCGCTACGCCGATCATGTTGTTTTCCGCGATACCGCAGTCGAAGAAACGGTCCGGGAAAGCCTTCTTGAAGGTACCGGTCTTGGTAGCCGCTGCAAGGTCAGCATCCAGAACAACGAGATTTTCATATTCCGCGCCGAACTCTGCAAGAGCCTTGCCGTACGCTTCACGTGTTGCAATTTTATCTGCCATGATGAATGATTGTCCTTTCAAATTTTTGATGGTTGCCGATCCTTATCTTTCGCCGAGGTCAGCCATAGCAACTTCGTACTGTTCCGCGTTCGGAGCGGCACCGTGCCATGCGACGTTGTTTTCCATGAAGGATACGCCCTTACCCTTGGTGCTGTGGGAGATGATGACGGTGGGCTTGTCGGTGCATTCGCGTGCAGCCTTGTAAGCCGCTTCGATGGAGTCGAAGTCATGCGCGCAGCATTCAACAACGTTCCAGCCGAATGCTTCGAACTTCTTGTCGTAGGGAGTGGGGTCCATAACTTCCGCGATGGGACCGTCGATCTGGAGACCGTTGAAGTCAACGAGCCATACGAGGTTGGAGAGCTTCATGTTGCCTGCGAACATTGCTGCTTCCCATACCTGACCTTCTTCGGTTTCACCGTCGCCGAGGATCGCGTAGATGCGCTGTGCCTTGCCGTCGAGCTTGGATGCGAGAGCCATACCGCAGGAAACGGAAGTGCCCTGACCGAGAGAACCGGAGGACATATCAACGCCGGGGGTGTGCTTCATATCCGGGTGACCCTGGAGGTAGCTGGAGGTCTTGCGGAAGGTCTTGAGGTCTTCAACCGGGAAGTATCCGCGGTGAGCGAGTGCGGAGTACAGACCGGGTGCGCAGTGACCCTTGGAGAGAACAAGACGGTCACGGTCCGCCCAGTCGGGGTTCGCGGGATCGATGTTCATTTCTTCGAAGTAGAGGTAAGTCAGAACGTCTGCGATGGAGAGGCTTCCGCCCGGATGACCGCTGTTTGCGGAATATACCGCGTCAATGATGCCCACACGGATCTTGCGGGCGATCTCAGCAAGCTCTGTTTTTCTTTTAGTATCCATTATATCAGCCTTTCTGGGGGAATGCGCGGGAAATAATATTTTCGCGGGAAACCTTTTTTTCAGGAAAAAGGTTTCCCGCACCCTTCCAAAAACCTTTTCAATCAAAAGAAAAATCAAGTTTTGATGAAATTCAGAGAAAGGGCGCAGTTCCCCGATTTTTATGCAATATAATTTTAATATATCCGGGAAGAAAAGTCAATCGGTATCGGGAAATTCGATGATTTTTTTATTTCCCGACGCTTCCGCCGGGAGCCGGATACGAAAAATACCGCAAAATCGTTTTCCGTGAATTTATCCAAATGCCGATTGACAAACCCCGCCGCTTTATGTATAATGTACGTAACTGAAGTGTCCGTAAAAATCAAATATATTTTCAGAAGGAGAAGCTGCCATCATGAAACGAAACCTGTCTCTCGTACTTCTCGCTGCCATGCTCGTATCGCCCATCCTTTTCTCCTGCGGCGAATCGCAGACCAATGCGGATCCTGCGGCTCCCGGAACCGTTTCCGATACCGCAGCCGATGCCGTGACCGCGGAAGAAGTTCCCGCAGCCGAGGAAGATGCCCGTCCCATGCATCAGGTTCCCGACAATCTCGACTTTGAAGGCGCCGTTTTCAACATTCTCTACCCCGACTGGCAGGGATACAAGTATTACTTCTTCGCCGACGAAACCAACGGCGATCCGATGAACGACGCGATCTTCAACCGTACGACGATCGTTGAGGAGTATCTGAACACCGATATCACCCAGACGCAGGTCGCCGGCATCGTGGATGTTGCGCCTGCGGTACAGCAGTCCGTCACCGCGCAGGACGACGCATATCAGCTTGCCCTGACCCACTGCATCCAGAATGTTGCGTCGATGGTCACAGGCGGTTATCTTTACAACTACGACAAGCTGAATTACGTCGACTACACCGCAGAATGGTGGAACCGCGAAATGATGGACGTCCTCCGTCTCGGCAAAAACACATACTACGGCGTATCCGACTACATGATCCCCTGCCCGTACGCTATTTTCTTCAACAAGAACCTGATCGAAGATTATCAGTTTGAAAACCCGTACGAACTCGTTTACAACGGTCAGTGGACGCTCGACAAGTTCTGTGAAATGGCGGTCAATGTCACGACCGACAAGAACGGCGACGGAAAATACACCACGGACGACATTATCGGCGTCTGCGTAGAAGAAGGTTCGAAGTACATCAGCTTCATGACCGGCGCAGGTCAGTACATGACAAAGAAAAACGACCAGGGACGTGTCGAGCTGGACATGAACACCGACCGCATGATCACGATCGTGGAAAAGCTCGGCGCACTTGCGAACACCACCGGTGCCGTCGCGGAAGAAAATACCGTTTTCATCAAGGACGGCGGTCTGCTCTTTGAACTCCACACCATCGCAAACGCGGTCAACTACCGTGACACCGAAGTGGACATCGGCATCCTTCCCTACCCGAAGTTTGACGAAAATCAGGAAAACTACATCTCCCTCGACTGGGGCGGTCTGATGTGCATCCCGACAACGATCGCCAATCCCGACATGGTCGGTGCTTCGCTCGAACTCCTCGCTTACGAAAGCGCGAACGAAGTCATCCCCAATTATTACGACGTCCTTCTCGAAGGCAAGCTGGCGCGTGACACCGACACCATCGCGATGATCGACATTCTGTTCGACACGATCACCTACGAAGTCGGCGGAAACTATTTCGGCTTCGAAGCGGGTCTCTCCGACCTCTTCTACACCGCCTGCCGTCTCCCGTTCTACAGCAAGTCCACCGACTTTGCGTCGTGGTACAAGTCGAAGGAAAAGCCTTCCGCGAAGTTCCTCGACCGTTTCTACGAATCTCTTGAAAAAATCGAAGCGCAGGGATAACGATCCTCTGCAGCAAATAAATATTTCCACAACTCAACCCAAAAAGGAGAACAACTATGGCAATTCCGATTCCCGAAAAACGTGTAGCCGAGTTTGAAAAGCTCGGATTCGGTATGTTCATTCACTGGGGGCTGTATTCCCAGCTCGGACGCGGTGAATGGGTCATGCACCAGGAACGCATCCCGGTCGACGAGTACAAGGAACTGGCAAAGACCTTTACGGCGTCGAAGTTTGACGCGTACAAGATCGCAAAGACCGCGAAGGCGGCGGGCATGAAGTACATCACGCTGACGACCCGTCACCACGAAGGCTTCTCCCTGTACGACACCCGCGGACTCTCGACCTACGACGCACCGCATTCCGCCGCAGGCCGCGACCTGATCCGCGAATACGTGGACGCCTGCAACGATGTGGGCATCGTTCCTTTCTTCTATCACACGACCCTTGACTGGTATCATCCGGACTTCAACACGAACTTCAAGTCCTACCTGCAGTATCTGCGCGACTCCGTGGAAGTGCTCTGCAGCGAATACGGCAGGATCGGCGGTCTGTGGTTCGACGGCAACTGGTCGAAGCCGGGCGAAGACTGGGAAGAAGACGCGCTCTACGGCGTGATCCGCAAGCACCAGCCGGAAGCGATCATCGTAAACAACACCGGTCTGTCCGCACGCGGCGAACCCGGCAATCTCCAGCTCGACAGCGTGACCTTCGAACAGGGACGTCCGACCCCGATGAACCGCGAAGGCATGAGCAAGTATTTCGCGGCGGAAATGTGCCACACGCTGAACGCACACTGGGGCTGCGGTCACTCCGACTTCAACTACAAATCCCTGCCGCACCTCATTGAAACGCTGTGCGCGTGCCGCAAGGTCGGTGCAAACTACCTGCTCAACGTCGGCCCGACCGGAGAAGGCGAGATCACGCTCCTGCAGGAAGCGCTTCTCCGCGGCATCGGCGACTGGATCAACCTCGGCGGCGGCTCCATCTACGAAGGCAAGCCCTGCGGCGTATCCTGCGAAGACGCACCGAAGAATTTCGCGCTCCGCATTGACAACAAGCTCTACTTCTACGTTCACGACCTCTCCATCACCGGCGACTCCAACGTAACCGTTGCGGGCGGTGGTGCCGGCGACAAGGTCTTCACGGGCGTTCCCGGCAGGATCAAGTCGGTCAAGTGGACCGACTGCGACGGCAATCTCGCCTTCACGCAGGACGGTGACAAAGTCACCATCAACTGCACCGGCTACACCTACGGCAAGAGCCTCGTCGTCCGCGTCGCAGAAGCGGAAATTGAATAAGATATATTTATTATTGTTATTGGGGAAGGGACTTTTTACAAAAAGTCCCTTCCCCTGAGACTTCCATAGGAAGTCTCGACCCATCTTCAAAAACTTTTAAACGAATATGTTGACAATGTGCAGTACAAATTTAGAGGATTAAGATTTTCAGGTATAACTTATGGATTTAAAAGAACGAAACCAAACTTTAAAAGAATTTTTTGACCGGAAGACGGTCGGATATGACGACGTGCATATCGCATTTATGGAAAGCAAGCGTGCGCTGACGGAAGCTCTGCCGGACGGTACGGCGAAAGTACTCGACCTCGGCGCGGGTACGGGACTGGAACTGATCCCGCTCGTCGAACGGTTCCCGGACGTACGGATCACGGCGGCGGACATCAGCTCGGATATGCTCGGCACGCTGATGGAACGTCCGTTTGCCGGACAGATCACGTGCGTGGTCGGCGACTTTTTCGAAACGGATTTCGGTTCGGACTTTGATGCGATGATCTCCACGTCCGCGCTCCATCACTTCGCGCCGGAAGACAAAGTCCGCCTCTACCGCAAGGTATACGACGCACTCCGTCCGGGCGGTCTCTTCCTCAACGCAGACAAGACCGCACCCAATCCCGCCGCACAGGACGACGGCTTCCGCCAGCTCGCCGAAGACCCGCACCGCTGGCCCCACATGGACACTCCCCTGACCGTCGGCTCGGAATGCACCGTCCTCGAACAGTCCGGCTTCCGCATCCTCGAAGTCCGACCCCTCCCGAACGCAGGCTACTATCTGTATGTGG
>JAFYOX010000040.1 GCA_017547755.1 Clostridia bacterium | reverse complement strand
GAAATCGGTCTGTACTGGGAAAAGGCAGCATACGAAGAAGCAGAACACGCAGCAAAGTTTGCAGAACTGCTCGGCGAAGTTGTAACCACCTCCACCAAGAAGAACCTCGAACTCCGCGTAGAAGCTGAAAACGGCGCAACCTCCGGCAAGTTCGAACTCGCAAAGCTCGCAAAGCAGAACAACCTCGACGCGATCCACGACACCGTACATGAAATGGCACGCGACGAAGCGAGACATGGTAAGGCATTCGCAGGCCTTCTCGAAAGATACTTCGGTAAATAATTGCGTATTAAACAGGAAGGTTGAAAACCTTCCTGTTTTTATCATGCGGAAGGATTCTGAACGGAGAAGTTTTTGTCGAAGATTCAATTTTTTTCTTTACAAAAAAATGAGGAAATGGTACAATAAAGAAAAAGCGCACGAAAGGAAGAAATATGAAGACAACTGAACGCAGAAGAATCCGCAGAGAACTCAGGAAGCAGATCAGAAGCCGTATCTATCCGCGAGATGCAGACGACCGAATCATTATTCCGCTCACTGTGACAGACGATTCTGATTTTTTGTCTGTATTTTCCGAATATGGTACACCGCATATCTGTGCGGATGTGGCTGACTATCTGGCAGAAAAAACGGACTATCTGCCGCCGACCGAACGTCTGCATCTCCAGATCCGCAGCAACTGTATTACTCAAGAAGAGCAGGAAATCTATCGTGTTGCAATACGTGAGTATTATATGAACCAGTATATCCGAAACAGACGCGAACGGATACGCAATACGGTTCTTTCGGCGGTACTCGCGGCAGCCGGCCTTCTTCTCCTGGTTCTGACCGGTTTTCTGGATGAAAGATTCGGTATGCCGATCTGGACGGAGGCAGCAGATATCGCGGCGTGGGTATTCGTATGGGAAGCTGTGGATGTGTCTGTTTTTCGGAATTACAGTGTGCGTATAGAGAGCATGCGCAGCGTGAACGGTATTGACATGTTGGTAGAATTTCTGCCGCTGGAAAGATCCTGCGCTGGAAAATAAAAGAAAAATCCATCAAAATAAACAGATGAGAGGCAACTCTCACCTGTTTCCGCAGAGGCATTCTATATGAAGAGTATTGACGTTTACAAACAGTATTTTTCCGCCGGATGTACATACAACGGCGTGGAACGCCGCGGAGCCGTCGTATGGCTGATGGCCGAAAGCGACAGCGGGAACATCCGGTATGAGGTCGGCGTGACGTTTTTTCCGCACAGGGATGACGAGGATTTCGCTGTGAGCTACGACGCCTGCGTGCAGAAGGAACTGTTTTCTGCGAAAGGACGCCGTTCGAAGAAGCGGGATGAGCAGTATCTCGCACAGGTACGGACGACGGCAGACGAACTTGCCGCTTCGCTGAACGGTGTGATCCATTGGGACGAGCCGCTCGGGGAAGCGCAGTACGGGTGAACGAAGGAACGGGAAACCGTTCCTTTTTTGAAGCTTGCGGACGGGTTCCGCAGAAATTGGCTTCCAAAAATTTCTTTTTTATGTTGAAGAATCAACAGATTTATTCACAGATTCTGTAGTATAATATGATCAAAGAAAACACACGGAGGAATCCGCCCAATGAAAATTGCTTTTTTTGATACAAAACCTTACGACAAGCCGTCCTTTGAAAAATTCGGTCAGGAAAACGGCGTCGAATTCAAATTTTTCGAAACCAAACTCAACGAGGATACCGCGGAACTGGCGCACGGCTTCGACGGCGTCTGCGCGTTCGTCAACGATACCGTGAATGCGGACGTTATCGATCAGCTGTATTCCATGGGCGTCGGCGTGGTCGCGCTCCGCTGTGCCGGCTTCAACAACGTCGATATGAAGCACGCCTTCGGCAAGGTCCATGTCCTGCGCGTTCCCGCGTACTCTCCGTACGCCGTTGCGGAACACACGATGGCGATGCTGCTGACCTCCATCCGCCGCATCCACAAGGCGTATATCCGCACCCGCGACTACAATTTCAGCCTCGCCGGCATGACCGGATTTGACCTCCACGGAAAAACCGTCGGCGTCGTCGGTACCGGACGCATCGGGCAGGTCTTCATCAGTATCTGCCGCGGATTCGGCATGAAGGTGCTTGCATACGACAAATTCCCGGCGCCGGGTCTGGCGGACGGCGAAAACATCCGCTATGTCACTCTCGACGAACTGTTCACGCAGAGCGACATCATTTCTCTGCATTGCCCGCTGACCGAGGAGACCTACCATATGATCGACGAAGCGGCGCTTGAAAAGTGCAGACGCGGCGTTGTTCTGCTGAATACCTCGCGCGGTGCGCTGGTGGATGCGGAAGCCCTGCTGAACGGCATCAAGTCCCGCAAGGTCGGCGCGGCGTGCCTCGATGTGTATGAAGAAGAATCCGACCTCTTCTTCGAGGACTATTCCGGCCACATTCTTGACGACGATACGCTCGCGCGTCTGATCTCCATGCCGAACGTCATCGTAACGTCGCACCAGGCGTTCCTTACCGAAGAAGCCCTGTCCAACATCGCCGAGACCACCGTGGAAAATCTCGTCGGATTCTTCCGTGACGGACGCTGCCCGAACGAAGTCTGCTATCGCGGCGGATCCGCGCAGGACTGCCGGGACGGAAAGTGCTTCTGAATTTTCCGCAGAACAAACCCCTCTGAATGATTCTTCAGCAAGGAGACTGACATTATGAAAATGGTTCTTCTCACCGCGCTCGGCGTCGGCGGATCGACGATTTTCGGTTCGCTGATCGGCTTTCTCTTCAAAAAAATTTCCCACCGTTTTTCCGACCTCGTTCTGTCCTTTGCGGCAGGCGTCATGATGTCCGCGGCGGTTCTCGGGCTGATCCTGCCGTCCGTGGAATACGGCGGAAAATACGGGATCATCATTACCGTGATCGGCATTTTCGCGGGTGCCTTCTGCCTGAACCTGATCGACAAAGTCGTTCCGCACCTTCACCGCATGATCGGCACGGACATCGAATCCCACAACAATGCCGACCTGAACAAGGTCCTCCTGTTCGTTACGGCGATCGCCATCCACAACCTTCCCGAAGGGATCGCGGCCGGTGTCGGCTTCGGTTCCGGCAATACCTCGCAGGCACTGCTGATCGCCGGCGGGATCGCTCTGCAGAACATCCCCGAAGGGATGGTCATCATCGGGCCGATGCTCGCGGCAGGCGTATCCCCGAAGAAAACCTTCATCAGTGCCATGGTCACCGGATTTGTGGAAGTGGCAGGTACGCTGATCGGGTATTTTGCCGTCAGCATTGCTTCCGCGATCCTTCCGTTTGCGCTCGCCTTTGCCGGAGGTACCATGCTCTACGTCGTCAGCGACGAAATGATCCCCGAAACGCACGCACACGGCGGCGAACGCGGCGCGACCTACGCACTTCTCGCAGGGTTCTGCGTCATGCTCCTGTCCGACGTTCTGCTGGGTTAGTATGTGAATTTCAGCGGGGAAAAACTTTTCCCAAAAAAAGTTTTTCCCCGCACCCCTTTTCAAAAAAAACTTTATGCAAAAAGAAATTAAAAAAGTTTTTGAAAAGGTATTGACAAACCGGAACGGTTCTGATATAATATAACACGTTGAGCGAGAAACCGTAAGGAATCGCCAATGCTAATATGGCTCAGTTGGTAGAGCACATCCTTGGTAAGGATGAGGTCCCCAGTTCGAATCTGGGTATTAGCTTGAAAACAAG
>JAFYOX010000039.1 GCA_017547755.1 Clostridia bacterium | reverse complement strand
GGCTGTCGCAAATTAGGGTAAAGTTTCCAATTGTTCAGTAACATATACAAAAAATCAAGTGTTAATCTTTCGAAATCAAATGATTTCTTGTGTATGTTGCCGATGAATTGGTTACGATTTCCTAATTTGCGACAGCCCCTTGTGCGCCGCCCCGCGCAGGGGCATTAATTGAAAAAAGCACCTTCAGGTGCTTTTTTCTTCCTCCCGACCTTCGGTCGGAACCGACCAAAGGTCGGCTCCTCACTTCTTCTTGCGGTCAAGACGGAACATACCTACGATGATCGACGTGATAACGAAGATCTCGTTCAGCGTGCCGCCGATATTTCCCGTCGAGAGATGGTAGACGAACCAGCACGGCGGAGAGGGAAGCGTGAACAGGCGAACCTTCGACGCATCCTTCTGCGCAAACGAGATCGTCGTGAAGATCTGTCCGACCAGAGGCAGAATGTCCAGCGGAGACTGATAGGTCAGCGCAACGCAGACCACTGCCGCGATGCTGTAGAACCATACCCAGAACGTCGTGTGATCCGCCCATTTGTGGCGTCCGCGCTGGTAGAACGTCAGGCAGCGGCAGATGCCGTGGATGTTCAGAAGAGCGCCCGACAGACCGCCGAGCAGGGCGAGATTGACCGTGAACAGCGTCGCCGCGAGCATCTGTGCGGCAAGCATTTTTTTCTGTGAATTCAGCTGATAGCAGATGATCGTTACGATCAGCGCGAGGATCCCGAGGATCTGTCCGATAAGTTCTGTCATAATTTTTTACCTCACTTTGCCGCTTATCTGCCGGTTACGTCCAGCCAGTCGTTTACCAGCGCGTCCTGCAGGGTCTTCAGCATTTCTCCCGCACGGCCGCCGACCGGTCTGCCGTCGATCTCCTTCACCGGAATGCAGAACGAGCCGCTCGACGAGATCATGACTTCGTCTGCGGTGAACAGATCCGCTTTCGTGAACGGGATTTCCGCGTACGGGATCCCGAGCTTGCGGCACATCTTCAGAATGTTCATCCGCGCGATGCCCGGCAGGATCAGGTTGTCCGTCGCGTGCGTGCGCAGTACGCCGTCAATGATCGCGTGGACGTTGCTGTGCGCGCATTCCGTGACGATGCCGTTTTCCGCGCCTTCGTACGCCGGACGGTAGAAGATCGCTTCGTGGCAGCCTGCCTGATGTGCCTTTTCCGACGCCATGACGTTCGGGAGAAGGTTCAGCGTCTTGATGTTGCAGTGGTAGAAGCGCGTGTCCGGAACGGTGATGCAGGTCGTGGGTTCGTAGGTGTCCTGCACCGGGCCGGGCGTCAGCGTGATCCAGAGGTTTGCGGTCATATGTCCGCCGTGCGCGTGGTTGCGCGGCGCGGTGCCGCGGGAAAACTGGATGTAGATGAACTGTTCGTGGTCATCGACCTTCTTCACGAGGTCGCAGAGCAGCGCGCCCATTTCCGCTTTCGTGCAGGGCGGGTTGATGCCCAGCAGAGCTGCGGAGTTGTACAGGCGGTCGAGGTGTTCTTCGAGGCAGTAGATGATGTAGTTCCGGCAGTACAGGGCATCGTAGCAGCCGTCGCCGAAGCAGGTGGCACGGTCGTTCATCGGAACGGTGATATTTTCGATGAGATCGATCCTGCCGTTATAATAACCGAGATTTTTCATGATTTCCTCCGTTGTTGGGGTATCTTTCCGGTGTTTATTATACCGCGGGAAGGGGAAAATGTAAAGGAGAATTTGCCCGGATGGAAAAAGGTTTTTTTCTTCCGGCGGTTGACTTCCATTGACAATCCCACGCGGGTGTGGTACAATTATTTTGACTGAAAATATCCAGGAATTTGATAAAGATTTTTAACAGTAAAACAACGGATGCATAATAATGAAACATAAAAACACTTTTTTCGCATCTCTCCGGCGTCTTGCGGCGCTGCTGCTCGTGCCTCTGCAGCTGGCTTCCTGTACCATAGAAACGATCGTTGCCGAACCGTCGAAGACGGTGGGCGTCAGCCGGGCCGCGGAGAAGATCCTTGCGGATGCGGAACGAAATGAGATCCTTCCCGACGGGGTGATCCCCGTCGCTGACGAACAGCCTCCGCTGGAAGGAAAAGACGAACCGGTCTCTTCCGGAAGCGGCGTTTCGTGGAGCTATGAGAACAAAAAATACACCTACACCTTCCCGCAGCCCGACCGCAGCACGCTGTCCGATCTTTCCGATGTGAACAATACTTCCCGCGCCTTTTTTGACGACATCAATCCGAGCGACACGGGCGGTACCTGGTATTTCGCGCCGACCTCCGTGGATCCGGCGACCGGGGAGATCATTTTCACATGGGGCAAGGACCGCTCCGAATCCACGCTGGCGGCGATCGCCAACTACGGCGGCATCTACCGCGGCGACACTTCCCGCAAAGTCTGCTATCTTACCTTTGACTGCGGCTACGAAAACGGCTACACGGGAAAGATCATGGATACCCTGAAGGAAAAAGGGGTATCCGGCACGTTCTTTATTACCGGCGACTACGTGGAACAGGCACCCGAACTGATCGGACGGATGATCGACGAAGGACATATCCTCGGCAATCACACGGTCAACCACATCAATATGGCGCTGACGGACGCGCAGACGTTCATCAATGAGATCACCGGTCTGGAAGATATGGTGAAGAAGCTGTACCCGGATTCCCAGCCGATCCGCTACTACCGTCCGCCGGAAGGTGCGACGAGCGAATGGGCGCTCAAGCTCGCGGACAAACTCGGCGTCCGCACGACCCTCTGGTCCTATACCTACAAGGACTATGACCCGAACAATCAGCTCGACCACTATACCGCGCTCGAAAATCTCAAGGGCGGTCTCCATCCCGGATGCGTATACCTTCTCCACGCCGTCTCCAGCACCAATGCCGCCGTCCTCGGTCAGCTCATCGACTGGATCCGTGGTCAGGGCTACGAGATCCTCCCCCTCTGCGACATCGACATCTCCGAAGCACAGGCGCAGAACAACGGATGAGTTTTCAGAGGGCGTCTGAATCCGGTTCTGCGGATCTGCACAAACGAAACTCATTCTTTATCGTATAAAAGTTTTTGAAAAGGGGTTTGGGGAAAAACTTTTCTCAAAAAGTTTTTCCCCGAGAACACATAAATTGCCCAAAACACTTGTTGCCATGAGCGGCGGCGTGGATTCCAGCGCCGCGATGCTTCTTGCTATGGAAAAGTACGGGCGTGATGCCGTATGCGGCGTTACGCTCTGTCTGTCGGCGGATCATGAGGCCGACGAAAAGAACTGCGCCGACGCGAAGGATGTCTGTGAACGTCTCGGCGTGCCGCACGTATCCGTGGATGCGCGCGCGCAGTTTGAGAACGCCGTGATCGATTATTTCACGGCGGAATATTTCCGCGGACGTACGCCGAACCCGTGCGTCGTCTGCAACCGGGAGATCAAGTTCGGTCTGCTGTATGACTGGGCGAAGGAACACGGCTTTGACCGGATCGTTACCGGGCATTACGCCGTCACGGAAACCGTGAACGGCACCGCATACCTGCGCCGTGCCGCCGACGCGCGCAAGGATCAGTCCTATGTCCTTGCGATGCTGACGCAGGAACAGCTTGCCGCCGCGGATTTTCCGCTCGGCGGGATGACCAAGCCGGAAGTACGCGAACTTGCCTCTTCGCACGGTTTTGCTTCCGCCAGCCGGAGCGACAGCCAGGACATCTGCTTCATTCCGGACGGCGATTACGCCGCGTTCCTCAAAAAGCGCTGCGGCATCACCGATCAGCCCGGCGACTACATCGACGGGACCGGAAAGATCCTCGGAAAGCATAAGGGTCAGTGGCAGTACACCATCGGACAGAGAAAGGGTCTCGGCATTTCGATGGGAAAGCACGTTTTTGTGCTTGACAAGGACGCGGAACAGAACCGCGTCACCCTCGGCGATGAAGACGGACTCTTCCGCACCGATGTCACCGTGACCGGTCTCAGCTTTATTTCCGGACATACTCCCGATCCGGACAGAATCTATACCGCGAAGCTGCGTTACGCGCACCGTCCGGCGCCGGCAAAACTGACCGTCACCGGAGATACCGCGGTCCTCACCTTTGACGAACCCCAGCGTGCACCGACTCCGGGACAGTTTGCCGTCGTCTACGACGGAGATACTGTGGTCTGCGCGGGCGTGATCGCATGAAAAAATCCCGGAAGACAACAACGAAGAAAGCGAAGCACATTCCATCATGACGAAACTCCATGTTCCCACGCGAAGACGTACCTATAATCTGCTTGAAGACAAACCCATCCGGCTGTTCGGAACCGCATCCGAATCCATCGTGGACGGCCCCGGCGTCCGCTTCGTGATCTTTGTGCAGGGATGCCCCCATCACTGCCCCGGCTGTCACAATCCCGGCAGCCATGACCTCCGCGGAGGCACCATGTCCTCCACGCTCGAACTCTGGAACGAGATCCGCCGCGATCCTCTCCTCACCGGCGTGACCTTCTCCGGCGGAGAACCCTTCCTCTGGGCGGACGAGCTTGCCGAGATCGGGAAAGCCGCCGCCGAAAAGGGGCTGGATGTCATGACGTATACCGGCTATACCTACGAGCAGGTGCTTGAAATGGCGGAGAGGGATCCCGCCGTCCGGAGACTGCTCACCGTAACGAATTACCTTGTGGACGGACGTTTTGAAGAGGAAAAGCGGGATCTGACGCTCAAATACCGCGGAAGCTCCAACCAGCGGATCCTGGATGTAACGTGTTACCCGAACTCGAAGAACGCCGTATGCACCAAGTGGTCCTGAAAGGAACACTGAACGAAATTTGATTTGATCTTTGTAGGGGCGATTCACGAATCGCCCGTCTGACAATTTGAATTTCCTGTATTTTGCAAATGAATCTGTCGTTTTTTCTGTATTTTTTGAATGCCTCAGCTTTTTCCTGTGTTTTATATCCTGTTAAAATGAGGTTTTGCCCGATTTTACAGACGGGCGATTCGTGAATCGCCCCTACAGATGTGCGGCAGAATATTCTTTCCCCGAACTTTATTCCTTGCTTATTTCAAACGGAGGAATTATATAGATGAAAAACCAGAGAATCTTAGTTATCAGCAGCGCGAATATTGACTTTGTACAGCGGATGCGCCGTATCCCCTACGCCGGAGAAACCGTCGTCGAAAACGATATCGGCTATTCCTACATCCCCGGCGGCAAGGGTGCCAACAGCGCAATCACCTTTGCCAGACTCGGCGCGGACTGCGTCTTTACCTGCAAGCTCGGACGCGACTCCAACGCAAAGCGTCTTCTTTCCATCTACCGGAACGAAGGCATCGACATCCGCTATGCGCTTGAAGACCCCGAAGTTCCTACCGGCCTTGCCTCCATTCTCGTCGAAGAAAACGGCAAGAACCGCATCATCGTTTATCCTGGCGCGAACATGACCATGACCGCCGCCGAGATCGAAGAGCCCTTCACCTGCTACCCCGAAGCGGTCTATATGCAGCTCGAGATCCCGGACGAAGCCATTCTCGAAGCCGCACGCCGTGCACATGAAGCGAACATTCCCGTCTTCATCGACGCCGGCCCTGCACGTCTCGATTTCCCGCTCGGCGAACTCGGACGCGTCGAAATCTTCTCCCCGAACGAAAGCGAGACCCGCATTTTTACCGGCATCGCGCCGAACAATGAAGAAAACTGCCTCCGTGCCGCCATCCGTCTCTCCACCCTCGTGGATGCGAAGTACATCGTCATCAAGCTCGGCGAACGCGGTGCGTTCATCTACGACGTGAACGGCAAGGAATACTTCGTCGTTCCCGCGGAACAGGTCGAAGCGGTCGATACCACCGCGGCAGGCGACGTCTTCACCGCAGCGATGGTCTACGTCTACCTCCAGAACGGCAATATCCTCTCCGCAGTCAAGTATGCGACCTGCGCGGCGGCGATCTCCGTGACCAGACCGGGCGCATCGTCGTCCATCCCGACCCGTGCGGAAGTCATCGCGTACGCAAGAAAGAAGAAGGCGGAAGAAGCCGGCGAAACTGTATCCGAAGAGAAGCCGGAAGAAACGTCCGGCGACGAGGAGATGAACGAAATATGATCATTGTCGGCATTGACTTCGGCGACGCCAGAACCGGCATCGCCGTATGCGATAAATTTGAAATGATGGCAAGCGACGCGGGATGCGTTGCGGCCGATTCCTATAAAAAAGCGCTCACCGCCGTTGGGGATCGCGTAAAGGAACTGAAAGCGGAGCTGATCGTGGTCGGAAATCCGATCAACATGGACGGCTCGCAGGGTTCGAGAAGCGAAAAATGCAAGGCATTCGCGCGCGAACTGTCGGAACTGACGGGCATCCCGTCGGTCATGTACGACGAACGCCTGACGACCGTTGCGGCGCACAAGATCCTGAACGAAAACAACGTCCGCGGCAAGAAGCGCAAGGCGACCGTCGACACGCTCTCCGCAAGACTGATCCTTGAGGATTACCTCGTTGTAAGAAAGCGCGAAAAGGCGAACGGATAAACCGCAGGGACACGGCAGAAATTGCACTTTTAGGCTGTACAGCCTTTCCATATTCCATAAGGAGAAACCCAAAATGAAAAACGCAGTATCCATCACCCGTTATGATATCGACCGTTACGAACGATATCACGAAAACGACACCGTAAGACGTGCTCTTACCGGCGTTTTCTCGAAGACCAACATGAACGACATGGCGTTCACCACCAGAACCGCGAAGAAGAATCAGTTCTTCTTCTCCACCGACCTCAAGACCATGTCCGCGACCAACCAGATGGGCAGCGGCCGCTGCTGGCTCTTTGCGGCAACCAACGTTCTCCGCGAAATCATCGCGAAGAAGCTGAACGTGGATAATTTCGAACTTTCCCAGTCCTATCTGGCGTTCTTTGACAAGTTCGAACGCATCAACTACTACATCGCAAGCGTGATCGACACCGCAGACGAAGCGTACAACTCCCGTGTAGTTGACCACATCGTCGGCACCGGCGTACACGACGGCGGTCAGTGGGATATGTTCGTGAATATCGTGAAGAAGTACGGTATCCTCCCGAAGGTATGCTATCCGGAAACCTTCCAGTCCTCCAACACCGGCAACGTAAACAAGCACATCAACAACTACCTCCGCGCAAAGACTCCCGAACTCCGCAAGCTCGCTGCAGCAGGGGAAACCGAAGCTCTCGCCGCTCTCCGTGCGGAAATGCTTGAAAAGACCTATTCCTTCATGTGCGCGTGCTACGACGTTCCGCCGCAGGAATTCGACTTCGAATACAAGGACAAGGACGGCAAGGTCATCGTCATCCGTGACATGACTCCTCTGAAGTTCTTCGAAACCTACATCGGCGATTACCTTGACAATTACGTCAGCATCATCCACGCTCCGACGGAAGACAAGCCCTTCAACAAGGCGTACACCGTCAAGTACCTCGGCAACGTGGTCGGCGGCGCGGACGTATGCTACCTCAACCTTGAAATGGATGAATTCAAGGAACTCGTTGTAAAGCAGCTGACCGACGGCGAAGACGGCAAGGGCGAGATCGTATGGTTCGGCTCCGACTGCGGCAAGTACAACGACGGCGCAAAGGCGTGCTGGGATGTGGAACAGTACGACGAACTCGCGCTCACCGGTCTCGACGCGAAGATGACCAAGGAAGATATGCTCAACTACCACACCAGCCAGATGAACCACGCAATGTGCATCACCGGCGTGAACATCGACGAAGCGACCGGCAAGCCGAACCGCTGGAAGATCGAAAACAGCTGGGGCACCGGCGGCGCACAGTCCGGCTACCACATGGCATCCGACGCATGGTTCGACCTGTACGTATATCAGGCAGTCGTACATAAGAAGTACCTCGGCGACAAGGCGGCGCTCCTCGACGAAGCCAAGCTCGAACTCGAACCCTGGGACCCGATGGGAAGCCTTGCTGACTAAGTAATAAAATAAAGTTTTTCGGGGAAACCTTTTTTCAGGAAAAAGGTTTCCCTGACTTGCTTGCAAGTCGGAACCGTACCCTTCCAACAACCTTTGGACCGGGAAGGGGGCAGCTCAAACAGATCTGTCCGATAACCTTATACAGACTGGAATTTGTCGTATACCTGTAGGGGCGATTCACGAATCGCCCGTCTGTAAAATCAGACGGAACCTTATTTCAGCAGTCAAAACGAAGGATTTGCTTACAAAACT
The DNA here is from genome assembly GCA_017547755.1 of Clostridia bacterium. Classification (GTDB taxonomy): domain Bacteria; phylum Bacillota; class Clostridia; order Oscillospirales; family CAG-272; genus UMGS1696. The sequence goes on along the minus strand of JAFYOX010000039.1, from coordinate 33,883 downwards.
CTGCCCATTCGCTGCGTTATGCAGAGGATCCGGGATATCGGCATCTGTATCATTGGACAAAACTATATTCTGATAACTGTAAATGAAGGATCTGCTTACAAAATTCAGGAATTTCAAATTGTCAGACGGGCGATTCGTGAATCGCCCCTACAGGAATCGAATCAAATTTTGTTCATCCGGATTTGCTGCAGGACAGGTTATCGGACGAGGTTAATAAAATTCAGTTTAAATTTTCAGATAATTCAGGACATCACAGAATGAATCACTACACTCTCAAACTTCTTATTATCGAACACAATCCGCTGCTCGACGACGGAAGACGTGCGTCCGAGCTGGTGAATATGACCGACAAGATCCGTCCGGCGGTGGAAGAGCTCATGGACGACGTGAAGTTCTCCTCGCACGGTCTCGTGGACTGCGAGATCGTCGGCTGGGAAACCGTGGACGAATTCCCGCGCCACACCTGCAAGTTCCGGCTGGAATCGGGTGAATCCAATACCCTTGACTCCGCGACCGTGAAGAAACTCTTCGAAAACGGCTGGTACGGCTGGTGGAACAGCGACTGGTTCAACAAGGAGATCTGCCCCGAAGACGCCGGCTTCTCCTATGACTATGCGTACATGATGGAAAAGCACAACATCGTCGAACGCCGGAACAAGGGCGAATTCGACATGATCATGCTTGTCAACATCGACCCCGTATACTCCTATGAAGCCTGCATGATCGGCCGCAATGCGTACTGGATCAACGGTCTGCCGATCGAAGCCGACTGCCCGATGACGGCGGTAATGAACGTCTCCGTCAGCCGCCGCGACGCGAATTTCGAATGCTTCGGTCACATGATGGAAATGATCATGGGTCATGTTTTCTGCGATTCCACCGAGGAATCCGGCTACTGCGACGGCGAATTCAACGGCATTCCGGTCGAAAAGATGAATCTCTGGAACCGCTTCGTTCTCTGCGACCGTAACTACAAGGACGGTCCGGCCGGATGCGGCAACGTGCATTTCTCCCCGAATTCCGTCTGCGACTACGACTGGCGCAACACCACGAAGGTCATGTCCACCTGGCGTGACTGGCGCAACAATTACCCGAATCTGACCGGCGAAGCGGAACTGACCGACTGCTACGCGTACATTCCGCTCGGCATCGGCGAACTTCACGCCTGCCGTCTGCATCACCGCTGGTGGTTCGGCTGCATGCCTCACGTGAAAGGCGTGACGGAAGACGGCTATTCGAACAGCTGGTGGGACTATTTCGCAGAACTCGACTATGTTTCGGAAGTCATCGCACCCGAAGCGGTGACGGTGAAGTCCGGCGACGAACTCAAGCCGGTATTCACGCTGAAATACCGTTCCGGCGCGACCCGGGAAGTCCGTCCGTTCGACGCGGATGTATATACCGGAATTACCGGAAATATCGCATACTGTGCGGACTGCGGCACCATCCGTGCCTGCGGCCACGGCGCGGCGGAAATCACCGTCAAGCGCGACGGCAAGACCGCAAGAATGAGCGTAACGATCCGATAACATATTAAAATAAATTAAAATAATTTTCTCTTCGGAGGTACATATGAAGCAGGAACTCTACAATTACGACATTTTCCCGATGGTATTCCCGGTCGGCGAAGCGACTGAAATCACCGTCAAGCCCCTCGGCAAGCATTCCGCATTCTCCGGCAGCTACCGCATCGTTGTTCAGCGTCTCGACGCGGGCAGCCTCGGCTACGATTTCGCAAAGTGGAATCACACCGACTACGACGTAACTCCCTGTGAAGACGGCGCGCTCCGCTTCACCTATACCGCAGACGTGGAATGCGAACATTTCGTCCGCGTTTACAAGGATGACAAGCGCATCCTCCAGCTCCCCGTCTATGCTCTCGCGGAAGACCTCGCATGCCGTATCCCGCTGCGCGGCGACCTGCACATGCACACCTGCCGTTCCGACGGACGTGAAGACCCCGCGACTGTCTGCGCGAACTACCGTAAGATCGGCTACGACTTCATCGTTGTTACCGACCACAACCGCTACTATCCGTCCCTTGAAGCGATCAACACCTACAAGGATGCGGACATCACCCTCAACATCGTTCCCGGTGAAGAAGTTCACGTTCCGCTGACCAGCGTACACATCGTCAACGCCGGCGGTACCTTCTCCGTCAACGGTCTGATCGAAACCTCCCCGAACTACACCGAAACCAACGGCTCCATCGAAGGCAGATCCCTCGACGGAAACGCACCCGCAACCATGTCCCGCGAAGCGTACGACAAGATGATCGCGGAACTCGCGGCGTCCGACCTCTGCAAGGACTGCCCGGAAAACGTGGACAAGACCTGGTACGCAGTATGCTGCTGGGCATTCGACCGCATCCGCGAAGCAGGCGGTCTTGCGATCTACGCGCATCCGTACTGGATCGCCGATATGTGGCATGTTCCGGAACCGTTCAACAAGTACATGCTGAGCACGCATCCGTTTGACGCGTTCGAAGTTCTCGGCGGTGAAAACTACTACGAACAGAACGGCTTCCAGACCGCGGCATATTACGAAGAATACAAGGAAGGCAACGTACTTCCGATCGTCGGTTCCACGGACAGCCACGGTTCCACCGAACACAACCGCAACGGCGACATCTGCTCCACGATCGTATTCGCACACGCGAACGAACGCGCGGACATCATTGCGTCCATCAAGGACAAGTACTCCGTAGCGGTTGACACCATTTCGAAGGAATACCGTCTTGTCGGCGAATTCCGTTATCAGAAGTATGCAAGCTTCCTGATGGAAAACTGGTACCCGGTACACGACCGTCTTGCAGCGGTTGACGGCGAAATCATGCGTGAATACTATGTAGGCGACGCGTGCGCGTGTGAACTTGCCGTTATGAAGAAGAAGTCCGACGCGATGTTTGCGAAATACTTTAAAACCGTAAAGTAAGAAAACTTCCGGTTTTGGGAGCCGACCTCCGGCGCGGGAGATTCACAAGAGGTCCCGCGCGAGGACCTCTTGTGCGCCGCCCCGCGCAGGGGCATAAAATTGAAAAATGACCGACAGGTCATTTTTCTTCCTTATAAACCCAAACGTAAAGTTAGGTATTCCACATTTTATAAAGAGGTACGTTATCAAAATGAATAACACAGGCTATCTCTGGCAGGACAGAAAACGCATCTTCTTCGGCCTGCCGTGGACGTTCACGGTGTATACCCTCACGGATGACCGGCTCATCGTCAAATCCGGCGTCTTCAATACCAGCGAGGACGAGATCCGCCTTTACCGTATCCTCGACGTTACCCTGAAACGGTCGTTCTGGGAACGCCTCTTCAACCTCGGTACGCTCCACCTCTGTACCGCCGATAAGTCTTCCCCCGAAATCGACGTGCTCCATATCAAAAATCCGCGCGAAGTGCGTACCCTTCTCTCCGACCGCGTCGAAGAAGAACGTGCTTCCCGTTACGTCGGCATCCGCGAATATATGGACGAGGACGAAACAAACAATGATGTCCACGGATGACGGATCCACTCAGAATTTGAGGTATTTTTACATGAAACTGAAAAAAATCGCGGCAATTTTCCTTGCCGCTGTCCTTCTTTCCGCCTGCGGTTCCGAAAAGCCCGAGACCCTGCCCGAAGAAATTCCGGCACCCGAACCCGCAGCCGCTTCCGCGGCGGAAGAAATTTCCGCGGAAGAAGTTCCCGCGGAAGAGGAAGCTGTTTCCGAAGAATCTTCCGCGGACGAAAACGCCGTTCCCGTGGCTCTGCAGAACCAGAAGCATACCCTCCGCTTTGACGAAAACGGCGAATTCCGCGTTCTTGTCTTCGGCGACGTGCAGGCAGGCCCTCCGGCACCGCAGAAGCGCACCCTCGACGCCATTGAACTGATCGTTGCCCGCGAAGACCCCGACCTCGTTCTCTTTGCCGGGGACAACTCCCTTTCCTGCACGACGCAGACCGTTCTCCGCAATTATATTACCGCGATGACCGGTTATCTCGAAGAAAATCAGATCCCGTGGGCGCACGTCTACGGCAACCATGACGACGAAGGTGCTCTGTCCCGTGCAAAGCAGCAGGTCGTTTACGAAGAATTCCCCTACTGCATGTCGCAGGCAGGTCCGGAAGACATCAAGGGTGTCGGCAACTACGTCATTCCCGTATATTCTTCCGATGAAAGCCGCACCGATCCCATTTTCTCCGTCTGGGGTCTGGACTCCGGCGGATATGTCACCGACAAGGGTCTTGCAGGCCGTCAGGCGACGCTGGACAACACGATGTATCAGGGGCAGAGAGGCAGTACCTACGCGTACATGCCGTTCACGCAGATCCGCTGGTACTACAACACCTCCGAAGAGATCGAAGCCTATGCCGGACATCAGGTTCCCGGGATGATGTTCTTCCACATCCCGCTGCAGGAATTCTATGAAATCTGGCTGAACCAGGAACAGACCGGTACGCAGGGGACGAAGCAGGATCCTGTCTGCGCCGGACCGCTCAATTCCGGTATGTTCACCGCGATGATCGAACGTGACGACATCAAGGCGGTCGTCTGCGGTCATGACCACATCAACGACTACGCGGGCGAATTCTGCGGCATCAAGCTCTGCTACGCCTCCAACATCGGCTACGACACCTACCGTGACGAAGCGATGATGGGCGGCCGTGTATTCGTCATCAAGGAAAAGAACCCGGACAAGATCGAGACCTATATGTCCTACGTCAGCGGCGTGAATCTGAAGAATCTTCAGAATTCCACGGATGTGACAACCGATTTCGAAAAGGCGGAAGCCTTCACCGTAACGGAAAATGCACAGGCATCCGATAACGGTGCGGACGGCTCCAAGGCGATCACGGTCTCCGGTAACGGCGGCGTGACCCTGACAGCTCCTCTCCGTCTCGGCAGCGGACGCTTCATGCGCTTCTGGGCGGACGTTCCTGCGGGAAGCTCTCTCGCCGGCGTATCGATCGTGGCAAGCAGCGGTGATACCTACACGGTAAATCTGCTGGAAACCGAGATCCAGTGCCTCCCGGACGGTGAAACCGAATGGCAGAAGATGAAAAATACCGGCGAACTCCCCGCCGGATTCCGCGGTCTCATCGCCGTCAACACCGGCGCATTCAAGGGCGGCGTCATCGACATCAACCAGGATACCCCCGTCGCCGGCTATTCCTTCACCTGTGACGGCAGCGTTTCCATCGACAATGTACAGATGCTGACTTCTTATAAGAAATAAGGTTTTCCGGGGAAGGGACTTTTTAAAAAAAGTCCCTTCCCCGGACCCCATCTTCAAAAACTTTCAGACGAATATATAGGACAGAGTACAGTGCGGATTTTATGTTTGAATCTGCACTGCACTCTGTCTTTTTATATCGTATAAAGTTTTTTGAAAAAAAACTCTATTTCCCTAAAACTCTTGAAATTTCTGCGGACGTATGGTAAACTAAAATGGTATCGTGCGGGCGCGGATTTTTTTCCTTCCCGTGCAGATTGTTTTAACGGAGGTATAAAATGGAAGATTCTGTAAACTATGCGGAATATACCGTGGAACAGAAATCCGAAGGCGCCCACAAGAGAAAGCGGACTCTGCTGATCCTGCTGTACATCATTTTCTGCGGCGGCGGCATGGCACTGTTTGTCGGTGTACTGAAGCTGTGGCCGGTCGGCGCGATCATTCCGCTGCTGACGTACATTCTTCACGGGTTCACGTGGCGATATGCGCAGCTGGAACACAAGTATGAAGTGGCAAACGCGAAGTTCCGCGTATCCGAGATCTACGGCAGAAAGAAGCAGGTAACGGTATTCGAATGCTTCGTCAGCGAATTCTCCGTCATCGCCCCCCTGACCGACGAATACAGGGAACAGTGGGAAAAGGCGGACAAGATCCTTGACTACCGCAGCAGCAAGAAGACCGAAGACGGCTACTTTGCACGTCTCGAAAAGGACGGCGTGAGCACCGTGGTATACTTTGAAGCCATCAACAAGATGCTCAAGGTCATGAAGTTCTACAACGCGAAGGCGACGGTAGTGACCACGATGAGATATTGATTGCAGAAACGTCTGCATCATCCGGGATCCTCCCGCATAGAATGAAGTATTCCTGTGCGGATTGTGAGGGGAGCCCATGATATATCGAAAAACTATGCAGACCGCAGTCCGATTTGCGGTCTGCATTCCTTTGAGTGCATTTTTCATCGCCGGATGCGCGGCGCGAGACGGGATATCCGGCGGACTGACGCGGTACGCTGCAGCGGATGTTTCCTATACGGCGGAATTTCCGGATGCCGGGACGGCGGAATGCGTGCGTTCCGGCGGGACGACCGTGATGCGGATGGTATCGCCGGAGCATCTGTGCGGGATCACGGTGACGTACGACGGGATATCGTGCAGTCTGGCGTCGGGTGAGATGTCGGTGCTTCTGTCGCCGGAGACGGCGTCGGGGCTGACGGGGATCTTTGATCTTCTGGCACGTCCGGCGGAACCGGGGAGCGGCGTGATCCCGTCAAAATCCGCGGACGGGGAAGAGACGATCCTGACCTTTGACGAGGGAAGCGTGACGCTCACAGCGGACGGCGTTCCATCGGAAGTGGTATTCGGGGAACGGATCATCCGGATCGAAAATTTTAAGATACAGTGATTTTTGGGAGTATTCAAAGCTATGAAGTACAAGAATGCTGCGTACATTGATACGGCCGCGCTGGCGGAGAATTACCGTGTGATCACGGAGAGAGCCTCCGGCGCGCAGGTGATCGCCGTGGTGAAGGCGGACGCATACGGTCACGGAATGGCGTGTGCGGCGTCGGTTCTCGGCGAAGCGGGATGCGGATTTTTCGCGGTTTCCTCGGAAGAGGAAGCGGCGGAGCTGCGCCGTCTGGAGGCGGAGAACGGGCGTCACCCGTCGATCATCATTCTCGGGCACATCATGCCGGAGAACGCATGGGAGATGGCGGAGAACGACATCATCTGCACGGCGGTATCGTACGACAACGCTGTACTTCTGGACCGCGTGATGGCGGGAAGTCCGAAGAAGCTGACGATCCACATAAAGCTGGACACGGGGATGAACCGTGTCGGATTTCCGGCGGACGACGCGAACCGCGCAAAGACCGTGGAGCACATCGCGGCGATCGCGGGATTCAAAAATCTGACGCTGGGCGGGATCTTTACGCACTTCTCCTGTGCGGACACGGATCTGACGGGAGAGGACACCGGCTACACGGCGATGCAGCTGGAGCGCTACCGGAAAACGATCGCCGCTCTGGAAGAAGCTGGGGTAGACCCGGGGATCCGTCATGCGGCGAACAGCGCGGCGCTGCTCGGGCTTCCGGAGGCGCATTTTGACGCGGTACGCGCGGGGATCATTCTGTACGGGCTTTCTCCTTCGGGAGACCGCACGGAGGCTCTGAACGCCGGTCTGCGGCCCGTAATGAAGTTCTGCGCGGGTGTAACGCACATACACAAGGTTCCCGCAGGGGATAAAGTCAGCTACGGCGGCACCTACACGGCGGAAACGGAGCGCGTGATCGCGGTCATCGCTGCCGGCTACGCGGACGGCTACGAACGCTCCTACATCGGCTGTCCGGTCATCATCGGCGGCAGAAAATACAGATCGGTCGGCCGCATCTGCATGGACCAGTTCATGGTCGACATCACCGGTCACGAATATGAGATCGGTGTCGGTCAGGAAGTCACCCTCTTCGGCGGCGACGACGGCGAACTCATCGAGACCCTCGCTTCCGCCTCCCATACCATCAACTACGAAGTCCTCTGCAAGGTATCCAGGCGGGTTCGGAGGATTACTGTAAAATGAACAGCGGTTTTGCCGCTGTTTTTTTGTTGGGTGCGGGGGTGGAGGAAAGGGGATACGGGGGATACGGTCGCTTTTTGAAAAAAGCTCCGCAAAAACTTCAATCTGTTGTAGCCGGACTGTGTAGTTGATATGGGAGAGGAAAAAGAATTTTTGATGGGTTTGTGCGTAGCCATATAGTTTGTCCCAGTTGACAGGAGTGGAGCGATCCAAAGCCTGAGGAAGGGTGGAGACGGAAATCAGGGGCCGCCGAGACCCTGATTTCCCACGCCGTATGGGATAACCGGGATTTTGTGCATAATATAGTTATCCTTCTACGGATGCGTCAGCATCCGCGCGGCTTGGCTAGACCGCCGTCCGCGCTTTTCGCTCGTTCTGTCAGCTGACGTATCGATTGCACAAACGCAAAGCACGAACGGCGGCAGCCAAGGAGTGCGGATATCCAATAAAATGTAGCTGAATTCTAACATAACGCACTGTATCTCCAAATCGCTTCACGGCGTGGGAAGTCAGGGTCTCGGTGGCCCCTGACTTCCGTCTCCACTACTCCATAGGCTTTGGATCGCTCCACTCCTGTCAACTGGGACAACCTAAATGTCAGCGCACAGACCCATAAAAAACTCCCCTCCAACCTTCGGTTTGCACAATCAAGCGACCTGTAACCGTATAAAGAGGTTTGGAAGGGAGTTTGAGGGGAACCTTTCCTCTGAAAAGGTTCCCCTCAAGAAATCTCAGCAAAACAATATTTGATTATCTTTCCTCGCGGAAGTAAGCAAGCCCGAGAGACGCCGGGGGCTGGGATTCGCGCTTGCGGCGCATGCTTACGACGATGAGAACGAGGATGGTAACGAGGTAGGGGATCATCTGGTAGAGGGACTGGGTGCGTTCGACGTCGGTTGCGCCGAGGAGTTTGGGGAGGAAGTTGTAGAGCCAGTAGAGGAGGCCGAAGAGATAGGCACCCCAGATGGCGCTGAGGGGCTTCCAGGTGGTGAAGATAACGAGCGCGACGGCGAGCCAGCCGAGGGCTTCGATCTGACCGGTGGTAGCCCAGATGCCGTTGTTGTAGTCGAGGACGTAGTAGAGACCGCCGATGCCGGAGATACCTGCACCGATGACGGTCGCGAGGTACTTGTACTTCGTTACGTTGATGCCGGCGGCGTCGGCCGTACCGGGGTTTTCACCAACCGCGCGCAGGTTCAGACCCGTGCGGGTCTTGTTGAGGAACCAGTGCATGACGATCGCCAGAGCGATTGCCGCGTAGGCGAGGAAGCCGTAGGAGAAGACCGCTTCGCCGATCACGGGGATCGAGGACAGCGCGGGGATCTTCGCCGTGAATGCGGCGTTGGTCGCGGGAGCTGCGGTGTAGACTTCGCCCTGAAGGAGGTACGCGCCGAAGAAGTTCGCCACGCCCATGCCGAAGGTCGTCAGTGCAAGACCGGTCACGTTCTGGTTTGCGCGGAGCGTGATCGTCAGGAAGCTGTAGATCAGACCGCCGAACGCCGCCGCAAGGAATGCGGAGATCAGCGCAAGAAGGATGCAGACAATCCCGATGGGATTGTCTGTGCCGTTTTCGTAGAGATACGCGGACGCGAATCCCGAAAAGGCGCCGAGGTACATGATGCCGGGAACGCCGAGGTTCAGGTTCCCCGATTTTTCGGTAAGGATTTCGCCCATCGAGCCGAACATGATGATCGTTCCGAACTGAACGGCGCGGAGAATCCATGCAATGATGCTTGTTTGAATCATTTTCTATCTCCTTATTTCTTATGCCGGAAGATCAGCCGGTAGTTGATGAAGAATTCGCTGCCGAGAATGCAGAACAGGATAATCCCCGAGATGATGTCTGTGATGAAATCGTTCAGACCGAAGCTCGACGCGATCTGTCCCGCACCCTTTTCAAGGAAGATCAGCATGAAGGAGATCAGCGCCATGTAGAACGTGTTGAACTTCGCCAGCCATGCAACGATGATCGCCGTGAAGCCGTTGCCGCCAGCCGTGTTCGTCGCGATCGTGTGCTTGTTGCCCGCAACGATGATGAAGCCGCAGAGACCGCAGATCGCGCCCGAGATCAGCATCGTGCGGAGCGTGACTTTCGCTACGTCAATACCCGCGTAGCGCGCCGTGTTCTCCGATTCGCCGACGACGGAAATTTCATAGCCGTGCTTCGTGTGCTTTAAGTAAATGAACATCAGAACGGTCAGAACCGCGACGATGATGATGTTCAGCGTGAAGTCGTGGCCCGCGATCTTCGGGAACCAGCCGATCTTCGTGCCCATGTTGATGGTGCCGAGCGAGGACGCCTGACCGCGGAGAATGTTCGTTGCGTACGCGACGATCTGGATCGCCACGTAGTTCATCATCAGCGTGAAGAGCGTTTCGTTCGTGTTCCAGCGTGCCTTGAAGACCGCAGGGATCAGACCCCAGACCGCGCCGCAGATCACGCTCGTGAGGATCATCACGAGGAAGAGGACCGGCGTCGGGAGACTCTGACAGTACATCATGCACAGCGCGGTCGCAAAACCGCCCATCAGCACCTGTCCTTCCGCGCCGATGTTCCAGAAGCGCATCTTGAATGCCGGTGCCAGCGCAATGCCGATGCAGAGAAGGGATACCATGTCGCGCATCGCCCACATGAAGCGGAGCGAGGTCTCAAATGTTCCCTTGAACATTTCCGCGTAGACCTGGATCGGGTTCAGTTTGGTGACAAGGAAGATGAAGAGCGCGTCGATCACGAGGGCAAGCACGATGGCCGCCGCACGGATGCCGACTTTTTTCTTCACCGGGACCCCGTCCTGTTTTGCGAGTCTTACGAGAGGCTCGCGGAGGTGTGTATTTTCAGCCTTGTTCATACGTTTGCGCTCTCCTCTCCGTGGCTCGTCTTGGTCATGAGCAGACCGATCTGCTCCTTCGTTGCGGTGCGTCCGTCGATGATGCCGGTCATTTTGCCCGCGCAGAGCACGAGGATCCGGTCACACAGATCGATCAGAACGTCAAGGTCTTCGCCGACGTACATGACGGCAACGCCCTTGTCCTTCTGTTCGGACAGCAGGTTGTAGATCTGATAGGACGTACCGATGTCCAGACCGCGTACCGCGTACGCCGTCATGAGTACCGCCGGAGCTGCCGCGATTTCACGGCCGACGAGGACTTTCTGTACGTTGCCGCCGGACAGACGGCGGACGGGAGTGTTGATCGACGGGGTAACGACCGCGAGGTCTCCCTTGATCTCTTCGGCGAGGTCATGCGGCTGCTTGCGTTCGACGAAGAAGGACTTGCCCTGTTCGTAGGACTTGAGCATCATGTTGTCGGTCATGCCCATGGAAGCGACCAGACCCATGCCGAGACGGTCTTCGGGAACGAAGGAAAGGGTGATGCCCATTTCCTTGATCTGACGGGGCGTCTTGCCGATGAGGGAGTCCGGCTTGTCGGTATCGGGTTCGATAAAATCGATGGAAGAGCCTGCGTCGACGATCTTCAGACCGGCGATGGCTTCGAGAAGTTCCTTCTGACCGCATCCGGAAATGCCCGCGATGCCGAGGATCTCGCCGCCCATCGCGTCGAAGGTGATATTGTCGAGGACTTTGATGCCGTCTTCACCGGTGATGGAGAGGTTCTGGACGGACAGACGCTTCTTCGGATTGACGGGAACCTTGCGGTCGATGTTGAGCGTGACCTTTTTGCCGACCATCATTTCGGTGAGGGAGATCTCGGTGGCGTCCTTGGTATCGACGGTACCGATGTATTCACCCTTGCGGAGGATGGAGACGCGGTCGGAAACGGAGAGAACTTCGTGGAGTTTGTGGGTGATGATGACGATGGCCTTGCCGTCCTTTTTCATTTCGCGGATGACGCCGAAGAGTTTTTCGGTTTCCTGCGGGGTCAGCACGGCGGTCGGTTCGTCGAGGATGAGGATATCCGCGCCGCGGTAGAGGACCTTGACGATCTCGAGCGTCTGCTTCTGGGAGACGGTCATATCGTAGACCTTCTGTTCGGGGGTGATGTCGAAGCCGTAGCGTTCGCAGATGGCACGGACTTTTTCGCCGACAGCCTTGAGGTCGAATTTGCCGTGACCTTTGAGACCGAGGACGATATTTTCGGCGGCGGTGAAGACATCGACGAGCTTGAAGTGCTGGTGGATCATACCGATGCCGAGGGCGAAGGAGTCGCCGGGGGAACGGATGGCAACTTCCTTGCCTCCGACGAAGACCTGACCTTCATCGGGGTAATAGATCCCCGAGAGGATATTCATAAGAGTGGTTTTCCCGCTGCCGTTTTCCCCGAGGAGAGAAAGGACCTCGCCGCGGCGGATGGAGAGGGAGATATTTTTATTGGCGATGACTTTCGTCCCGAAGGATTTGGTAATCCCCTTCAGGGTGATTGCATCGCTGGTGTGCATATTTTCCATTGAAAAAACTCCGAAAAAATTTTGGAAGTTCAAACTTCATGTTATGTCAGAACGGCTGGTATGGATTGAAAGAACGAAGGGAAGCTTTTGGTGCAAGAGCTTCCCTTCGGATTCGTCAGAACTGAAACCTGGGTTTCAATTATTTTTCGATGATGCCGTCGATACGGATGGAGAAGTACGGAGCGGAACGAATGGTAGATTCGTCAAATGCGCCGTCCTTGATGCATTCTACAACAGAACCCTGGTAAATGGGAGTCATGGTGCTCCAGTCCATAAAGGAGGTGTCGATGGTGCAGCTGGTAACGTGACCGTCTGCATCGGTGGTTACGGTGCAGGTGCCCTGATCTGCGCTTACGGTGAAGGTGGAGGTGTCAAATACCTTGAGAGAGCCGTCCTTGAGAGCAGCTTCTACTTCAGCAACCTTTTCTGCGGTGCCTGCTGCGCAGGACGGACCGAGGGTGGTGATGCCTACGCCGTTGTTTTCATAACCGTATGCTACGTCTGCCGGGAAGTCCTTGCCGTTCATGACGTCGGTCATCAGTTCGGTGTAGAAGACGGACCAGTTGTTGGTCGGGGAGGTCAGAGCCGCGGTAGGAGCGGTTGCGAGCATGTCGATGTTGTAGCCGACGGAGTAGCAGATCTTGCCTTCGTCGAGTCTCTTCTGGGTCGCGGAAGGAGCGCCGGTGGAGTCAGCGTGCTGACCGATGATAACGCAGCCGTTGGCGATGAGCGCTTCTGCTGCAGCAGCTTCCTTGTCGATGTCGAACCAGGAGGAGGTGTAGTTGATTTCCATGGTTACGTTTTCAACGACGGACTTGATGCCGAGGAAGAATGCGGTGTAGCCGGAAACAACTTCCGCATAGTCGAACGCGCCGACGTAGCCGATCTTTACATTGCCGTTATCGAAGTGCTGGGGGGTAGCGGATTCGGAGATGGTGCCGTTTGCAAGGAGTTCGGCAACCTTCATACCTGCAACAACACCGGATACGTAACGGGACTGGAATACCTTGGTGAAGCCGTTCTTGAGGTTGGAGAGACCGGTAAGAGCAGCGAAGTCACCGGTCATGGATGCGAAGGTAACGTCCGGGAACTGTTCAGCAGCCTGTACGATGTAGGTCTGGTGACCGTAGCTGTTGGCGATGATGAGGTCGCAGCCCTGACCTACAAGGTCGGTAGCAGCGTCGAGACAGGTGGAGTTTTCTTCTACTTTGTACTTCCAGATGATCTGGTTTTCGGCAACGCCGAGATTCTTTGCGGCAGCCTTGATGCCTTCGATGTGTGCCTTGGAGTAGCCTTCGGTTTCGTCACCGATGAGGATGACGCCAACCTTGAAGTCGGCGGAAGCACCGCCGGAGCAGCCGGTGAATACAGTGGCGATGGAAACCATCATCAGCACTGCGAGAACGACTGCAGCGATTTTCTTGAACATGAGTCTGTTCCTCCGAAATATTTGATTTTTATATTTCAAACGGACATTCTGCCCGTTTAGAAATCACGGGAAAAGGGGATGCAGACAGTATTTTCTCAATCTTCGAAGATTATACCGTTTTCATCCATGGAAGCGATTTTTGCGAGGGATTCGATGCGCAGACCGCGGTCACGGAGCATCTTTCCGCCGTCCTGGTATGCCTTTTCGATGACGATGCCGGCACCTGCCACGGATGCGCCCGCGTCTTCGACCAGCTTCAGGAGAGCGAGCATGGCGCTGCCCTTTGCGAGGAAGTCGTCAATGATGAGCACACGGTCGTCGGCGTTGAGGAAATCCTTCGACAGACGGATGTTGTAGGTGCGTTCGTGGGTATAGCTGTAAACTTCTGCGGTGTAGACGTCCCCGGCGATGTTGTTGGTGGTCGTCTTTTTCGCAAATACCACCGGAACGCCGAAATGCGCCGCTGCCAGGCAGGCGATGCCGATGCCGGAGGCTTCGATGGTGAGGATCTTGGTGATGCCTTCGTCCTTGTACAGGCGATGGAATTCTTCACCGAGGAGAGAAAGAAAAGGTACGTCGATCTGATGATTCAGGAAGCAGTCCACTTTCAGGACGTTTCCGGCACCGATCTTGCCGTCTTTCAGGATTCTGTCTTCAAGCAGTTTCATGGCCGCGTCTCCACTTTTTGTTATTACGGCAGAATGCCGCATGTTTGTGCAAATTATGATTGAATTATACACAATTCTGTAACAAAATGCAAGGGGTTTGCGGAAGAAAAAAGCACCGTCAGGTGCTTTTTTCTTATACGGAATCCGGGCATCAGCCGAGATTTTCTTCGTTTTCGAGAAGGCTTTCGACGACTTTTTCCATCTGCTTTGCGAGAGGCTTATTGTATCTTGCGGCGGTGGAGCCCCACTTGGGATCGTTGGTCTCAACGGCGGCAAAGAAGATGTCGGTGATGTTGGAGAGGTACTTGTTCATGAAACGTCCGAGCTCGAAGCTGACGGATTCACGCACGATGTCGTACATCTGCGTGTTGATGTCGTCCACGGAGTACTTCTTCTTCATATTGTTTTCGAAGATGGCGGGCGTGGTGAGGCGGTAGCCGTTGGATGCCATGCATTCGAGAACAGCCGCGCAGATATCCTTGTACGGGGTGGAAACGGAGATGGAGTACAGGGTAACGGGGTTGCCCATGACGGTACGGTAGTTTTCCTGATTTTCGTCGTACTTCGGCACCGGGACGATACCGTAGCTCAGTTCGGAGTCACGGAGCGCCTTGGATGCGTAGTGTGCGCGGTTGATGGTGAAGAGGGAACGTCCTTCCGTGAAGGGAGTTTCATAGTCGCTTGCCTGGTATACGTCGTTGGAGGTTTCCCACGGACCGAGCTTTTCGATGACGCTGATCGCCTTTTCGCCGAAGAAGTCGGGGGAAACGATCAGGATCTTTTCCGCGTCGTGTTCGACGAGCTTGAGGTCGGAGCCGGTATAGAACGCGTCGTTGTGGAAGTTCGTGATGGTGAAGCCGAACTGGTCGGCGGTATCCTTCTTGGAGTTGCCGTTGAGGTCGACGTAAACGCCGGAGCCCATGGTGACGAGGGTGTCGAGCGTCCACTTGTTTTCAAAGACGAGGTCGGTGGGTTCCGCCAGCTGATAGTCTTCGAGGAGCTGCTTGTTGTAGTACATGCAGTACATCATGTGCAGCACATTCGTGGAGATATCGCCGGAGACGAGGTAAAGGTGGTTGTTGATGGTGGATTCCTTCAGGAGGTTGTCGGGCCACCACGGCTTGTCGAAATCGAGGTAGGGAGCGTCTTCGAGGTTTGTGGTGAAGCCGTTGATGACGCTTGCCATGATGGTACGGCTGTAGGAAGCGTAGATATCGTACGCATTGTCGCCGGCGGTATGGCTTTCGCGGACCTTTGCGACGTATGCGTCGATGTTGCCGCCGTTGCCGGGCGTACCGATCCAGTTGTACTTGACGTTGAGGTCGTCTTCCACGTTGATGTTTCTCTGGTAGATGGCGTCGTTGACGATTTCACCGGTGAATTCTTCCGCGGAGAATTCCTGGTTTTCGACGTCGCTCCAGTAGAGGAGGTTGATGACCTGACCGCCGAAGTCGAGTTCGTCCGGGAGTTCGTCCTTGAGGTAGCCGTTTTCGTCCACGGTATCGTCAACGATCTCTTCGGGAGCGATCTCTTCCGAAGCGGTGGGTGCGGAAGCGTTATCCGCCGCGGTTTCCTCGTTCGTGCCGCTGTCGGAGCAGGAAACGAACGCCGGTGCGGTCATGAGAAGCGCAAGAAGAAGCGCGAGGATCTGCTTTTTCATGAGAATACCCTTTCGTTCATAATTATTGGTAAATTTCATATTATGAGGCTACTATAGCACAATTTCCGTGGGTTGTCAAGCAACGCGGAAATTTTAACGGTATGAAAAAACGAACGGCTCTGCCGTTCGTTTTATGGGGAAATCAGCTCATTTCCTCGATATGGGAGACGTATTCAAGGGAACGGAGCGCTTCGATGATCTCGCTGTGTTCCTTGTATTTTTTGAGTTCCGGGCTCTGGATGGTCATGGAGATGGAGTAGACGCTGAGACCGGAGTTGAGGTAGGCGTGGTTGGATTCGATGTCGTCGATGCGGAGACCGAGACGGCGGATGGTGGAGACAAAGTCCTGAAGATTGGAGCGGTTCTTGAGTTCAAGATGGACTTCGAAGTGGTTGGAGCGGTCCTTGAGGTATTTTTCGAGGACGGGGAAGAAGGAGAGGCACGCCACGAGGGAGATGAAGACGATCAGCGCCACGGTATAGAGACCCGCACCGATGGTGAGTCCGAAGATGGCGGATGTCCACAGCCCTGCGGAGGTGGTCAGCCCCTTGATCTGGCTGCGGGAACTGAAGAGGATGGAGTTTCCGCTGATCATCGCCGCGCTGAGGATGCTTGCGGCGGAGAGGAACGGGAAGCCGATGTGGTAGGTGCTGATTAAGAAGAGGTCGAGGATCATAGCGACCGTGGAGCCGAACGCGACGAGAATGAACGTACGCAGCCCCGCGGAATGCCGTTTGCTCGAGCGTTCGCAGCCGATGATCGCCGCGAAGAAAATGGCAAGGACGATCCGGAAGAGGATGGCGGCGTCCGTCAGTGCGGTCGACCACGCGCCGAGCAGGTTCCCGATCGGGTCATTTAACAGTAACATAGCAGTATCCTTTCAGACAGAGAGCGGACAGCGCAAATATATAACAGACAATTTGCACCGTACTCTGTCATTATCATCGTGTAAAAGTTTTTGAAGAGGGGTTCCGGGGAGAAACTTTTTTCAAAAAGTTTCTCCCCGGAAAAAATAAATTCTATCTCCGATGATGTCTCGCGCCGATGGCGGCGAAGTGCTGTTCGGCACCTTCGAGGAAGGCGGCTTCCTCTTCGGACATGGCATCGTGGGCGGGGAGTTCCGTCTGGATTTTCTGGATGCGTTCGATGAGGATTTCGACATTGGATTTCGGGACACCGTCGGCGGTGTTTTCGTCGACGGTGGTGAGGTCTTCGAGCTTATCGGAGTAGGCGCCGGAGAGGTAGAGCGAGAGCTTCGCGCATCCGGGGCCGACGAATTCGTAGAGGATGCTGGAGGTCAGGATGATCGTTTCGAGGGCATCGCCGGTCGCGCCGCCGAGCGAACGTGCGCCGAGTGCGGAAAGACCGATGGCGACGCCTGCCTGCGGAATGAGGGCAAGCCCGAGATAATTGCGGACGTTTTTCGCTTTTTTCACGACGGCGCATCCGGTGAAGGCACCGCCGTACTTTGCGGCGATGCGGACGGCGAAGTAGACCACGCTGATGACGATCAGGGGGAAAGCGCCGACGGAGCCGGAGGAATGCAGAAGAGCGTCGAGGTTGAAGCCGGCGCCGGAGCGGACGAAGAAGAGAAGGAGAAGCGGCGGGCTGAAGTAGTTGAGCTGTTTGAAGAGGTTTTCGTCGTTGGTGATATTGATATAGACGGTACCCATGGACATACAGCCGAGAAGCGGGGAAACGTCGCAGACGGCGCAGATGCCGCAGAAAGCGAACAGGAGCGCGACGGAGACGATGAGGCGGTTATCCTGCGAACGGTGGGACATGAGGAGTTTCATGAACACGCCGAAGAGGCATCCGACGAGGATAACGGCGAGGTTGACGAGGACGGGGCGGACGATATCGGCAAAGGCAACACCGGTGCCTTCGGACGCCGCGCCGATGGATACGGCAACGCTGAAGAAGAGGAGACCGATCACGTCGTCAAGTGCGGAGACCTGCAGAAGGGTATCGACGAAGTCCCCTTTGGAGCCTGTCTGGCGGATGGTCATCATGGTGGACGACGGCGAGATGACGACGGCAAGGGCGGACAGCGTGATGGAGAGGGCAAGGTTCATTCCGAGCAGGAAGAACATGACCGAGAAGATCAGTCCCGCGGTCACAGCCGACTCCAGAAGCGACACGAGGATCACGCGCGGCCCGTTCTTCTTCAGAATGGACAGCCGGAAAAATTCGCCCGTCGAAAACGCGATGAACGCCAGCGCGATATCCGACAGAAAATCCATCCCTTCAATAATTTCCTTCGGCACCAGGTCAAACACGTACGGGCTGATCATTACCCCGACCAGAATATACGCCGTGACATTCGGCAGCTTCAGCCGCTTCGTGACCCGCGTCATCGCAAATCCCAGAAACAGCATCAGCGACACCGACGTGATCACCACCGCAGTCGGCGATATGACCGCGTACAGCGAGTTCAGCATCTGCAGTAATCCTCCTTTTTCTTTCTGTAATATATATGCCGTCTATTATACCACGTTATTTTTATTTTGCAAGGGGGAGTGGGTGCAAATTGTACGGGAAAGGGGAGACGGTCGCTTTTTGAAAAAAGCTCCGCAAAAACTTTTCAGAGACACGCAGTGTCTCGTGTGTAGCCGGTTTGGGTAGTTGATATGGGTTTGAAAGGGAATTTTTGATGGGTCTGTGCGTAGCCATATAGTTTGTCCCAGTTGACAAAATAGGAGAGATCCAAATTCTGAGGAAGGGTGGAGACGGAAGTCAGGGGCCGCATGAGACTTTCGAAGAAAGTCTCTTAGACCCATGACTTCCCACGCCGTATGGGATAACCGTGATATCGTGCGGAATATAGAAATACTTCTACGGATGCGTCAGCATCCGCGCGGCTTGGCTATACCGCCGTCCGCGCTTTTCGCTTGTTCTGTCGGCTGACGTAAAGTTTGCATAAACGCAAAGCACGAACGGCGGCAGCCAAGGAGTGCGGATACCCAATAATATGTAGCTGAATTCTAACGTGACGCACGATATCATCGTATCCATAACCGGCGTGGGAAATCAGGGAGCGAATGCCCTGATTTCCGTCTCCACTACTTCTTAGAATTTGGATCGCTCCACTTTGTCGGCTGGGACAAACCAAATGTCAGCGCACAGACCCATCAAAAAATCCCTTTTCAAACCCATATCAACTTCAAAAAACGGCTACTACAGATTGAAGTTTTTGCGGAGCTTTTTTCAAAAAGCGACCGTATCCCCCAAAAACGAAAAAATTTGACACCACCCCACTTTTGTGGTATAATAAAAAATTATGATATAAGTCACAAATTGGAGGAAACACTTCCATGTATAATAATGAGAGATTTGACGTAGCGGTGATCGGCGCGGGTCATGCGGGGGTCGAAGCGGCTCTGGCGTGCGCGCGGATCGGGCTGAATACGGCGCTGTTTACGCTGTCGCTGGACGCGGTGGCGAATATGCCGTGCAATCCGTCCATCGGCGGAACGGGAAAGGGACATTTGGTTTTTGAGATCGACGCCATGGGCGGCGAGATGGGATATGCCGCGGACCTCGTGACCATGCAGTCGCGTACGCTCAATACGAGCAAGGGTGCGGCTGTGCGTTCGAAGCGCGTGCAGGCGGACCGCAGAAAATATTCCGACCTCATGAAGGAGGTCCTGGAGCATACCGAAAACCTCCGCATCATCCAGGCGGAAGTCACCGAAGTCTTTACCGAAGAAACCGATTCCGGAAGACGCCGCGTCACCGGCGTACGCACCGAACCGTGCGGCGATTTCGAATGCACCTCCGCGATCATCTGTACCGGGACGTACCTCGGCGGCGTGACCCATGTCGGCGCCGTGAAGAAGTCCTCCGGTCCCGATAATTCGCTTCCGTCGAGCGGGCTGACACCTTGCCTCGCCGCACTCGGCGTGGAACTCATGCGCTTCAAGACGGGTACGCCGCCGCGCATCCACCGCCGTTCCATCGATTTTTCCGTCCTCGAACAGCAGGACGGCGAAGAATATATCACGCCGTACTCCACCCGCACCGATCCCGCGAAGCTGAACGGGATCCGTCAGGTACCGTGCCATGTCGTGTATACCAATGAGGAAACACACAATATCATCAAGGCGAATATCCACCGTTCGCCGCTGTATTCCGGTCAGATCCACGGCACCGGCCCGCGTTACTGCCCGTCCATTGAGGACAAGGTCATCCGTTTCGCGGACAAGGAACGCCATCAGCTCTTCGTGGAGCCGATGGGCGACAATACCGACGAAATCTACCTGCAGGGTTTCTCGTCGTCCCTTCCGGCGGACGTGCAGGTGCAGATGCTCCACTCGCTGAAAGGTTTTGAACACGCGGAGATCATGCGCTACGCCTACGCGATCGAATATGACTGCATCAATCCGCTCGAACTGTACGGAACGCTCGAACTCAAAAAAGTCGCCGGACTCTTCGGCGCGGGACAGTTCAACGGAACCTCCGGCTACGAAGAAGCGGCGGCACAGGGACTTCTCGCAGGTCTGAACGCGTCTCTGTATGTACGCGGAATGGAACAGATCATCCTGCCGCGCCATTCGTCCTATCTCGGCACGCTCATCGACGACCTTGTCACCAAGGGAACGAACGAGCCGTACCGCATCATGACGGGCCGCAGCGAATACCGCCTGCTGATCCGTCAGGACAACGCGGAAGAACGTCTGTCGAAGTACGCGCATTACGCGGGACTGCTGTCCGACGAACGCTACGCGGAAACTGTCGCGCGGACGCAGGCGGTGACGGACGAGATCGAACGTCTGCGGCACGTGAATGTCGGCCCGACGTCGGGCATCAACGCTCTTCTCGAAGAACGCGGCACCACGCCGATCTCTTCGGGCGCGAACCTGTGCGACATCATCCGCCGTCCGGGGCTGGATTACGCGTCCACGGCGCGGTTTGACCCGCACCGTCCGGAACTTCCGAGAAACCTCGCGGAACGCGTGGAAACGGAGATCAAATACGAAGGATACATCAGGCATCAGCTGGAAGAAGTGGCGCGTCAGCAGAAGTCGGAAGACACGCGGCTGTCGCAGGACATCGACTATTCGCAGATCCGCGGACTCCGTCTGGAAGCGGCGCAGAAGCTCGACAAGGTCAAGCCCGCGACGATCGGGCAGGCGGCGCGGATATCGGGGGTGAATCCTGCGGATATCACGGTGCTGCTGATCTGGCTTCAGGGGAAGTAAGAATACCAAAGCGTCCGGAAGGGCGCGACTGCGTCGCGGAAGGTGGAAAAACGACCTGGCGGTCGTTTTTCTTGGATTAATGTCCTGCGCGGACGGCGCACAAAGGGGCTCCGTTGCCGCCCCTTTGTGAATACCCGCAACCAAAGGGGACACCCCTTTGGATACCCCGTATGTTCGTGTGACTCGGCCTTTGGGCCTCGGACAGACAGCGGTTTTCACGCGGCAAAACGTTTGGAAGTTACGGAGTCGGGTGCAGATTTGTCCAAAGCGTACGTTCAGCAGAAACAGCGGTGGACGTTATCTTCAGATAAAGCGGCGAACGTTACCCCCAGCCCCCGGCGGTCAGCCAGAATCAATTTCCCATACGGACGGTACGTTCGGTTTGTCGTATTCTCTACCCCACAACTGAACGATAACAATCTGCCCGAAGGGCTTCCGGAGACCCTATGGGTCTCCCAGCGCGGGTGATTCATAAGAGGTCTCGCGCCGGAGACCTCTTATGCGCCTGCCCCGCGCTGGGGCATAAATCCAAGAAAAATGACCAAAGGTCATTTTTCTTCCTTCTGCACCGAAGGTGCATATAAAAAACGATAATTTCAGAAAATACAAAATTTTGTAATACAGAAAGCGTAAGATTATGAATATCTCTCCCAACATCCGATCCCTCGCGGATCAGGCGGAATCCGCTATGTCCGCCATCTATCACGACATCGACGCGATCTCGCGTTTCAATACCGAACACGTCCTCGACTGCTTCCGGCAGTGCGAAGTCTCCGAATCCCTCTTCGCGCCGTCCACCGGCTACGGCTACGGCGACCGCGGCCGCGATATGATCGATATCCTCGCGGCGAAGATCTTCCGTGCGGAAGCAGGATTCATGCGTACCTCGCTTCTCTCCGGTACGCATACCCTCACCGTCGGTCTGTTCGGCATCCTCCGTCCGGGCGATATCATGCTCTCCATCTCCGGTACCCCGTACGATACCCTTCTTGACGTCATCGGCATCGACGGAAACGCACAGCCGAACGGCAAGAACGGCGACGGCTCCCTCGCCGATTTCGGCGTGACCTTCATGAAGACCGATCTTCAGCCGCGTGACGCGGAAGGTCTGCCGTTCGATTTCGACGGTATGCGCGCGATCCTCGCCGAATACGGCGACCGCGTGAAGATGGTGTACGTCCAGCGTTCCAAGGGTTACGCAGACCGTCCGACGCTGACGGTACGCGAGATCCGCCGTGCGGCGTACGAAGTTGCGGAATTTGCAAAAAAATCCGGCATGAAGAAGCCGGTATTCATGGTGGACAACTGCTACGGCGAGTTCACCGAGATCGAAGAACCGTGCGGAAAGCCGCTGAACGGTGCGGCGGACGAATGTGCCGTCGACCTGATGGCGGGTTCGCTCATCAAGAATCCGGGCGGCGGCATGGCGGACATCGGCGGCTACATCGTCGGTACCAAAGAGGCGGTCGACCTCTGCGGCTACCGTCTGACCTCGCCGGGCGTCGGTCTGGAAGTGGGTGCATCCCTCGGACAGAACCGCAATCTGATCAAAGGTTTATTCTACGCGCCGCACACGGTGGCGCAGGCGATGAAGACGGCGCATCTTGCGGCATATATGTTCGGCGAAATGGGCTACCGCGTGAATCCGGCATGGGATGTCCGCCGGAGCGACATTGTACAGGCGGTGGACTGCGACGCGCCGGAAAAGCTGGTGGCGTTCTGCCGCGGTATCCAGTCGGCATCGCCGATCGACGCGCACGTTACGCCGTACCCGTGGGAAATGCCGGGCTATGCGGATCCGGTCATCATGGCGGCCGGTGCTTTTGTCGGCGGTGCGTCGATCGAGCTGTCCGCGGACGGGCCGATGCGTGCGCCGTACACGGCGTTCATGCAGGGCGGTCTGACGTATGAGAGTGCCAGACTGGGCATTATGGCTGCCGCCGACAAGGTGAATTCTGCTGCACAGGAGTGAGTGAGGGAAGGCGCGACTGCGTCGCGGAAGGAAGAAAAACGCCTGAAGGCGGTTTTCAGGAATAATGTCCTGCGCGGACGGCGCACAAGAGGGCATGTCGATGCCCTCTTGTGAATCACCTCGACCAAAGGGGACACCCCTTTGGATACCCCGGCGTATAGGGGACTCGCGCTTGAGCGCTCGGACAGACAGCGGTTTTCATGCGGCAGACTGTTTGGAAGTTACGAAGTTGGGTGCAGATCTGTCCAAAGCGTACGTTCACTATAAACAGCGGTGGACGTTATCTTCAGATTTACCTTCAGATAAAGCGGCAACCGCCACCCTTAACCCCCGGCGGTTAGCCAGAATCTACTTCCCATACGGACGGCAGTCATGTTGCCGTCGTATTCTCTACCCTCTGACTGAAAGATGGCGGAGAATCCAAGGGGGAACCCCCTTGGTCGTGGAGATTCCTAAGAGGACCGCGACCGGTCCTCTTAGGCGCCCGTCCCGCGCAGGGACATTAATCAAGAAAAATGACCGTCAGGTCATTTTTCCACCTATCGCGGCGAAGCCGCGTACCCTATTCCACCGCGGACTCCGCGAGCTGTTTGATAAAATTATAAACCTGATCCTTCGTCTCACGATCCAGATTCCCGAACGTCCGGAGGATCGTGCCGATGCTGTTCAGCCGGCCTTCCGTAAGGTCGGACACCGTCTTTGCTCCCGTGGATTCGAGAACGCCGAACAGCGTTTCCGTGAACTTCCGGCGTTCGTCCGTGTCCAGCTTCGACAGCCATGACCGCAGAACGCGGTCGTGACGCTGTCCCTGCTTCGACAGACTGTCCAGATGGATGAACTGCGGACCCGCAACGCTCCACGAAAACGGATCGTGCTGGAACAGACCGTTGTGGATCGTACTCTCGATCACGCGGTACTCCCCGTCGTGTTCGAGAAGCATCCCGATCACGGAGGACTGCGGAACGAACGTGATGACCCGGCCCGCGATCTCCCGGTATTCCGGCGATTCGAGGACCGGCGCGAGAAATCCCGGGCCGTCGTTGCTGTATGCCGTGAGGATCCGCTGCTGTACGTGCGGCGGCACGAATGCGGCCGCATAGACCGACAGGTTTCCGCCTTTCGAGTGTCCGCCGATACGGATGTCTCCGCGGTAGACGGATGCGACGTCACGGACGTACGCCGCCGCGAGTTCCTGCGAACGGATCGGGCACGTGAAGCTCAGGTTGAAGTCCTCGCGCCAGCCGGCAAGGCTGTCGTCCGTTCCGCGGAAGGCAATGAACAGCGAATTGTCCGGAAGGATATAGGTGACTGCCGCAAACTGCATCGGTTCCTCTTCGTCCGTGATATTCATATAATACGCGGCGTAGATTTCCGAAAAGCGGGCGGACGACGCGGCACAGCGGAACAGATCCGTCGTTTCCGGCGGGACGATCACGCCGAAATCCTCGCCGCCGGGGAAGTTTTCCTCGTAGCGGCGAAGGCATTCCGACAGTTTCACCGGCGTGCCGAGAAGCGCGGACGGAACGATGTTCCGGTATTCAATAAACGAAAGCATGGCAAGAATGAGGTTGTCCACCTCATTGAACGGCGCGGCGGCGAACGAAAGGTCTCCGCGCCAGAGAAGATAATCGAAAATATTGGGCATTGGGACTCCTGTAAAACGTTTTTGCTGCCTCCATTTTATCAGCCGATTGTGAAAAAATATACGCGCCCTTTATGAATAGAACTTTAATTTCCATAAATTACCACAGAAAGGCGGACTGCACATGACGGAAAGCGAACTTCGGAGCGAAGTGAAGGCTCCGCGGGGAATGTATTTCTTTTACGGAGACGAAGACTATATGAAGAATCACTATGCCGCGCAGATGAAGGCGGCGGTGGTGACGGATCCGGGCTTTGCGGCGTTCAACTACGCGCGGTTTGCGGACGATTCGTACGATCTGGAAGCGATCCGTGAAGCGGTGCTGGCGCCGCCGGTGATGGCGGAGAAGAAGCTCGTGGACATATCGCTGTCGAATCTGGACAAATTCCTGAACGAAAAGGAGCGTACGGCGCTGCTTGAAATGCTTGAGGATGCATTTGACGACGACGGAGGCGACGGCATGGCGCTGTCGATGTTCGGGGACGCGGCGAACGTGGCGGATTCGGTGGTGGTGATCCTGCGTGTGGCGGCGGACGGATTTGACGCGGGGAACGCGAAGCGTCCGTCGTCGTTTCTGAAGAACGCGGGGAAGATCATGAAGACGGTGCAGTTTGATTATCAGACGGACGCGCGGCTGGTGCGCTGGATCGAGCGGCACTTTGCGGAATACGGACTGACGATCCCGCAGGGGGTATCGATGCGGATTCTGAATCTGTGCGGACGGTCGATGTACCGTCTGTCGGGGGAACTGGCGAAGACGGCGGCGTATGCGGCGGAATCGGGCCGTACGGAAGTGACGATGGAGGATGTGGAAGCGACGGTGACGCGGACGGACGAAGACGATGCGTTCCGGCTGGCGAACTGCGTTCTCGAGGGAAACATTCCTGCGGCGCTGGACGCACTTGCGGTGAAGATGCGGAAGAAGGAAGAGCCGATCATTGTTCTTTCGCAGATCACGCGGGTATTCTGCGATCTTGCGGCGGCGGCGCACGCGCTGGAAGAAGGGATCAGCAGTGCGGAATTTGCGAAGATGATGAAGATGCACACCTACAAGGCGGGGTTATACATGACGGCGGCGAAGAGCCGTCCGGCGGTGTATTTTGACCGCGCGGCGGCGCGGTGTGCGGAGGCAGACCGGAAGATCAAGTCGACGCCTCTCGGCTATGAGGTGATCGAACGTCTGATCTGCGGCGGGTAAGGCGCGGCTTCGCCGCGGAAGGTAGAAAACCGTCTGACGGCGGTTTTCAGGATTAATGCCACTGCGCGTGGCGGCGCACAAGAGGGCGAGTCGTCGCCCTCTTGTGAATCACCCCGACCAAGGGGGTTCCCCCTTGGATTCTCCTGCGTACGTGTGACTCGCGCTTGAGCGCTCGGACAGACAGCGGTTTTCACGCGGCAAAACGTTTGGAAGTTACGGAGTTGGGTGCAGACTTGTCCAAAACGCACGTTCAGCAGAAACAGCGGTGGAGGTTATCTTCAGATAAAGCGGCGAACGTTACCCCCTAACCTCCGGCGGTCAGCCAGAATCAACTTCCCATACGGACGGTACGTTCGGCTTGTCGTATTCTCTACCCCACAACAGAACGATAACAATCCGCCCGAAGGGCTTCCGGAGACCCACAGGGTCTCCCAGCCGGTATTCATAAAGGGGCGGCGCTTGAGCCCCTTTATGCGCCTGCCCCGCGCAGGGGCATTAATCAAGAAAAACGACCAACGGTCGTTTTTCTTCCTTACAATCCAAACGTGAAGTTTGGTATCCATACAAATCCATAAAGGGAACCGTTATGATTACACTCAATATCCCGGTTATCGTTGAGGGAAAATACGATAAAATCAAAGTAAAGTCCGTCGTCTCGGCGACCGTCATCTCCACCGACGGCTTCGGCGTCTTCAATAATGCCGAAAAACGCGCGCTCATCCGGCGCCTCGGCGCAAACGGCGTCGTCATCCTCTCCGACAGCGACGGCGGCGGACGCGTGATCCGTTCCCATCTTCGCGGGATCCTCGGCGGAATTCCCGTGTATGACCTCTATACCCCCCAGATTGCCGGAAAAGAACGGCGCAAGGCTGCGCCGTCCAAAGCCGGATATCTCGGTGTCGAAGGCGTTCCCGCCGACGTTCTGCGCGGGATCTTCGAAAAATTCGCCGGAGCCCATCCGGAACTCTGCGGCATGGACGGCGTGCCGTCCGAAAAAACGCCGCTCACCGGCGTGCAGATGTTCGAGCTCGGCCTTACCGGCCGCGACAACTCCGCCGCGCTCCGCGATACCGTCTGCCGGAAACTCGGGCTTCCCGCAGGAATGTCCGCCAAGGCTTTCGCCGAGGCGGTCGGGCTGATCTCGGATTATGAGGAAGTCGAAAAACTGACGGCGGAAAGGGAAGCGGAGAGCACTTTTAATCCATTTGGTATTCCGTTTCCGCGACCTCGTCGATGAATTTGCGGTCGTGCGAGACCGCGATGACCGTGCCGCCGTAGTTTTGCAGGATCCGGCGGATCACCGGATTCGACATCGGCGACAGGTTGCGCGTCGGTTCGTCGAGCAGGAGCGTGTCCGCGCCGGAGAGGATCATCTTCAGAAAATACAGCTTCGCACGCTGTCCGCCCGACAGCGACGCGATCGGATGCTCCATCTCCGCCGCCGTGAACTTGATGCTTCCGAGATAGGTCCGGTGCCGGATATCCTCGCTCCGGTCGCCCGTTTCCGACAGATATTCCACCGGCGTTTTTTCCTGCGGCATTTCGTCCTCGTAATGCTGCGGCATATAGACGGTGTGCAGGTCGGTGCGCGGCAGGAGCCGGCGTGCGATCTCGCGCATGAGCGTGGTCTTTCCGCAGCCGTTTCTGCCCGTGATGACTAGTTTGTCTCCGCCGTACAGGGTGAAGCGGAGGTTTTCCGCGAGGATCTCCGCGTCTTTTTCCGGATGTTCGTTTCCGCCTGTGTACAGGACGGGGAGGTTCAGATCGAGGATCACCTTGCCGTGCGGCACGCTGATCTCCGGAAAATCGATCATGATCGCTTCCTCGCTGTCGATCTTCTTCGCGAGGTTTTCTTTTTCCTTTTCGAATCTGCGCCCCATCGATTTGACGGAGTGCATTTTTTTCTTTAAGAGACGTCCGGTGGCGGGATCCTGTCGGGAATTGTTCCGCTGTGCGACGCGGACGCGGTCGTAGATCTTGCGGTAGCGCTCCATTTTTTTGTCCAGCTCCGCTTTTTCCTTGTTGGCGATGACTTCCGATTTTTCAAGCATCCCCGTGCGGCGTTCGACGTATTCGGCATATCCCGTCCGGCTGACGGTGACTTTCGGCTCCGTCCGGCGCATGATCTGCTCGATGTGGACGATGCAGTCCGCGGTATTTTCGAGAAGGACTTCGTCGTGTGAGATGTACAGGACGGTTTTCGGCGTTTCGCGGATGAATTCCTCCAGCCAGACGAGAGTCCCGAGGTCGAGGTCGTTCGACGGTTCGTCGAGAAGGAGCACGTCCGGCTCCCCGCTGAGGATCCGGATCAGCTGGACTTTGATCTTTTCGCCGCCGGACATTTTTCCGAGCGGGATCTCATCGTTCGTGATCCGTTCGGAAAGACCGAATTCCGCCGCGAGACGGTTGACGAGCGGGATGGACGGGCCGTCCGGGGAAGAGGACAGATCGTCGGCGGAATAAAGGAATTCCCAGAACGTCATGTCCGCGTATTCCGCCGGAAGCTGCTGGGGAAGGTAGCCGGTGATGCAGCCGCCCTTGCTGATGCTTCCGGTGACATCCGCGTAGGATTCGATCAGGGATGGGTCGTGGATGAGCGCGAGAAGGGTGGATTTCCCGTTTCCTTCTTCGCCGATGAACGCCGCTTTCTCGCCTTCGTGCGGCGTGAACGAAAAATCTCGGATGAGCGTGCGGTCGTCTTTTCTGTGATATATGGTAATATGATTTAACTGAAGCATAAAAAAACCTCCGGGTTCCTGTGGGACGGATACTGACCGTACGGTGGTACGGTGCGGAACGCGGAGGTTATATACGTTTTTCTTCCGGATGGATACGGCGCTTCTCTGCGGTGAGAAGGGCTGTATTTTTATGCACAAAAAAAGGCGGAAGCGTATATAACTCCCGTTCGCAAACCCCGCATCGTCACACATATCTGGCCATCTCAATTCATGGCAACGCATCTTCAAAGCGCGTGTGCATCGGATCTTCGCAAACGATTGTTATCTGTACATTTTCCACCTTGATTTTCTTGAGTTTTCTTTTTGTGATTACATTATACCACCGCTTCCCCGGTTTGTCAAGCGGAAATATACGATTTCAACAAAAAATCTTTCCGCAAATTTGAAGGAATTCAAAACACGTTTTCCCTCGCGAATTCCCGACGGCGTCCGTCTCCTGCCGTCAGGGAAATGGCGCGATGCCGTGTGCTTCCCGATTTTCCGTCCGGCAGGGCGTTTCCGCGACCGTTTTCCGCCTCCGCGGGATGACGTTTTTCTGCATACCGTATGCAGTATAATCATGGCACAGAACAAAAAGTTTCAGCTGAACCGGGTTTCTGTTCCATAATTTTATATTGCTGTTCCGGATTTTTTACGGAGAATTCCATCTGAAACGGAGGTACATAATCCATATGAAAGACAAAACGAAAACCGTACAGGGAAATGTGCGCGCGGTGGTTCCTGCGAAGCCGTCCGTCCGTCTGCGGACGATGCTCGGCACATCCGCGGCAAAGCGTATTCTCGCCGCGCTGCTCTGCTTCGCGGTCTCGTTCTTCATCGCGGGCGCCGAAGCGTTTCCGGGGACGTATCCCTTCGGGATCGCGGCGGTCGCGGCGGTGACGGGGGTATCCGCGCTTCTTCCCGTGCTGGCGGGCGGACTGCTGGGGTCGGCGGTGATCCCGGTGACCGGAGGCGTCCACGCGCTCCTCCTGACGCTTTTTGCCGTTGTCCGGATGGTCACGTCGGTCTGGCTCCTGTCCGACCGTCTGCCCGACTGGATGAAGACGCGCGGACGGCGGCGCCGGATGTGGAGAAAACTCGACGCCATTGCGGGGGCAGGAAATCCGCGTTCACCGGACGGAGAATCCCCGCATACCGCGGCGCTCCGCCATGCGATGTTTCTCGCCGGAGGCGCGGACGGGACCATGCTCCGGGAAAGCATCGGCATCCGGATGGCGTTTTCCGCCTGCGCAGCACTGTTCGCCGGAGCATGGTCGGTGGTCAGGGGTGGGTATGTGTATTTTGACCTGTTCGGTGCTGTTTTTTCTCTGCTGTTCACGCCGCTTCTGACCTGGCTGATGTTCGCGGCGGCGGACCGGAGCATGCGCACGTCGCCGTTCCGGGAAGCGGGGATCTACGCGGTCTGCGCGATCGTGACGCATTCTCTGCAGACCTTTTTACATACCTCCACCCTGTCGGGCGGAGGAATTCTGAACACGCCGTTCGGCATGGGGATCCTGTTTGCCTTTGCGGTGACGGTGCTGACGGCGGAGAAATACGGGATCCACCGGGGCGCTGTGATGGGGATCTGCTGCGGCATGGTACTTGACCTGCGTTTTCTGCCGATATTTGCCGTATCGGCGGTCCTGAGCGGGCTTCTCGGGCGGTATTCGCAGACATTCGGGCTTCTTTCCGCCGGGGTATCGGCGGTGGCATGGGCGACGTATCAGGCGGGATTTGACGGAATCGCGGCAGTACTGCCGCCTGTGACGGCGGCGTGCGCGGTTCTGATCCCGCTGTACCGGTGCGGGATGGTACGTCTGCCGGAGAATCTGTTCGGCGGTGCGGTACGGAGCATGGCGGCGGAAGCGGGGCTTGCCCTACGGTCGAGGGAAGACATGGGGCATCGTCTGGAGGAGATGTCGGAGAGTCTGACGTCTGTTTCGGCGATCCTTTCGGGGATGTCGGAGCGGTTGTCGCGTCCGGGAAAGGCGGAGATGCGCGAGATCTGCGAAACGGCGTTCGGTGCGTACTGCAGGGGATGTGCCCTGCGGTCGAAATGTCACGAAGCGCGGTCGTCGAAGACGGCGCCGGTGATGGAAGAGATGACGAAGGAGCTGGTACGGGACGGTGTGGTATCGGCTTCGGCGGTGCCGAATCATCTGGCGTCGCACTGCTTCAACATCGGGCGGATCCTTGACGAGATCAACCGGTGCGCGGGAGAACGGATCGCGCACCGGAAGGGAAGTGACAAGCTGGCGGTGACGGCGGCGGATCTCGGGCTGGCTGGCGAGCTTCTGAAGACGGCGCACGACGAAGGTGAGAGGATCGTGCAGACAGACGGTGAATTATCGAAGAAGCTGCGCCGGCTGCTGCACTGTCAGGATTTTGAAGCGGGATCGGTGACGGCGTACGGAGGAAGGCGAAAGCAGATTCTGGTACGGGACATCGATCCGGCGGCGGCGCGGATGGGAGGAGATGATATCCGGCGGTTATTCGAAAAAACGGCGGGACTGCGTCTGTCGCAGCCGGAATTCACGCTGGACGGGCCGGTTCTTTCGATGACGATGCACGCGGTGCCGGTTTTCGCGTGTCTGTCGGGGCAGGCGTTCTGTGCGGCTGGTATTTCTGCGGGTGGACGCGGGATCCGTGCGGAAGGCGACGGACGGGACGAAGCGGCGTACTGCATGGATCGGTACGGAGGCAGGACGGAGGAGGTGAGGGCATATTCTGGTGATGGAACTGACATGGAAGCGTGCGGTGAAGCGCACGGCGGCCATGAGGGCTATGAAGGGTACGATGAGTACGAAATGGAGGTGCCGCCGGAAGTGGATGTGACGGACGAGATGCCGGACACGGACGACGCGGGGGTCTGCGGTGACGCGATCGCGTCGTTTGAGGCGGAAGGCAAGTACTACATGCTGATCTCCGACGGCATGGGAAGCGGGCGTGAGGCGGCGCTGACGTCGGGGGTCTGTGCGGCGATCCTGCAGCGCATGATCGGTGCGGGCGCGGGACTGGAGACGTCGCTGAAGATGCTGAACAACATCATCCGCGCGGGAGAGCGGGAATGTTCGGCGACGGTGGACATTGCGGAGATCGATCTTCTGACGGGAAAGGCGCGCTTCATCAAGAGCGGGGCGGCGCCGTCGTTCGTTCTCCGCGGCGGAAGCATCTTCCGCCTGCAGTCGAAGACGGTCCCGATCGGCATTCTCCGCGCGCTCGACGCGGAAATGATCCGCTTCGACATTCTCCCGGGCGACCGCGTCGTCATGCTCTCCGACGGTGCGGCGCGTTCCTACGAAGAAGTCCCGTGGCTTCTCGACATGATGACCTCTGACGAGGTGATCCTGCGTGGCAGTCCCAAGGAAGCGGCGGCGAAGATCGTACGGGAGGCGGCGCGGAGAGGTTCGGCGGACGACATTACGGCGGGGGTGATCTCGGTTATGAGTGCGTAAGGGGGAGTTTGTGCGGGTTTTAGGGGAAGGGGGATACGGTCGCTTTTTGAAAAAAGCTCCGCAAAAACTTTTATACGGTGCTGACGGATTGTGCAGCTGATATGGGTTTGTGAAAAGGGATTTTTGATGGGTTTGTGCGCTGATGTCGTACATCTGTAGGGGCGATTCACGAATCGCCCGTCGGTAAAATTGGATAAAACAATATTTTATCAGCCAAAACAAACGATTTATCGACAAAATTCAGGAAATTCAATTCGTTAAACGGGCGATTCGTGAATCGCCCCTACAGAATTCGAATCAAATTTTGTTCCTGCAAATTTCTCCGCCATTCCATGTCAACTGCAAAAGATGGCTGCCACAGATTGAAGTTTTTGCGGAGCTTTTTTCGGGAAAGCGACCGTATCCCCTTTCCCGAAAAATCCGCACCTTCCCCACCTCCCCATGCAAATTTTACAGAAAAATCCCCGGAATCCTGCTATAATTTCTGCATCCGTGAAAAAGGTTTTCATTGAAAAACGGACGGAAATGTGTTACAATAACAGCATCGGAACATACTAATAAATGATTTGAACGGCGAAAAGCCAGTTTATGTTTGGAGGGAATCTTATGTCTACTAACGTTCGTCCCGAAACGATGGAACGCATCACGACGCCGGAACTTGCCGCTGCTTTTATTGAAGAGCAGGTAAAGGAAGTACGTGCGCAGGTCGGCGACAAGAAGGTACTGCTCGCGCTGTCCGGCGGTGTTGACTCTTCGGTAGTTGCGGCACTGCTGATCAAGGCGATCGGCAAGCAGCTTGTATGCGTTCATGTCAACCACGGTCTTATGAGAAAGGGCGAGTCCGAGCAGGTTATCGAAATTTTCCGCAACCAGCTTGACGCGAACCTGATCTACGTTGACGCGACCGACCGTTTCCTTGATCTTCTTGCGGGCGTATCCGATCCGGAAAGCAAGAGAAAGATCATCGGTAAGGAATTCATTGAAGTATTTGTTGACGAAGCGCGCAGACTGGAAGGCATCGAATACCTTGCACAGGGCACGATTTATCCGGACATTCTGGAAAGCGTAAAGCAGGCAGAAGGCAAGAAGGCTGTTAAGTCCCACCACAACGTCGGCGGTCTGCCGGAAGACATGAAGTTCGAACTGGTCGAACCCATCAAGCTCCTGTTCAAGGACGAAGTACGCGTTGTCGGCGAAGCGCTCGGCCTGCCGCACGCGATGGTATACCGTCAGCCGTTCCCGGGTCCGGGTCTCGGCGTACGTTGCCTCGGCGCGATCACCCGCGACAGACTCCACGCACTGCGTGAAGCAGACGCGATCCTCCGCGAAGAATTCGACCTCTGCGGCCTTGCTGAAAAGGTATGGCAGTATTTCGTAGTGATCCCGGACATCAAGAGCGTCGGCGTAAAGGACGACAGCCGTTACGAAGGCTGGCCGGCGATCCTCCGTGCGGTAAACACGAGAGACGCGATGACCGCGACGATCGAAGAAATCCCGTATGCGGTTCTGCACAAGATCACCGACAGAATCACGCACGAAGTGGAAGGCATCAACCGCGTGTTGATGGATCTCACGCCGAAGCCGACTGGTACAATTGAATGGGAGTGATCCCACAGGTCTAAAAAGCCCAGTCATCACCGGACTTTTTAAGGATTTGAGCCATTCGTGGCAACGAAATGGCAACAAAACTTCATTATTCAACAATAAAGAGCTAACTGATTTTGATTAAGTCAGTTAGCT
>JAFYOX010000038.1 GCA_017547755.1 Clostridia bacterium | reverse complement strand
GTAGAAGTCAGCGAAGACAACGCAAACTGGACCGTAGTTGCGACCGTGACCGACAACGCAACCGCAGCTTCTCCCGCAGGCGAAGCAGTATCCCACAGTTGGGACGCTGTTGCCGCTCGCTACATCAAGATCAACTGCACCAGAAGAAACACCGCATGGGGCAACTCCATCTGGGAAATGGTTGCATTTGCATCCGACGCTGTAATCGAAGCTCCTGTGGTTGAAGAAGTAGTTGAAGCTCCTGTTGAAGAAGAAACTCCCGTTGCGGAAGAAACTTCCGCGGCAGAAGTTGTTGAAGAAGCAGCTCAGACTTTCGACTTCGGTGTGATCGCAGCAGTTGCTGCCCTCATCTCCGCAGCAGGCTACGCAATCTCCAAGAAGAGATAAATTTCTCCGATATACAAAAAAGCCACCGTTCCGTACGGTGGCTTTTTTGTGGAAATGACATATAACTATTTATTAAAGACTTGCAAAGAATAGGAAGCTGTGCTATAATTGTTATACCTCTAATAGGATCGTTTTAATTTTCAGTAAAGGAGAAATTTCAGAGATGAAACAGAAACTCGCTCTCGTTCTGGCACTTCTGATGCTGCTGCCGACCTTCACAGCATGTGCCGAATCCAAGGAAAATGCAGAGGAAACTGCTGCACTCACGACAACACCGACAGCGGAAGAAGTTGTGGAAGAAGTGGAGGAAGAAAACCCCTATTACGAAGGATACGTTGACCCGTTTGTTGACGTAGACTTTGACGGCGACACCTTCATGATCTACAACTCCATCAACGACGCTTCCACCTCTCTGCCGTCTTCGAGTTATCTCATCAAGGGGCCGGAAGAACAGACCGGCGACCTCGCTCCCGACGCGGCGTACCAGAGAAACCTCGACGTTATGGAACGTCTGAACATCGAACTGGCGTACGAAGACGTCAACTATTCCTATGACCAGGTTGCATCGAACATCCGTCAGCTTCTGCAGTCCGGCGACTCGACCTACGACCTCATCATCAACGACATCTACGGTCTGGCGCCCATCACGCCGGAAGGTCTGTTCCACAACGCATACGACGGCAAGAACTTCAACTTTGACGCGCCGTGGTGGTACGACAACTTCATGAGCGACATTTCGCTCAACTCCAACCTCCGCTTCATGCTTGCGGGCGACTATTTCATCGATATGCTCCGCTGTACGCACTGTCTTGTTATGAACAAGGATATGTACACGGATATGTACGGCGACCCGGAAGACGTTTACGCGATGGTTCTGAACCGCGAATGGACGCTTGACAACTACAAGATGCTCATCGAAAACTGCTATCTTGACCTCAACGGCAACGGTTCTCACGACAAGAACGACCAGTACGGCCACGTCGCATTCCAGATGTGGGGACCGATGATCCCGTGGCTGATCTCCGCCGACCCCGGATTTATCACCAGACGTGAAGACGGTTATCCGGAAATCGCGGTCAACAACGAACGCTCCATCCTTCTTACCGAAAAGCTGAACGCCATTCTGAACAACAACGCGACCGCAATTGAACTCGGCGGCGAAGCGGAAACGATTTCGTTCTTCACCGAAGGACGTTCTCTCTTCATCGGTTATATGCGTCTGGGTTCTCTTGAAACCTCCGACTTCCGTGACGCCGAAATGGGCATCGCAGTTCTCCCGTACCCGCTTCTTGACGAACTCCAGAGCAATTACGTTTCCTCCACGCACGACACCGCCGAACTCGGCTTCATTCCGGTTGCGGTTTCCTATGACCGTCTTGACTTCATCAGCACCGTCGTCGAAGTTCTCTGCCGCGAAACCTACACGCAGGTTCTTCCGGAATACTACGAATCTTCTCTGAAGATCAAGTACACCCGTGACAACACCTCCGCGCAGATGATCGACATCATCCACGACAACCACGGCAACGGCTTCGCGCTCGCATACTCCGCAGGTCTGTCCGGTATTTTCCTTGCAAATACCTTCAACGCAGCAATCGGCGCGAACTCCACCGACTTTGCCTCCAAGTACAAGTCCCTCGAAAAGCCCGCAACCAGACTCCTCGACAAGATGATCGAAAAATGTGAAGACATGATCGCCGACCGCGGCGGAAGATGAGTTTATATGATGCGGTTCCCGGAGAAAACCTTTTTAAAAAAAGGTTTTCTCCGGACCTCTTTCCAAAAACTTTTACACGGAACAGAAAATAAAGAGAAACTTGATTGACAGGGTTTCTCTTTTTTGATATAATGATTTCAGCGGACGGGGACGGCACCCATTCCTAAAAAACGGCACCGCATACAATACAATATCATCGAAAGGGGAGGACACCCATCACAAAAAACATGAAAATGATCCGTGTATTCGATGAAACCGGAAATGAAGTCAATCCCACCTACCCGAAACGGGCGCGTGGGTTAGTGAAACAGGGACGGGCACGCTGGGCAGACGATGCAGACGACGTGATCGTTCTCATATCCTATATACGAGACATGGATTCAGCGTATCCGTCCGAGGTACATACAGTACAACATACATTGGAGGATACAGAAATGTTTGAAGATATCAACGTCAACGAAGAAATCACCGAAACCGCAGAAGTTCCCGAAACTATCGAAGAAACCGGTCTTCCGCTGAACGAGGAACTGAACCGTCTGTACGGCATCCTCGAAAACATCGACAAGATGCTCTACAATGTCAGCGCGATGGGGCCGTCGGTTCCGGAAGACATGAACGGCATGGAACCGGAAGGCGTAATCGCCATTGCCAACGCGATGAGCGATGAAGGCGACCGTCTCCGTCATCTTGCCGACCGTTATGCGGATATGCGCGTACAGACGCTGAACCTGATCCAGAAGGTCAAGGACGAAGCAAAGCCGCAGCGCAAGTCGGACGGCTTTGACGAAGAACGGTTTATTGTTTATCAGATCAACATGGCGATGGAATCGTACAAGGCGATGTGCCAGAAGCTGAACGACAGTCTCCGCTGTCAGGAAATGACGCTGGACGACTACCGCGCACAGATGGCGGTGGTACAGGAAGACTGCGATGAACGCATCCGGAAACTTCGCGGCGAACTGAACGCGCTGAAGTACGGCGGATAATTCAAACACAGCCACAGTCCCATAAATCACAGAGGAATGCCAGACGGTATTCCTCTTTTTTGCGGAAATCAAGAACCGCTTGCTTGACAGCCGTCCGTTTCTGTGTTATACTGAATTCACGGCAGGGGACGGCACCCATGACAAAAAACTGCGCCGCATACAATGGAACAGTCAGTCATCGAAAGGGGAGGACACCCATGACAAAAAACGAGAGGATTCACGTATTCGATGCAGACGGAAACGAAATCGGACAGACCTACCCGAAACGGGTGCAGGGTCTGATAAAAAAAGGACGGGCACGCTTCACCGACGAGAGCGAAACCGCCATTGTCCTGACCGATACGGAAAACGGGAATACGGAAGCGTGTCCGCCGAGAGTCAGTGAACTCTGTTCGCAGTCGGAGGATATAAAAATGTTTGAAGATACCAACACCGCAGAAGTTCTCGAAACCATTACTCCCGCAGAAGAAACCGTGATCGAAGAAACAACCGAAACCATGCCCGAAGAACTGCGCCGCCTGTACGACAAGCTCGACGATATCGACGACGAGATCAGAAATTTGAAAAAATATATTCCTGCCGAACCGCCGGAAGGGTCTTATGAAAACAATGAACTTGCGACGATTCTCGCTGCGGAAACCAAGCTGTTGGAGAATATGCTCGACAAGTGGGGCAATATCCGCGAGGATACCGTTCACATGATCGAGGCGTACAAAAAGGAACACGCGCCGAAGGAAAATCCCGCGGCACAATACGTCAGAGAACAGATCGACTTCATCAGCAACGAACTCAAAGGCGCGATTGATAAGCTCACGGAGCGGTTCGTGAACGACGACATCGACGACAACGATTACCGTGGACGGATGGAAATTCTCACGGCAACCGCCGATGCGCGCATCGCAAACCTTCTCGGTAAAACCAAGTAATCTCAAACAATAACAAAAGACGGACGTACCAAACCGGTACATCCGTCTTTTTGCTTTACGAAAATCCATATACAAACAGTTTGCACAAACTCAGCCCAATCCATTTGTTTAAAAGTTTTTGAAGAGGGGTTCGGGGAGGAACTTTTTTTAAAAAGTTCCTCCCCGAGTAATTATTTTATTTCCTCGGATTCATCTTCTTGCCGATCGCGCAGGGCAGGGTGACGTTGCCGTTTTCGTCCGGGAACGGGGTGAGGACATCGTCGCGGATCTTGGCGCGTGCTTCCGGATCACGGAAGTCGGGGATGTAGTAGGTCTGTCCGTCTTCCATGCAGCTGCGCCATGCGAGGATCGCTACCGCCGACATCGCGCATCCGCGGTAGACGTTGAAGAACGGCTCGATGTCCTTCGTGATATAGTCCACGAAGTTGCGTACCATCCAGTAGTCGCCGCCGCCGTGACCGGTCTTGGACGCTTCTGCGTGGGATTCCGGGGCGTAGGTCTCGCTCTGCGGCTTTCCTTCCGGTGTCGTCCAGCTGTGGTAGGTCACGTTGACGTTGCCGCCGAGGGTACGTCCGGTTTCCGCACCGCCGAATTCACCGCAGATGCGGTAGCCGCTCGGAGAACACATCGCCGTGCATCCCGTGAAGCGGAACAGTGCACCGTCGTCCGTGATGCAGTTCATCATTGCCAGTGCGTCGTAGTTGTGACGGAAGTCGTCGTATTCTTCCAGGACGTCCGAGTGTACCGCGAACGCGTTGACCTTCACCGGCATCTGCTTCGTAATGTGCATCAGCGGGCCGAGCGCGTGCGTTACATAGTACGTACGCGGCATCCATGCGCGCCAGTGATACTTGCCGGGCGTCAGACCGCGCAGATCTTCCTTCGTCGCTGTGTGGTTGTATTCGCCTTCCGCGTACAGAATGCGGCCGAGCGTGCCTTCCTTCTGCAGACGTTCCATTTCCAGAAGCGCCGGGCTGAAGGGATAGTTTTCCGCGATCATGTACTTGCCGTTGTTTCTTTCCACCGCTTCGCAGAGCAGAACACAGTCGTGCAGGGTCGCACCGGACGTACATTCGCTGAAGACGGGGATGCCGCGGTCCAGCGCACGGATCGCGAATTCCGCGTGCTGATTGAAGTAGTTGCACAGAAGAACGCCGTCCAGTCCGCATTCGATGAATTCATCGAAGTTTGTGAACTTCAGAACACTTTCCGGCAGACGTGCAGCCGCAGCGTTCAGCTTTTCTTCGTCCTTGTCGCAGATCGCGTAAACTTCCGCGTCGTCCTGCGCCTGGATGATGTCAAGGAAACTGCCGCCGCGCCACAGACCGAAGACACCAAGTTTGATTTTTGCCATATGAAAAATCTCCTTTCGGATGATAAAATTCAAAAAAGAGGTACAGCGAAACGGAAAATTCGCTGTACCTCTATTATATATCAGATTGAAGTTTTTTGAAAGTGGTTTGGCTCCGATTTAAAGAAAATCGGGGAAAACTTTTTTCAAAAAAGTTTTCCCCGAGGGATAAATTTTCTTTAGTTGTGACCGTACGCGTCGATGTCGAGACCTTCAAGAACACGGGAGGTGTCGTTGACGACCTTGTCGACAAGGTCGTTGGTGGTGTAGAATTCGCCGGCACCGTTGACGACTACGAAGATCTTACCGGTGCTGAGCTTGTCGGTGGAGCTTGCGTAGTACTGGTAGAACTTGTATTCGTATTCGTCACCGTCGGTGTTTTCATACGTCATCGTGAGGACGAGACGGCTGTCATCCGCCATCAGGGCAGCGCGGTCTTCCGCGGAGAGGAGCGCGTATTCCTGGTTCGTGATATTCAGCATCGTCTTGTAGTATTCGCGGAAGTTCTTGACTTCGGCATTCGGGATTTCCACGCCGCTGTTCATTTCCTTGACGTCGAGGACTGCGTTGCCTTCTTCGGATACATTGTGGGTCAGACGGTAATCAACATCCACGTTGTCGCCCTTGAGCGTGATGCGGGATACTTCGGTGATGTTCACGAAGAACGGAGTCGGGAAGATCCACGCGAAGGTGTCGTCGGAGAGCCAGCCGAGCTTTTCGTTGGATACCTTGCAGACGATGTTGTAGCCGAAGAGGTTGGAGACCGCGTAGAAGGTGCCGTCCTTCTGTTCTTCGGAAGCAAAGATGTAGAACTGGTAGTCTTCGAAGGTGTACGCGATGGTGTACGCCGGATCCGCCAGACCGTACTGTTCGAGTTCCTCGTCGGTCGGCATGAAGCATTCGACGGAGTCGCCTTCCAGAGCGATGAAGTTGTACAGGATCTGGAAGTAGAGGTTGTCGTTCGCTTCGTAGTAAACGCCGTCACCGCCGCCTTCCGGAAGCGGGTAGGTCATCTTGATCTCGGTGATCGCATCGGGATTCTTCTTCTGATCGTCCGGAACACGGTTGATGTGAACGAAGAGGTCTTCGCCGTGCCATACGGAGAAGTTGTCAACGAAGAAGTAGTCGTTCTGGGACATACCTGCGGTCAGCAGGGGCTGAAGCAGAACCTTTGCGGGCTGGA
This sequence comes from Clostridia bacterium, assembly GCA_017547755.1. Taxonomy (GTDB): domain Bacteria; phylum Bacillota; class Clostridia; order Oscillospirales; family CAG-272; genus UMGS1696. The sequence continues at coordinate 33,820 of JAFYOX010000038.1, read as the reverse complement.
GAATGGTGTCCGCGAGAGTGGTGCTGACGATGTACGCCGCATCACGGTCCGCATACTTGACGTAGTAGCCGCCTTCGGTCACAAGCGCGTCACCGACATACATGGTGAACTTTTCGCCGAGGGTGGACGTTACCGTCCAGGATGCCTGCGGATCGTCGAGGCCGTATTCTGCCATCTGTTCGGGGGTCAGATCGGTCGCCACACGCATCATCGCGGTCGGCGTACCGGAGGAAACGACCAGGCTGGAGAAGATCTCGGGGTCAAAGCTCAGTCCGGGGCAGCCTTCGAGCTGGAAGGTGTCGGACGCGTCGCGGTATACCTTGTAGCCGCCGAATTCGTTCGTGACTTCAATGGACTGGATCTCCGAACGTTCCAGCGGATCGAAAATATAGATGTTGGTGGTCTTTGCCGTCACCTGTACTTCACCCGGAAGCAGTTCCTGCGTTACCGTACCGTCATCCACGACCGCGGTCAGCGGACGGATCACGGCAAAATACGCAATCACCATGACGACGAACAGCACACCAAAAATGATAATAAGCTGTTTCTGTTTCTTAATCATAATAAAAAACGTCTTTCTAACGGTTTATTCGTAAAACTCCATCTATGGAAGAACGATATTTTTTCCCAGATGGAAAGCTTTTGAAGTGGGGTTCGGGGAGGAACTTTTCTCGAAAAGTTCCTCCCCGGGAAACATGATTTTTTAGCTGTGCTTACGCTTGGTGATTACGACTGCACCGGCGATGCCGAAGATTGCCGGGAGAACGGTGGTCATAGCCACGGTCCAGCGGTTGGATTCGGCGGTGGTGATGGTGATTTCGTCGTCGTCGAACGGCTTGCGTTCGAGCTTGGAGAGAACGCGTTCACGGCCGATCGCCTTCATGGCGGAGCCGATGATGTCGTCGTTCGCGTAGGCGTTGGATTCGAGGTAACTGCCGTTTGCGAAGGTCGGGGAGCCGGCTGCCATGACGTAGGAGTAGTAGTATTCGTTATCAACGATTCTGGTTTCGCGGGAGATGGTGACGAGGTTGTAGGAGTCGGAACCGGTCACGATGCCGCCTTCCATCTGTTCTGCGGTGTCATAGGACTTCAGAACTGCGGAAACGTCGCGGGAGCCGTTCAGACCGCCGCCGGATTCCCAGAGAATGTTGATCGGAGCCGCCTTGCGGATGATGGTCTTCGGCGGGGTCGCAAGTGCGTTCAGGTCGCTGTAGATGGACGCGCCGAGGGTGTCCTTCTGGTATTCCGCGATGATGGAGTAGCCGTCAACGGACATGGAGTGTTCGGTGTCGCGGATGGTGGTGTCTGCAACGTAGGAGATACCCCATTCTTCAAGGAATTCGTTGAGGTTGGTCAGCTTTGCTACGTTTTCGGGGGATTCGAAGACGAGGATCGCCGCGTAGTTGTCGAGAAGCTTGTCCAGCTTTTCGATTTCGTTCTTGGAGGCGTCTTCGGCTTCCGCACCGATGAAGTCATATACCGGGTCGTAGATGACGAGGATACGGCAGTCTTCGCTCAGATCTTCCTGCGCGAGGTTGATGGGAGTTACTTCGAAGCCGTTGTCGTAGAACTGCTGCATGAGGTAGCCTGCGCTTGCAAGGTCTTCGCCGTGTTCGGTGGTGAAGGAAACGATGGGCTGTTCGGTCTGCGTTACCTGCATGATACCGGACATCATCTTGTTTTCACCGAAGTATGCCCATACGGTGGAGGGGTCGGAGAGGTCGCTGAAGCTGAAGAATGCTTCTGCGGTGAAGACACGGACTTCGCCGCCGCTTTCGATAACAACGGAGTCGGTATCGATGTCGGTCGCCGCGGTCTGGTAGAATTCACGGAAGAAGGACGGGTTCTTGAGGACGTCCACACAGTCAACGTGTACGTTCTTGAATTCGTCCTGAAGCTGGAGTGCGGTGGTGTAGATGTACTTCATGTAGCCGGAGTTCTGGCCGGTCATGAGAACGTCGGGTTCGCTTGCGAAGTAAATGTTGACGTCGCTCTTGATGTCGGACATGATTTCCTTCGCTTCTTCGGAAAGGGTGAAGAGCTGTTCTTCGGTCATGTCGATGTACCACATGTACTTTCCGGCGAGCGCGGTGAAGATGATGTTGAAGATTACGACGATTGCGATGAACGCTGCGGTGAACGCCGTCGCAACGGAGCCGTACTTGAATTTTCTGCTTTTGAGGTAAGTGTTGTTAGTCATCGGGGTTCCTCCGGATTACGCATAGCGTCTTCTCTCGTAGATGCGGACGGAAAGGAAGAGGAAGACCGCGGTGATCGAGAGGTAGTAAACGGTTGCGGCAATGTCAAAGATGCCGTTGGTGAAGTTGACGTAACGGGAATAAACGGAGATCCAGTTGAGGACGTAGCGGATGAGGTAGGTGTCGATCAGGTTGTTGAAGATCGCTGCAACGGCGAAGCCGAGAAGGATCGCCATCGTGCCGATGGACGCGGTAACGGTGCTTTCGGTGAGGGTCGATACGAAGATACCGACGGAAATGAAGCACATACCGATGAGGAGCATTGCGATCAGACAGCCGGCCGCCTTGCCGACGTTGGGTTCACCGTAGCCGAAGAGGGGCAGGTAGTAGAGGCAGCTGAGAAGAACGGTGCCCGCGAACATGGTGAATGCCGCGAGGAACTTTGCCATGATCATCGAGGTGATCGAGATCGGCGCTGTTAAAAGGAGCTGTTCGGTGCGGGTTCTGCGTTCTTCAGCGAAGGTACGCATGGTGAGCAGGGGAACGATAACGATGTAGCCGAAGATCATCAGCTGGAAGTAGCCGGATACGTCGGACGTACCGGACTGCAGCGTGCCGACGGCAAACATGAAACCGGATACGGCAAGGAAAACCGCGATGAACACGTATCCGAGCGGGGTCGTGAAGTACCCGCGCATTTCTTTTTTGTAAATAGCTAACATATACTTTGTCAATCCGTTTCGTTTGAAAGTTTTTGCGGAGGTGTTCGGGGAGGTCCTTCTTTCGAAAAGCATCTCCCCGGGAAGAAAATTCCGTTATCTTCCCATGTCCATGATCTTGATGAAGACTTCTTCGAGGTTCATGCCGAGAGGTTCCATGCCGATCATCGGGTAGTTCTTTTCGCTGAGTGCGTAGAAGACGGGCTTGCGGACGTCCACGCCCTTTTCCGCTTCCACGATGTAGGTATAGCTGTCAAGTTCGCGCTCACCTGTCAGTTCCACGGAGACAACGCCCGGGATTTCCTGCAGGAGTGCCTGGATTTCACGCTGCGGACCGCAGATCTTGAGGCTGTAGCGGCGGTTTTCTTCCACCACGCGGGTAATGTTTTCCGTGCGTTCGTCTGCGATGATCTTGCCTTCGTTGATGATGATGATGCGGTCGCAGACAGCCTGAACTTCGGAGAGGATGTGCGTCGAGAGAATGACGGTGTGGCTCTGACCGAGGTTTCGCATCAGGTTGCGGATCTCGATGATCTGCTTCGGGTCAAGACCGACCGTCGGTTCGTCGAAGATGATGACCGGCGGGTTGCCGACGAGGGCCTGTGCGATGCCGACACGCTGCTTGTAACCCTTCGACAGGTTCTTGATCAGACGGTTCTTGACGTCTTCGATCTTGGTGACCTGACGGATCTCCGCAAGATGACGTTCGCGGTTGAGCTTGCAGCCCTTGATTTCGTAAACGAAGTTCAGGTATTCGTTTACGGTCATGTCAAAATAGAGCGGGGGCTGTTCCGGAAGGAAGCCGATCAGCTTCTTCGCTTCGTTCGGATTTTCGAGGATGTCGATGCCGCCGACCTTTGCTTCGCCCGAGGTGGAGGACAGATAGCCGGTCAGGATGTTCATCGTGGTGGACTTGCCCGCGCCGTTCGGACCGAGGAAGCCCACGATCTCGCCCTTGCCGACCTTGAAGCTGATGTCGTCAACGGCGAACTTGGTGCCATAGTTTTTTACCAGATTGTTTATTTCAATCATACGGATACTCGTTTCCTCCGATATTTTATGAATCGGATGTACTTTTTTGCATTTATAGATTATATCACAGAATTATAAATAAATCTTGAACAATACCACATATAAGGCGGTTTTATGTGATTTTTACGTGAAAATTAAACAAGGGATTTTTGAAAAAAACACGGGACGCTCTTCAGCGGATGCCGATGCCGCCGCCGTGGACGCCGCGCTTTCCGCCGGTCGCCCGATGGGAATAATAGACATCGCTCATGCACATGGTGCAGTCGGGGGAAATGTCAATTTTTTCCGCGGCTACGCCGGATTCCCGGAGGATATCGGCGTTCATCGACGTAAGATCCGCATGATGTTTTGCCTTTCCTTCGGGGATCGTGATATGCCGTCCGGCGAAGTCCGCTCCGCGGAGTCCGCAGACCGTTTCATGGAAATCCGCGCCGACTTCGTAGCAGCAGTATCCGATGTGCGGACCGATCGCCGCGCGGATCGTCGGAAGTTCACATCCGAGCGCGAGCATCTGCCGGACCGCTTCCGCCGCGATCCCGGAGACCGTACCGCGCCATCCGGCGTGGACCGCCGAAACGACCGGACATCCGTCCTCACGAAGCCCCGCAAGCAGGATCGGCACGCAGTCTGCCGCCCGTGCGATCGGGATCACGCCGGCTTCCGCCGTTACAAATCCGTCGCCGTCTTCGCCGCGCGGGAGAGAGTATCCTTCGCCCGCGTTGTCACGCGTCAGTACGCGCACCTTTGCCGAGTGGATCTGATGGAGCGTCACCGTCGTTTCTCCGCCGTACAGGCCGTCCGAAAGCGTCCGCGCAAAAATGTCAAGATTCTCCCGCACAACGTCTTCGGGATCCCCGAGATTGTGCGACAGATTCAGCGACGCCGTATGGGAAAGCGTGCTTTTTCCGCCCATCCGGGTCGAAAAACCGTGGAAAACCCCCGGAATTTCGTCGATCAGCGAAGATTTTCGAAGAATACCGTCCGCATAAAACATAATATAAAATCCTCAGAAAAACAAAAAATCCGCAAATCCCTCTTTCGAACGATTTGCACCCAGCTTTGTCAATGTATTTGTTTGAAGTTTTTGAAAAGGGGTTTGGGGAAAAACTTTTTTTAAAAAGTTTTTCCCCAATAAACTCTATTTACTTGAAATAAATTCTATATTACTTGAGTTCGATCACGGATTCGTCCCACATTTCGGGAGCGTCGAAGCCGAGGAAGTTTACAACGGTAGCCGCTACGTTGGAGAGGCCGAACTGACCGTTGTCTGCCTTAACGGTGTACGCGTCCTTTGCTACGTTGTCGTAGATGATGAACGGTACGGGATTGAGGGTGTGGCTGGTCTTGGACTTCATGGAGCCGTCCTTGTTTCTCTTGATGCCGCCGGTCTTCTTGTCGAGTTCAGCCATTTCGTCCGCGTTGCCGTGGTCAGCGGTGATGAGAGCAACTGCGCCTGCCTTGTCAACAGCCGCGAGGATACGTGCGAGCTGGAGGTCAAGAGCTTCCACGCCGCAGATGGTAGCTTCGAGGCTGCCGGTGTGGCCGACCATGTCGCCGTTCGGGAAGTTGACGCGGAGGGATGCATACTTGCCGGATTCGAGAGCTTCGATGAGGCGGTCGGTGATTTCCGCACACTTCATCCACGGACGCTGTTCGAAGGGAACAACATCGGACGGGATTTCTTCGTAGGTTTCGAATTCATCGGAGAACTTGCCGCTGCGGTTGCCGTTCCAGAAATAGGTTACGTGGCCGTACTTCTGGGTTTCGGAGATCGCGTACTGGCTGATCTGCATGTCTGCGAGGTATTCACCCATGGTGTTGGTGATTTCCGGCGGGGAAACGAGGTACTTGGACGGGATGTGGAGGTCGCCGTCGTATTCAAGCATACCTGCGTAGGTAACAGCGGGAACTCTCTTGCGGTCGAACTTGTCAAAGTCTGCGCCGCCTTCGAATGCCTTGGAGATTTCGATCGCACGGTCGCCGCGGAAGTTGAAGAAGATCACGCTGTCGCCGTCTTCGATGGTGCCGACGGGAGTGCCGTTTTCAGCGATAACGAATGCCGGGAGGTCCTGGTCGATCGCCTTGGTTTCGGTGCGGAGGGTTTCGATGGCTTCCTTGGCGGATGCGAACATACGGCCTTCGCCGAGAACGTGGGTCTTCCAGCCGAGGTCGACCATAGCCCAGTTTGCTTCGTAACGGTCCATGGTGATGACCATACGGCCGCCGCCGGACGCGATCTTGATATCGCAGTTTGCGTCAGAAAGTTCTGCAATGTATGCTTCGAAGGGTTCTACGTATTCGAGAGCGGAGGTTTCACCGACGTCACGGCCGTCAAGAAGGATGTGAACGCGGATCTTTGCAACGCCTTCCGCCTTTGCCTGAGCGAGCATAGCCTTCAGGTGATCGATGTGGCTGTGTACATTACCGTCGGAGAAGAGACCGAGGAAGTGGAGGGTGTGACCTGCCTTTGCGCCTGCGATGAGGGTCTGCCAGGTTTCGGAAGCAAACATCTTGCCGGATTCGATGGAAGCGGAAACGAGCTTTGCACCCTGAGCGAAGACCTGACCGGAGCCGAGAGCGTTGTGACCGACTTCGGAGTTGCCCATGTCATCATCGGACGGAAGACCTACCGCGGTACCGTGAGCCTTGAGGGCAACGGTGGGGTAGTTAGCCATCAGCATATCGAGAGTGGGGGTACGTGCGAGCTTGACAGCGTTTGCGTCAGTGTCGGGAGCGATGCCGATCCCGTCCATAACGATGGTCAGAACCGGACGTACGCCGGAAAAACCGTTGTGAGGAGTAAGAGTTTTCATAGGTTTCTGATTCCTTTTATATTTAAATTTAATTTTTGGCTTTGCTGATGCCGGACGCGGCATGATCCACGCTGTCCCAGAGATTGAACAGATCGAGTCCTTCGGCGAGTGCCATCCGGCAGGTCTGACCGGCGCCGGAACGGGCATAGCCGCTGTAATACGCGACGCAGGCGGAGGAATGCTCTACCATGTACCGGTTGCGTTCCTGCATGCACGTGTCGGTATAGAAATCGTTCACGTAGATCACGCAGTCCGCGAGTCCGAGGATCTGCTTGTAGCGCCGCAGATGTTCCAGATAGCCGGGCATTTCCGTCCAGCGGGCGGTCTGGTCGCGGCAGGGAAGCGCGAGGATGAGTTTGATATCGGCGTCGAACCGTGCGGCGCGCAGGACTTCTGCGGCGGCGAGGGTATCGAAACCGAGGGCGCCGCCCGTTATGAAGTAACGGTAGCCGGCGTGATAGAGTTCCTTGATGCACAGATCGACCGCGGCGGTGAGGTCATCGCGGAGACCGGCGGCGATGACGCGGTGCCCGGTAAAGCAGCACGTCTGTTCGCGCGGGAGAGAATCGGGGTGAATATCCATAACAAATCTCCGGTTGACACGGCGGCGGCGGATGTGGTATCATATCCTGAGAACACAGGATCGATACGATCCATACGAAAAAGGAAGCGGGGATGGGGAATGAAGTATATCTGCGATACGGGGGATGAAAAACTGGACGCGATGCTGCGTGCGCTGCTGGAAAGTTTCCGAGACAGCACGGACGACGGGATCCTTTTGGTAACGGAAGATCCGGCAGAAGCGGACGAGCGTTACGCGGCGGTGATCGTTCTTTACACGAACGACCGCTACACGTATTCGGAAGAGCACCGTGCGCTTGCGCAGCGGTACGGTGAAAAGTACCGGGCGGTTCTCCGACCGATCGACATTGCGGGGTTCTGGAGGGTCGTGCGCGAGATGAGCGGCGGCGCGGGATACCCGGCTCCTGCCAAAGAGGAAGAAGACGGCGGCGTGACCTACGAAAACCGGACGGTATCGTTCCGGGGACGCACGGCAAAGCTGACGGCCAGAGAAGACGAGCTGTTCCGGCTGATGTACGAACATCGCGGGAAGGTAGTATCGCGCGAGCGGATCGCGGCGTCGGTCTGGGGCAGCGGCACGTCGACGAATGTCACGGACGTTTACATGAGTTATCTCCGCAAGAAGCTGGTGGTCGTTTTCGGGGACGGTGTATTGTCTTCCGTACGCGGCGAAGGGTACATTCTGAAAATGCCGTCCGACGAGGAAATTATCGGCACACGCTAATATTATAGCACAAAACGTGCGGAATAACAAATGTTTTCGAAAATATCTTGAAAATTTTCTTCTATCAAATATAGGATACCGAATTGTTTGTATGGGGCACCCTTCGGGTGCAGAGGTGGAAAAACGACCTGGCGGTCGTTTTTCTTGGATTTATGCCCCTGCGCGGGGCAGGCGCATAAAGGGGCTCAGGCGCCGCCCCTTTATGAATACCGGCTGGGAGACCCTGTGGGTCTCCGGAAGCCCTTCGGGCGGATTGTTATATTGCAGTTGTAGGGTAGAGAATACAAACGAGACGGATGTGCCGTCCGTATGGGAAGTTGATTCAGGCTAACCGCCGGGGGTTAAGGGTGACGTTCTCCGCTGTATCTAAAGATAACCTTCACCGCTTTATCTGAAGGTAACGTCCACCGCTGTTTCTACTGAACGTGCGTTTTGGACAGCTCTGCACCCAACTCCGTAACTTCCGAACGGTCTGCCGCGTGAAAACCGCTGTCTGTCCGAGCGCTCAAGCGCGAGTCCCACATACGCAGGAGAATCCAAGGGGGAACCCCCTTGGTCGAGGTGATTCACAAGAGGGCATCGACATGCCCTCTTGTGCGCCCGTCCCGCGCAGGGACATCAATCAAGAAAAACGACCGTCAGGGAGTTTTTCATCCTAAAAAAATTTAAAATTTCCTGTTTACTTTTTTGCCTGTATGATATATAATATCCTAATAGGTAAATATTCCAAAGGACGTTCCATGCGGAAAGAAAAAGAACCTTCCCTCGGGGAAAAGAGAGTGCTGTCACCGGCTGAAAGCAGCATCCCCGGTGTTCTTATGTGCATCCGCAGAGTCCGGCTGTGATTTTTTCGGAGATCACGGCCCGCTGCCTGCGTTATCCGGCTTTATTGAGTGATAAATCAGAGTGGAACCGCGTTTTACGCCTCTGTTTTGCCGATGAAATCGGGAATCCCCGCTTCTCTTCGGTGAACGGAGACTTTTTTTATTTTTTCAGCGAAAGGAACCTGTATGAAATTCAAGTATAAGTTTGATTCCGAATCCAGCCGATTCCATATTATCGCAAAACTCGACCGCCCGGCGGAAATGGCGCTCTGCCGTGCCATTCGTGAGATCCGCGACGACATCGACGTCATCATGGCGCGTGACCCTGCCGCAGTTTCCCGCGCGGAAGTGCTCTTCCTCTATTCCGGCCTCCATGCGCGTATCATGCACCGCCTTTCCCATGCGCTCAACGAACGCGGCATGAAGTTCGGTGCGCGTGCCGTCTCCCAGTTTGCGAAATTCCTCACCGGCATCGAGATCCATCCCGGCGCCACCATCGGCAAGGGACTTTTCATTGACCACGGAACCGGCGTCGTGATCGGGGAAACCGCCGTTATCGGCGACAACTGCACCATCTATCAGGGCGTGACCCTCGGCGGTACCGGCAAGGATACCGGCAAACGTCACCCGACCCTCGGCGACAACGTCATGGTCGGCGCGGGTGCGAAGTGTCTCGGCAACTTCACCATCGGCTCCAATTCCAAGATCGCCTCCGGTGCGGTCGTTCTCGGGGATGTTCCCGAAAACAGCACCGCCGTCGGTATCCCCGCACACATCGTCAAGAAGGACGGCGCGCGTATTGCGAAAAACGAAGCTGACCTCGACCAGATCCACATTCCCGACCCCATCGAAACCGAGATCGAAGCGCTCTGCGCACGCATCCATGCTCTCGAAGAAGCCGTATGCGCTCTTCCGGACGTTGACGTGCCCGATTTTATGGATGACGGCGACGGTACGGAGGTCATCGGATGACCCCGGAACGTCCCCGCGGCGGCAGTGTATCCGCCGTACTTCACGCGCTGTTTTACGTATTCGTCTTCTTTTCCTGCCAGTACGTGGTGACGGCAGGCTACATGATGTCCCTCATGACGGGCTCCGGCACGGCGTTTACCCTTGACGAAGCCGCGCTGCTTTCCCTGATGGAACAGGTGCTGTCGCAGACCGTCATGATCACGCTCATTTCCAATCTGCTGACGATCCTGGTCATCTGTCTGATCCAGACGATGCGGATGCGCAGTCCTCTCAAAGAATTCCGGATCCGTCCCGTGAATCTGATACGGATCCCGACGTTTCTTCTGTTCGGCGCGTCGCTGAACGCGCTGGTGTCGGGAACGCTTTCGTTCCTGCCTCTTCCCGAAGAGATCGTCGCGGCATTTGAAAATCAGTATTCCGCCCTCTACGGAGAATCGCCGCTGTGGCTCGAGATCCTCAGCATCGCCGTGATCACCGGCATCACGGAAGAGATCATTTTCCGCGGACTGGTGAACTCCCGTCTGGCGCGCGGACTTCAGCCGTCCACCGTCGTGATGGTATCCTCCGTGATTTTCGGGCTGGCGCACGGCGCGCTGATCGCGGTCGTGTATTCCGCCCTGCTCGGCATGGTTTTCTGCCTGCTGTACGAAAAATTCCGTTCCGTCATTCCGTCGGTCCTCGCACACGTTGCGTTCAACGCGACGTCGTATCTGCTGGCGGCACTCGACGAACGGTGGATGCTGCCGCTCTGGCTGTTCTCGCTTGCGGCGGTGCTGTACTGCACCTACCGTCTGTTCTTCCGCCGTCCGACGTTCTACGATGTGGCCGCCGACATGGTCGGCGAATATCCGCTGCGCGACAACGTGGAGCGCGAGATCATCGATGAGATCCGCCGGATGCAGGAAGACGGGGACATTTCCCCCGACAGACTCGAACAGCTCGCGGAGGCATGGGAGGAAAACGAACGTCAGTACAACGGAAGAGCCCCCAAAGCCCCTGAAGAACCCGAAAACAGCAACGCCAACGATAACAATACAAAGGAGTAATACATTCCCATGAAGCTTTACAATACCCTTACCCATACACGTGACGAATTCGTCACCCACGAACCCGGCAAGGTGACCATGTACACCTGCGGTCCGACCGTTTACCACTTCGCACACATCGGCAACCTCCGTTCGTACATCATGGAAGACGTTCTTGAAAAGTACCTCGGCTACGCAGGCTACGACGTCAAGCGCTGCATGAACATCACCGACGTCGGCCACCTTTCCAGCGACGCGGACACCGGCGAAGACAAGATGCTCAAGGGCGCAAAGCGCGAAAAGAAGACCGTTATGGAGATCGCGCAGTTCTACACCGACGCATTCTTCGCGGACTGCGGCAAGCTGAACATCAAGATCCCGGAAATCGTGGTTCCGGCGACCTCCTACATCCCCGAATTCATCGAAATGGTACAGGGACTCCTCGATAAGGGCTACGCGTACCTTTCCGACGGCAACGTATACTTTGACACCTCCAAGCTGTCCGAATACTACGTCTTCAACAAGCAGGATGCGGAAGACCTCGAAGTCGGCGTCCGCGAAGGCGTTGAAGAAGACACCGCAAAGCGCAACAAGGCAGACTTTGTTCTCTGGTTCACCAAGTCCAAGTTTGAAGACCAGGAACTCAAGTGGGACAGCCCGTGGGGCATCGGTTATCCGGGCTGGCACATCGAATGCTCCGCGATCAGCGTGAAGAACCTCGGCGAATACCTCGACCTCCACTGCGGCGGCATCGACAACGCATTCCCGCACCACACCAACGAAATCGCGCAGAGCGAAGCATACCTCGGTCATCCGTGGTGCAAGCAGTGGTTCCACGTTCTGCACCTGAACACCCAGAGCGGCAAGATGTCCAAGTCCACCGGCGAATTCCTGACCGTTTCCCTTCTTGAAGAAAAGGGCTACAACCCGCTCGTATACCGTCTGTTCTGCCTGCAGTCCCACTACAGAAAGTCCCTCGTCTTCTCCTGGGAAGGCATGGACAGCACCAGGACCGCGTACAACAAGCTGATCGCAAAGATCGCGACCCTGAACGCGGAATCCGCGGATGCAGTGGACGAAGAAGCGTTTGCAGATCTGAAGAAGCGTTTCTCCGACGCGATGGACAACGACCTCAACACCGCGCTTGCCGTCACCGCCGTTTACGACGTTCTGAAGGCAAAGACGAACGACGCGACCAAACTCGCGCTTCTGAAGGATTTCGACACCGTTCTCTGCCTGAATATGCTGGAAGAAGCGGCAAAGGTACGTGAAGCGAACAAGAAGGCAGCGGAAGCGGCTAAGAACGCACCTGCGGCAGCGCTCGTTATCACCTGCACCACCGAAGGCGTGGACGCGGAAACCACCGCAAAGGTCGAAGCACTCATCAACGACCGTGCCGACGCAAAGAAGGCAAAGGACTTCGCCAAGGCAGACGCCATCCGCGACGAACTCACCGCCATGGGCGTGACCATCGTCGACGTCAAGGGCGGCGTGAACTGGAGCAAGTAATTGAAGGAATAAGAAATCGGGGGAAAACTTTTTTTCGAAAAAGTTTTCCCCCGAACCCCTTTTCAAAAAACTTTTCCCCCGAACCCCTTTTCAAAAAACTTTATACTATATAAAAAGCCAAAGAAAGTGCAGATTTTTAGTCGTAAAGTCTGCACTTTCTTTGGTTTTTCTATTCGTTTAAAAGTTTTTGAAGATGGGGTCCGGGGAAGAAACTTTTTTAAAAAAGTTTCTTCCCCGGCAATTTTATTTTCTTTAAGTCAATGCGTCGCTTGCCTTCTGGGTGTCTTCATGCTGGTGCAGGGAGCCTGTGAGGAACGCTTTTGCGCGTTCCGGGGCATCCTTTGCGTCGCCCCACGGTTCGTTTTCGTAGCGGTAGTCGAATTTCTTGCAGAACCAGCTGACGTCTTCGCGGAGTTTGTCGAAGTAGCGGTTTTCGATTGCGCTGACCTGTTTGTAGAATTCGCCGAATTCCTTCTTCGAGAGACGTTCCTTTGCGGCGGCGATGAAGCGGCCGTAGTGGCGGAAGCAGAAATACGGTGCGGCTTCCACCTTCCTGCGGAAGGCTTCGTCCTTCTGCCACAGAAGAGCTGCCGTTTCGATCATGAGGGAGAAGTTGTGCTCGATGCGTTCGCAGACATAGCAGCTCGATTCGAGTTTTGCCAGACGCTTTGCCGCGTTGTCGCCCGTCTTTGCAATGAACAGCGAGGACATATTGCCTTCCAGATCCTTGGCAAGGCTGTCGAGGTGACTCTCGAGCATCAGCGCGAGCGGAAGACGCTTGCCGCGTTCGAACAGGAGAGACATATGGTCCGGACAGAAGCCGAGTTCGTTCGTCTTCAGACGGACGTCCGGTTCCATCATGGATGCGCCGAGGATGAGGTCGAGTTCGTTGTCGTCAAGACGGTTGTACATCAGGCAGAACGGGCAGGTGCAGAAGCCTTCTTCCTGCACTTTCTCAAACGCCTCATTGACCGGTATGGTATAAATCTGTTCCATAAAAACTCCTTAGCCATTGATGTATCTTTCGTAATAAAATAGGTACTGCTGGGCGATGCCGGCGTATTTTCCGAGACGCTTTGCGTCAAATCCGTCCGGGAAATGCCGTTCGAGGGATTTTCTGATCCATACGTCCACGGGAAACGCTTCCGTTTTGCCGAAGCCGTACAGGAGAACGCACGCGCTGACCTTCGGGCCGACGCCGTGGACCGTGCGGAGCATGGCATCGCAGGCGGCATAGTCTTCGCATGCGAGGACCTTTCCGAGATCCAGTTCACCGGACGCGACTCTGCACGCCGCATCATGGATATATTTCGCACGGAATCCCGTTTTTAATTCGTACAGGGCATCCGTACCGGCTTCCGCAAGGGCTTCTGCGGTCGGAAACGCGCCGTTTTCGCCGTAGGTATCGCACAGCGTGCGGATGATCTTCTTGATGCGCGGGATGTTGTTGTTCTGTGAGACGATGAACGAGATCAGCGTTTCGAACGGTTCCTGCCGCAGAATGCGGATGCCGCGTCCTGCTTCGACCGCCGCCGTCATGACCGCGCGGTCACGTTCGTTCGGCATGGTCTCGATGAGAAACCGGTCGATCGCGTCGTAATCTTCGTCCAGGGCGAGATAGTGCTGCCACCGGAGTTCGAACTGCTCGCGGGAAACCTTGTATAAAGTAATTACGCCGGGGGAGGTCTGTCCGACGGCGATCTTATCGCCGAATGCGGTTCCGGCGAAGGTGGTTTCATCCACCGGATCGAACCGGAACGCCTGTCCGCAGTCAAACGTTTTTGTCACGGAAAAACTTCCGCATCCGCCGACGGTGAGGGTCGGGATTTCCGTCTCGCCGTCAAAAAACGTACGCAGATGCTCCGGGACAGAAGAAATACTTTCGTTTAGGATATACGCCATATCTGTAATAGGGTCAAGTTTTTTGGATGGGTGAAGACTTCCGCCGGAAGTCTTCACCCAAATATTTTTTATTTACTTGCACTGATATGCGGCCAGTAGGCTTTCATGTAGTCGGCGCCGGACCAGACGGTCATGACGGACATTGCCGCGATGGTGATATAGGAGAGGAGGTGCTTTTCGGTGAAGAGCGGGAAGGGAAGGATCACGGGTTCGAGGAGGATCGCAACGATGCAGACCATCTGCAGGGTCGTCTTGACCTTGCCGAGCCATGCCGCCGCGACGACGATGCCGGACTTGCCCGCAACGACGAGACGGAGGGACGTTACCGCGAATTCGCGGAAGATGACGATGGCTGCCGCCCATACGAAGACGGGGCGGAGGTAATCAAACCGTACGAGGATGCCGAGCATCGCCGACATAACGAGGAATTTGTCCGCGAGCGGGTCCATGAATTTGCCGAAATCGGTGATGAGGTTGTACTTTCTTGCGATTTTGCCGTCGATCATGTCGGTCAGCGAGGTGATCGCAAAGACCACGGCGGTTGCGATGCGCATGGCGGTGTCGGACATCGGGAGATTCACGCACAGCAGGACGAGGAAGACCGGTACCATGCAGATGCGGAACATCGTTAATTTGTTCGGTAAGTTCATTGCAGTTCCTCCCGTTCTCAGATGTTGAGGAAGTTCAGCTGAGCTTCCCCGACGAGGTCGTAGTCCATGGCGTCGGTGATCTTGACGTCGATCATTTCGCCTTCGGCAATGCGGAGCTGTGGGTTGGGCGTGGTGAACCAGATCTTGCCGTCGATGTCCGCCGCTTCCGCGAAGCTGCGGCCGTAATGGGATTCCGCAACGGGGTCGAAGCCTTCGCACATGACGCGGATGGTCTTGCCTACGCGGGTAGCGTTGAAGCTTTCGCTGACGGGAAGCTGGGTCTGCATGACGATGTCGTAGCGGTCCTGCTTGACCTGTTCGTCGATCTGATTTTCGAAGTCGTAAGCCGCGGTATCTTCTTCACGGGAGTACGGGAACGCGCCGAAGCGTTCGAACTTTGCTTCCTTGAGGAATTCGCAGAGTTCGCGGAAGTCGTCTTCGGTTTCGCCCGGGAAGCCGACGATGGCGGTGGAGCGGAGGACGATGCCCGGAACTTCGCGGCGGAGCTTTGCAACGGTTTCGCGGATCATCGCAGAGTCGCCGTGGCGGTTCATCGCGGTGAGCATATTGTCAGAGATGTGCTGGATCGGAATATCGATGTACTTGACCACGCGCGGATTGTCGCGGATTTCGGCGATCAGTTCATCGGTGATCTTGTCGGGATAGCAGTAGAGGAGACGGATCCACGGAATTTTGGTTGCGTCGCAGATGCCGCGGATGAGTTCCGGCAGGCAGTAATTGCCGTAGAGGTCGATGCCGTACGCGGAGGTATCCTGCGCGATGAGGTTGAGTTCCTTGATGCCCATGGCGTCGAGCGCGGTTGCTTCTTCGACGATGTCGCGCATGGTGCGGCTGCGCATCTTGCCGCGGATACTGGGGATCGCGCAGTAGGTGCAGCGGTTGGAGCAGCCTTCCGCGATCTTGAGGTATGCCATATGGTCGCCGGTGGTAACGACGCGTTCGCCGCCGAGTTCGACGGTTTCCTTATCGTCGAAGCAGGTGTAGCGCTTCTTGCTCTTGCCCTTCTTGCCGACGTTCGCCATCACGGATTCGACCGCTTCCACGATCTTGTGGATGCCGCCGACGCCAAGAACCGCGTCCACTTCGGGCAGTTCCTTGATGATTTCTTCGCGGTAGCGTTCGGCAAGGCAGCCGGTAACGACGATGCCCTTGAGGGTATGGTGCTTCTTCAGCCACGCGATATCGATGATGTTGTCAATGGACTCCTTCTTCGCGCTTTCAATGAACGCGCAGGTATTGATAATGACAACATCGGCTTCGCTTTCCTCGGGCGTCAGTTCATAACCGGCAGTCACAAGATGATGGAGCATGACTTCGGTATCGCAGAGATTCTTGGAACATCCCAGAGAGATGAACCCAACTTTTACGGTTTTTGCCATGATATATAGAACCTTTCAGTTTTCTGATCGTGATACAACCATTATAACATAAAAATAAGAAGAGATAAATACGGAATTACAAAAAAATTTAAAACTATGGCGGTGGGGGGACAAAATGGGGGATGTGCGGGGGTGGAGAAAAGGGGATACGGTCGCTTTTTGAAAAAAGCTCCGCAAAAACTTCAATCTGTGGCAGCCGGTTTGTGGGGCTGATATGGTGGAGAAAAAGAATTTTTTGATGGGTCTGTGCGCTGACATATAGTTTGTCCCAGCCGACAAAGTGGAGCGATCCAAATTCTAAGGAGTAGTGGAGACGGAAATCAGGGCATTCGCTCCCTGATTTCCCACGCCGGCTTCCGATACAAGGATATCGTGCGTTACGTTAGAATTCAGCTGCATATTATTGGTTATCCGCACTCCTTGGCTGCCGCCGTTCGTGCTTTGCGTCAGTTAAAACTGTATGTCAGCCGCTCTGACTATCGAAAAGCGCGGACGGCGGCATAGCCAAGCCGCGCGGAAACCTGACAAAATGTAGAAGAATAACTATCGATTGCACGATATCACGGTTATCCCATACGGCGTGGGAAATCAGGGTCTCGGCGGCCCCTGATTTCCGTCTCCACTACTTCATAGAATTTGGATCGCTCCACTTTGTCGGCTGGGACAAACTATATGTCAGCGCACAGACCCATCAAAAAATTCTTTTTCTCCCCCATATCAACCCCACAATCCGGCTGCCACAGATTGAAGTTTTTGCGGAGCTTTTTTCAAAAAGCGACCGTATCCCCCGTATCCCCATTCCTCCACCCCTGCACATCCCCCCATTTTGTCCCCAAAATAAAAAATCGCCCCCAGTCAAGAGAACGATATTTTATCGGTTTTTCCGGCGTGCCCGGATTTCGGCAAAGATTGCGGAGGAAGAATGGCCGAGCCGGAGCAGGGACGCCGCTGCTTTTTTGATTTCCGCCGGATCCATTTCTTCGATGTCCGGGAATTTCCGGTCGATGAGGTACGCCAGCGCATCTGCAAAATCTTCTTCGGGAATCGTGCGGATCGCTTCGTCTGCTGACTTTCCGCTGTAGCCGTGGGCGATCAGATCGGCGCGGATGCGTGCGGGACCGTGGTGCTTCGTGCGGACGGCAGCTTCCGCGATCCGCTGACACTGCGGGCTCTCGTTCAGATATCCGCGTTTTTTCAGGAGCCGGACTGCGCTGTCGACAGCTTCTTCGGAAAACTTCGGCTTCAGCTTCCGCCGGAGATCCCGTTCGCTTTTGTCGCCGGACGAAAGGATCCGCGCAACTTCCAGTACCGCTTCCGTCATCTCCGACAGCCGGTGCAGCTCGTCGTATTCCGCTTCGACGATCGCGTGCCCCTGTGCCGCCGCATAGGTCTTGTCGGTCAGCGCCGCCGGAAGGTAGGATTCGCAGAACTTTTTCCAGTTCCGCAGGGACATCCGAAGCCCCTCGGAATTCACGGACGCCGCATCCGGCGCGAGAACGATGTGGATCATGCCGTCTTTGAGAAATACAGTCTGAATGATCATTCTTCCAGAATCTCCCCGTCCTTCACGTGCCGGAAGGTGATGTTTCCCGATTTGTTCGACGGAATAATGTCCGGTTCGCAGGAGGTGACGATGATCTGCCGCCCGTCGAGCGAGCCTAAAATGTAGTTCCGGCGGGAGTCGTCCAGCTCGGAGAATACGTCGTCGAGCAGGATCGCCGGGTATTCTCCGCCGATCTTCTTTGAAATTTCCGCTTCCGCGAGCTTGATCGACAGAACGATGCTCCGCTGCTGTCCCTGCGAGGCGTAGAGCTTCGCTTCCTTGCCGTTGAGGGAAAGGCGGATGTCGTCCTTGTGCGTCCCCCACAGGGTCGAGCCGACGATGATCTCGCGGTCGATGTTGGAGGTCAGTTTTTCGTAGAGGGCATCCTGTGCCGCGGTGGGTTCCTCCGCCATGTTCGAAAGCGGCGTCGGCATGGTTTCGGTGAGACCGTGCGAGGTGTAGGTCAGGTCGGGCGTTTCTCTGCCGCCGGTCATTCCGTCAAAATAGCGCGCGACCGCTTCGCTGAGATACGTGACATATTCCGCGCGGTACGCGGAGATCCACGAGCCGTAGAGCGCCAGCTGACGTGCGTAGACGTCCCATTCGGTCTCGGTGACGCGGGTCCCGGACGCGGCGTTTTTGAGGAGCATATTCCGTTCCGCGAGGACTTTGGTGTACCGCCGGAGGTAGGTAAGATAACTCTGCGAGAGCTGGGAGATGGCGATGTCGAGGAAGGTGCGTCTCTCGAGCGGGCCGCCCGTGACCATGGTCAGGTGCGCGGGACAGAAAAGGACGGCGCGGAAACTGCCCATCATTTCCGAAGTGGAGGAAAGCGGCGCGCCGTTGCGGGAGAGGTGTTTCTTCCCGGTTTTCGGGATCACGGCTTCGAGGGTGGTATCGTTTTCGTAACCGTCGCGGCGGAAAGCGAGTTTTGCCCGCGTGAAGTCGCAGCCGAAGCGGATGAGTTCGCGGTCCTTGGCACCGCGGAAGGAACGTCCGCGGGCGAAGTAGTAGATCCCTTCGAGGATATTCGATTTTCCCTGAGCGTTCATGCCCCAGAGGACGTTGATGCCCTCGCCGAGGGATACGGCGCATTCGCTCATATTGCGCCAGTCGGAGTATTCGACGTTCGAAACGATCATGGTGGTGTCACTTTCGGAAAGTTTACAAAGTTTTTGGGGAAAGTCGACCTTCGGTCGGGAAGGTGGAAAAACGACCGTTGGTCGTTTTTCTTGGATTAATGCCCCTGCGCGGGGCAGGCGCATAAAGGGGCTCAGGCGCCGCCCCTTTATGAATACCGGCTGGGAGACCCATAGGGTCTCCGGAAGCCCTTCGGGCTGATGTTATACTGCAGTTGTGGGGTGGAGAATACGAACGAGACGGGTATGCCGTCCGTATGGGAAGTTGATTCTGGCTGACCGCCGGGGGTTAAGGGTAGCGTTTACCGCTTTATCTGAAGATAACCTTCACCGCTGTTTGTACTGAACGTACGCTTTGGACAGCTTTGCACCCGACGTTGTAACTTCCGAACGGTCTGCCGCGTGAAATCCGCTGTCTGTCCGAGCGCTCAAGCGCGAGTCACCCGTGCGCACGGGGTATCCAAAGGGGTGTCCCCTTTGGTCGAGGTGATTCACAAGAGGGCATCGATATGCCCTCTTGTGCGCCGTCCGCGCAGGACATTATTCAAGAAAACCGCCTTCCGGCGGTTTTCTTCCTTTCACGCCGCAGGCGTGTATTCTTTATTCCTCATCCTCGTCAAGGTCGAGCAGACGGATATCGAGTTCGTCGTCTGCGCCGAGATTGTCGTCATCCTCGATGTCGTCGCGTTCCATGTCCGGGGCACGGCCGTTTTCCTTGATCTTCGCTTCAAGTTCCGCTTCCAGCGCGGGATCGTTGCCGATGTATTTCTTCGCGTTGTCGCGGCCCTGTGCAATGCGCGTGCCGTCGTAGGAGTACCACGAGCCGCTCTTTTCCAGGAAGCCGAGTTCCGTCGCGATGTCCACGATTTCACCCGTTTTCGAAATGCCTTCGCCGTAGAGAATGTCAAATTCCGCACTCTTGAACGGCGGTGCGACCTTGTTCTTTACGACCTTGCACTTCGTGTGGTTGCCGAGAACTTCCGCGCCGTTCTTGATCGCCTCACCCTTGCGGATTTCGATGCGGACGGATGCGTAGAACTTCAGCGCACGGCCGCCGGGAGTCGTTTCCGGGTTGCCGTAGATGACGCCGACCTTTTCACGGAGCTGGTTGATGAAAATAACGATGCAGTTGGTCTTGCCGACGATGCCGGAGAGCTTTCTGAGAGCCTGTGACATCAGACGTGCCTGCAGACCGACGTGGGACGAACCCATATCGCCGTCGATTTCCTGCTGCGGAACGAGCGCGGCAACGGAGTCGATGACCACGATGTCGATCGCGCCCGAACGGACGAGGGCTTCGCAGATCTCAAGACCCTGTTCACCGGAGTCCGGCTGGGACACGAGGAGATTGTCGATGTTTACGCCGAGTGCCGAAGCGTATACCGGGTCGAGCGCGTGTTCCGCGTCGATGAATGCCGCTTCGCCGCCGGTTTTCTGCACTTCCGCGATGGCGTGGAGTGCGAGCGTTGTTTTACCGGAAGATTCCGGACCATAGATTTCGATGATTCGGCCGCGTGGAAGTCCGCCGATACCCAGTGCCATGTCGAGCGTGATCGAACCCGTCGAAACGGCGGAGACGTTCATGCGCGGATTGGCGCCCATCTTGATGATGGTGCCCTTGCCGAAGCTCTTTTCGATCTGGCTGATCGCGGTGTCGAGCGCCTTCTTCTTTTCTTCCGGGGTACGGTCGGCGGTGATTTCTACCGTCTGCTTTTTAGTGGTTGCTTTTGCCATTCTTTCTAATATTCCTTTCAACAGTCAGTAAGATGGAGCGTCCGGATTATCCCTTGTAATACGAACGTTGTTTCGTTACCTATATTATACTACAAATCGTACGGAATAGCAATAGGTCCGCAGAAAATTCACAAAGTATTCTTGATTGATTATCCAAAAATTTCCTTTACAACAGCATCCGACGTGATGCCGTACAGGCTGCCGCAGACATCCTGCAGAACGGCTGCGAGCGCTTCTCTGGTGTACTCCGTGCCGATGAGAGCGGAGGCGAGATTTTCCGCGGATTCCCCCGCAAAAAAGTCGCCGCGGATCCCCGCGTCGCGGATCACGCCGTTTTTGACGGTCAGGCCGAGCTCGAGCGTGCCGCCGGGAAGGTGGAGCTCGTGTTCGATCTCAAATTTCGGGTTCGCGCCGAAATTCCATTCCGGGACGGCGAACTTTGTTTCGGCAAGTTCCCGGATGCGTGCGCGGTCCTCGCCGGTCAGGGTATATGTCCGGTCGGTCATGCGCGCGGCGAGGGTGTCGCGGAACTCGATGTCCGTCATATCTTCCGGAAGATGCGGACGGATGTTCGTCACCCGGTCACGGACGGACTTGATGGCTTTTGACGTGATTTTGTATTCCTTCGGCGTGGTCGCACGGCTCAGTTCGGTGAAATCCGTGTCGAAAAGGAGGGTGCCGTGATGGACGGTCACGCCGTTTTTCTTGTACTGCGTGTTGCCGCTGATCTTGAAGCCGTTTTCACTTCCGGCGGGGAACAGGGCGATGTCGTTGCGGCCCGTGGCACGGACGTCGAGCCCCATGGAGCAGAGCGCTTCCGTGATCGGACGCATGAAGCGGTCGAATTCGATGGCTTCTCCGGCATCGCGGGTGATGAAGGTGAACTGCCAGCCGCCGAGGTCGTGGTAGACGGTACCGCCGCCGGACATCCGGCGGGCAACATGGATCCCTTTGGCGGAGGTGTATTCGAGGTTGACTTCCTCGTAGGTATTCTGGTATTTGCCGACGATAACGGACGGTTCGTTGCGCCAGAGCATGAATATGTCGCCGTCAAGCTCCCGTTCGGTGGCGAAATAATATTCGCAGGCGAGATTTTCGTACGGCGTGATATAATCGGGCAGGATGCAGATCATGCGTCCGCCTCCGTTTCCGCAGCGGCGATGACGGCGCCGCAGGGAAGTTCATCCCCTTCTTCGGCAAGGAGCGAAACGATGGTCATGTCCCGGTCGGCTTCGAGTTCGGTGACGACCTTGTTGTATTCGATCTCACACAGGATATCTCCGGCGGAGACGGTGTCGCCTTCTTCGACGTTCCACTGGCACAGGATGCCGGTTTCCATGGCTTCGTTGAGCCTGGGCATGGTGATTTCGATTTTCATAGGTTCCTCCATGTTATCGGAGCAGCAGATGGACGATGTCTTCCGGAACGGCGGCACGCAGGTCTTCCGGGGTCATGCGGACGCCGGTGAGCATGTACGCGAGTTCGTCGTTGTCGGTGACAGCGGTAATGATGCCGCCTTTGACAAAGACGGAGAACGTGCCGCAGCTTTTCGTAAATGCCGGGGATCTGGCAAAATTCCAGTCCCATGCGGCATATTTCGTGTCGCGCAGACGTTCGAGTTCGGCGGATTCTTCCTCCGTGAACGTCCGGATCTCCGGATGTTCGCCGCAGAGCTCCGTTTTCAGATAATCCGCGAATGCGGCAATGTCCATATCGTGCTTCAGATACGGACGGAGATTGCACACCGGGGAGGGATTGCTCTGGATTGCCTTTGACTGCACGTCCGCGTTTGCGTGTCCGGTGATCCCGGACAGGACGGTCAGATCGGCGTCAAAGAGCAGGGTGCCGTGGTGCATCACGCGGTTCTTCACGACGGACTGTGCGTTTCCGCTGACCTTGTAGCCGTCCACGGTGATGTCGAACGCGTCGCCCATCTTTACGGGGATGCCGAGTTTGTTCAGCGCCGCGATCACGGGAGTGAGAAAGCGTTCGTATTCGGGGGAATTCTCCCCGCGGTCGGCGATCATCGTGAAATTGAGGTTTCCCTCATCGTGATAGACCGTACCGCCGCCGCTGTTCCGGCGGACGAGGGTAATATTCCGGCGCAGGATTTCCTCGACGGAGACTTCGCCCCATGCGTTCTGGAATTTCCCGATCACGACGGTTGGCGCACTTTTCCACAGCATGAGAAACTCGCCGGACGTGCAGCGGGTAAGAAGATATTCCTCCGCCGCGAGGTTGTCGGCGGCGGAGGTGGTGGTTGAAGGGATATAGATCATAATGTTGAGCGAATAGCTAATAGTGAATAGTGAATAGCTGAGCCGGATTTGGAATCTGTCGGATGACGGTGAGTTCGGACATAGCTATTCACTCTTTGTTTTCAGTTCTTAGTTTCTCAGTCGGGATTGCGTTCGCCGAGAACGACGCGGTACTTCTGGTAGAAGCTTTCGAAATAGCCGCTGTCGAGGGCTTCGCGGATCTTCGCCATGAGGTCGTTGTAGAAGTACAGGTTGTGCAGGACGGCGAGTCTCATGCCGAGTGCTTCCTTTGCCTTGATGAGGTGACGGATGTACGCACGGGAGTGGTTGCGGCACGCCGGGCATCCGCAGTTTTCGTCGATCGGGCGGGAGTCGTTCATGTACTTTTCGTTGAGGAGGTTCATCTTGCCGTTCCAGGTGAACAGGTTGCCGTGACGCGCGTTTCTCGAGGGCATGACGCAGTCGAAGAAGTCCACGCCGCGGTGAACGCCTTCGAGAAGGTTTACGGGCGTACCGACGCCCATCAGGTAGCGCGGCTTGTCCTTCGGCATGAAGGGTTCGACCGCTTCGATGATGCGGTACATTTCTTCGGTTTCTTCGCCGACGGCGAGACCGCCGATCGCGTAGCCGGGGAGGTCAAGTTCGCGGATCTGTTCCATGTGGCGTACACGCAGGTCGGCATAGGTGCTGCCCTGGTTGATGCCGAAGAGGAGCTGACCGGGGTTGATGGTGTCTTCGAGCTGGGAGAGACGGTAGAGTTCTTCCTTACATCTGCGGAGCCATCTGGTGGTGCGGTCACAGGAATTGCGGGTGTAGTTGTATTCCGCCGGGTTTTCGATGCATTCGTCAAACGCCATGGCAATGGTGGAGCCGAGGTTGGACTGGATGCGCATGCTTTCTTCCGGACCCATGAAAATGCGCTTGCCGTCGATGTGGGACGCGAAGTAAACGCCTTCTTCCTTGATGCGGCGCAGACCTGCGAGGGAGAATACCTGGAATCCGCCGCTGTCGGTCAGAGTCGGCTTGTTCCAGCCGGTGAACTTCTGAAGACCGCCCTGATCGTGAACGAGACGGTCACCCGGACGGATGTGGAGGTGATAGGTGTTCGAGAGCATGACCTGGCAGTTGACATCCATGAGGTCAATGGCGGAAACGCCGCCCTTGATCGCCGCACAGGTCGCAACGTTCATGAAAATGGGGGTTTCGATTTCGCCGTGGGGGGTGATGAGACGTCCGCGGCGCGCGTTGCTGTGTTCGTCGGTTTTTATGAGAATGAACATGGTGCTGGTACTCCTGTATAATAAGTATATGGAATGGAGGATGAAGTCATCCTCTTTCGAATTGCCGTTCAATGGAGGTCTTCTTGATTTCAAACGCCACCGGACGTCCGTGCGGACAGGTACGGATGACGGAACCCGTTTTGCCGTCCGGCTTTACGAGCAGGCGGTCGCAGATCCACTGGAGATGCGCGCGGTCGTAAATTCTGCCGCCTTTCATGGCCGCTTTGCAGGACGCCTGCCACAGACGGGATTCAAAGAATTCCGCGGCGGCGGACTCCACGCTTGCCGTGGCGTCGGAAAGACGGGAGACGAGGGTGGTGAAGAGGACGCAGGCTTCGTCGGTGGAAAGTTCCCCGGGGATCTGCGTGATGGAGGCTTTCTGTGACGCCGCGGTCTGCGGGGTCACGGTATAGTCAAAGCCGAGCGCACGGATCTGGTCTCCGTATTCGGAGAGAGCGTCCGCTTCGGCGTTTGAGACGGTCATATCGTACGGCGCGAGGAGCATCTGACCGCTCTTTTCGCGCTGTTTCATCCGGCGGCAGAGTTCGTCGAACAGGATGCGTTCGTGCGCCGCGTGCTTGTCGATCATCAGCAGACGGTCGTCGAGCTGGACGATGACATAGCAGTTGTACGCTTCGCCGAGGATGAGGTATTCGGGGATCTCCGCGAATTCTTCCGGTTCCGGGATTTCTTCCGGCGCCGGAGATTTCTCCGGTTTTGAAACGTTCTGCGGTTCCGCGGTGTTTTCCACAGGATGTCCGGACGGTTTTTCCGGAGACAGGGATTCCTGCACCGGAAGTCCGGTGTTTTCCACAGGAAGTTTTTCTTCCGCGGGAGCTTCCGCCGGTTCCGGCGGTGTTTCCGTTTTGTCCAGCGCTTCGCGGTGGACACGGATCATATCAAGGTAGGAGACACCGCTTCCGTCGGGCATTTTCGGACGCGGCGGATCCTTCGGATGGACGGATTTCTGTGTGGGCATCAGTCCGACCTGGGATGCGCCGAGATTTACGGACGGCTTGCGGTCCACGGAAACAAAGGCATTTTTGAGTTCCGAGGCCGTCATTCCGGAAACGCGGATCTGTCCGGAGCCGGACACGCGCGGCTGTGCGGAGCCGGAGATACGGGATTGCCCGGGGCCGGGGATGTCCGCAGATGCCGCAGAGACTTCGGCAGGAGCCGGTTTCTTCGGTGTTTCCGGTTTCGGTGCGGGGATCGTACCGCCGAGGGTGCGTCCCATCTGCAGCTCCGGCCGCTTCACGGCGGATTCGAGCGCGGTCAGGACGGCGTAATAGACGGCGTCAAAGATGAGCTTTTCGTTGGCGAACTTCACTTCCAGCTTTGCCGGATGGACGTTGACATCTACGGAAGCGGGATTGAGTCCGATGTTCAGCACGCACGACGGGAATTTGTCCGATGCGATTTTGGATGCGTACGCCTGTTCGAGCGCCGCCGAGGCGGTCTTGCTCTTGACATAGCGTCCGTTGATGAAGAAATTCTGCATATTCCGGTTGGCGCGCACCAGATCGGGTTCGGAGACGTATCCGGTGATGTGGATGCCGTTCTCCTCGCGGTCGACCTTGAGCAGGCGCTTGGCGGTGTCCTTCCCGAAAAGTGCCCAGACGGTTTCGGAGAGATTGCCGTTTCCGGCAGTCATGAATTTGACTTCGCCGTCACAGATGTATTTGAGGGAAACGTCCGGCCGGGACAGAGCGATCTTTTCGACGACCGCGCCGCACGCGATGGCTTCCGTGGAATCCTTCTTGAGGAATTTCCGTCTTGCCGGGACGTTGAAGAAGAGATCCTCGACGAGCACGGTCGTACCTTCGGCGCATCCGGTCTCGGTGACGGACTGGATCTCGCCGCCTTCGGATTCGAGCAGGGTGCCGAACGGCTCGCCGCGCACTTTCGAAAAGATGCGCAGACGGGAGACGGAAGCAATGGCAGCCAGTGCTTCGCCGCGGAAGCCGAGCGTGGCGATCCCGGCAAGGTCGTCCGCGGTGCGGATCTTGCTGGTCGCGTGCCGGAGAATGGAGGTGGTCAGGTCTTCGGAATCCATGCCGCAGCCGTTGTCCGCGACGCGGATGAACGTGACGCCGCCGCGCTGGATCTCGATGGTGACGGCAGTGCTTCCGGCGTCGAGCGCGTTTTCGAGCAGCTCCTTTACGACGGAAGCGGGACGGTCGACGACCTCCCCGGCGGCAATGAGGTTCGCCACGTCAAAGCCGAGTATATTGATTTTTCCCATATTACAGCAGTTTCTTCCACTCGTAGATGAGGTTGAGAGCTTCGATCGGCGTGAGGGTGTTCACGTCGGTGTTCTTCAGTTTTTCCTTGACCTCGTCAAATGCGGCGTCCGTGAAGGAAAAACTCATCATAGCCGGTTCTT
This sequence comes from Clostridia bacterium, assembly GCA_017547755.1. Taxonomy (GTDB): domain Bacteria; phylum Bacillota; class Clostridia; order Oscillospirales; family CAG-272; genus UMGS1696. Next base: position 7,130 of record JAFYOX010000038.1, on the reverse strand, counting down.
CTTCGGCTTTTTTCGACTTGCGGGAAGGCTTCTTTTCGCCTTCGCCTTCGAGGGCTTTCAGAATTTCCTTCGCACGGCGGGTGACTTCGCCCGGAACACCCGCGAGACGTGCGACTTCGATGCCGTAGCTGTCGTCCGTCGGGCCGGGAACGATCTTGCGGAGGAACGTGATGTCCTCGCCGCGCTTTTTCGCCGCGATGTTGTAGTTGACCACACCGGTCAGTTCGTTTTCCAGCGTGGTGAGTTCGTGATAATGCGTCGCAAACATCGTTTTCGCGCCGATCTTTCGTCCGACGGTGTATTCCGCGACGGCGCGGGCAATGCTCATGCCGTCGTAGGTCGATGTGCCGCGTCCGATCTCATCGTAGATGATGAAGCTGCGCGCGGTCGCGTTGTTCAGGATGTAGGCGACTTCCTTCATTTCGAGCATGAAGGTGGATGTACCCGACGCGAGGTCGTCCGATGCGCCCACACGGGTGAACAGCTTGTCCACGATGCCGATGTGCGCCGACGATGCGGGGACGAACGAGCCGATCTGTGCCATCAGCACGATGAGCGCAGTCTGGCGCATATACGTCGATTTCCCGGCCATGTTCGGACCGGTGATGAGCATGAGGCAGTTGTCCTTCGTGTCGAGATACGCGTCGTTCGGGACGAAATACGAGTCCTGTACGAACCGTTCAACGACGGGATGCCGTCCGTCCTTGATATCGATGACGGTGCTTCCGTCCACGGTCGGGCAGACGTAGGAGTTCTGCGCCGCACATTCCGCGAGGGAGACAAACACGTCCAGCATCGCAAGCGCCTGTGCGCTCTGACGGATGCGGGCGGATTCTCTGTTCACCGCGTCGCGGATGGCGGCGAACAGGTCGTATTCGAGGGCTTTCAGCTTGTCGTCCGCGCCTAGGATGGTCGCTTCCATATCCTTCAGTTCGTCGGTAATGTAGCGTTCCTTGTCGGACAGGGTCTGCTTCCGGACGTAATTTTCCGGAACCTGATCCGCCGCCGAACGCGGTGCTTCGATATAATATCCGAAGACGCGGTTGTAGCCGATCTTCAGTCCCTTGATGCCGGTTTTTTCCCGTTCGGAGGCTTCGGCTTCGCGGATCCAGTCCTTGCCGTTGTTCATGATGTAGCGGAGCTGGTCGACGTCTTCGTGATAGCCGTCCCGGATGATGCCGCCTTCGCGGACAACAAACGGGGGATTGTCCACGATCGCCGCGTCGATGGCTTCGTAGATATCCTCGAGCGTGTCGAGGGTACGGTGGATCTCCGCAAGTTCTCCGCTCCGGATGTCAGAAAGCATCTGCTTGATATCCGGAAGAACCGACGCCGTCTGCGCGATGGCACGCAGGTCACGTCCGCCGGCGGTACCGTAGGAGACTTTGGTGATGAGGCGTTCGAGGTCGAGGACGGCAGTCAGCTTGTCCCGCAGTTCCTCGCGGAGCATGAAATTGTCGCAAAGCTCCCCGACCGCCTGCTGGCGCATATAGATCTGGGAGGCGTTCGTCAGCGGATGTTCGATCATCTGCCGGAGCATACGCGCACCCATGGATGTTTCGGTTTTATCGAGTACCCACAGCAGCGAACCTTTTTTCTCGCCGGAATTCATGGTTTCGCAGAGTTCCAGACTCCGTCTTGTGGACGTGTCCATTTCGAGGAATTGGGAGGACTCGTAGTAATTCAGTTTTTTCAGGTACGACAGATCCTTCATCTGCGTGACGGCGATGTACTTCAGCGCCGCACCTGCCGCGATCAGCGCCGCACGGGGAAGACCGGCGGTCTGGTCGGGGGTAAACTGGTTTTCCGCACGTTCGGCTGCCTCGTCCGCATCAAAGAAGTTCGACGCGCCGTCGGTCAGCAGGGCTTCCGTACGGTTTTTTATGTAGTCCGCGGTTTTCGGAAGGGTTCTCGCGGACGTGTTCATCAGGATCTCTCTTGCCTGATAGGTGGCAAGTTCGTTGATCACGGCATCCTCGGACGCGCCGTGGAGCCGGAAATCGTGGATCGCCGTCGCCGCAACGTAGGCGGTCGAAATATCGGCGAAGCATAATCCGACGGAATCGCCGTCGAAATAAAGCGTTGCGAGGTAGTTGTTCGCCTTTTCGTTCAGAAGGTCGGTTTCGATCAGCGTTCCCGGCGTGATGACGCGGATGACTTCGCGCTTCACGAGGGTCTTCGTTGCCTTCGGGTCTTCCACCTGTTCGCAGATGGCGACCTTGTACCCTTTTTCGATCAGACGTCCGATGTAGGTCTCGCTCGAATGGTAGGGGACTCCGCACATCGGCGCGCGTTCTTCCTCACCGCAGTCGCGGCCGGTGAGGGTCAGTTCCAGTTCCGCCGAAACAAGCTGTGCGTCCTCGAAGAACATTTCATAAAAGTCCCCGAGACGATAGAACAGGATAAAATCCTTGTATTGATTTTTGACCTCGAAATATTGCTGCATCATCGGCGTCATAACGGTTGTACCTCACAGGAAGAATGGTTAAAATCACATCACGCCCCGCAGAAAAACGGAGCGTACAAAAAATCTGCAAAAAACTTTATTGATCTGTCAGACGGAAAGTTTTTGAAAAGGGGTTTGGGACTGTCGCAAATTAGGAAATCGTAACCAATTCATCGGCAACATACACAAGAAATCATTTGATCTCGAAAGATTAACACTTGATTTTTTGTATATGTTACTGAATAATTGGAAACTTTACCCTAATTTGCGACAGCCCCAAGAAGAAATTCACTTAGTGCTGGTGACCGCAGTCGGAGTGGCAGGATGCGCAGTTGTGGGAGCAGGGACGCTGACCGGTGATAACGAACTGGAGTTCGCCGAAAACTTCGGAGGTGAGAGCGTCGAACGTCTGCTTTGCTTCCACATAGGCGGTGTATACGGGATGCGTGGTGATCTGGTCGTAGAGAGCGTCAATGCGGGCCTGGACGGCGGTGCGGAGGGTTTCTGCGGCTTCGTCGTTCTTGCCGTACGCATCGGCGAGAGCGTTCTGCTGCATATTGTATTCCGCGATGAGGTTGTTCAGCTCTTCGGAGCGTTCATATTCTTCGATGCAGTCGCGGATCGCCTGATGACGGGGGTCTGCCTTGATGATTTCGCCGAGTTCTGCGATAACGGCTTTCATTTCGGGAGTGAGAAGTTCTTCCATGATGGTGATTTCCTTTCGGTTTGGGGGATTTTTATGTGAATTTTGGTTGGGTTGGCTGTGTCAGAGGGGCTTTGCTTCCAGACAGAAGGTCGATGCACCGGTGATCTCGACGTCGACGAACTGTCCGATCAGATCGCGGCTGCCCGCGAAATGGACGGGACGGACGGGATCTCCGCGTCCGGTGAGCATCGTTTCGTCGTTCTTGCTGACGTCTTCCGCCAGAACACGGATCTTCCGTCCGAGGAAGCGGGAATTCCGTTCATCGGAGATCTTGTTCTGCGTCGCCAGCAGGCGTTCGAACCGCGCGGTCGAAACATCGTGCGGCACCTGATTTTCCATCTTTGCCGCCGGAGTACCGTTTCTGGGAGAGTAGATGAACGAGAAGATCATGTCGTAGCGCGCCGCTTCGAGCATCCGGAGCGTGCCTTCAAAATCTTCTTCCGTTTCGCCGGGGAAGCCGACGATGATGTCCGAGGTGATCGACACATCCGGAACCGCCGCGCGCAGTTTTTCGATCTTTTCCAGGTACGCTTCCGCGGTGTACTTGCGGTTCATCTGCTTCAGAATGTCGTTGGAGCCCGACTGCACCGGCAGGTGGAAGTGCTTGACGATCTTTTCTTCGGCAGCCATTGCTTCGATCAGACGGTCGGACGCATCCTTCGGGTGGCTTGTCATGAAGCGCAGACGGAAATCTCCGTCGAGCGCGGCGATGCGATGCAGGAGTTCGGCGATGTCGCAGCCGTCTCCGCCGTTGTAGGAGTTCACGTTCTGCCCGAGCAGGGTGATGTCTCTGGCACCGTCGGCGATGAGCTGCTTTGCTTCTTCGACGATATCGTCCGCACGGCGGCTGCGTTCACGGCCGCGGACGTAGGGAACGATGCAGTACGAGCAGAAATTGTTGCATCCGTACATGATCGAGAGCCATGCCATGTGCTTCGATGTGCGTGCGATCGGCAGACCTTCCGCGATCGTCCAGTTTTCGCTGAGGACGAACTGACGGGTCTTCTTTTCGATCGCCGCCAGCACCAGAGAGGGAACGCGGTGGATCGCGCCCGTGTCAAAGGTGAACGAAACGTAGGGATAACTCATCTTCAGCTTGGAGGCACGCGCTTCCTGCGTGACCATGCATCCGCCGACGCCGATCACCACTTCCGGATTCGCATCCTTGATGTGCTTGTACTGTCCGATGATGGACAGCGCCTTCTTTTCGGCGTGTTCGCGGATGGCGCAGGTGTTCACGAGAATCAGCAGGGCTTCCTGCGGGGTTTCCGCACGGGTGTAGCCCATCGTTTCGCACAGCCCGGCGAGACGTTCGCTGTCCGCCTCGTTCTGCTGGCAGCCGAAGGTCTGGATAAAATACTTCGGCGGGACTCCGCGCCCCGCATGACGTGCGGCGACTTTGTCCGCGACCGCCAGCTCGGGAGCAACGGTGGGGTCGATGATTTTCGATTCGATATAGTTTGCTGCCATAGCGTTTGTTTTATTCCTTTATAATAAACTGTTTTCGGCGAGATTACGGTTTTACGGATTCCGTCTCGGCACCTTCGGTCTGGACGATACCGTCACCCGATATCAGAACGGCTTCAAATCCGCCGTGATTTTCATACAGCTCCAGTGCCGCATCCGTACCCATGACAAACAGTGCCGTGGACAGCGCATCCGCTGCCGCACCGTTCAGCGCGTGTACCGCTGTCGAACGGAGACCGCTGTCCGCAGGATATCCCGTGGACGGATCAAAAATATGGTGATAGCGTACGCCGTCTTCTTCGAAATACCGTTCGTAATCCCCGGATACGGCGACAAATCCTTCGTCGATCAGCAGATACGTGACGACGCCGTTTGGATCATCGGGATCGCGGACGCCGACTTTGTACGGCGTACCGTCGGGCTTGTCCCCGAAGACGCCGACCGTTCCCCCGACGGAAACGAGTCCGTAGGAGATTTCCGTCGTTTCGAGATACCGGATCAGTTCGTCCGCCGCCGCACCTTTGCCGATGCCGCCGAGGTCGATTTGTACCTTGGGATCGGGACGCATGACGGTGTTCCGGTTTTCATCGATGGTGATGTTTTCATAGCCGGCATGCCGGAGAACCGCGTCGATGTCCGCCTGACGGGGAACAGGACCGCCGCCCGTGATATTCCACAGTTCGGTCAGAGCGCCCAGCGTGAAGTCATAGGCTCCGGCGGTACGGGCGGAAAGTTCGTACGCGGTCAGCAGGACGCTTTCCAGCGCATCGCTGATTCCCGTGAATTCCTCACTGCTGGTGTTGAGAGCGTACAGTTCGCTCTCCGGATCATGTGCGGACAGAACGGATTCGAGTTCACGGACGATGCGTTCGCATTCTGCGGAGACTTCGCCGAGCTGTGTTTCCGTGACGTCCGCCGTTGCCAGACGGACGGTGATGTATGTGTCCATCGCAAAAAAGACGGAGTCGCGGTATTCTTCCTGCTGTCCGGACTGCCCGAACGGACGATACTGTATGGAAGTACATCCCGAAAAAAGCAGGGGAAGTGCGGACAGAAGAGCCCAAAAACGTGATTTCATGATTTTTTTGTGATAAATTCCGGCATCCGGTTCAGGAGGATGCCGTTGACCGTGCCGTAGACGGTGGATGCTGCGAAAAGTGCGGGGGTATAGGCAAGGACTGCCGTTCCCGTCAGGAAAACTGCCGCCGCAAGCTGACCGAGATTATGTGCGGACGCACAGAGAACGGATACGCCGATAAAACTCAGTCCGCGGAGACGTCCGGCGATGCAGAGCATGATGATCACCAGTGCGCCGCCGCACAGGCTGAACAGGAACGAAGTGACGTTCCCGAACAGGAGAAACGTGATCAGGCACCGGCAGAGCGAGATCAGTGCCGCATTCGCGGGACTGCGCGTCCGGTAGAACACGGAGAGGATCGCGAGGTTGGCGAGCCCGATCTTGAATCCGGGAAGGGGTAGGATCGCCGCCGGAAGAAAGGATTCCACAAAGGAAAGGATCAGCGCGGCGGAAAGGAATGCGGCATTTTCGGCCATGCGGACGACACGGCGGTCGGAAGCAGGCATTTTCACGGCGCACCTCCGGCGATGATGTCGGCGTTGTCCGTGCGGATGCCGCCGATGCGTACGATCACGCCTGCCGGTACACAGACAATCGCCTGCCCTTCACGGGAAATGGCGCCGCTGTTCACGCAGACGCCGTCGGGACAGTCGGATTCCGTCACGGAAACAGTGCCGTTTTCGATGACGACGGTGAGTGCATATCCGTTCGAGAGAACGGGGATCCCGCGGTCGTCCGCGAGAGAACAGGTCACGGATTCCTGTCCGAATGTGACGGTACAGGAGGTTCCCTCAGTGCGGGAAAAGAGAAAATAAGCGGAAAATACGGCGGCAAACAGGGTCAGAACGACGATCAGAACGTCGAAAAAGGTCAGTTTACGGGAAGGGTAACGGAGATCTGCCATAGCCGCCGCCTTTGAAAATTTGTTAAATAAGCGTGGAAACCCACAGTAATTCATTATACACGATTTTATGGGATAAGTCAATGGAAAATATGCACGACAAAAAGAAAAAGCAGACTCAATCGAGTCTGCTTTATGCGGAAAACGGGACTTGAACCCGTACGGTGTGAACCACACGCCCCTCAAACGTGCGCGTCTGCCAGTTCCGCCACTTCCGCAAGCGCTTGCTTCGCAACCGCTGGGAGCTTGCTTCGCAATCTCCGTATCTTTCAAACGGTTGTTCCGTCAACGTCATATATTATAGCACGGGGGTTCTGATTTGTCAATAGGTTTTAAAAAGTTTTTTGGAATTTTTTCTGGGGGACGCGACTTCGTCGCGGAAGGTGGAAAAACGACCTAGCGGTCGTTTTTCTTGGATTTTATGTCCTGCGCAGACGGCTGCACAATGGAGTTTCACTTCGTGAACCTCCGGGCTCAGGCGCCGCCCCTTTGTGAATTGCCGGCTGGGAGACCCTGTGGGTCTCCGGAAGCC
>JAFYOX010000037.1 GCA_017547755.1 Clostridia bacterium | reverse complement strand
GCCGAAGGGCTCTTGAAGCTCTTTTCCGTCTGTGTGAACCGGGCAAAAACACTCAGTATTTTAGGACGTGTTGAAGAGGCGAAAAAGGAATGCTCCGAGGCGGGTGCGATTCTTCCCCAGGTGGAAGAGTATCTCGAAGATGACTATCAGGGATACCGTGACATCTACGAGGCGCTGGCCAGGTCACTTGGCCCCGAGCCGGGACGGGACCGGTAGTGCCGGCGGGCGACTCAGGTCCGCCGTTGAATCGGGCTGCCAGCCGAGGGAATTGAAAGAAGAAGTGGAAGATGAATCTCTTTAATCGAGATCAAATTCGCCCGAAACCGCTTGCCGAACGGGTTAATAAGCTGGATATCCTGAAACTTTCCGAGAGGGTGAAACGGGGGCCGATCGATCTTTCGGACGATGCGCGGGAATCGGTTCATTGTGCGGCCGATGCGATCCGCCGTGCGCGGGAACTCGGTGCGGCACGAATTCTGACCTACGGCGCGCATTCGATTAAAAACGGGCTCGTACCAACGATGGCGGCACTTGCCGAAGAGGGGTGGATTACCCATTTCGCGACCAACGGCGCGGGGATCATTCATGACTGGGAGTTTGCGCTTCAGGCCGCGTCCGGGGAAGACGTTCACCGGTATGTCCTGGAAGGACAGTTCGGAATATGGGAAGAGACGGGCCGGTACATGAATCTGTCGTTTCTGGTCGGCGCGCTCGGGGGACTCGGGTATGCCGAGTCGATCGCTTCAACGATCGATCACGGAAAAATAGAGGTTCCCTCACTTGATGAACTCCGGGATCTGGCGATGACAGCGGCGTCGGACCGGACACCGCAGACGTTCCAGCGCGCCGCCGCCGCATTTGATTTAATGACGATGATCACACGGGGGAATCTGCCGGAAGGGGGAATTGTCTACGAGATTCCGCATCCGTATAAAGAGTATTCGCTCATCTGGCGTCTGCACCGTGCGGGCGTTACTCAGACATGCCATCCGATGATCGGACATGATATTATCTATACACATCCGGTTAATTCTCCTGCGTCGATCGGCCGGTGTGCGGAACGGGATTTTTTGGCGTTCGCCGGTTCGGTCGCGAACCTAAAAGGGGGAGTCTACCTTTCGGTCGGTTCGGCGGTGATGTCCCCGATGATTTTTGAAAAGGCCCTTTCGATGGCGCGGAATACCGCCGTTCAGCACGGACGGACGATTGACGATTTTGACATTCATGTTCTCGACCTGGCACCCTCCCGCTGGGACTGGAACCGCGCGGGGGAACCGCCGGCAGATAATCCCGCGTATTATCTGCGGTTCTGCAAGACGTTCAGCCGGATGGGTGGACGCATGACCTATACATCGGCTGATAACGCCAGTTGGATTCCCGCCCTTCTGGAAGAGCTGCGCAAGTAGCCTGTGAGGAAACATACTGAGGAAGGTTTGTATTATGAAAAAGCTGTTTTTTGTCCTTCTGATTTCGGTTCTGACGGCAGCCGCGCTCGCGAACGGAGCCGAGCCGGTTACCGCCGATGTCGTGATTTTCGGCGGTTCGTCGGCCGCGGTTTCGGCAGCGGTCCAGGTCAAACGAATGGGGAAAACCGTGGTGATTGTAATGCCGGAACATCATGTCGGCGGGATGAGTGTTTCGGGACTCGGGCGGACCGACTCGGGGGACAAGCGTGTAATCGGCGGAATTGCCCGCGAATTCTACCATCGGATTTGGCTCCATTATCAGGACGAGAGCTCGTGGGTTTGGGAACCGAAACCGGCCGGATTTCCCGGAATGGATAACCGGACTCAGACCATGTGGAAGTTTGAGCCTTCCGCCGCTGAAAAGGTGATGGAAAGCTTCGTCTCCGAGTGTGAGATTCCGGTTTACCGCGGTGAACGGCTTGACCGTGAAAACGGGATTGTGAAAGAAGGAACCCTGCTGAAATCGATTACGACCTGGTCCGGCATGACGTTCATCGGAAAGATATTTCTGGATGCAACATATGAAGGGGATCTGCTCGATGCCGCCGGTGTTTCGTTCACGGTCGGCCGTGAAAGCAACACACAGTACGGCGAGACGCTGAACGGGATTCAGACGGCTAATGCGGTTTACCATCAGTTCGCCGGGCCGGTTGACCCCTATATGGAACCGGGAAATCCCGAAAGCGGATTCCTGCCCGGGCTGAACCGGGACGCGGGCGGCAGAGACGGTGATGCCGACCGAAAGGTGCAGACATACTGCTACCGTCTCTGTATGACACGCGTGCCGGAAAACCGTGTGCCGTTTGAGAAGCCGGAAGACTACGAAGAAGAAGATTACGAACTTTTGCTGCGCGATATTGAGGCGGGACAGGTTCATTATCATGATCCGGGCGCGATTCCGAATGGGAAGACCGATACGAACAATTACGGAGGAGTCTCGACCGACTATATCGGAATGAACTACGACT
>JAFYOX010000036.1 GCA_017547755.1 Clostridia bacterium | reverse complement strand
GCGGCAGGTGCGCTATATGGCGAAGAAGGAGCTGTTCAGGATCCCGCTCCTTGCTCCGCTGATCAAGGCACTCGGTGCATATCCCGTGAACCGCGGCGGTCCGGACGTCAGCAGCATCAAGCGGACGATCGAACTGATCGAGGGCGGAGAACTGATCGGGATCTTCCCGCAGGGTCACCGCTACGGCGGGCAGGATCCGCGGACGACGGAGATCAAGGCGGGGATCGGTATGATCACGTACCGGACAAAGGTGCCGGTGATCCCGGTATTTCTGGACGGCAAGTCCGGAAAAACGAGTATGTTCCGGAAGAACGTCATTACCTTCGGCGAACCCATCCGTTTTGAGGAACTGGAGTTCGTCAAGGGCGGCATGACGGAATATACCCGTGCGTCGCAGATCATTTTCAACCGCATCTGCGAGATCAAATACGGAAAAAGCGAGCTTCCCGCAGGTGACCGTCCGTCCCTGCCGGAGAAGAATGACTGATTTATGGAAATAAGAATCGCAAAGTACGCGGGTTTCTGCTTCGGGGTCAAGAATGCGACCGATGCCCTGGAAGCAGAGATCGAACGTGCAAAACGGGAAAACATGGGCCGCCGGGTGTATACGCTCGGACGGATCATCCATAATGACTATTATATCAACCACATCAAATCCTGCGGGGTGGAGGAGATCGCAAGGGAAGATGTTCCCGGCGTGATCGCTGCCGCCGACCGCGGGGAACGCATCTCCGTCGTCATCCGGGCGCACGGGGAGCTGGCGGACATTGTGCGGGAACTGGAGGCGTGTGATGCGCGCAACGCGGACTTCACGCTTCTCAACTGCACCTGCCCGTATGTGGAAAAGGTACGCCGCATTGCCCGCGAAAATTCGGGAGAGGGACGTGTGTTTATCCTGCTCGGCGCGGAGACACACCCCGAAGTGGAAGGCATCATGAGCTGTGCGGAAGGCGAAAAAGTCGTCCTTCCGGATGCAGCTGCACTGGAAACATGGAAAAACTTGTGCAGTGTGAATGAAAATTGTGCAAAATCCATAGCGATTGCGGCACAAACCACACAAAATTTATCAGAATGGAAAAAAAGTATAAATTTTATCAAAAAGGTCTATACAAACGCCGAGATTTTTGATACAATATGTAAGGTGACACAATTACGTCAGGAAGAAGCAGCCAGCCTTGCCCGAGAGTCCGATATTATGCTGGTTATCGGAAGTTCAGACAGCTCGAATTCAGGAAAGCTCCGTGATATTTCAGCCAAGTATTGCAGGAATGTATATTTTGTGGGCGGCGCGGAAGACTGTAAGCACATACGTGTCGAACCACAATCTATTATGTCAATAACTGCCGGTGCATCGACGCCGTACAGTTTAATACAGGAGGTATATCAAACCATGAACGAGCAGACATTTGCTGAGCTTCTCGAAGCGTCCATCAAAACTTTAAATACAGGAGATATCGTCGAAGGCGTTATTACCGCGATCTACCCGAATGAGATCCACCTCGACCTCGGCACCAAGACCACTGGTGTTATCGCGCACGATAAGGCTACTTCCGACCCGCAGGCAAAGCTTGACGTTATCTACAAGCTCGGCGACGTTGTTAAGGCAAAGGTTATCAAGGTAAGCGATATCGACGGTATTGCTACTCTTGACAAGACCAGAGTAGATTCCGAAGCGAACTGGCTCGGTATCGTTGAAGCAAGCGAAAACGGCGCAATCCTTGAAGGCAAGGTTGTTGAAGTCGTTAAGGGCGGCGTGATCATCAACATCAACTCCGTTCGCGTATTCATCCCCGCTTCCCAGACCGGTATTCCGAAGGAAGGCGATCTCAGCGTTCTCGTTAACACCAACCAGAAGGTTAAGATCATCGAAATCAAGCAGGGCGAAGGCCGCAAGAGAGCTTACGCTTCCATCCGTGCCGTACTCCGTGAAGAACGCAAGGCACGCGAAGATGCATTCTGGGCAGAAATCGAAGAAGGCAAGGAATATGACGGCGAAGTCAAGAGCCTTACCGACTTCGGTGCATTCGTTGATCTCGGCGGCGTAGACGGTATGGTACATACCTCTGAACTGTCCTGGAGACGCGTAAAGCATCCGTCCGAAGTTGTTTCCATCGGTGACAAGATCCACGTATACGTTAAGGCATTCGACCGCGAAAAGGGCAGAATCTCCCTCGGTTACAAGACCGAAGAAATGAACCCCTGGTACGTATTCACCACCAAGTATGCTGAAGGCGACGTTGCTGAAGTTAAGGTTGTAAGCCTGATGCCCTTCGGTGCATTCGCTGAAATCGTTCCCGGCTGCGACGGTCTCATCCACATCAGCCAGATCACCGATCACAAGATCGCTAAGCCCGACGAAGTTCTCGAAGTTGGTCAGGTTGTAACCGCGAAGATCACTTCCATCAACAACGAAAACCATCAGGTTGGTCTCTCCATCCGCGCTCTTCTCGAAGAAGCTGAAGACGCTGCTGAAGACGCTGAATAATTTCGGTAACAATTGATATAGTTTATCACTGGCAGGCGGAGGATTCGATCCTCCGCCTTTCTGTTTATATTTCTGAAGGAGATTTAAAATGAACTGGACACGTACGATCTGCGCGGTGACGGCGGCGGTACTGACTTTCGGTACGGTTTCCTGCGGACAGGCGGAACCGGAACCGCTGTATCCGGACTACACGAATCCCGAAGAGGCGGCTGCGATCCGCGAGGATATGCGGTATATCATTCATGCGGCGGGACGGCTGACCGGAGTGGATACGGCCGGAAACGAGCGCACCTACGACGGTTCCAACTCGCTGGAAGGGCTGCAGCAGTGTGCGGACGCCGGATGCGAGGTCATTGAGATTGACTTCAACTTCACATCCGACGGGTATCTCGCGTGCATCCATGACTGGTACACGGAATATGCCGACGAGATCACGAACAACGTACCGCTGACGCTGGATGAATTTCTGGAATGCAAGATTTACCGGAACTTCACGCCGGTCTGGCTCGGGGATATTGTGGACTTTCTGCGTGCGAACGAAGGAACGTACATTGTGACCGATATCAAGGACGACAACCTCGGCGGTGTTGCGGCGATTGCGGAGTATGCGCCCGATCTGAAAAATCGCTTCATCGTACAGATCTACGATGAGAGCGAGTACGATGCGGTACGGGAACTGGGATTCGAGTATATTGTATATACTCTGTATCGGCTCGACTGGGGTCCGAAGGTGGACTGGAAGGCGCTCGGCGAATTCTCGAAGACGCATCCGCTGATCGGATTCACGTTCTCGTATGAGCTTTGTCCCGTGGACGGTTACGTGGAAGGGATGCTGAAATCCGGTACGCCGCTGTACATCCACACGGTCAACGGGGATGAGGAACAGCAGCCGTACTTCGATATGGGCATCACCGGGATCTACACGGATGATGTGAAATAACGCGAAAAAATATTTTATATACAGGAGGACAATTCTATGTCTATTCCGAGACCCGAGTATCCGCGTCCGACGCTCGTTCGCGGCAATGAATCGTGGATCAACCTGAACGGTACCTGGGAATTTGCCTTTGACTTCGGTAATTCCGGCCGTGAAAGAAAAATGTGGGAAGCTCCGAAGTACGATCATGAAATCGTCGTACCGTTCGTTCCCGAATCCAAGCTGTCCGGCATCGAATACGTGGACTTCATTCCCGCATGCTGGTACAGACGCACCGTGACCCTTCCCGAAGGATGGGACAAGGCAAACGGCCGTATCCTGCTGCACTTCGGTGCGGTTGACTACTACAGCGTAGTATATGTCAATAACCAGAAGGTCGGCGATCATACCGGCGGCTACACTCCCTTTGCAATGGATGTGACCGACTTCGTTACCGAAGGCGAAAACACCATCGCTGTATTTGCGGAAGACAACGGTAAGAGCAATCTCCAGCCGACCGGCAAGCAGGTTTACTACAGCTACTACAACAGAGGCTGCCACTACACCCGCTGCACCGGTATCTGGCAGACCGTTTGGATGGAATACGTTCCGGCAAACTACATCAAGAATCTGAAGATCACTCCCGACGTTCTTGCGGAAGAAGTTGAAATTCTCGTTACTCTGGAAGGCAAGTACTGCGCGATCGACGAAGTGAACGCATGCGTATCCTTCGGCGGCGAGCACGTTGCCTGCGGCAAGGCGAAGGTTCTCGGCAAGCACGCGAAGCTCCGCATTGCGATCCCCGAACCGAAGCTGTGGAATGTCGGCGAAGGAAATCTGTACGACCTGACCGTAACGGCAGGAAACGACACCATCCAGAGCTACTTCGGTATGCGTGACGTCCGCATCAACGGTTATGCGATCGAAATCAACGGCAAGCCGGTATATCAGAGACTGGTACTTGACCAGGGTTATTATCCGGACGGCATTTACACCGCTCCCACGCTGGACGATCTGAAGAAGGACGTGGAAATGTCCATGGCAGTCGGCTTCAACGGTGCGCGTCTGCACATGAAGGTCTTCGAACCCTATCTGCTGTACTTCGCAGACAAGGCAGGTTATCTGCTCTGGGGCGAATTCCCGAACTGGGGTCTTGACGAATCCAATCCGGCGGCTCTTCTTTCCATCATGCCCGAATGGCTTGCGGAAATCGAAAGAGACTACAACCATCCCGCGATCGTCGGCTGGTGTCCCTTCAACGAAACCGGTCCGCGCCGCAACTTCCAGACCTTCCGTACGGTTTATGCGGCGACCCGCGCGATCGACCCGATGCGTCCGATCATCGACTCTTCCGGATACGTTCACGTAATCACCGATATTTACGACGTACACGACTACACGCAGGTTCCGGCGGAACTCGAAGAACACCACCGCGGTCTTGCGACCGGCGAAGGTCCGATCTGGTACAACTTCCCGAAGGACGATATGCCCTACAAGGAAGGTCAGCCCTACTTCGTATCCGAATTCGGCGGCATTTACTGGAATCTGGATGAAGACCATGGTGCGGCATGGGGTTACGGCGAAGCACCGAAGACTCTCGAAGAATTCTACGAACGCTTTGAAGGTCTGACGAAGGTACTTCTCGACAATCCGAAGATGTGCGCGTACTGCTACACTCAGCTTACTGACGTTTACCAGGAAAAGAACGGTATTTACGCATTTGACCGCCGTGAAAAGTTTGACGCGGCACGTCTGAAGGCGGCGCAGGAACGTGTAGCTGCGATTGAAAAATAATAATCCGCATGACGGGAGGGGTATTCTGCAAGGGAGTACCTCTCCTGAGCATGTCTGAGGTTATTTTTTTATAAAATTTAATTATTCATTATTCAGGAGAAAAGATTATGAAGAAGAGAATTCTTACGTTGGTACTTGCGCTGCTGATGGTTCTTCCGGCGTTCACGGCTTGTTCGGAAAGCACAGAAAACAGCGATGCGGCGCAGGAAACCACGACGGCGGCTCCCTCTGCGGAAGGAGAAGCGGTTGTTGAAGAAGCAGTGGAAGAACTTTCCGAAGCGGAAGCAAGACTGGCGATCCCGGACAATCTTCCGGAACAGAAGTTTGACGGCAAGGAATTCCGCATTCTGACGTCGGAAGGAAAGAACTTCCAGTTCATCTCGGAAGAGCTGACCGGGGAAGCGACGAGTGACGCGGTATACAACCGGAATCTGAAGATCGAAGAACGTTTTGACACGAAGATCACGACGATCATCACGGGTTCTCCGCAGAGCGAAATCGGCACGCTGGTTACCTCCGGGGATGACGCGTGTGAAATCGTAGAGCATCACCAGTACGTGGCATCGACGCCGATCGCGGCGGGTTCCTACCTGAACTGGAACGACATGCCGTACATCGATCAGGCGCAGCCGTGGTGGAACCAGCTTTCGAACGAAGGTGCGACGATCAACGGCAAGCTGTTCTGCATCATGGGTGACCTTTCGATTACCGCGCTGACCTATACGTTTGCGGAATTCTTCAACCAGGATCTGATGTCGAACTACGGCTACAATCCGTCCGATCTGTACGGCATCGTATTCGAAGGCAACTGGACGCTGGACAAGTTCATTGAAATTTCCGGCAATATTTATGAAGACACGAACGGTGACGGCAAGAAGAGCGTAGGCGACACCTTCGGCTACGGCTTCTGGGTATACCACGGCACCGACGTATGGGTTGACGCGATCGGCGAACGTCTGACGACGTACGATCCGGAAACGAACGAAATCACGGTTCAGCTGGGTACCGAAAAGGTATTCACCGCGCTGGAAAAGATCATCAACCACCTTGTAGGCAACAACGGTGCGTACCACTTCATGTCCGAAGCGGAAGGCAAGGCGGAAAATGTAGCGGGCAACGTGGGCATCATGCAGCTGATGTTCGAATCCGCGTTCCAGGAACTGCGTGACGTTGACTACGCATACGGTATTCTCCCCTACCCGAAGTATGATGAAAATCAGGAAGCATACTACACCATTTCCATGGACCAGTTCTCCGTATTCGGTGTTCCGAAGACCCTTCCCGAAACCAGCTATGACTTCATGGGTATCGTGATGGAAGCTCTCAACGCGGAATCCTACAAGACCGTATTCCCGGTTTACTACGACACCGCTCTCAAGAACAAGTACTCCGAAGACCCGGAAACTGCGCAGATGGTTGACCTCATCATGGACGGCCGCCGCTGCGAATTCGCGTTCCAGTTCGGTACCTACCTCGTTAACCTCCCCTACATGTTCCGTAACCAGATCTACTCCAAGGACATCAACCTCGCTTCCTCTCTCCAGAAGCAGAGCAAGGCGATCAACAAGAAGCTCGATCAGATGATGGGGTATTTTGAATAAAATATTGTTTTGGTGAGATTTTTGAGGGAAACCTTTTCAGAGGAAAGGTTTCCCTCAAACTCCTTTTTCACAAGCCCATATTAACCCAACAATCCGGCTGCAACAGTATAAAGTTTTTGCTGAGCTTTTTTCAAAAAGCGACCGTTTCCCCTGAACGTGATCCTCGCACTTCCCCCATTTCCCGGCAATCCATTATTCCTCTATTGACGAAAAACAAAAAATACGGTATAATATAAAATGGCACAATCTGAGAGAATATTAAAAATAAGAGGATTGATATAGATATGGGCTGGAAAAAAGGGCTGGCTGGCGTGCTGGCGGCGCTGATGATGACGACCGGTGCTGCGGCGGCTGAGGTGAATGCGGAACCGGCGGTTGAACTGACCGCGCTGGGATCGGTGATTGCGGCGGGAACGGAGCTTCCGGTAGAGGATGCGGCACTGCGGCTGTATTATCTCGGGATGCTGAACGGGACCGGGACGAACATCAACGGCGGGATCGATTTTGCGCTGGACAAAGGTCTGACGCGGGTGGAATCGGCGGTACTGGCGGTGCGGATGATGGGAATGGAAGATGAGGCGCTTCGGATGAAGTGCGCGCATCCCTTCTTTGACGTGCCGGAATGGGCGTCCGCGTATGTCGGTTATCTGTATTCGGTCGGTTTGCTCGATGACCTGATGGACGGCGTGTTCGGTCCGATGTTCGAGCCGAATTTTGCGGAAACACCCGAGCGATTCATGAGCTATATGCTGTATGCGCTCGGCTACCGGATGAGAGAAGGGGATTACTCCTATCTGACGGCGGCGGAGCATGCACGGATGATCGGGATCTGCGTGACCAAAGAGGATGAACCGCTTACGCGCGGCGGTGCCGCACTGGCAATGTACAACACTCTGCGTGCGACGATGAAGAATTCTTCGCGGGTGATGTCCGACCGGCTGGTGCAGGAAGGACGCCTTTCGTATCAGGATGCGGTGTTCATGCTCTGGAATGATGATCCGGCGGAAACAAAGGTGTTCCTTGACGCGGTGGGATACAGCATTGACTGGATCCTCCCCGACGGATATTATACCATTACGGCGGCAGATGGCGGAAAGGCGCTCAATGTGGCGTCCTCCGGAGCCAATACGGATTACGAAGGCGTCGGACTGACCCTCTGGGATGTGACGGGCGATATTACCCAGACCTTCCGTATCGAACGGACGGAACGCGGTACTTATTATATTTATTCGGCGGCTTCACGAAGCGGTTACGGCCGGGTTATCGGTGCGGCAGCCGGAAGTACGTCGACCGGACTGTACAGCGCAACTTCGCGGAATGCGATGGAATTCCAGATCCGCGGCTGTGCGGACGGTTCCTGGTCCATTGAAGCGGCCGGGCGGGAAGATCTGAATCTTTCCGGTGCCGATCTCCAGAAGAACGGTGCGGCGATCGTCCTTGCCGGTTCTGCGGCTGTGTCCGGTTCGGCGCAGACCTGGAATTTTGTGCGTCAGGGCATGATGGACTCCACCGGACGCGAACTTGCCGTATTTGTTGCGGAATCCCTCGTGGTAACGCAGGGTGCGTTTGACGATTATTCCCATATGGAACAGAATGCGCTGGATATTCAGCCGATGGAACGCGCCGTACGTGCGCCGTTCAACGGACGGATCGTCCGTATCGACGCGACGCAGACGGCCTGCAACGCAGTATGGTTCCAGAGCACTTCGCCGGTGCTTTACGCCGACGGAACTTATGATTATATGACGGTATGCTTCCTGCATGACAACGATATTTCCGATCTCGCGGTCGGTCAGGGATATACGCAGGGTGATTATTTCTATGACAGCGGCGACTACGGAATTTCTTCGGGAAAACACGTACATATGGCGGTTTACCGCGGAGAATACCATGCGGGTATGCGGTGCGGAAGCGGTGACGTTTACGCCGAAGACGCGTTCTTCCTGCCGGACGATGCGTATGTGTACAACAGCTACGGTCTCGGCTGGAAAAAGATGAGTTCCGCGGGCTGATGCTCCGTGAAAGACTGAGGGGGTACGGCGGATGATGAAGAAGGAACTGAAGAAAAAGCTGAAATCCATGTGTGAGGAAATCGGTACGGCGGCCGCCGCTGAGAAGATCGACGAGCTTGCTGACGAGGTCAGCGCGGAGTTTGACCGGAAGGTTTCCGAAGGTCAGAACGAGCTGGACGTGTACCGGGAACTTCTGGCAGATGTGGACAGGATCCGGGCGATGCTGGAATCTCTGCCGGAGACGGAAGAGGAAACGGAAGCGAAGGAACGGAAAAAGAATGCGAAGAAAGCGAATGCCCTGCTTGACACGATCGAAACGTGTATGTGGCTGCTGACGGTCGCGGCATACTTTGCGGTCAGTTTTCTGTTCGGTCACTGGCACATGACGTGGCTGATGTTCCTCTCGTCCGCGATCGGTTCGGTACTGTTCGATATGCTGCGGAAATACAACAAGGGCATCCCGTTTGAAAAGGTGATGCACGAAGAGTTTTCCGGCGTTCTCTGGCTGGGGATTGTGATTCTGTACTTCCTGTACAGTTTCACGGTCGGCGGCTGGGCGTGGTCGTATTCGTGGCTGATCTTTATTCTCGGCGCGGTGATTGAAGTGATCCGCGACGGGCTGTGGAAGTCGAAGGAACCGTAAAACGTATATGAGAATGAAAAAAGGAACTTTTCCGGGGAAAAGTTCCTTTTTTGTTGTTGTATGGAAAACGATTATTCGAGTTCAACCTTGACCGGACCGCCGAGTTCCATGGACTTGTTGCACGCCATGGTGAAGGAAACGGACTTGAACGCGTCTGCGTAAGGAGAACGGATCTTGCTGCCGTCGCCGTTGATGACCGCTTCGATGAAGGTACGGTCGCAGAGAACGCCGGCGTCGCCGTCCTGGTTGTAAACGATGCAGTCGCCGCCTGCGGAGAGAGCGCCGTCGCCCTTGACGATGAAGCCGCCCTTGTCATCCTTCGGTTCTTCGGGCTTTTCGCCGTAGATCTTGAGGGTGCCGAGGATCTTGAGTTCGGCTCTCTTATCCTTGGAGGAGAAGATGACCTTGGAGTCGTGGCTGTTGCCAGAGGTTGCGTAGTCACCGGTGGACATTACGCCGAGAGCGCCGCTCTTGAACTTGATGATGGTGGTGGAGAGGTCGTCGGTGTTGTAGTCCGGAACGCCCTTGAGGAAGCCGCGGGTACCGTAGGTGCAGACTTCTTCCGGTTCGCCGAAGACGTAGCGGATGATGTCGAACTGGTGGATGGTCTGTTCAACGATCTGACCGCCGGAGAGGTCCTTGTCACGCCACCAGAACACGCCGGGCATACCGCCGATACGGGAAGCGTCAACGAATACGACTTCGTTTTCCTGGCAGAACTTTACGTTGGGTTCTACGAGGTTGGAGTAGCGGCACTGGAAGCCGGAAGCGGTGATGAGGTTCTTTTCCGCTGCTGCGTCACGGATCTTGCGCGCGAGGTCAAGGTCGAGTGCGAGCGGCTTTTCTACGAAGAAGTGGATACCGCGGCGGATGGTTTCGAATTCGATTTCACCGTGGCAGTACGGCGGGATGCAGATGAAGACCATATCGGGCTGGATTTCATCGTACATTTCGATGTAGTTGGTGAATGCCTTGCCGCATCCTGCCTTTTCTACGAAGCTTTCCGCACGTTCCGGAATCAGGTCGCAGAAGCCGGCGAGTTCAACGATGTCCTTGAACTGAACGAAGTGGCTGAGATGGTACTGGCCGATGCCGCCGCAGCCGATCATAGCGAGTTTTTTCATGATGGTTTCTCCTTAATATGATTATTTTTTTATTTGAGTACGGATTTTTGTTTATTCGGCGTAGGTGCAGATTTCGGCGATTTCGCCTGCGACCTTCTTGTAGTAGTCTTCCCAGCTCATGGTGTCGTCTGCTTTGAAGACTTCGCCGGTGAGGTAGCCGTCAAAGCCGGCTTTCTTGAGTTCCGGGATGATCGCCTTCCAGTTTGCGCTGCCGTGGGTGACATCCTGCCAGGTACCGCCGGAGTTTAAGCCGCCGTTGCGCTTATAGTCCTTGACGTGGACGCAGCCGATGCGGGAACCGAGGATTTCGACCCAGTATTCGGAGACGGAGAATGCGAGCATATTGCCGGCGTCGAGGTATGCGCCGATTTTCGGGGAATCCACTTCGTCAACGAAGGATGCCATATCGTACGGGGAGAGGAAGAAGCCGTTCCAGACGTTTTCCACGCCGACGAAAATGCCGGTTTCTTCGATTTCGGCTTTCATGGACTTGAGGAAGTCGATGGAGTTCTTGCGGACGGAAGCGATGGTATAGTCGCCGCCCATGCCGCCGGGAACGATCAGGATGCCGCCTGCACCGAGTTCCGCTGCTGCTTCGAGCTGCTTGCGGATAAGTTCACGGCCTGCGTCCCATTCGTCCGGATGTCCCATTTTGGAACCCCAGAGGGAGGTGGAAATGCTGACGACCGGAAGATTGTACTTTTCGGAAAGTGCGCGGATCGCCGCGAATTCTTCCTTGGTGGTGGACAGCGTGATGGAATGCGCGCCGCTTCCGTCGACGTTGAGTTCGATCCCGTCGAATCCGGCTGCGGATACGGCTGCGAAGGTTTCTTCAAAATTCAGGGAACCTTCGACGGTCCATGCGTTTAATGATTTTTTCATATTCGTCTCCTTTTCTGCGGTTTGTTTATTTAAAATGTAAAAAAATAACGAAATCCTGCGGAATGTCTTGATATTTTCGTAATTTAGTATATACTAAATTATAGTACACTGCAATACACGAATCAATTGTTTTTATGGACAAATCGCCTGTCCGTGCGGCGGGTGAAGGAAGGATGCACGATGGAAAATCAGTCGTATTACCGCAGCGGATTTGCGGAACCGGGAGATGCGGACTGCAGGGATGACCGGGTGCCGCTGGTGGTGAACTGTGCGGGCTATGTTTCGATGACAAGGGATTTCCGGACGACCGGATGCCGGCACGATTATTATCTTCAGCTGATGGATGTCGGGGAGATGACGGGCGGTGCGGTCGGTGAGGAATATTCTTTCCGTGCCGGAGAATTTATTGTGCGTCCGCCGGAGATGCCGTACCGGTACGGTCTGGAGCATGACGGTGAGACGGGATATTACTGGGCGCATTTTACCGGAAATTATGTGGAAACGCTGCTTGCGAACAACGGCATCGTGCCGGGGAAGGTATATCGGCTGACGGAGGAGATCCCGTCTTCCGTGCGGCGGACGTTCGGCGAGATGTTCCGGGAATTCATGATCCACGGACGGGGATACGAAGATTTATGTGCGGCGAAGCTGACGGCGGTTCTGGTGGAACTGGGGCGGTCGGTGTCGGACAGCGGAACCGGACGGGAAACGCGCTTTGCGGGACTTCTGGAGTACATCCACCGGCATTATACGGAGGATCTCTGTATTGCGGAACTGGCGGAGTCGGAGCATCTGAGTGTGAGCCGGTTCCGGGAAGTATTCCGGAGGACCTTCGGCTGTGCGCCGTCGGAGTACATCATCGGACTGCGGCTGCAGCACGCGCGGGACTTACTGAGCGGGACGAATCTGACCATTACGGAAATTGCGGAAATGTGCGGTTACGGAGATGAGCTGTATTTCATGCGGCTGTTCCGGAAGAAAACGGGGATGTCCGCGCGGATGTACCGGCTCGGGCATACGGCAGACCGTACGGAAAACGACGGAGATAGATAAAGGATAGAGAAAATGAAATTTTTACATACATCGGATCTGCACATCGGTCTGCGGATGTGCGAATACTCCATGCTTGCGGACTGCCGGCACATTCTGGCGGAAATTTCGGAGATCGCCGTGCGGGAAGGCTGTGAGGCTGTGATCATTGCGGGCGATCTGTATGACCGTGCGGCGCCGTCGGCAGAAGCGGTTGCGGTACTGGACGGATTTGTGTCCGGACTGGCTGCCGCAGGGATCGCGGTTCTGGCGGTCGCGGGAAATCACGATTCCGCCGAACGGGTGGCGTACCTTTCCGCCGTTGCGAAGGCGGCGGGCGTCTATTTCTCGCCGGTCTATGACGGGGAATGTGAGAAAGTGACCTTTACGGATGCGTACGGGGACGTGGATGTATGGCTTCTGCCGTACGTGCGGCCGGTGAATGTGCGCGCGGTCTGCGAAGGATTTGAAGGAAACCGTTTCTGTGAGGCGGTGGAATACATTGCGGAACGGATTCCCCTGGATCCGGAGAAGCGGAATATTCTGGTGACGCATCATTTTGTGGTCGGCGGAGAAGTGACGGAGGAAGATGAACTCGGCGGTGCGGGGCTGGTTCCCGCGCGGATCTTCGACGGATTTGACTACACTGCGCTCGGGCATCTGCACGGTGCGCATCCGGTCGGGAAGACATGCCGGTACTCCGGATCGCCGCTGAAGCATTCGTTCAATGAGATCGGGGATGAAAAGACCGTGTCTCTGGTGGAACTGCGGGAAAAAGGCGAGGTTTTTGTGGAATGTGTGCCGCTGCATCCGCTGCGTGATCTGCGGGAAGTACGCGGGACATACGACGAAGTGGTGCATATGGGTCTGCACGATCCGGCGAAGGATGATTATATCCGTGTGGTTCTGACGGATGAAGAGGATATTCTTGACGCGGCGGTGAAGCTGCGGGTGGTATACCCGAATCTGATGCGGCTGGCGTATGACAACCGGCGGACACGGGAATACCGGGAGATCGGCGGTTCTGCGGCAGATGTGCCGGAGGACGGGGCGGTCCGGCCGGAAGATGTGTTTGCGGAATTGTTTGAACTGCAGAACAATGTGCCGCCGGACGAGGAACTGCTCGATGTGGTGCGTGGGATCTTTGAGACCTGCGAAGAAGTGGAGTGTGAATAAATGAAACCGATCAGACTGACAATGACTGCGTTCGGACCGTATGCCGGACGGGTGGAACTGGATCTCACGGAGATCTGTTCGGGAGGACTGTACCTTATCTGCGGAGATACCGGCTCCGGAAAGACCATGCTGTTTGACGCGGTCACATATGCGCTGTACGGAGAAGCGAGCGGAAGTACCCGCGAAGCGGCGATGCTGCGGAGCAAGTATGCGGAACCGGACGAATACACGTCGGCGGAACTGGAATTTGATCTCGGCGGGGAACGCTACGTCGTTCACCGGAAGCTGGGACGTGAAAAAATGAAAAACGGCGAGAGGGTGCTTGAAAAATCCTCGGATGCGTGGCTGAGATATCCGGATGGACGTCTGGTGACGAAGCAGAAGGAAGTGACGGCGGCGGTCTGTGCGCTGACAGGACTTGACCGCGACCGCTTCCGCCGGACGGTGATGATCGCGCAGGGAGAATTCCGGGAGCTTCTGGAAGCGAAAACGGAAGAGCGGATGGTGATCCTGCGGAATATTTTCGGGACCGATCTGTATGCGCGGTTTTCGAATACGGCGAAACAGCTTGCCGCGGAGGAACGGAAGCGCACGGAGGTTCTGCGTGCGGAAATGATGAACTGCCGGCGGATGTTTGAGACTGCGGATGAGGAACTTGCCGGAAAACTGGAGCTTCTTCCGGAACATATTGCGCCGGATCTCGGGGAAGCGGTGCGGGATTCGCTGTGCGGAATGGAGGCGGCGTGTGCGGAGCTGGAAAAACGCCGTGAGACGGAACGTGCGGAAGCGGACATTGCGCGGTATATGCTGAACCGTGCGGAGGCGGATCTTGCGATCGAAAAAAAGCTTGAGGAAGCCAAAACGAAACTCGGACAGGCGCTCGCGGAATCTGCGGAAGCGGATGCGGCGTGTGCGGGGATTTCGGAAATGCGTGCGGAAGCGGTGAAATGCCGCGAAAAAGCGGCGGCGATTCTGGCGCGCGAAGAAGAATACGCCGAACTGGAAGAGGTACGCGTGTCTCTCGCGCAGGATGAAGAAGAAGTGCGCGGCTGTACGGCGGAAATGGAACGACGGATGCGCCGGATCGCGCGTGCCGAAGAAGAAATTGCGCGTGCCGAGGAAGAAATGGAACGTGCGAAGACGGAAGCGGACGGGGAAGAACGCTGGCAGGCGGAAATGCGGCTGAGCCGCGAGGAACTGCGCGGGATCGAGGATGCTCTCGGACGGATTGCGCGTTATGAGGAAGCGGTGCCGGAACTGGATGCGGAAAATGCGCGGTACGTGAAGGCAGCCGCGGAGAAAATGCGTCTGCAGGCGGCATATGCCGAGGCCGAAAAGCAGTATTTCGACGGACTGGCGGGCGTTCTTGCGGGAGAACTGCGGGACGGCGAGCCGTGTCCGGTCTGCGGATCGAGAGAACATCCGGCTCCGGCGGTATCTGTCGGGGAAACGGTGACGCGTGCGGGGCTTGCGAAGCTGCGTGCGGAAAGTGAATCTGCGGCGAAGACGGCGGAAAAATACGCGGTGCGTGCCGGAAATCTGAGAGGGACGCTGACACAGCTGGAGACGGAAATTCTGGCGGATGCGGGATCCCTGACGGAAGAAACGGGACGGGATGCCGTTTATCGCCGGCGTGTGGAGTTGGAAGAACGGCGGAAAACTGCGGACGGAAAATATCGGCTGGCAAAGGGAAACGCTGAAAAGGCGGCGGATGCTGTCCGGACGGTCGGGGAACTGGCCGGAAAGACGGAGCGGTACCGGGCTTTGCTGAAGGAAGAAAAAGCGGTTTGTGAACAGCTCTCCAAACGTGCGGATGCGCTGAATGCGGCGGATGAAGAGAAAAAGGAACGGATCGTGCTGCTGACCGGACGTCTGCCGTATCCTTCCCTTGCGGAACTGCGTGCGGAAGCATCGGTTCTGAGCGGCAGTGCGGCGGAACTTGAGCGTTCGGCGGATGAAGCGATGCGGCGTCAGACGGAAGCGGCGGCGCAGATGAAATCATGTCAGGCGGCGTGCGAGACGCTGGCGGGTCAGCTGACGGAAAGCAATGCGGGAAAATATGAAGAATTTCTCGAAAACTGTGCGGCGTGCGATGCGAAGCTGACGGAGACGAGCGCGGAACTGGTGCGGATGATTTCCTTATTGGAAAAGAATCGTTCGGCGGCCGCTGTCCTGCTGCGGACGACGGAAAAGCTGGAGGAATCGGAACGGCGTCTGGAGATGTACGGGCGAATTTCCGATACGGCGAACGGAAATATCAAAGGGAAAGACCGGATTATGCTGGAAACCTTCTGGCAGATGCGGCTGTTCGAGCGGATTCTGCGGCTTGCGAATGTCCGGCTGATGAAAATGACGGACGGACGGTATGAACTCCTGCGGAAAAACGGGGCGGAGAATATGCGTTCAAAGAGCGGTTTGGAACTGGATATCCGCGATCACTGGAACGGAAGTGTGCGCAGCGTGCGGACGCTGTCGGGCGGCGAGTCGTTTACGGCGTCGCTGGCATTGGCGTTGGCGCTGTCGGATGAGACGGAATCGGAATCCGGCGGTGTGCGGATCGATGCGATGTTTATTGATGAAGGATTTGGTTCGCTGGACGAAAATTCGCTGGATATGGCGCTGGCGATGCTGAAATCGCAGTCGGCACTGGGACGATCCGTGGGGATCATTTCGCACGTGGCGGGGCTGCGTGAGCGGATCGAACGGAAAATTATAGTGAGTAAAGCTGGTGGTGTAAGCCGGATCGAGCTTGTGGAGTGAGATTGTAATACGAGAAAACCGGCGGAATCGGTGAGATTCCGCCGGTTTCAAGAAAAATATTGAAAAACCTCAAAAAACTTTGAAAAAAGTGCTTGACAAGAGGAATATGGTATGATATAATAACGGGGCTGTCGAGGAGACGGCAACGCGTAAGGCGAGCGAATCGAGGGTTGAAAAAAACTGAAAAAAGTTTTAAAAACCACTTGACAAAGCAAACCTGATG
>JAFYOX010000035.1 GCA_017547755.1 Clostridia bacterium | reverse complement strand
TGGGGTTATCA
Source organism: Clostridia bacterium (assembly GCA_017547755.1). Taxonomy (GTDB): domain Bacteria; phylum Bacillota; class Clostridia; order Oscillospirales; family CAG-272; genus UMGS1696. The sequence goes on along the minus strand of JAFYOX010000035.1, from coordinate 29,652 downwards.
AGGAAGATTACGGCTTCCGAAGGTTTCTCACAAGAGGAAAACAAAAGACAGAGACACAGTTTTTCCTGCTTGCTTTTGCGTACAATATCCGTAAACTTTACAACAGACTGGAATCCGGGCGATTCGGCGTGGCTTTATTTGAGATTGAGGTTGCTTGATTTGATCTGAATATTCCTTGGAGCACACAAAAAGGATGGATTTTACTCCACCCTTGGCTTTGTGCGCTTTTTGCTTTTTTTCTGTACTTCATTCGGACTTGCGACAGTCCCTTCTTTATTTATTGACGATATCGAGAATGTGATCGGTCTTTTCTCTGTCGAGTTCTGTGAGGATAAGCTCCGGATCGACCGTGTTGCGTCCGGTTTCGTCGCATACATGGAAGTTGAATCCCATGCCGCTGACATCCGCGGAGACCTTTCCGGCAAGCAGGCGGCAGAAGACGGCAGCGATCAGAAAATCCCCGTACGGACCGGCATGCTCGCCGTCGGTGTGATACAGTTCGATGTCCGGACGGGTCTGCTGTACTTCCTGCCAGATACGCCCGACCGGAGCAAGCAGAGCGTCGTTTTCTCCCGCAAGTTTTTCGCAGGTATCGATCATTTTCTGCTGATTTTCCGGGAAACGTTTTTCCGCCCACGTCATATATACAACCGGCTTTACGCCGCAGCGATGGCAGAGACTGATTATCTCCGCGCCGGTTTTCAGCGTGGTTTCAATCGGCGGATACGGATGCGCCGCCTGCTGAAGGACGCAGTAGTCAAATCCGCCGTACATCAGATTGAAGCGTAAGGACGTATATTCCCGGAGATGCCAGTCGTAATCGCGTCCGCCGTAGGCAAGCATGACGACTTCGGGCTTCTCACCGGTGGTCTTTTCCGCGAAGCGTGCGAAAAGCTCCGGCATATCATTGACATAGGTATGGCTGTTGCCGACAAAAAGGACTTTCATGGATGTTCCCTCCTGTTTTTATCGTATGATTCTGCTGTCATTATATCACGTTCCGGGGATGACAGCAAGGTCTTTGTCTTTTTCTGCCGCAAATTCCGGGGGAAGATTTCAATATTATCTATTTACAAGATGTCATGGACATGGTAATATATAAATAATATGAAGTATGTATTATCAGGAATGTGAGGAATGTGTGATGAAAGGAATCGTGTCCGGGATCAAGCGGAACGCGGTGCATGACGGAGACGGTCTGCGTACCACGGTGTTTTTCAAGGGATGTCCCCTGCGCTGTATCTGGTGTCACAATCCGGAGAGCATCGGATTCCGCCGGGAGATCGGTTTTTACGCGGACAAATGTATGTCCTGCGGAACCTGTACGACAGTCTGTGCCGACGGTGCCGTACGGATGCGGGACGATCTGCCGGTCACGGATCCTACCCGGTGCCGTGCCTGTTTCGACTGTACCGCGATGTGTCCGGGAGACGCCCGGATCGGCTACGGCGAAGTCTGGGAAGCCGCCGCGCTCGCGGAAAAACTGGCGCAGGACAAAGCCTTTTTTGACAACAGCGGCGGCGGCGTCACGCTGTCCGGAGGCGAATGTCTGGCACAGCCTGTCTTTGCACGAGAACTGGCGGAACGGCTGTTGGAAAAAGGGATCTCCGTCAATGTCGATACCTGCGGATATGCCGCAAAATCCGTATTTGAGCAGATGCTTCCGCTGACCGATACCTTCCTGTACGATCTCAAAGCGATCGACCGGGAGGTACATATCCGCTGTACCGGGAAGGAAAACGATTGTATTCTGGAAAATCTGCGGTATCTGACCGACAGCGGAGCAAAAATCGAGATCCGCTATCCCTATGTTCCGGGATGGAATGATGGGGAATGTGAAAAGATCGGCGCGTTTCTTGCCGGTCTTTCCGTGAAGCATAGGATCAAGGTTCTGGGATATCACGGGCTGGCAGACGGAAAATACAAAGCTCTGGGACTTCCGGATACACTGCCCGCTATTGAAGTAACGGCGGATGACGTCGGAAAAGCGGTGCGGATCCTGCATAATTTCGGTCTGCAGGCTGTGAACGGCATGAAAGACGACTGATATCACTCTAAAAATACGACAGATATATAAATGAACGGGGAAAATTTTATGGAAACAAAACTGCTTCTGGAACACGCGGTCCGTATAGCGGACGCGGATACATCAGGGGATGTCACCGCGGCTGACGCGCGGATCATTGCGTTTCTTCTCGAAAACTGTGAATTTTCTTTCCCGCAGTCCGCTGTTTTTTTCGGTGACTGCAGCTGCGAAACCGTTACCCGGCAGATCACATGGCGCAGACAGCGCCGGTTCTGCACCGATATTTTTACGGAAGAAAACCGGAAAGCCGTTTCTGCCGGTGCTTATTCCGGGGATCCGGACTTCGGACACACCGCTCCGCTGTGGGATGACATTCTGAAATTAGGGCTGCCCGGACTCCGTGCCCGTGTACTGGAACTGGCGCCGGAAAATGATTCTGTGTTTGTACAATCCGAGCTTCTTGTACTGGATGCGGCATCCGCTTTTCTGAAACGGATCGCACCCATTGCGGCAGACGCCGGAAAAACCGAACTCGCGGCGGGACTTCTCCATCTGGCGGATCACGCGCCGGAAACTCTGTTCCAGGCGATGCAGCTGATGTTTGTGTACTATACCCTTCAGCACCATTTCGAAGGCACCAATCTGCGCACGCTCGGACGGCTCGACCGGCTGTTCGCTCCGTTTGCCGAAAAAGAGGATCCGCAGACCGTACGGAATCTGGTACGGGATTTCCTGCGTGAGATCGATACCCTGCGTGCTCCGGCGAACATTCCGTTCATGCTCTGCGGCAGTGACGCCTCCGGACGGGATCTGACCAATGATATGTCCCGGCTGATCCTTGAAACCTACACGGAACTCAAGCCGTCCAATACCAAATTCCATATCCTCTGCACGCCGGATACGCCGAAGGATTTTCTGAGATCGGCGTTCGAAAGTGTGAAAAACGGCGCAAACAGCATGGTTTTCATGAACGACCGCATGGTGATCGAGTCTCTCCGGAAACTCGGGGAAACCCCGGAAGCCGCTGTGAACTATTCCGTAGTCGGCTGCTACGAATGCGGTGGTGCGGAAGAGACCGCCTGCACCTGCAATGCCAGACTGAACCTGCCGAAGGCTCTGGAACTGGCGCTCCACGGCGGATGCGATGCTCTGACCGGAGAAAAGATCGGCGCGGATACGGACGGTGATTATCCGACGTTTGAGGCGCTGTATGACGCATTCTGCGTGCAGGTACGCTATCTGGCGAGACAGGCGATGGATATCACGGACAGATATGAAGAAAAATATGCTCTTCTTCATGCGTCGCCCTTTTTCACGGCGACCTATCCGACGTGTCTGAAGAAAGGCGCGGATGTTTACTGCGGATATTCTGCCGCGTACAACAATTCTTCGTTGAACGCCATCGGACTGGCTACGGCGGTGGATTCGCTTGCCGCCATCCGTAAGCTCGTGTATGAAGACAAACGGATGACGCTTGACGAATTTATCGCGGTTCTCGACAGCAACTGGAAGGATCAGGCGGTTCTGCAGGGGATCATCCGGAAGAAATACCCCAGGTACGGCAACGGCGATCCTGCTGTGGACGCATTGGCCGGATCGGTGGTGAAGGTATTGTCGGACGCGGTCAACAATGTTCCGAATGCCAAAGGCGGCGTTTACCGTCTCGGACTGTTCTCCATCGACTGGTGCATCGATTACGGTGCGCAGACGGCGGCATCCGCGGACGGACGTTCGTCCGGCGAAACGTTGTCCCAGAATACTGGTGCATCCTTCGGTGCGAACCGTGACGGGACTACCGCCCATCTGCATTCCGTAACCGCCATTGATGCTTCGGATACCGCAAACGGGGCGATCGTGGATCTGGATCTGCATTCCTCGGCGGTACGCGGGGAAAACGGGACCACGGTGCTTGCCGCTACTCTGCAGACGTATCTTGAAAAAGGCGGATTCGCCATCCATTATAACGTACTGGATACCGAAACACTGGAAGACGCCCGCGTGCATCCGGAGAATTATCCCAATCTGCAGGTACGTCTCTGCGGCTGGAACGTGAAATTCACGGAACTTTCCGCTTCGGCTCAGGAAGCCTTCATCCGCAGAAGCAGGTACCAGTTCCGGTGAGCCGGAAACTCTGAGTACCGGAAAACGGGATTTTATGCCGGCGGAAGAAATCCGGTATTGACAAACGACAGGAGGTAACTATGAAATCGGTTCTGACAATGAAATATCCCTCTTCGTGGCACGGCGAAATGTGGCGGGAAGCGGCTCCGTGCGGAAGCGGCATGGTCGGTGCGCTGGTGTACGGCGGCGCGGACCGTGAATATATCCTGCTGAACCACGCGCATCTCTGGCGCGGCGGCGTGATCTGCGATCTGCCGGACGTTCACGAATCCCTTGCGGAAGTCCGGCGGCTTCTGGATGAGGAACGCCCCGATCTTGCGGACTCCGTACTTACGAATGCCATACGCGGCAGCGGGTATCATCCATATCTGACGGAACCCCATCCGCTCTGCGATATCCGCATAGAACGGATTTCCGAGAAACCGATATACGGCTACCGGCGTACGATCGATCTGACAAAGGCAGAAGTCACGGTGCGCTGGGAAGAAGACGGTGCGGTGTTCACGCGCAGTACGTTTGTTTCGCGTGCGGATCATCTCTGCTATACGAAGATCTCTTGCACGGCTCCGGGAAGAATTTCGATGAAGACATGGCTGGAAGCGCATGACAGGGAGACCATGCCGCCAAACAGCAGTGCGGTGAAGGATCCGGAGACCTGTATCCGTGACGGAGATATCTGCTATTCCGCCGACAACGAAACCGTGTATGCTCCGGCGAACGGCAGTTACGGTGCGGTCATGCGGGTGATCTCCCGCGGCGGTGTGCGCCGGGACGATGCGGCGTGTATCACGCTGGATGCGGCGGACGAAGTCGTACTGGTTACGGGCGTTTTCATAGGAACCGACCGTGAAACCGGATATGCGGACACCATGACGTCTGTACGGAATGCCGGAACGTACGACGCGGCACTTGCGGAACATACCGCGCTTCACCGGAAGCTGTACGGCGGTGTGGATTTCACGATCTCCGGCACCGATACTTCCGTTGAGGAAATGCTTCTCGATGCTTACGGATCCGGCGCGTCGAACGAGCTGATGGAATCCATGTACGCCTATGGACGGTATCTGTTTGTCTGCTCCACCGGAGAACCGGTCGAAGGTGCGGAACGTGGGGTGAAGCAGATGCTTCCCACGCATCTGGTCGGTCTGTGGAACGGGACGTATCAGTGCTTCTGGGCGATCCATATGTTCAATGTCAACTTTGAAATGATCTACTGGCAGGCGCTGAGCGGCAATCAGCCGGAGCTTCTGCGGACGGCGCTTGACTATGTGGAATCCATGATGGACGATTTCCGCGAAAATGCACGGAAAATTTTCGGCTGCCGCGGGATATATCTCGATTCCGTCAATACGCCCGAAACCGGGAAAGCGGAATGTCTTGCCCATCACATCATCAACTGGACCGCCGGTGCGGCATGGGTATCCCAGCATTTCTACGATTATTTCCGTTATACCGGCGATACGGACTATCTGCGGGAACATGCCCTGCCCTTCATGGCGGAAGCGGCCCTGTTCTATGAAGATTTCCTGCAGGTCCGGGAAAACGGCAGATACGAATTTTCGCCGTCCACGTCGCCGGAAAATGTTCCGTCCAATGTCTCGGAAATCCTGCATTCCTCCGCACAGACCTCGAAAAACGCTTCGATGGATATCGCATCCGTCCGGGAACTGCTGACGAATCTGCTGGAAGGTGCGGAAATTACGGGACTGTACCCGGAAAAACGTGCGAAATGGGAAGAAATGCTTTCCCTTCTGCCGGATTACCGGTACAATGAAGACGGTTCGCTCAAGGAATGGGCGGATGATTTCTACAAGGATCAGAACAGCCACCGCCATCACAGCCATATGTACGGCGTTTTTCCGGGACACAGCGTAACCTCCGGTTCCCCGGAATACGAGGCGTTCCGTCTGGCGGAACAGCATCGTCTGGACGGCGGTCTGAAGGCGCAGTCCTCATGGTCGGCGGTCTATATGGCGGGTGTCAACGCACGGTTCGGTGACAGCGGAACGGCGTGGCTTGCCCTGTCCGAAATGGTGCGGAACTGCTGTATGGGCAATCTGTTCACGGTTCATAATGACTGGCGGCGCACCGGATCGGTCAGCTGTGACGATTTCCGCGCCGCACCGTTCCAGATCGACGCAAACATCGGGTTCCCGGCGGTGGTGAACGAAATGCTTGTGCAGTCCGCGGACGGAGATGTCCGGCTCTTACCCGCTCTTCCGGAGCAATGGAAATCCGGACATCTGACGGGAATCCTTACGGTCGGCGGACACATCGTGTCGGTACGCTGGACGGAAACCGAAGCGGAAGCGGAGATCGTCGGCGGCTATAACGGTTCCGTTGTCCTGCGGTGCGGCAGTGACCGGACGTTTGCGGACGGATCCTCCAGCATGAAGATCACGCTCGGTCAGGGAGAAAAAACAGTCGTCCGTATCTGCCGCAAATCCTTATAATTTATGAAAGACTGCTGCGGATCCTGCTCTGCGGCAGTCTGTTTTTCTTTCTGTATCTGTAAAAATTATACAGTCCCGCCGTAAACTTGTTGACTTTTCAACAGGTGTGTGGTATAATACCAGGTACTTGTTGTGATATCAACAAGTACGGCGTCCGTTCAACGGACGTGACAAACGATGCAAGAATTTTTCCTGTGCCGATCCGCAGAAAACGCGGAGAGACCATCCATAATTCAAGAACAATCTATGAAAAGGAACTGTTTTTTCAATGAACGAAAAATATGAAGCACTGTTTACTCCCTGGAAAATCGGAAATGTTGAGATCAAGAACCGTATCGTCATGTGTCCGATGGGAGGAACCTCGCTGTTCGGCTGGTTCGAGCTCACCGGCTGTCATTTTGACAAGGAAGCGGCAAAACTCTTCCTCGAAAGAGCGAACAACAACGTCGGTCTGATCATTCCCGGCATTGCTCCCCTGCGTGACACGTTCTGGGGAAAATGGCTCTGGCAAAACCCGAAAATGTTTGAAGAACTGAAAGTCTTCATGGATGAGATCCATAAGACCGGTGCCAAGCTGTTCATCCAGCTCACCGCAGGAATGGGACGTTCCTGGGCGATCACCGAGCTTGTGGCACCTCTTCACAAGAACAAGCTCACCCGTGCGCTGATCAAGCCGATCATCGATACCTCGCACGAACTGGCAAGCCCCAGCCCGCAGAAGTCCCGCTGGGCGCACGACATCGAATGTCCCGAGATCACCAAGGAACAGATTCACGAGATCATCGAAGCGTTCGCCAAGACCGCGAAGCTCTGCAAGGAAGCCGGGGTTGACGGCGTGGAAGTTCACGCGGTTCACGAAGGTTATCTTCTCGACCAGTTCGCCATCGAATTCTTCAACAAGCGTACCGACGAATACGGCGGAAGCTTTGAAAACCGCTACCGCTTTGCCGCGGAAGTCGTAAAGGCAATCAAGGAGACCTGCGGCAAGGACTATCCCGTTTCTCTCCGCTACTCGGTGGAATCCAAGATGAAAGGCTTCTGCGAAGGCGCAATGCCCGGTGAAAAATACACCGAAGTCGGCAGAAACATGGCGGAATCCGAAAAAGCCGCAAAGTATCTGCAGGATGCCGGCTACGATATGCTGAATGCCGACAACGGTACCTACGACTCCTGGTACTGGGCGCATCCGCCGATGTATATGCCCGAAAACTGCAATCTCGACGATGTCGCGCATATCAGAAAATTCGTGGACATTCCCGTGGTCTGTGCCGGAAGAATGGACGCAGAAGTCGGCGCAAAAGCAGTTGCGGACGGCAGAATCGACGCAGTCGGCGTCGCACGTCAGTTCCTCGTTGATCCCGAATGGGTCACCAAGCTGATCGACGACCGTCTGGAAGACATCAAGCCCTGTATCTGCTGTCACAGCGGATGCTTCAATTTCTCCTCTTCCAAGGGACATCCCAATACGCAGGATCTGACCGACACGATGGGACTGGCACGCTGTGCGCTCAATCCTCTGACTATGCAGTCGAAAAAATACCGCATCGAACCTGCGAAAAAGGCGAAGAAGATCGCTGTCATCGGAGGCGGTATCGGCGGTATGGAAGCGGCGATCCTTCTCTCGAAGCGCGGACATAACGTGACTCTCTACGAAAAGAGCGATAAACTCGGCGGCGTATTCATCGCGGCGGCGGCTCCTTCCTTCAAGGAAAAGGACAGAGCGCTGATCGCGTGGTACATCCGCGAACTCTCCAAATCCTCCGTTACGGTGAAGATGAACACCGAGATCCGGGATATCAGGACCCTGGATGCGGATGAGATCATCGTGGCGACCGGTGCGTCGGCAAAGAAGATCCCTGTCAAGGGAGCGGATACCGCGGTGGAAGCAGTGGATTATCTTCTCGGAAACAAGGAGGTCGGCGAAAATGTTGTTGTGATCGGCGGCGGTCTGACCGGATGCGAAATTGCGTACGATCTGTATCTCAAGGGAAAGAAGCCCGTGATCGTGGAAATGCAGGACGACCTCATCACGACCAAGGGCATCTGCCTTGCAAACACCAGCTATCTGCGCGATTTCTTCAAGACGAACCGCGTTCCCGTATACCTTGAAACGTCCCTTTCCGAAATCGCGGACGGACACGTCATCCTGAAGGATAAAAACGGAAAGACCGTCAAGGTATCCGCCGATTCCGTTATTCTGTCGGTCGGATACAATCCCTCTCCCGTCGCACCGGCAGGCAAGCACGTTCACATCATCGGGGACGCCGCAAACGTCGGCAATCTGCGTACGGTCATCTGGGGCGCATGGAACGTCTGTATGAAACTGTAAGAAATCAGGAGGAAGAAAAATGATACTGACAAACGAACAGCAGGCGATTCTCGACGGCAAAAAGGGCGAAACGCTTGCGAAAGTCATGAAAACGCTCGTCATGTACGGCGAAGCGTTTGAAGCGGAAAAGCTCGTTCCCATTACATCGGAATACAATCACCTTGTCACATCCTTCGGTCTGAAGGTCATGGCTCCCGTATACGATCTGATGCAGCAGATCCTGGATGCGGACGTATGTTCGGGACAGAAGTTTTCCGTTGACCCCCGTCCGATCGACAAGAGCGTTCCCGCGAACTTCCTGCAGAATCTGGTATTCAAAAAATTCATGTATACGAAGCAGAGCTTCTACGAAGGACAGCTTGAAAAACTCGGTCTGATGGACAAGAATGCCTTTACCTGCACCTGCTACATGGATGAGGTCGGCAACAAGCCGAAAAAAGGCGATATCCTCTCATGGGCGGAATCGAGCGCGGTCGTTTATGCAAACTCCGTTCTCGGCGCACGCTGCAACCGGAACTCGGGCATCATCGATATCATGGGTTCAATCGTCGGCTATGTTCCCTTCTTCGGTCTGCTGACCGATGAAGGCAGAAAAGCCGCATGGGTTGTGAAGGTACAGACGACGAAGAAGCCCGAAGCACAGCTCCTCGGCTCGGCGATCGGTATGAAGGTCATGGAAGACGTTCCCTATGTGGTCGGTCTGGACAAGTGGATCGGCACTGAGCTGAACGACGATGCCTGCGGTTATCTCAAGGATTTCGGCGCGGCAACGGCATCGAACGGCGCAGTCGGACTGTATCATATCGCAAATCTCACACCCGAAGCGAAGGAACTCGGCGAAAGCCTGATCGCCGAAGGTGCAAAGGAATACATCATTGACGATGCGGAACTCGAACGGGTACAGAAAAATTATCCCGTGATCTGGAAAAATCCCGATGTGGCACCGAAGCTCTGCTTTGTCGGATGTCCGCATCTGTCGCTGGCTCAGCTGAAGGAATGGACCGTCAATCTCGAAAAGGAACTGCAGAAGAACGGCAGAAAAAAGGTGACGATCCCCACGGTATTCACCGCTGCTCCGGGCGTTCTCGAAATCTTTGAAAAAACGGAATATGCCGCAAGACTCAAGGCGACCGGCGTTATCACATCCTACATCTGTCCGCTGATGTATATGAACAACCCGCTCTGCAAGAAGATGCCCGTTATCACGTCGTCGAACAAGCTCCGTACCTATACGAGCGCGAGATATTACACTGACGCGGAAATTCTGAAAACCGTCACAGGAGGAAAGAACGCATGAAAAAGTTTCAGGGCAGAGTCGTAACGCCCGGCGAAGTGACCGCCGAAGCGCTTGTTACGACCGAAGGATTCAATACGCTCGCTTCGTTCCAGATGGCTCTGCAGTTCGGAGACAAGGAAGTAAAGTGCGGCGACCAGAGCAACAAGGATCTGTACGGCAAATCCATGCTCGGCAAGGCGCTCTGTCTGCCGCAGACCATCGGTTCCACCACGGGCGGTCTCGTGCTTTACTGCGCGTGCTCCATGGGCAAGAATCCGGCGTGCATGCTGTTTGCGAATCATATCGATTCCCTTGCGGCGGCAGGCGCTGTTCTCGCGGACGTCTGGGCGGACAGTGTGTCCATGCCCGTTGTCGATTCGCTCGGCGACGAATTCCTGCACTATGTGAAGGACGGCATGAAGATCACCGTAAAGGCCGGCGGCATTGTCGAAGTCGAATAAGGCAGTACTTACGGAACTGAATATCGGAAAATAAGAGAATCGTCATTTTCTGCGGAATATCCCGTGGGAAATGACGATTTTTGTTTGCCGGAACGATGTCCTGTGCGGCGGCGGAATTGCATTTTCTGTAAAGATATGCTATAATAAGCGCAGAACACCGCGGCCGGAGAACGTTTTCAGCCGGTGCCGCGGAATACCGTCGGGAGGTAAATTATCATGTCAAGAGAACTATCTCAGAAAAAACTCCGCGATTTCTATGAAATCACACCCGATGCACCGATCTTCAAAGCGGAATTCGGTTACTATGTTCTTGACCGCTGGATCCGGGAGGGGTATCTGAAGCCCCGGAATGAGGTGCCGGATTATGATGCCTATCTGCGGGAGATCTTCGATTACGATGTACCGGCACGATTCCGGCTCAGCGGACTCGGCTGGTGCGAAGCCGCCTTTGTTCCCGCTTTTGAAACGAAGATTCTGGAAGACCGCGGCGAATACGAGGTCGTACAGGATCACGCGGGACGGTCGGTTTTATACTTCAAGGGAAGACGGAACGGATTCATGCCGGAGTACCTCGATCATCCGGTCAAAGACCGGAAATCCTGGGAAAAAAATGTCCGATGGAGACTCGCACCGGATGCGCCCGGACGTATGGAAGCCGCGCATCAGAGTGCATTGTGGGCAAAGGATGCGCAGAAAAACGGCGATATCGTCATTCAGGGACTGATCGGCGGCTATATGTACCTGCGCAGTCTGATGGGACCGGAAGATCTTCTGTACACTTTCTACGACGATCCGGAACTGATCCATGCCTGCATGGAAACATGGCTGGAGCTTTCGGACGCCGTCACGGCGGAACATCAGAAGGAAGTCGGATTCGACGAACTGTTCCTCGCGGAAGATATCTGCTACAACGGCGGAGCACTGATCTCTCCGGAAATGATGCGGGAGTTTCTCTTCCCCTACTATGAACAGCTGATCGCCAATGTCCGCCGGCGCAATCACGGACGTATGATGCACATTCAGATCGACACGGACGGGTATCCGGATCGTGTGATCGATCTGTACCGTTCCATCGGGATGGACTATATGAGTCCGTTTGAAGCGGCGGCAGGCAGTGACGTGGTAAAGACCGCACAGAAATACCCCGATCTGCGTATTTCCGGCGGGATCGACAAGCGGATGATCGTGCGCGGCGGTGACGATCTCCGGAGACATCTTGAATCGATCCTTCCGGCGATGCGGAAGCGCGGCGGCTATATCCCGACCTGCGACCATGGGGTTCCGGAAGAAACGCCGTTTGAAAATTATATGCTGTACCGCCGGCTGATGAAGGACTACTGCGGCTGATTTCCGGAAACGGATCATTTTACGGCAAACAGCATCTGTCTTGTGGCAATAAATGGAATTAGAAATACTGAACAAAAACAAACAACGGAGGAATCATCATGCAGGTACAACGGAAATATGTACTGGAAGACTATATGAGACCCATCTGGAACGGGGACACCGTGCTCCATGAATCCGTGATGTTCCGGGAAGACGAACACGCGGTACGGCTGGTCTATCCCATTGCCGAAGTTTACGGCGTATATTCGGCGGATCTCCGGACGGAATACAGGGAAGGCGTGGACTGGACCGTGGAATACGGCTGCTTCGTACGGCTTCCCGGCTCCGCAATGCCGTATATGCCCCTGTCACGCTTCTATCCCGAAGTCCATGAAAACGGCAGGGATTTCGGCTGTACGGAAGCCGGAAAGCCTTTCCTCGGATTCGGTGAAGGCGACACCATGATCCGGAATCAGGTGGTGATCTCCTATCGTCATGAAGCGGTATGGAACGGTCCGGCGATCCCGGATCAGGCGGACAAATGCGCGCGCTTCCTTGAAAAGCTCGCAAGAGGCGAGGAAGCCACGATCCTCTTCTACGGGGACAGCATTACCACCGGCGCGAATTCCTCCGGCAGAGTGGGTGTGGAACCCTTTGCACAGTCCTTCCCGGAAATGGTCACCGCGATGCTTGCGAAGGAATACGGCTACACGGTATCCTGGGATGTTCAGCCGCATGAGCCCATGAAAACGGTCGGAAAGACCGGCGGAAAGGTGCTTCACTATGTGAATACTGCCGTCGGCGGCATGGATTCCAACTGGGGTGTTGCCAATGTTCAGACGCACGTGAACGATTATCAGCCGGATCTCGTCATTCTCGCTTTCGGCATGAACGACGGTCATAAGACCCGGGATCATTATATGGAGCTGACGAAGAAGATCACGGAATCCATGCGGGAAAACACAGATGCCGACATCATTCTTCTGGCGACGATGCTTCCGCACTGGCGTGCGGCAGGATTTTTCGGTCATCAGATCGAATACGAACCGGCGCTTGCCGCCTATGCCGCGGAATTTGACAATGTTGCCGTCGCCCCCATGTCCTCGGTGCACAAGCATCTTCTGGCACGGAAGGAATACTATCACATGACCGGGAACAACATCAATCATCCCAACGATTTCCTCGCAAGGGTTTACGGGATGGTTCTGATGGCGGTGATGGGAAAATAAATCCGTCCCCGGATCACGGTTTATGATACTTTATTCTTATATTTAAGGAGACTGCAATGAAACTTTCTTCTTCTACCGGGGATTTCAGCTTTTATGTGAACTCCGTCCATGAAAAAGTCGCCTGCTTCAGGGATACTAAGTTCCGTTACATCAATCTTGAGCAGACGAGCAACATTTCCGAACTGCTTGACGGCGGCGAGGATGACTGGAAACATTTTGCCGATGCCTGCGGAAATGCAGCCGCGGAGGCAGGCGTTGAATTTGTACTTTCCCATGCACCCTGTCTGCATAACGCGGTTCTGCCCGCGATGGAGAACAGGGACGACGAAACCTATCGATACAATGTCCGGGCGATCCGTCGATCTCTGGAGGTTTGTCATGTCCTCGGCATTCCGCGCATCGTTATTCATGCCTGTACGCACAAATCCTTTACCGAGGAGATGTTTTATGCCTACAACCGGATGTTTTATTCGGAATTCATGGATCTTGCGGAAGCGTACGGCATCGTTATCATGACGGAAAACTGGGATAACGACGCGTCGCATTTTTCCACGGGAAAGCAGATGCGTGATTTTATCGATGCGGTCGGTCATCCTCTGTTTGCGGCGTGCTGGGATACGGCGCACGGAAACATCGCGGCGTCCTCACGTGAACTTGGGCAGTACCGGAATATTCTTGCCCTTGGTGACAAACTGAAGGGACTGCATATCTCCGACAATTTCGGGGATTCCCATCATCACAGCTGGCCGTTTGCCGGGATCATCAATTTTGACCAGGTCATGCAGGCACTCATCGATGTGGATTACGACGGATATTTCAATTTTGAGGCTTCCTATACCCTTCTGCACCAGAAAAATCCGCCGTATCACCGTCAGCCGTGGGAATACCGGGGAGAAGCGGTCACAGGGCTTCTCAATCCGCCCATATACCTCAAGCAGAAAGCGGTCGATCTTCTCTATGACATCGGGGAATATCTCCTGACGAGCTATCACTGCTTTGAAGCCTGACAAAATACAGCAAAACTCCTCATCGTCTGTACGGTGAGGAGTTTTTGTCATATATCAAACAGCTGTTTGATTTTTTCGACAGCCGCATCTTCCGGAAGAGTTTCCGGAAGCGTGTTTTCCATGCCTAGTGCATCATATTTGGATCCGGCATACCGGTGATACGGGAGGATCTTCACCTTCCGGACATTGTTCAGAGTCCGGGCGAATTCTGCGATCTTTTCCATCTGATCGTCATTGTATTCCGGAACATACGGGATCCGGAGTTCAAGCGATGCGCCTTTGGCATCCAGATACCGCAGATTCTCCAGAATCCGCCGGTTGGAGTGTCCGGTACAGCGGATGTGGGCCTCTTCGTCCCATGCCTTGAGATCGTACAGGAAGACGTCCGTCCACGGCAGAACCTTATTGAAGGATTCTCTGGGAACGAAGCCGCAGGTGTCCACCGCTGTATGGATCCCGTTTTCCTTCAGCCGCCGGAGAAGTTTCGCACAGAAATCCGCCTGCATCAGACATTCCCCGCCGGAAAGAGTCACGCCGCCACCGGAGGTTTCGTAGAAATCCCGGTCTTCCAGTAGAAGAGGAAGGAGTTCTTCGACGGTGATTTCTCTTCCGTAATAAATCAGCGCGGAACCGAGACAATGTGCGGCACATTCTCCGCACTGCACGCAGGAAGTCCGGTCATAGAAATGTCCGGCTCCGGTCAGGCGGTGACTTCCGCGGGAACAGAATTGTGTACATTCCCCGCAGTCAATGCATTTGTTTTCGTAGTAAGCGATCTGCGGGCGGAACCCGATTCCTTCCGGATTGTGGCACCAGACGCATTTCAGACTGCATCCTTTGAAAAATACCGTCGTGCGGATTCCGTCGCCGTCATGCACGGCGAAACGCTTGATATCGGATATCCTTGCTTTTCTGTCCATGTTTTCAGCCACTTTATACCAGACTTTCCGCCTGACGGATGAAACCGTCCTGTTCTTCCCTATTGATGTTGTTGAACAGGACATTCCAGCCGCAGACACGGATTTGCAGATCCTTATATTTTTCCGGTTCCTGCTGTGCTTTCCGCAGGGTGTCTGCGTTGAAAACATTGATGTGCATGGCATGACCGCCGCGGCGGACGAAGGTATCCAGAAGTCCCTGCATTGCTGTCAGTCCGTCTTCACCCTGAACGGCGGAAGGCAGAAGTCCGAGATCAAGACAGGCGTCGGAACCGAATCCGGATGCGTCGATCTTCGTGACGGACAGGATGGCGGCGGTGGCTCCTTCCCGGTTCATTCCCATGGAAGCAGAGAGATTTTTGGAAAGCTCTTCCCCTCTCCGGCGGCCGTCCGCCGAGGAAGCGGTCGAACCTGCCCAGTTATAGGACATCCGCGCCACATGGAATCCGCAGGTCCAGTGACCGCCGCGTACCGGAGCATTGGGCTGTCCGCAAAGAAGTCCGGACACGAAATCCGCGATCTCCGCGGCGATCCGGTCAGAGAGGTCCTTGTTGTTGCCGTATTTGTCGGGATCGGCGAGGAAGATGCGGCGGAGCCGTTCGTTTCCGGCATAGTCCGCATCAAGAATATCACGCAGTTCGGCAAGCGTGAGCATTTTTTTGTCGAATACGTATTTTTTGATGTTGGCAAGGGAATCCGCCGCGTTTGCCATGAAGCCGAACTGAATGGTGGAAATGCTGTCTGCTGCACCGCCGCCCAGCGCATCCCGTCCGCGTCGGATACATTCGGGATATCCGGCGGAAAGAAGGGACTGCGGATTGACCTGATGCAGGTAATTTTCAAACGTATTGACCGTCCGCACGACTTTTCCGATCAGCGCGGCAAGCTGGCGCTTGTATTCTGCGAAGAAACTGCCGAAATCCTCATATTCTTCCGCCGCAGGACAGGGTTCACCAACCGGTTCCCCGCTGATCCCGTCGCATCCGCCGTGAAGCGCGAATTCCAGCGGCTTCAGCAGATTCATGTACTGCATCCCGATCGCAATGCCTCCGCGGATGCAGTATTCGTAACAGCCGCTGATGTCGCACATCCGGGCCTCTTCCGCGGAGGCGCCGCTGTTCATCAGGGATTTCCGGATGGTCGCGTCGCTGACGAACACAATGGAATTGTTTCCGCGGCGGATCATGTCCAGCGCTTTGCGTACAAACGGTTTCGGCGTACTTCCGGCTATTTTGATCTGGACCTTCGGATTGTAAATTCCCATCCGGTCATAGACATCCAGGAAAAGATACGAAAGCCTGTTGATCACCGTTCCTTCATTTTCGGTGCATCCGCCGAGGTATACCGGCTGTCCCCAGTAGTTGCCGATCGCCGTAAACTGCAGGAAAAAGTGTGCCAGATCGGAACGGA
This sequence comes from Clostridia bacterium, assembly GCA_017547755.1. Classification (GTDB taxonomy): domain Bacteria; phylum Bacillota; class Clostridia; order Oscillospirales; family CAG-272; genus UMGS1696. Next base: position 13,076 of record JAFYOX010000035.1, on the reverse strand, counting down.
TCTCCTCTTCCGTCACGCCGGAAGCAAGATCGCTTTGGTAAAACGGATAGAATGTCCGGTCAAAATTGGCGAGCGAACGTGCCTGCAGACCTTCGATGTGTTCGCTGAGCATGAAATAGAGGTAATCGGTTAAGAGAGCCTCGTAGAAGCCGGAGGGAGCGTCTGTCTGCAGATTCCGCAGAGCGGCTGCCATGCGTCCGGCTCCCTGACGGACTGCCTGTGCTTCCAGACGTCTGAGAAAACGAAGAACCGCTTCATAGGTGATCCGGATCCCGTCGTAAAATGCCGTCATTTCCGGGGTGACTTCCTGCTGAGCGGCGCGTGCCTGTTCGCTTTCCCAAAGAAGTCCCGGAAATCCGAGAGAAAGAATGCGGTCCCAATACGGCACGCTGTGGTCATAGTCCGACCACATGGTTGCGGCGGCATTCCGTTCCAGCTGTTCGCGGACCGGATTGACTTCCGGAATGACTTTCGAGAAAATTTCGTGATTCCATGCGGAAATCAGCGTCGCGTTCAGCGGGCGGTCGATCATATGGATCGCCGGAAACGGATCGCGGGGATCACAGCAGATCCGGGTATTGTCAAGAACACAGGCAAAAGCCTTTGCTTTCCGGACGGGATGCGGTAAATCGGACAATTCCGCATCCTGACGGCGGATGAGCGCCATGATCTCTTCCGCGGAGTGTCCGGAATCTTCGCTGAACAGAGCGTCGTTTCGGACAAAGCGTGCGTCCGGCGAAGTCCTGTATTTCTTCATGATATATTCATAGCTTGCTTCACTGATATATTCCATAAAGATCTCCTTCTATGGGATTTCTGTGGACAGTATAGCATAAATCCGCCTTAAGTGCAAGAGACCGGGGCGCCTTTCCTATCGCAGAGCGTTGACATTCTCCGGTCAGTATGCTATAATCCCATCGGAAAGGAGATGTCCTTATGAAGAAAAATTATATCTATGCGGTTACGGCGGTTCTGATCTGGTCAACGACGGCGGCGATGGTCAAGAAAATGCTGTACGATATTCCGAATCTGGAAGCACTGGCGGTCAGCAGCTTTTTTGCCTTTCTGTTTCTTCTGATCGTCAATCTGAAAAACGGGACGGTGAAGGAAATGCGCCGGTATTCCGTGAAGGATTACGCGGTTATGAGCGGGCTCGGCTTTATCGGGCTGTTCTTATACTCCGCGCTGTATTATTACGGACTGGCACAGCTGACTTCGCAGGAAGCGTGCATTCTGAATTATCTGTGGCCGATCATGCTGGTGATCTTTTCGTGCATCATCCTGAAGGAAAAGTTCACCTTCACCAAAGGGACGGCAATGCTCTGCTCTTTTGCGGGAATCGTCATCCTTTCTCTCGGGAACGGAAGTTCTTCCTCGGAAAATGCCGTGCTCGGAATGATCAGCTGCATTATTGCGGCGGCCTGTTACGGTCTGTTTTCGGTTCTCAATAAAAAAGCGGATTACGATCAGGGCATCTGCATGATGGTCGTCTGGCTTGTTGCGGCGGTCTGCCCCATGATTCTTGGACTGATGACCGAAACGTGGGTACCGATCCGGAGCACACAGTGGCTTGGGATCCTGTGGCTCGGCATCGGGATTGACGCGGTGGCGTATCTGCTCTGGGCTCTGGCGCTGAAAGGTGCGGAAAATACGGCAAAAATTGCAAATCTCGCTTATCTGACGCCGTTTTTGTCCCTGATCGTATCGGCGGTCGTTCTGGGAGAAACGATACGGCTGCGGGCGCTGATCGCGCTGATATTTATTGTCGGCGGGATTCTGATGCAGAATCTCTGGGACAACCGGAAAAAGAAACGTAAGCGTCAAACCAACTAACCAAAAACAATTCTAAAATAATTATCTTGACAACGTAGACCCATAAAACAACCACCGCTGATGGGCAGTGTGATACTGCACCATCAACAGTGGTTGTTTTGTTCCTTAAACCTTGGATTGACGCTTACAAAGAAACAGTGAGCGGATAAACGTTAAATATACATAAAAACGCGGATTCTGAGATTGATATCCCCGCCGCTGGATCGGTGGTATCTTTGCCGCGGAATATTCATCTTCAGACAATCAATGCAAAACAAAGGCTGTCCGCTCCTTGGATTTCCGTTGGAGGGACAGCCTGTTCGATTGATCGGACTTTACGGAATAGAAGGTTATCTCTTCTTGGTAAATGCGTATCCTGCTGCAGAAATAAGCGCCGCCGCTGCCGCAATCACGCCTGCATCAAAGGTCTGGGGAGCCGCAGCAACTTCTTCAACTTTTTCAACAACTTCTTCAACATCTTCTTCTACAGGTTCTTCCGCAGGAGCTTTGGGTTCTTCGACAACTTCCGGTTCCGCTGCTTCTTCCACTACTTCTTCGGCCGGGGCTTCTTCTGCAGCTTCTTCCGGAGCAACTTCCGGTTCTGCTGCGGGAAGAGCAGCTTCCGTCGTGCCGAGAACGAAGTAGTCCATTACCAGAGGAGTATTGGAAACTTCCGCATGATAACCTTCTGCGTTGGAGATGGTGGGCATAATACCGTAACCGCCGTCGGCACGGATGTCGTCAATGAAGTAAACAAAACCGATTTCCGCACCGGGAGCAACGGTGACACCTTCCACCTTGGAGGTATCCAGTGCAAGTTCGATGCTGTAACCGCTGGAATGACGGACGGTTGCAATCGTTACTGCGTCGGTCGTGATCGGACCGCGGGTTTCAAATGCAACGGAAGAATCTGCGGGGATCATGTACTTCCAGCGGCTGTCTTCGATATCGCCCGCATTGGTGAAGTCCCACGCGATTTCCAGACATTCGTTGCGGAACAGCTTTACGCTCGTATCGTGAGCCATCAGCTGAGGGTCGTCTACTTCAACATAGTAGTAGAGGACAGAACCGTTATACAGAGTATACAGTTCTGCGGTAACGCCTGCACTGGGGTCGGGCTTAAGAGCTTCTTCCGTATCCGCCAGAACTTCCTGATCTGCCGTATACTTCAGACCGTATTCGTAAATTTCGTCCATTTCCCCGTCGATCACGATTTCGCCGGTGTACTGAGGAACTTCCCCGATGGATTTGTTGTCCTTGTGAGCAAGGGCAGGCAAGCTCATACTTACGCAAAGCAGAGCAGCCAGAAGAAGTGCTGTCTTTTTCATGATGGATAAATCCTTTCATTTCAGGCATACCGAAAGCGAACGATCCGTTTCCAGTATATGTATTTCTTACATTCTATCACGTTCTTTGCGGAAATGTGTGAACAATCCGTGAATTCACACATCCAAACATCCATTGCCAGAGCATCCGCAGAAAGCGAATTCAGCGGAAATTCGCTTCCAGAAATTCTTCCACGGTGCCTTCGTATTCCGCTTCCGCCATGTAGTAAAATCCCAGCTGATTGCCGGCGTTGTAGGAAATCAGCGTTTTCCCCTGCCAGTCACACAGATCGATATCGGAATTGCTGGAAATGAACCCGGTGCGGATCTGCCGGATCAGTTCCGTCGACAGATCGTAGGCATACGGGGAAATCAAGCGGTCATCGTTGTCGGGCATCAGGAGCGGATTATAGTAGCCGGTTTCCCACACCTCAAAATCCTTCGTCCGCTGGATATAGTTGGTAAACCGCGCGCACGGCAGGGATTCCACGGTGATCAGGTAATAATAGCCCTTACTGTACCGCAGCCACGGTCCGCCGATGTAACGGTCTTTCGGATAACCCAGTTCCGGATCGGGCAGCGTCCAGTGAATCATGTCCGGCGAGTGCGCAAAAAAGCAGGTGAACGGAATACCAACGTGTTCCGCCGGAGCATTGGCTTCCAGACAGAGGACATAGCCGTCCTCGCCTTTCGTCAGGGAGGTATTGAAATACTGCCAGCCGGGATTGGTGAGAAGCACTCTTCCCTCCGACCAGTGAATGAGGTCTTTGGTTTCAAACAAAAGGATCGTATCCCCGGACAGCTTAGGCTTGCGGGAAAGAGTCCCAAGCATATAGACGGTGTCCCCTTCCTGATAGAGCGAGTAATAATAGCATCCTTCGCCCAGACGGGACAGGATTTCGCCGGTTTCCCGGTCACGGATCAGCGCAGACACCGGAGCATCCGGATCCAGTCCGCGGGACGGATCACACAGCTCCAGACGATACAGACGGTCACGGAAAACAAACGGTGTGGATTCCCCGTTCGGCGAAACGGCTCCAGTTTTGGTGATCCGCGGGAAGGGGTTCTGCATGATGGTATCGGCATGATAATGAATCTGACGCGGCATAAGTTCCTCCTTGGGAAGATGATCTTTGTGGTATTATACGGCAGTGGTTTTCAAAAAGCCGCTGCAGCATGTCTATGTCACAGACTGACGTTTCGGATTTGCGTGGAATGCGGTTTATTTGGCGGTTACTATTGAGTATGAAACTGAGTTTTCTTATTACATCAGACCGGTCAGATACCGTACATAATTGAGCAGAAGCATATCTGCTGCGGGGTGCTTCCCTGCCAGAGTTTCGAGCGCAAAGCTGTTGGAATAGATGCGTCCGCAGCCGATGGCAAATCCTGCCATGATGTGCATGCATCCGTAGCCGCCGGCATAGCCGTAGAAGCCGGTCTGGAATGCAGGACAGATCACATCGTCCGGTGTGCGTTCCGTTTCGATCGCGGAATGCGGAAATGTCTGACCGTAACGGACGGAATCGACACAGCCGAGCCCCAGTCCATCGAAGACCTGTGCGTTTGCCGCGACGCATTCCTTATGATAGAGCCAGTCGGCGTGGGTCGTCACGCGGGCATCGTCTGCGATACCGAGCAGTGAAAGTTTGTCAAAACTGCCGTTTCCGGCATTGAAGAATGCCTGATTGTCAAGAAAGAGCACCACAGCTCCTGCTTCCGCCGATTTGCACAGAGAGATCAGCTGTTCCGCTGTGATATTCCTGCCAGCAAGGATCACGCCCTGCCGCTGTCCGTTATACGGCGTCAGAACCACACCATGTGCGCTCAGAAGATCTTCCGTCTGCGGTGCAAGTCCGAGAGATGCGATCTCTGCGGAAACTGTCGGAAGTTCGTCTGCATCCTTGACATAGAAGGAAAGGAAGTTTCCCTGTGCCGCGCCGCCGTCACGGAGATGTGCGGTCAGCGTATACTTTCCGGTCGGAACGTCGAGGGTGATCTTCCGCTTCATGACGGGAAGCGCGAAGGCGTCGTCTTCAATGACAAAATCTTCGGAGAACTGCAGAACGGTTCCGCAGCTGCCGACGACTGCGAAATCCGCCGTATATCTGCCGGGGGTCAGTACGCATTCGTTGGCGAGCACGGCTTCGATCTCGAATTCTTCGCCGCGATAGACATGATGTCGGACAAACAGGCAGAACCGAAGCGGCGCCCATCCGTCGCAGACTGTGTCGTAAACCTCCGGCTTGGGACGGCGCCAGTAGCTCCAGAGTCCCTCGCCGCACATGCCATGGTCCAAAAGTCCCGTCAGACTGTATCCGTTGTGCCTGGGATTTGCACGGATAACATCGAACATCTGACGGCGGTCCGCACTGCTGAGACGCTGGCTTTCTTTCAGAAACATTTCCGCACAAGGGTAAACGCGGGAAAGACCGAGACGTTCCCAGTCTTTTTCCAGACGTTCCGCCTGCCGTGCGACAAACTGATAGTCTTCAAGGTCTTCCCTGCATCCGTGCTGACGGAACTGTCTGGTTTCTTCGATGACGTTGAACAGACCGCTGAGTCCGCTTTCGGACAGGAATGCGGGAAGCGCATCCTGACAGTAACGGCGGATCAGACCTGCCGTTTCTTCACTTAACGGGAACTGCGGGTAGACATGATAATCCCCGACGCCGTTCAGACGGACGTGGAACGGCAGATGGGGCGTATCTTTGATCATTTCGCCCTTCTCTTCATAGCCCATCCGTGCATCCCATGTCGTACTGTAGGGATTTGCGCCGGAGCCTGTGTCGACGGAATCGTCCCAGCGGCCGGAATGCTGGAAAATAAAGCGCGTGGGATCGTATTTCCGCAGGATCGGAAGGGTTGTCGGTGCATAGCGGCAGATCGTCGAGGATGGCGGCATTTCGTTGAGAAGTCCCCAAGCCGCGACCGAAGCATGATTGCGGTCACGGCGGATCATTTCGATATTGCCGGACAGATACCGTTCGCACATCCGCTGTTTTTCTTCATCGGAAAGCGTATTTTCGTCGAGACCGATGCCGAGCTGCCATGCCGCATAGCATTCCTCATATAACATCAGCCCCAGTTCATCGCAGATATCGATCTGTTCGGGACGGAGCATACCGCTGATTGAACGGATCATATTGAAGCCGTAGGATTTTGCCATCCAGAGATCCTGCCGGATCTGCGCGGTGACCGCGGGATAATTCTGTCCGACCGGGAACGCATTTCCCGTATGTGCGGACTTGAGAAAGATCTTTCTGCCGTTCAGGAAGAAGAAGCCGTCCTTCACCATGAATTCGCGGAAGCCGAAATTCAGGATCTTCCGGTCTTCCCCGAAAGGACTCGTCAGCGTCAGAGAGACGCGGTAGAGATGCGGATTGTCAATATCCCATGTGATGACGTCGGGAACCGTCAGGTGCAGTTCAGCCGCGCGGATCCCCGGTTCCGCAGAGAAGTCCGACGCGGTATCGACGATCTTTTCGCCGGTGATCTTGTCATATACGGCAAGCTGTGCGCGGACAGGGTGAGTGTCGTCCTGTGTGTTATGGATTTCAAACTGTGCAGTCAGCGCGCCGGTGTGCAGATCTCCCTGTAAGAACAGTTCTTCCGCACAGACCGTAGGCAGTACCGACAGCGTGACATCGTACCAGATGCCGCCGCTGTTCATGCAGGAGCCGCCCTGCCAGTGGATCGTTTTGTTCCGGTTGGGGATATTGTGGATATTACGTCCGTCGATGTCCGTTTCGATCGGGTTGAGGACACGGACGGACAGCAGGTTTTCGGCATCAAGGGACAGCGTATCCGTGACATCGAAGAAGAACGGCGTTTCACCGCCTTCGTGCATCCCGAGATATATGCCGTTCAGCCATACCTGCGCCATATAGTCGACGCCGCCGAAGCGCAGACGGATGCGGTCCGTTCTGCCGGTCTTCAGATGGGGCGTAAAGCGGCACCAGTAAAACGCAGTGCCGTGACAGCCGGGAAGCGTTTCCTGAATGATTGACGGAACCCGGCACGGCACCGCGGTCTCCGGGATCGCGGTATTCCATTGATCGGCGATCCCGCGGTTTTCGGGATCATGGGCGATGCACCAGCCGGTGTTCAGCGTCTGATGCAGGCAGGATCGGATTTCTGACATGATGATTACCCTCCGTTTCCGCTGTTTTTCTCAGACGGTCAGCGTGATATGTACACAGGGGGAAGCACCGAGCGCTTCACTTCTCTTGGTGGGAAGTGAGCCGCCGATATAAAGATGATATGTTCCGCTGGTAATGATTTCCTTTCCTTCTTTGGAGAACAGCGTGAAGCAGCGGTTGTCAAGGGTGAAGGTGACGATGGTTTCCTCACCGGCATCCAGTGAAACGCGCGTAAAGCGTACCAGACGGAGCATCGGCTGACCCGCTTCTCCGGCACTGTCGAGATAGAGCTGGACGACGTCATCCCCTGCCGTATCGCCGGTATTCTTCACGCGGACCGTTACTTCCCTGCCGTCTGCGCGCAGATCGGAATACGCAAAACGGGTATAGGACAGACCGAAGCCGAACGGATACAGCGGATCCTTCGTATTGTACATATAGGTTCTGCCGTGGGACATTTCGTAATCGTTGAACGGAGGGATATCGTTCACGGACATCGGGAAGGTCGCGCAGAGACGTCCGGAAGGATTGACCTTTCCGTAGAGAATATCCGCCAGCGCACGGCCGCCCGCTTCTCCGGGATACCACGCTTCGATCATCGCGGCGGAATGTGCGTGGATCTCCGGAACCGTCAGCGGACTTCCGGAGACGAGAACGACGATCAGATTCCGGTTTGCCTCCCACAGACGGCTCAGAAGCACTTCCTGCTCCGGCGGAAGATCGAGGGAATCCTTGTCGCGTCCTTCCCGTTCGTATTCCGTGCCGAGACCGACGACGGCTACGACCGCATCCGCCTGTTCGGCGGCACTGCATTCCGCGGAGAAGAGTTCTTCCCCGTCGGACGCGGGCTGGATCCACGAAAGCTGGACGGACGGTCCTTCCGCCGATTTGATGTATTCGACGGTGATCGGATAGGTTCTGCCGCTTTCCAGATCAACGGCGGTCTGGGTGCCGATCTCTCTGCCGTCGAGGAAGATCTTCGGCGTTTCGCACGGCGCACAGCCGGAATAGTTCAGGCGAAGGAAGTACGTGCCGGAGAGCTTCGGTGCGAGAGCCCCTTCCCAGCGGATCGAATACTGCGGTGTTTCGATGTAGGAGTCGGGCATCTGATCGCGCCATGCGAAATCGATCTTGTCGTCGGTGCGCACTCTGGACGTGCCGAGGAAGCCTGCGTTGCGGTAATAGGAACCGCGCAAACCGGGATTTCCGTCCGGATCCAGCAGATGATCGGACGTGATGACGGTGTACTGATCCGCAGAACGGATGCCCGTCCAGCGGACAAAGGTGACATTGTCTCCGCCCAGTGCACGGATACCGTCGAGCGGGGAGACCGGAGGATTCTTCGGCTTGCCGCTGTAGTCGCCGAACTGGCAGAGATGCGCATTGTTGCCGACCACGGCGATCTTGGCGTCCGGTTTCAGCGGGAGAATGCCGTTGTTTTTCAGAAGGACGATGGATTCCGCCGCCGCACGGTAGGCGAGAGACGCGTGCTTTTCGCATCCGACCACGGACAGCGGGATCTTCGAGAACGGAACCATTTCGTCGGGGTCAAACTGACCGAGACGGAAACGTGCGGTCAGGACACGGCGGCAGGCTTCGTCGATGCGTTCCTCCGTGGTCTTGCCTTCCGCAAGCTGACGTTCCAGAAATTCCATGTAAAAATGCTCGTACGGGCTGTAGCTGCCGCATTCGAGGTCGATTCCTGCGTTCAGCGCCGCTGACGCCGCATCTGCCGGATCCTCATGTTTGTGATGGGCGTCCCACAGGCGGGCAATGCCGCTGCAGTCGGAGACGACATAGCCGTCAAAGCCCCATTCCTCGCGCAGGATCGTTTTCAGAAGGTACGGATTCTGATGGCAGGGCTCGCCGTTGATCGCGTTGTACGCCGCCATGACAGCCGCCGGTCTTCCTTCTTCCACCGCGCGGCGGAACGGTTCCAGATGATATTCGCGCAGGGACTTTTCACTCATGACCGCATTGCAGGAGAAGCGGTTGTGCTCTTCGTTGTTTCCGGTATAGTGCTTGGGCGTTGCCACCGCCTTGAGGTAGTCCGGATCATTTCCCTGCAGTCCGCGGACGAATGCTGCGCCCATTTTTCCGGCAAGATACGGATCCTCACCGTAGGTCTCGCCGGTTCTGCCCCAGCGCGGGTCACGGCAGAGATTGAGGTCGGGCGACCAGAACGTCAGCAGTCCGTTGTATCTGCCGTCGAATTCCTGATCGGGAATGCTTTCCGCCTTGCCGTGATGGTGCATCGCCCGGGATTCGTCGGAAATGCATCCGGCGATCTCTTCGATCAGCGCGTCGTCAAAGGTCGCACCGAGCGCGATCGCCTGCGGAAATACGGTGTATTTTCCGGGACGGACGACCCCGTGCAGGGCTTCGTTGCCGTGATTGTATTTCGGGATGCCGAGACGTTCGTTTGCCGGAGAGGTTTCGATGATGACCGCGAGCTTCTCGCGGAGAGTCATCCGCGACATGAGATCCTGTACCCTTTCTTCGGTCGGGGACGCCGGATTCTTGAATTTAGCTTCCATAATTTAGCTCCTTTTCGGGGGATATGGGCAGAAAGCGTCCTCTGCCCGGGAAATTTCTGCATCTATTGTATCACAAAACCGGAGGCAAGTCCATGGGGTTGTGTTGAAATTGCGTTGTCCTATTTCGTATTTTATGTGGGATTATAGCATGCCTGTGTTTGGAAATCAACATAAAGACTTCTTTATGTTCGCCACGGAAAATCCGTTTTCCGGAGTGTTTTTTGCTTTGGGCGTTTTCAACCATTTCCAGACATCCCTGTATCTTGCTGAACTCATAATCCCAATCGGGAAAAAATTCCTTCTATTTCTTTGATTTTTTCTTCGGTCATGTGATTGGCATACGACATTTCCAAAGCAATCCGTCCGGATTTACCATCTGCTACTGCTTTGATCCATCTTGCAGTCCAGCAAAATGGCAACAGAAACGGAGCCTTTTTCAAGAAAGGATACACATCCATCATAGATTTATAGGGAAGAAAGAGCCTGTTCAGCGCATATGCAGTTCTGGTTTTGTATTTTGATTTTTTAGCTGCGATGTGATTTTCAATACTGCCATACACACCGCCTTGAAAAATGTAATCAAGTATAGGATCAGAAAATGTATCTCTGTCGCTAAGAGTAAAGCATCGATCTGCGAGTTTACTGATCTCTGCGGCAAATTGATATATGCCGGCTCGCGTCAATAAATCCTTTGCACAGGTATAAGTAATCCCCATTTTATGTTCCATCACCCAAATGTCCAGCAAGGAGCGTATTCCGCATCCGCCCGACAGGAAATGATAAGTCATATGGGCAAAAATATGAAAAACAAAAAATGCCTCGGAAAGCCTGTATTGGAAATTATTTGCTAGTACAGCATATTCCCACACATCTTTTAATACTGCGTCCAGATTATCCTTGTTCTCCTGAATATTGAAATGTAGTTCCAAATGAATTTGATTCGGGGAGTACAGCGATACATCACGATAATTCTGTTCTCCGCAGCAATATTCTATTGCTTTCAGGCAGTTAATTGCAGTTTCCAGATCGTCCTCATAAATCAAAATGTCAATATCACAGCTTGTCCGCATGTTTCCGCAGGGATAGTATGGCCGAATCACGGATCCTTTTAGTGGAATATATGGTATTTTGGCTTCATCGAATGCACTGCATATTTCCTTAAAAGTATATTCTGTCTGTTCGTATCGGTAAGCAGCCATGAATTCTTCAAGCTGCAGTTTCTGACGGAATTCCGGAGCAATCTCTATCTCATTACGGTAAACAAAATTGGATATCAGATGTGCCAAATCATGTTTTTTTGCCAAATAATATACAGATAGAAGAATATCAGGCGTAATTTTTTGCTTGAGAACTTCATTTTTACCCGTCTCATTGACCGCATCGCAGAGGATCTCTGTCAATATCTGCTGTACTTCTTTTTCATCCATCGATCCCTGCTCCTTTCGGGTTTATTTTCTCCAGACCATTTTGTTGACCACCCCGGTATAGGACTGGATGATCTTTACTACCTTGGTCGATACGTTTTCTTCTACATAATTCGGCACGGGAATCCCATAATCCCCGCTGTCGTTCATATCCACCGCCGTGGTCACCGCCTGCAGAAGACTGTTTTCGTCAATTCCGGCAAGGATAAAGCAGGCTTTGTCCAGAGCTTCCGGGCGTTCCGTGGAAGTCCGGATGCAGACTGCCGGGAACGGATCCCCGACGCTTGTGAAGAAGCTGGATTCTTCGGGAAGTGTACCGCTGTCCGAAACAACGGCGTAAGCGTTCATCTGCAGTTTGTTGTAATCGTGGAACCCGAGAGGTTCGTGACGGATCACACGAGGATCGAGAACGAATCCGCTCTTTTCCAGCCGGTTTCTGCTTCGCGGATGGCAGGAATAAAGGATCGGCATATCGTATTTTTCCGCAAGTTTGTTGATCGCCGTAAACAGGCTTGTGAAATTCTTTTCCGTATCGATGTTCTCTTCCCTGTGCGCCGACAGAAGGATGTACTTTTTCGGCTCGAGTCCGAGACGCTCAAGTATATCGCTTGCCTCGATCTCACTGAGATTCTGATGAAGCACCTCTGCCATGGGAGAGCCCGTCACATAGGTACGTTCCTTGGGAAGTCCGCATTCGTGGAGATAGCGTCTCGCGTGTTCCGAATAAGCCATATTCACATCGGAAATGATGTCAACGATTCTCCGGTTGGTTTCTTCAGGCAGGCATTCATCCTTGCAGCGGTTGCCGGCTTCCATATGGAAGATGGGGATATGCAGTCTCTTCGCCGCGATCGCGGAAAGACAGGAATTTGTATCGCCGAGGATCAGGAGCGCATCGGGTTTGATCTGATTCATCAGCTTGTAGGAACAGTTGATGATATTCCCGACCGTTGCGCCGAGATCGTCACCGACCGCATCCATATATACTTCGGGATCGGCAAGCTTCAGATCCCGGAAGAAGATCCCGTTCAGATTATAGTCGTAATTCTGCCCCGTATGTGCGAGGATCGTATCGAAATACTGCCGGCATTTATTGATGACGGCAGAAAGACGGATGATCTCAGGGCGTGTGCCGACGATGATGAGAAGCTTCAGTTTTCCGTTGTTTTTGAATCCGATATCGCTGTAATCCGGTTTTAAATTCATTTCCATTTTTCTACCGCCTCAAAAAATGTATCCGGATGATCCGGGTCAAACTGCTCATTCGCCCACATCACAGTTACAAGGTTGTCCGTTTCAGACAGATTGATGATATTGTGCGTATATCCGGGAAGCATATGGACCGCCTCGATCTTATCTCCCGAAACCTCAAAGTTCAGTACCTCGTCCGTGCCAATCTTACGCTGCTGGATCAATCCGTGACCGGCTACTACAATGAAGAACTCCCACTTGGTGTTATGCCAATGCTGCCCTTTCGTAATACCGGGTTTGGAAATATTCACACTGAACTGACCGCACTTCTCGGTTTTCAAAAGTTCGGTAAAACTGCCCCTTGCATCCTCGTTCATCTTCAAAGGAAACGATACTTTCTCTTTCGGAAGATAGCTGAGATATGTGCTGTACAGCTTCTTTGCAAAGCTGCCCTCGGGAATTTCCGGCATAACAAGAGTGCTTGTCTGTGCCCTGAAGGTATTGAGTGAACTGATATACTAAAAGTGCAGTCGCCAAAGACCCAAAAAGTATGGTAAAATAAAGGAAAACCAAAATGGAGGCGACAACATGAAGTATACCAAAGAATTCAAAGAAGAAGCCCTGAAACTAACAGACGAAATCGGC
>JAFYOX010000034.1 GCA_017547755.1 Clostridia bacterium | reverse complement strand
TCCGTTTACAAAACAAACGCCGGGATCCATGACCTGATTGCGGAGCGCATGGGAGTTTTCGAATTTCAAATCGTTCCGTTCGTCCAGGCGTCCGATGAGAAAATACTTCTCACTTTCGTAACCGCTGACAAGATCGGATTTTCCGTTTATCACCGGATCGTTCCATGTGACGTCAACGGCATACCAGAATCCGTCGCCGGGATAAACGAGGTTCCAGATATGAAGAACGGGATCGGATTCGGGTTTGTTTGTTCCGACTCCGTCCGCAAGAACGCAGGGGATCGAAACGCGGTCACAGAGAACCTTGAACGCTCTTGCATATCCTTCGCATACCGGACCTTTTTCGCCGTATCTTCCGGTGAGAGCGGAAATGCACTCTCTTGGATCACTTCCGACGGAATAAAGATCATCGGAGGAATTGTAGCCGTTTATCATCGTCAGCGTCCGGTTGAAATGCCGGAGTATGCCTTCGGTATCCGCTCCTTCGGGAATGGATGCGATAATTTCGTCCGCCGCGCGGTCACGTTCCTGTTCGGCTTCCGCTATAATGGCGGGATCACGGTAAGATTCGGCGCGGATATCAAATTTGCTGCTGGAAAGATAGTAGAAAATCCGCTGACGGCAGGTGACATATACGGTGTTTTCCTTTACGGTTACGGAAGTGACCGTGCATCGCGTATTCCATGAGCATGCGCCGGTCATCCAGAAAACCTCGGGATGATCACGGTCGAAGGCGTTTTCGGCGGTTACCAGCGGCCGCACGGCGTTATCGAAGACTTCCGCCGCAATGTAGGAAATCAGCCGGTCTTTCATGAGCGTGATGTAGGACTGCCTGGATGCGGGAGGAAGATCATCGGGAAGCCTGAAGGAAAACTCATAGGTCAGCGGAATCGTGTGAACAAAAGCCTCGCTTCCGTCTGCATGGATGATCCGGTCGCCGAGCGTCACATCGGAGAGCGCGCCGCCCGAATGAGCTTCTCTTTCAAGCCAGCGGTACATGGCTTCGGCATACAGCGGCAGACGTTCGGGGCGGTCAATCCATCTGACGGCGCTTTCATCCGAGAGAGCGGGAAATCCGCTTTCATCAAATACGCCGTAGTCGGGTTCACTTACCATGGTAAACAGCCTGGAAGCCGGAACGGTGAATACGGGTTCGTCTTCGGCGGCGCTCGCATCGTCTGAAGAGATATCGGCGCTTTCCGTTGTCTCCTCCGGCACAGCCTCATCCGCGGATATGCCGAGGGCAAGAAAAGAAGTCAAAAGAAGCAGGAATGCAATAAAGAGTCTCAAAATTCGCTTTCTCCGGAGGGCGGGATGATATCGGTTTCATATCCTGCAGGCTCACCCATGACGGGATAGCCTGTTTCGTCAAAGTCAACTTTCTGCAGATTGAAGTATCTGGGTGCGTAAACGGCGGTTTCGTTGTATTTTTTCATGCCATGATAAGCGCACCATACTTCGCTTCCGTCCGGGGACCTGAAAAATGAAGCGTGCCCCGGGCCGAAGACGCCGTTGGCTCTTTCGAAGATGGGCTTGTCGTGCTTGATCCACGCTTCAGCCGAGCAGATGTCTCCGCCGGTATATTCCAGTACGCCGAAGCAGTAATCATTGGACCAGCATCCGTTGCCGGAGTAGATAATGAACAGCCTGCCTGCGTTTTTCAGGAAGAATGCGCCTTCGTTGATAGCCGATGAGCCGGTATAGGGCGGAACAAGCTCCCAGGGATAGACTGCGCGGGAGATTAC
>JAFYOX010000033.1 GCA_017547755.1 Clostridia bacterium | reverse complement strand
TTCGTTAAACGGGCGATTCGTGAATCGCCCCTACAAAAATCGAATCAAATTTTGTTCCTGCAAATTTCTCCGCCATCCCATGTCAACTGCAAAAGATGGCTGCCATAGATTGAAGTTTTTGCGGAGCTTTTTTCAAAAAGCGACCGTTTCCCCTTTCCAAACATCCCGCACTCCATATATTTTCCCCGACTCACATATTGTTTACAATCGGAAAAAGCGAGTGTTCTTGCAATCGACCTGTAAATATGTTATAATGGAGAAAACAAATACCACAGGGATTTTCAATATATATGATAAAAATTTTACATACGGGCGACGTACATCTTGACAGCGCGTTTTCCGGTCTTGACTCACGTCATGCCGAGATCCGCCGGAATGAGCTGCGCGCCGCCTTCACGTCCATGATGACGTATGCACGCGCGAACGGCATCGATCTTCTGCTCATCGCGGGCGACCTGTTTGACGGGGCTTATGTCACGCGCGAGACCGTCGCCCTGCTTGTGCGCGAGTTCGAGCGGTTCGGCAAACCCGTGTTCATTGCGCCCGGCAACCATGACCCCGCATCCGCCGACAGCGTGTGGACACGGATCACCTTCCCCGGGAACGTGCATATTTTCCGCGAAAATACGCTGTCCTGCTGCGATCTTCCGGATCTTCCCGTCTCCGTTTACGGCTTCGGATTCACGGAAAACAGCCTCGTCAGCGTCCCGATCGCCGAAAATACAGTCGCCGATCCCTCGCGGGTGAATCTTCTCGTCTGCCACTGCGATATGACCGGCGCAAAAGCCTCCGTCAAGGACTGCCCGGTCACCGCCGAACACCTCGACGCCTTCGGCGCGGACTATTCCGCGCTCGGACATATCCATAATCCGCCCGCTCCCGGTCACGACGGTCGCTGGTGCTACTGCGGATGCCTCGAAGCACGCGCCTTCGACGAAACCGGTCCGAAAGGTGCCTGCGTGGTCGAGATCGAAAAAACCGGCAGAACATCCGCCGTCACCGTCAAGCGGGTGCGCTTCTCCAAACGCCGCTACGAAAAATGCGAGCTTGCCCTCACCGGGCTCTCCACCCAGGCAGACGTCAGAGAAGCCGTCGCCGCCTGCATCGCACAGAACCGCTTCGGTGAGGATACCCTTCTCTCGCTCCGCCTCACGGGGATCGTATCGTCGTCCCTCGTCATCGATACGGAAGCGCTGGAAAACAGCTCCTTCGGTCTGTTCTTCCTCCGCGTTGAGGACGCTACCCTTCCGGACGTCGACCGTGCCGCTCTCGAAACCGATCCCACCATCACCGGCGAACTTTACCGCATCCTGAAGCCTTCCATCGAATCGGAAGACGCGCGTACCCGCGAAGTCGGCATCCGTGCCTTCCGTTATGCCCTCTCCGCCCTCGCCGGAGAAAAGACCTTCTGACCATTGAAACCACCGAATCCCGGGAATCTCTGAATTCCGGGTCTGACAGGATACCGCTATGAAACTGAAACTTTTACACATCATTTCTTTCGGCGGACTTTCCAATTACGAAATCCGCCTCTATGACGGGGTGAACGTCCTCCACGGCGCCAACGAGTCCGGAAAATCCTCGGCGGCGATGTTCATCAAGTTCGTCTTCTACGGACTGTCCGCCAAATCCCCGAAAAACGGCGAACCGTCCGAACGTGCGCGTTATATCAACCGCCTCACCGGGCAGGCCGCCGGCTACATTCTTCTGGAAACCGACGAAGGCATCGAATACCGCCTTGAACGCGCCATCCTCACCTCCGATGACGGCCCCGCACGCGAACGCGTGCGCATCATCAACCGCGTGACGGGCGAATCCCTCACCGGACAGAACCCCGGCGAATATTTCTTCGGCATCTCCGAGGACGTCTTCATGAACACCTGCTTCGTCGGTCAGAACGCCCTCATCCGTCCCGATGCCGGAAGTGTCGGAACTGCGGTCGAAAATCTCCTGACCTCCGCCGACGAAAACGTGGACATCAAAAAAGCCGTCCGCACCATCGACAATGTCCGCCGCGAGATCTGCCATAAAAACGGAAGCGGCGGCGAGCTCGGCGAACTGCGCGAAAAGCGTGCCGCCCTCGCGGAAGAGATCCGCACATCTTCCGGCACTTCCTCCGAGATCCTCCGCGTCAGCAATTCCCTGAACGAGATCCGCCGGCGCATCGCCGAACTCTGGGAAGACAAACGCCGCTGTGACGGCATTTTCCAGGCACTCGACATCGTCATGCTCAAACGCCGCATCGATTCTGCCGAAACGGCGGAAAAAAATATCGGTGCGCTCCGCGATACCCTCGCCGCACTGGACGAATCCCCTCTCGGCGGAAATTTCGCCGAAACGCTGGAAGAAGCCGAACGCGACATCCGCGCCTACGCCGAAGCCTGCGAAACCTACGGCCAGGACGGCACCAGAGATGTCTTCCCGGATCCCGATCCCGCCGACACGCCTGCCGTACTGCCGGCCGACAGCCTGCCGGAACCCGTGGCGGAAGCACAGCGGCTCGATCTCTCCGCGCATAACCAGTTCACCGCATCGATGGTGCTCTTTCTCGCCGGACTGTTCGGGCTCGGCGCGACCATGCTGCTGTACTGGCTCAATAACGACTCCTACCTCATTCCCCTCGTCATGACGCTCGGCTTTGTCACGCTCGGCGGGGTCTTCCTCATCCGCAATACCCGCACGTCCGCCGCTCTGATCCGCCTTCTGGAAGAGTGGGACGCCGCGTCCATCGACGAACTTGAACAGCTCTGTTCCGCCCTGCCCGCAGACGATCCGGCAGACGAAGAACCGGAAGATCCGGACGATTTCCGTTCCTCCGATCCGGTTCTCACACAGGCAAAGCAGAAGTTCGACAACGCCGTCGCAAAAACCGACGAACTGTGTGCCGCCGCAGGCATCGAACCGAAGGAAGATATCTTTGCAACACTGGAACTCCTCCGCACCATGGCGGCCGATATCCGCAAAGACCGGGAGGCCATGCTCACAAAGCTGTCCCACCTGACCGGAAAACTGGAAGCCCTGAACGAACAGCTCACCGGCGTGGACCGCGTGAACGCGGAATACGAATATCTGGAAGCGGTCAAGCTTCCGTGGGGACAGGCCGCTTCTTCCCTGAATCCGGAAGGCATCAAAAATCTGGTGCGCGAACGGGAATTCACGAACAGCGCGCTGAAATCGGCGGAAAAACGCCAGCATGAACTAGAGACCCAGCTTGCCGCTCTCGGTTCTCCCGCGCACAATCCCGACGAAGCCGCCACGGCGCTCGACGAACTCGACCGCCGCATCGAAGAACTGTCCCTCCGTCACGAAGCGTGCGAACTCGCAAAATCCGCACTGACGCAGGCAGGCGAAAATATGCGCTCCGGCATCCTCCCGAAGATCGCGGAAAACGCATCCATCCTCCTTTCCGGCGCGACCAGCGGCTCACACGAATCCCTCACCCTCGACGGCAGCTTCAACGCGGGATGCTCCACGGAAACGGACGTTCTCCCGGGCGAATATCTCTCCCGCGGAACTTCCGACCTTGCCTACCTCTCGCTCCGCATCGCCCTCGCCGAAGAAATCTTCAAAAACGAACTCCCCTTCATGATCTTCGATGAAAGCTTCGCACACATCGATACCGCCCGCATCGAAGCCATCGTCTCCCTCATGATCGAAGGTCAGTACCTCATCCTCACCTGCCGCAGTGACGAAGCGCTTGCCGCGGAAGCCGGCGGTGCCGCACGTCTGGAGATCTGAACTTCCCGGAACTCCACTTCTCCGCAAATTTCTGTTCAAAAAACAAAATCCGGGTACCGATCCCGTACCCGCTGACTTATATTCGGAGGCATCCCATGAAAAAATACGTTATCGCCATTGACCAGGGCACAACGTCCTCGCGTGCCATCCTGTTCGACCATTCCGCAAAGATCGTCGGCGTCGTCGCCCGTGAATTCCCGCAGATCTATCCGAAGGAAGGCTGGGTGGAACACGATCCCATCGACATCTGGTCCACCTCGTACGGCTGTCTGATGGAAGTCATCGCAAAAACCGGCATTTCCGCGGCGGAAATCGCCGCCATCGGCATCACGAACCAGCGTGAAACCACCATCGTCTGGGACAGAAAAACCGGCACGCCCGTCATGAACGCCATCGTATGGCAGTGCTGCCGTACCGCACCCATCATTGACGAAATGGCACCGCATCACGCGGTGATCCGTGAAAAAACCGGTCTCGTGCCGGACGCATACTTCTCCGCCAGCAAGATCAAGTGGATCCTCGACAACGTCGAAGGCGTCCGTGAACGTGCGGAAAACGGCGAACTCATGTTCGGTACCGTCGATACATGGCTCATCTGGAAGCTCACCGGCGTCCATGCCACCGACCGCACCAACGCTTCCCGCACCATGCTCTACAACATCAACACCCTCGAATGGGACAGCGATCTTCTCGCCCTGTTCGGCGTTCCCGCATCCATGCTTCCCGACGTAAAGCCGTCCTCCGGCTTCTTCGGCACCGCAAAGATCGACGGCTGCGACATTCCTGTCTGCGGTGTTGCCGGCGACCAGCAGGCCGCGCTGTTCGGACAGGGATGCTTCTCCGCAGGCGACGCGAAGAACACCTACGGCACCGGATGCTTTCTCCTGCTCAACACCGGCACCAAACGCGAATACAGCGAAAACGGTCTGCTGACCACCATCTGCGCCGGTCTGGAAGGCGAAGCGGTCACCTATGCCCTCGAAGGAAGCGTCTTCTGCGGCGGCTCCGTCATCCAGTGGCTCCGCGACGAAATGCGCTTCTTCTCCGAAAGCCGCGACGCGGAATATTATGCGACCAAGGTTCCCGACAGCGGCGGCGTCTACCTCGTTCCCGCGTTCACCGGTCTCGGCGCGCCGTACTGGGATATGTACGCACGCGGCACCATCGTCGGCATCACCCGCGGCACAAAGCGCGAACACATCATCCGTGCGGCTGAAGAATCGATCGCCTACCAGTCTGCCGATCTCATCCACGCCATGGAACGCGATACCGGCGCACCGATCCACGAACTCCGCGTGGACGGCGGTGCGACCCGTGACAATTTCCTGATGCAGTTCCAGGCAGACATCAGCAACCGCCGCGTCATCCGTCCGGTCGTCCGCGAATCGACCGCGCTCGGTGCGGCATTCCTCGCGGGTCTCGCGTCGGGCTTCTGGCAGTCGAAGGACGAACTCCTCGCACTCCGCGCCGTCGACAAGACGTTCGAACCGTCCATCCCCGAAGAAAAGCGCGCGGAACTCTACAGCGGCTGGAACGATGCCGTCGGACGCACGCTGACAAAATAAGCAAAAGGAAACAGTAAAAAATTCAGAAAGGAGCCGCCTTATGACAACACCGCGATTGCCCTATTCCGACCTCGCTCTGAATCTTTCGATCATCATCATTCCCCTCGTCTTCCTCTTTGTCTGGCTGTTCAACTCCTACCGCCTCGGCAAAGTCCGGCGGCCCGTTTTCATCTGCGGAACGGTTCTGATCCTGATCACTCTCGTTCTTCTGATCGTTTTCGCTTAGCTTAAGTAAATACTGATTAACTCCACCCTATCAAAAAAGATATGGTATAATATTCATATCAACACAACAGGGAGACAAACGAAAATGAAAAACCAACAAACGTTCACCGATCTGGAATACAGCAGCCGCAAGAGAATCACC
>JAFYOX010000032.1 GCA_017547755.1 Clostridia bacterium | reverse complement strand
GTTATCCCTCACGGCGTGGGAAGTCAGGGTCTCGGTGGCCCCTGACTTCCGTCTCCACCCTTCCTCAGAATTTGGATGTCTATATTTTGTCGACGGGGATATCCTATATGGCTACGCACGGACCCATCAAAAATTCCCCTTCTATATCATATCAACTGCAAAAAACGGCTACACCGTATAAAAGTTTTTGCGGAGCTTTTTTCAAAAAGCGACCGTCTCCCCAAAACAAAAAAATTGCAATCTCCCCAAATCTGTGCTATAATGAACATACCAATCCCCCACTGTCGGAGGTATCTATGAACGAACTTTACAGCGCCCTGCGTGACGCGGGCGAATATTATGCGGCGGAACTGATCGTGAATACCGACCGCGACCCTCTTTATCGTTATTCCCGCGCGGCGGCGGCGTTTTTTGAGAATGCGGCGCTTCCCGCGTATGACGGCGGACGGCTCTATCCCTGTGGTCCGAGCCTTGCGAACAACAGCGGCGCCGCCGTGAGACCCGACTTTTCCTTTACGTATTCCGCGAATCTCGGACGGATCTCCGAAAAGGTTCCGGACGCAGTGCCCGTTCTGGCGGCGGAATTTTCGAAGGTCGCTCCCATCCATACGCCGCACACCGTCGGCGGTGCGGGGTATACCCATTCCTTTATCAACTACCGCCGCATCCTTGCGGACGGTCTGAACGGCTACCGGGCACGTGTGGAACGTCTGCCGGAATCCGACTTCCGCGACGCCATGCTCGTCCTGCTTGACGGGATCGAAGTCTACCGGAAACGGTGCGTTGCCCTGCTTGAAGAAGCAAATGCTCCCGCCGATCTCATCGCCGCACTGAAAAAGGTGCCGAACGAGTCCCCGGCGAATATCTACGAAGCCCTCGTGGCGTGGAATTTCGTCTATTACGTGGACGGATGCGACGACATCGGCGGCCTCGACCGCGGTCTGTATCCGTACTGGAACGGCGAGGACATCCGCTCTCTCCTGACCGAACTGTACCGCCATATCGACCGCAACAGCGGCTGGTCCATGCCCCTCGGCCCGACGTACAACGAGCTCACCGTGCAGTGCATCGACGCGTGCCACCGCATCCGCCGTCCGAACATCCAGCTCCTCGTGAAGGACGATATGCCCGAGGAGGTCTGGCAGGCTGCGTACGGCTCCATCGGTTCGAGCTGCGGTCAGCCGGCGTTCTACAACTGGGATCTTTATAAAGAACAGATCAACAAGCGCCTCCCGCAGGTCACGGAAGAAGACCTGCGCTATATCGCGTTCGGCGGATGTACGGAAACGATGATCGAAGGGCTGTCCAACGTCGGCTCCGACGACGCGGGCATTAATACCGCGCTGATCTTCGACAAGTTCATGCGCGAAAATCTCGGACGGATCGGTACGTTCGAGGAATTCATGGAAGCATACACCGTGGAAGCGGAACGTGTCGTCGCGGAGACCTGCGGTATCCTCGAGGAACACCGCAAGACCCGCGCGAAATTCCGTCCGCAGCCGGTGCGCACGCTGTTCATCGACGACTGCATCGACCGGATGCTCGACTTCAACGCGGGCGGCGCACGGTACAACTGGAGCGTTATCAACGTCGCGGGACTCATCAACGTCCTCGACTCCATGGCGGTCATCAAGAATCTCGTCTACGGAGACAAGGGCGAAAAGCGGTACACGGCCGACGAATTCCTCGCGCGGCTGGATGCACGCGATCCGCTCTTCCTCGCGGACTGTGCGCGTCAGCCGAAGCACGGCAACGACATTGCGGAAGTGAACGAGATCGCAAACCGCCTGTCCGAGCGGATCTATTCGGAATTCGAGCGGCACACCTGCACGCCGGGCGGCAGATACTTCCCGGTATCGAACCAGTTCACGACGTACGAATCCGCGGGACACGGCATCGCGGCGACCCCGGACGGACGTGCGGCGAACGATCCGCTGTGCGACTCCTGCGGCGCGATCCACGGACGCGACACGGAAGGCCCGACGGCGCTTCTGTCGAGCGTGGCGTCGCTCCGGCTTGATCTGGTGCTCGGTACGCCGATCACGAACATCCGGATGTCGAAATCGAATCTGCCGGTGCTGCTCAAGCCTCTGGTGGACGGCTTCTTCAAAAAGGGCGGCATGCAGCTGCAGGTGACCTGCGCGTCGAAGGAAGAACTCTTAGATGCGCTCGTGCATCCGGAAAAGTACGAAAGCCTTGTCGTCCGTATCGGCGGCTTCTCGGAATACTTCAACTGGCTGAGCCCGGTACTGAAGCAGACGGTCATTGACCGGACGGAATATTGAGAAATACAGGGGGAAACTTTTTGCGAAAAGTTTCCCTCTGATTTTTTTGGAAAACATGATACCGGATGAAAAGGAATGTGCAGATCGGCGGAAAAATTCCGTCTTGCGCGTGCGTCCGGTTTGTGATACAATGGGCTTATCAAAAATCGTGAAGATCACAGATTTCAAGGAGGCTATTATGCAATTTACGGAAACCGTATCGGTAAAGATCCCGGGTCTGACGAAGTCGTACACCTTCCTGCATCTGTCCGACGCGCACGTGGCGTATGCGGCGCCGGGTGCGTCCGATGCCGCGAAGGAACTTGCCGCCAAGCAGACGAAGGCATGGATGCACGGGGACATTCCGCCGGTGAACGTATTTGAGACCGTTCTTGCGGAAGCAAAGGATGCGGGCATTGACGCCATTCTGATGGCTGGGGACTGCATCGACTATTACAGCCCGGACAACGCGGCGTATATGCGGGAACATCTGCCGGTATGCGGCACGGAAGTGCTGTACGCGGCGGGAAATCACGAATACGGAAGCTACACGGCAGAGGCTGTGGACCGTGCACAGGCGGCTGCGGACCTTGCGCCCGTAATGTCCGGCACGCCGGACTTCTGGGTACGTGATTTCGGGGAATTCCTCGTGATCGGCGTGGACGACTCGACGCAGCACGTCCGTCCGGAGCAGGTGGAAAAGATGAAGGAACAGATCGCGCGCGGACTGCCGATTTTGCTTCTGATGCACATTCCGCTGCGCACACCGGCGATCGAACCTTCGGTCATGAAAGTCTGGGGTACGACGTTCATGATCGGCACGGACGAAGACCCCGATTCGACGAAGGAATTCTGCGAACTTGTGAAGTCCGCGGAGAATGTCGCGGCGGTATTCGCGGGGCACATCCACTACGCACACACGGGCGAATTTGCTCCCGGACGGATGCAGTATGTGTCGGCGCCGGCGTTCACGGGATTTTTACGGAAGATCATCATCGAAAAAGCGTGAAAACAAAAAAAGACGGTTACGGAAGACCGTCTCAGACCGCTGACAAAGGAAGTCAGCGGTCTGTTTTTTGATTTTTACGGATGAAGGAAATTCCGGATCTTTTCGATATGTTTTTCGCCGCAGGCACGGCCGATGTCGTATACGGCGCGGAGGTTGTCCGGGTTATGGTCAACGCGGTCGATCGGCAGCTTTTCGTCCGGGCAGAGGAGCAGGATATTGCCGCGCTGTTCTTCCCCGGCGAGGTATTCGAGGGTTTCGTTATAGTGTTCGTGGCGGTGTTCGATGGCGTCGAGAAGGTTCGGATACTTCCGGTAGACGGCGCGCATGACGGAAAGAAGTCCGTTTTTCGATTTGGTATACCCTCTCGGCTGGGTGAGGATGACGATGTTCCGGTCGAAGCCGATGCTCTGGAAATAACGGAGGGGAATGGAGTCGGAAATACCGCCGTCGAGCATCTGATACCCGCCGGTTTTTACGATTCTTGAGACGAGGGGCATGGAAGCGGAGGCACGCATCCATTCGAGGTCGTCGTAATCGGCACGTTCGATGCGATGATAGACGGGTTTGCCGCTGAGGACGTCGGTACAGGTGACGTAGAACTCGATGGGGGACTTCATGAAGGCATCCGTATCGAAGACGTCGAGCTTTTCGGGGAGACGGTGGTAGCAGAATTCTGCGCCGTAGAGGTTGCCGGTGAGAAGGAGTGAGAGGATGCTGCAGTAGCGCGGATCGCGTGCGAAACGGAGGTTATAGCGGATGGAGCGTCCGATCTGTCCGGATTTGAGGTTACAGCCGAAGGCTGCACCGGCGGAGACGCCGATGATGCCGTCGGGAAAGAGGGAGTGTTCCATCATAACGTCGGTGATCCCGGCGGTGAACAGACCGCGCATGGCACCGCCTTCGAGGACAAGGCCGGTTTTCAATGAGATTTCTCCTTTATATTCTATTCTGGTTCGGATTTTTATGATTTTTTGCGGCGGTTCAGAGTTCCGCCGGAGGATCCAGCCGGTCAAACGCGTCCGTCAGCGCCGCTTCCTTGGTGGAAAACGACATCGAATAGACGTTCCGGCAGACCGATTTATAATATCCTTCGCGGTATTTGTCGCGGAGGACGGTGACAAGTTCGCCTTTGTATTTCATGTATTCGTTCCCGTTCCGGCTCCGCTTCAGCGGGGTCCGCAGGAAGGTCTCCAGACGCGCCTGGCGGTTCTTGAACGCGTTTTCACGCGCTTTCGCACGTTCGATATCGCCTTCCATCCGGCCCGCGCAGACGCATCCTGCGCCGATTTTCCGCGGGTACGACGGGTGGCTCATGACGTGGACGTACCGGATGATCTGACGGCCGCACATCCGGCAGACGCCGGCCGGTTCGCCGAGGTCGTAGATCGCCTCGCACGTCCAGCCTTCGTGCGGAACGTCGTCACGCTTCCAGAGGTTTTCCTCGCCGTCGTCGACGGTTTTCAGCCATTCCGCGTTCCGGTATTTCTCCGGGATCGCCTGTTTGCGGACTTCCGGTTTTTCGGGGATCTCCACGGTGACGGGGAATTCTTCCGGTTCCGTAACAAGTTCCGGCTCCGTAACAGGTTCCTGTTCCGGCATCGGAAGTTCGATTTCTTCCGGGGTGGGTTCCGGGATCGTGACTGCTTCGGATTCCGGGATCTCGATGGTGAGCTGTTCCTGTATCGGCTCCGATATCTGTATCGGCTCCGGAACCGGGGCAGACGGAGCCGCAGCTTCGGTTTCCCGTTTGGCGGCGTCGAGGGCGTTCCGGCGCATTGCCGCGAGGTTCTGCCATGCGTCGAAATCGTAGTCCATGCCGACCGGCTTCACGGTGTTCGTTTTTTCGAATAAGATGCTGTAGATCCTGCGGTCGATGTCGGCGGCGGTGATGGTTCCCCTGCCGAACACCGGGTGCTCGACCGTACTTCCCACAGGGCGGATGCCGGTCTGTGCGGGCGGATTCATTTCCGCCGTGCCCGTTTCGGAAAGCTCCTTCGGGATGGTGCCGATGCGGACGTAATTCTGCTCGCCGATCTCGAAGATGAAGCGCGACGGACGTTTCTGGCGCGGAGACTGCCCGTTTCCTGCGGATGTGCCTTCCGATTCCGTCAGGTACAGCCGCTGCATGGCGCGTGTCAGAGCGACGAAGCACAGGCGGCGTTCTTCTTCGAGTCCTGCATCTTTACGTTCCTCGAGCGTCCGTCCGGACGGGAAGATGCCTTCCGAGAAGCCGCAGACGAAGCAGACGGGGAACTCCAGCCCTTTGGAGGCGTGGATGGTCATGAGCTTGACTTTATCCGTGTTTTCCTCGGATTCGTCGTTCTTTGCCTGCAGAGCCGCCTGGCTGAGGAATTCTTCGAGCGGGTAGAATTCGCCCCAGCTCCGTTCGGCTTCGAGGGCGGTCCGCTTGAATTCCGCGAGATTGTCGAGGCGTTCCATACTGCCGTTTTCGCGGATGTACTGCTCATATCCGGACTGCGTCAGGACGGATTCGATCACGTCCGACAGGGGCATATCGCGGTAGTTTTTCCGCATGGTCTCGATGATCCCGACGAACTGTGCCGCACCGGAGCGTGCGAATTCCGGGATTCCGGCGTATTTCACGAGGGTCTCGTAATAAGACAGGTCGTCTCTCGCCGCGAGGTCGCGTAGGACGGCCATTTTCCGCTTACCGAACATCCGCTTGGGGGTATTGATGACCCTCTCGAAGGCGTTGTTGTCGTTGTAGACGATCAGCTTCAGGTACGCAAGTGCGTCGCGGATCTCCATGCGTTCATAGAAGCGCACGCTTCCGTAGAGTTCGTACGGGATGCCTGCCGCCATCAGGGACTGTTCGACGAAGCGGGACAGGAATCCCGAGCGGTAGAGGACGGCGATATCGCGGTAAGCATGACCGTCCTTTGCGACGAGTTTTTTGATCTCGTCCGCGAGGAAGCGGCCTTCCTCCCCTTCGGATTTCGCGTGGAGGTGGATGACGTCTGCGCCGCGGTCGCCGGTGGTGAAGAGGTTTTTCGGGATCCGGTTTTTGTTGTGGCTGATGAGAGTATTGGCGGTATTCAGGATGTTTCCGGTGGAGCGGTAATTGCGGTTGAGGAGGATGGTCTGCGTGCCGGGGAAGGTCTCGTCGAAGCGGACGAGGTGTTCCATGGCGGCGCCGCGCCACTCGTAGATGTTCTGGTCGGGGTCCCCGACGACGAAGAGGTTTTTGTGTTCGGCGGAGAGCATCCGGATCAGGTTCAGCTCCCGGAAGGAGGAGTCCTGGAATTCGTCGACCTGGATATAATGGAGGCGGTCCTGCCATTTCCGGAGGACTTCGGGATAGCGTTCGAAGATTTCGAAGGTGAAGGAGATGAGGTCGTCGAAGTCGAGGCCGAAGGACTTCTTCTGTTTTTCCATATACATCCGGATGATGCGTTTTTCGAGGGATTCGTCCTGTTCGGGGGAACCGAAATTGCCGGTGACGAACCGGTTCACGTACGGTTCGTGGGCTTTGATATAGTGGATACTGTCGAGGATCTTTTCGAAGCTGGCGCGGTCGAGCTTGATCTCGAGTTCGGCGTAGATCTCCTCGAGGATCTTCTTCTGGTCGGACTCATCGAGGATGGGGAAGCTCTGGGGATAGAACAGCCGTCCGATATCCTCGCGGAGGACACGGACGCAGAAGCCGTGGTAGGTGGTGATGAGCGAGGTATCGTATCCGTCGCCGACGAGGGAACGGACGCGGCGCTTCATTTCACCGGCGGCTTTATTGGTGAAGGTCACGCAGAGGACGTTGCCGGGATGGATGCCGGCGGCTTTGACGAGGTAGGCATACCGGTGCGTGAGGGTTTTTGTTTTGCCGGAACCGGCGCCGGCGATGATGCGGACGTAGCCTTCGGTTGCGGCGACCGCTTCGATCTGCTGTTCGTTCAGTTTATCAAACAAGTCCATCATAGTCGTATCATACTCCGAATATCACCCGATTTTGCATTTATTGCTCTTTATTATATCTCAAAACGAGTGCAAATGCAAGGGGAAAGGCGCACCTGCGGTGCGGAAGGTGGAAAAACGACCGTCAGGTCGTTTTTCTTGATTAATGCCCCTGCGCGGGGCGGCTGCACAATGGAGTTTCATGCAGGACATAAAATCGAAAAAAGCACCGTCAGGTGCTTTTTTCTTCCTTTCAGATTCCGGTGTTCTCCACGGCAACGCACTCGCCGAGAACGGTGGAATAAATGACCGTTCCGGCGATCTCTTCGCCGAACATCTTTCCGCAGATGTCGCGGTAATATAAGAGCTGGTTCCGGTGACGGGCGATGAGCTTTTTGTGCGCCAGCGCGCGGTTCTGCCATTCCTCCGGTGTCAGGCTGTCCGTTTTATAGTCCACGAGGATGAGCTTTCCGCTGTCCGGATCGCGGAAGACGCAGTCCACGACCCCCTGGACGGTGATCTTGATTTCCTCCGCGCGCAGCTTTTCGCGGAATTCCGGGTCGGCGGTGAAGTTTTCCGCCGCCATGCGGGTATTGAAGCGGAATTCGCGCCGCACCATCGGGGAACGGCGGATCTTTTTCATCAGATCACTGCGGACAAAACGGTTCAGCTGGCTGAGATTCACCATATCCGCCAGCGTCCGGCTGATATGACGGGTCTCCACGAGGCGTTCCAGTTCCGCTTCCGCGCCGTTTGCGGCGAGGTTTTCAAAGTCCGCAAACTGCAGGAAAATATGCGTTGCGCTTCCGCGGTCGGCGGCACGGATGCTGCTGTCGCCCGTCATGAAGCGCGGACGGAGTCCCTGACGGGGAACGGATTCCGTGGTTTCTGCACTTTCTTCGGGGATTTCTTCCGCGGAGAGCGCTTCTGCGGTTTCCGTGACGGGGGTAAA
Source organism: Clostridia bacterium (assembly GCA_017547755.1). GTDB lineage: Bacteria > Bacillota > Clostridia > Oscillospirales > CAG-272 > UMGS1696. Next base: position 9,024 of record JAFYOX010000032.1, on the reverse strand, counting down.
GCCGTTTTCCGTGACGGTATAGAGGGTCTCGGGGAGCCGTCCTTCGTCGAGAATCTCGGGATACAGGCCGGAGACCGACAGCTTGGACGGGATCGCGGCGAGATGTTCGTGCGGGTAGACGAACGCGAAGCGGGAACGGATCGCGGCTTCATCGAACGGGATCTCTTCGGTTTCCTCAGAAGATGCGGCGGTTTCCGCGGGATCTTTTTCCGCCCCCTCTTCGTCTGCCAGAAGGACGGCTTCGGGGATCGAGGAGATCTTATAAAAATCCGCGTTGCCGTATTTTGCCGCCGCGCCGAGGATCCAGCGGATGTACGTTCCCTGATGGTTGACGAAATATCCGTCGGCGCAGTCACGGGTCATCTCGGCTTCCGCGATCATTTTGTCGGCGTCGCTCACTTTTGCGGTGACGATCAGGCGGTTTCTCGCGCGGGTCAGCGCGACGTACAGCATCCGCATTTCTTCCGCGACGCTTTCGCCGCGCATTTTTTCCGCGATCGCGCACCGGATGAAATTGCCGCACCGGACAAGTCCGCCTTCGTCCGGCAGGTACATGCCCGGGCCGAGATCGCGGTCGATCAGCACGCTTCCGCGTTCGTCGGCGGCGTTGCGCTGTTTGGAACATTCCGCGAGGAAGCAGACGGGGAATTCCAGCCCTTTGGAGGTATGGATGCTCATGATCGAGACCGCGTCCGTATCGGCGGGGACGGACATCTCGTCGTTCATACCGTCCGTATCCGCGAGGTAGGCGAGGAAGCCCGAGACGCCGCCGAACCGGGTGGGACCCGCGTCTCCGGAGCCTTCGTAGGTGCGTGCAAGGGTGCAGAAGCGGTTGACGGCGTCGCGTTCGGTCGGATTGCCGCGGATGCCGTCGACGGAAAACAGCCGGACATCGTGGATAAGAAATTCCAGATACCGGTCGGCGGGCATCCCGCGCGACGCGGTTTTATGCCGTGCCGTCCATGCGAGGAATGCCGTGCATTTTTTCTGCAGATCCTCTCCCGCGGAACCGTCGGCGGCCTGTTCGCACGCCATGAACAGCGGCATATCGGAGTCCTCCGATACGGCGGAAAGGCGGCGCAGCTCCACAAGGTCGGAGACGGTGAAGCCGAAGACCGGCGAACGCATGGCTCCTGCCGCCGGAATGTCGCGCAGAGGGTTGTCCACGACGTTCAGCAGGCACAGGAGAAGCTGTACCGACGCGTACGACGTGACCGGACGGGAGGTCTTCATTTTGACGGGGATACCGTATTCCGCGAGGGCTTCTTCGTAATCCGCGGCGGCGGACAGGGCGCTGCGCGGTGACGGACTGCGCAGAAGGATGGCGATGTCGGACGCACGCAGGACATCGCCGCCGTCGGGAGCGTATTTGCCGATCATGTCGCGGATGCGGCGGGCGGTATAGACGGCTTCCGGATTCTTTTTCCGTTCTCCGGATGCATTCCGGGCACCGGATGCGGCGGATTCGTCAGAATCGTCCTCGCCGCCGGATTTTTTTCGGGGACATTCGATCAGGCAGACTTCCACGGGAGCGGATGCCGGTTCGGTTTTTGCGTGGATGAGGGCGTCACCGTCCGTGTACGGGATGCCGCCGTGCGGGAGCGTGTAGTCCGAGACCATGTTGACAAAGCGGACGACGGGATCGTCACAGCGGAAATTTTCGCTCATGAAGAGGGCGCTGCCCGCATCGGGGGCGAATTCCGGCGGATCGGCGGGGTCTGCGGGATCGAGGATGTCCCATGCGCGGCGGTATTCCGCGAAAACTTCCGGTTCTGCGCCGCGGAAGCGGTAGATCGACTGCTTGATGTCGCCGACCATGAAGCGCACGCCGGTTTCCGCGACGGCGCGGAAGATGCGGTCCTGCACGCGGTTGGTGTCCTGATATTCGTCGATGAAAATGTATTTGTAGCGGCTGCCGACCTCGCGTGCGGCGGAAGTCGGGGTGCCGTCGGGGTTCCGGAAGAGCTTGATCGCGAGGGTCTCGAGGTCGCTGTATTCGAGCGCGGACGCGGCACGCTTGCGGCGTTCGAGTTCGCGGAAATAGGCGCCGATCACGTCCTTTGCGCGGCGCAGGACGGCGGCTGTCCGGTGTGCGGAGGTGCGGATCTCGTCGTCCGTGAAGGGGAAGAAGTTTTCGGTGAAGTGTTCGAGGTCGGTTTTCAGGCGGTCGCGGTGGAATTTGAAGAGATCGGAGATCTCGCTCGCGTCCTTGGCGGACAGACTGCCGAGTTTGGGCGGTGCGTAAGAAAGAAAGACGGCGCGGAGTTCGTCGTACGGCGCGGAAGTGAGTGCATGGGACACCCGGGAGAGCCAATCGAGAATATATTGGAGCGTCGGGCCGTATTTCTCGTTGATCTTGGGATAATCTGGAAACTCATCTGCGCACTCCGAAAAGATTTTAAAATAATGATTGGTTAGTTCTTCCAGTGTACCGCGCAGGATTTTTCCGTGAGCGGAATTCATGGTGCCCGCGGCGTCCGTGTCGATCGCGTCGAGGGCGTCGGCGTACCGGTCAAGGGAGGATTCGTCCTCGGCGGCGGCTACGAGAAATTCGGCGATGCGGAGAAGTTCTTCGTCCAGCGCCGCGCTGTCGCGTGCCTGACCGATGACGTCTGCAAGCTCCGCGAATGAGACGACGGATCCCTGTTCACTTTCGTTCTGTGAGTGTCCGTCGTTTCGTGAGATTCCTTCGTTCCGTGAGAAGAAATCGTCCACGACATCCCGCATTGCGGCGGTTTTCATGGCGCGGATGGTCGAAACGTCGGCGATCCGGTAATCCGGGGAGAGTCCCAGACTCGGGAAATGGGGACGCAGTGCTTTATATAAGAAGGAATGAATGGTCGAGATATCGGCGGAAGGAAGGGCGGCAAGATGCCGTCCGACGTGGTGACCTTCGGCGGAAAGCTCCCGCAGACGGCGGGAAATACGGGTACGCATTTCGGCTGCCGCCGCACGGGTATAGGTCACGATCAGCATTTCGGACAGTTCCGCACGGCCGGATATGAGCAGTTCGGAGATGCGTCCGGTGAGCGCGGCGGTCTTTCCGCTGCCTGCCGCTGCGGATAACAGGAGGTTACTGTCTCCGTAAAAGACAGCACGCTCCTGAGCGGGTGTGTATTTCATGATATTGCTCCGTTAAATGATATATGAACGTGTGGGTGTGTGTATTTCTGAATGCCTCGAACACCTGTTCTTAACTTACGGAAATGAGTGAAATATAGGTGGGTGTATAAATGGGTGTATTGAAATATGGATTTTGGAGATAAAAAGAACAGATGTTCTACACTCTGCACACCATTTTGTTGCTGCAGTATTCGCAGGGAAGGCGTCCGCCGCGCATTTTCGGTGCTGCGTGGGCGATTCCGGAGGTGATTTCGGCTGCAATTCCGGATACGGTATCGGACAGTTCACGGTAGAGCTGACCGAATTCTTCCAGTGTGGCAAGGGCGGCCGTAGAGCGGATCTCTCCCGATTTGTTCTTCTTTATAGGGAGGTAATTGCCGGAGAGGCCGCGGTCCATGGCGTTGAGGACTTCCTCATCGGCGAGGAAAATGCCGCTGCGGCCGATGGTTTTGATCACCAGTTCGCGGGCTTCGTCCGCGGTGAGCCAGTTTTCCGACTGACCGCTGCCCGGTTTTGCCGAGAAATACGATGCTCCCGCAGGAAGGAGTTCACCCGGTCCTGCGATGCCGGGGATGCCCGATTTCCAGACGGAGAACAGGTAGATGAGGAGCTGGATGCCGAATCCCTGCTTCACATCGTCGAGAGAGAAGGTTTTCGAGCCGGTTTTATAATCCACGACGCGGACGTAGGAACGTCCGTCTTCCGCATGGTAAATGTCCACGCGGTCGGCGATCCCGCGGAGAACGACTTCGTAACCGTCCTCCGTCACAAATTTCACCGGTGTGACGGCGCGCTGTGCGTCTTCGGGCGTGCTTACGCCGATCGGAAGTTCGAACGCGGCGGGCGTGAATCCGCTCTGCGCGATCTCGCGCAGGATGGCTTCGAGGAAGACCAGAACGGAGCGGCGCAGGCGGATGAACAGATATTCGAGGCGCGCGTCCATGCGGATCCCCTCGGGAACGATTTTTTTCAGTTCGTCCGACGGCGGGGAAGCCTCGTCGTTTTCTTCCGTCTGCAGCCGTATGAGATCCCACATCCCCGACTGGCGTGCGAGGCGGCGGATATAATCCCCGATGGCGCGGTCGGCGCGTTCTTCGGTTTCCTTGCGGGTCATGGTGGTCAGATCGGTGCCCGGCGGCAGGTCGCGGAAGAATTTTTCGAGGATCTCATGGACGAAGATCCCGACGTCGGGCGTGGAAATTTCCGCTTTGGGATCGCTCTGCAGGCGCATTTTGTACTGGCACCAGTAGAGGAACGGGCAGTTGATGAATTTTTCGATCCGCGACTGCGTCAGGCTGATGCGGCGTTTTTTGAAATCTGCGGAGTTTTCCACAGGTTCTTCCGGCGATCCGTCGGGATCGGGATCGGCGTCGGAAAGGCGGACGATGTCGTTTGCGGCGGTCAGCGGGACGTCGTGGAGTCCGGTTTCCGTTTCTCCGGCGAGACGTTCCAGAAAATCGTGTTCCGCACCTGCCGTATGCCGGCGGGACAGCAGATATTCCGCCGCCGCGGGATGATAGAGCACCTCGGAAAGCGGCTTTGCGCCGAAGGTATTCACGCGGCCTTCCCCGAGCAGGGCGGCGATGCGGGAGGCACCCTCGGACAGGGCGGCGTCTCCGGTGACGGGAGCGAGGATGAAAAGTTTTTCCGTGGCGGCGGCGGCGGTCCGGTAGTACATGAAATATTCGCGCGCCGTACGGATCTTCAGATCGGGCGTGGCGATGTCGAGACCGATGGTTTCGAGACGGACGCGGTCGCCTTCGGAGAAAAACGTGCCGTCGTCGGTCGGATTTCCGGGGAATTCGCCTTCCACGGAACCGAGAAGGATCACGCATTTTACTTCGTCGAAGCGGACGCCCGCCGCGCTGCCGAGGACGACTTCGTCGATGCCGGTCGGGATGGTGCCGACGTCCATGGACGAGGCGACGCGCTGGAACAGTCCGGAGAACCGTCCGGCGTCGAGGGTCACGCCGTCAAGCATGGTGACCATGCGGTCGAGAATTTCGCAGACGGCCTGCCATCCCGCGGCGATTTTTTCGGCTTCCGCCGCCATGCCGCGGGAACGGTATTCGTCTGCGGTGCGTTCCAGGGCATCTTCGAGCCCGATGTTCTCCGCGAAATAAACGATGGCTTCGCAGATCGTGCGGACATCGGCGGGAGTATTTTTGCCGTCCGATTCGAAGACGGAGAGGAATTTTTCAAGCGGCGGAATGAGCTTTGCGCGGGCACGGTTGGCGATCTCCAGCATGATCTCGGCGCGCGGCGTCCGCTCGGTCTTATAACCGTCGGGGTTCATCGACCAGCCGTCTTCACCGGCGTACATCCGTTTGCCGCGGATGTTCCACGTTTCGGTGTAGAGCTCGAATACGTCGCTTTCGTATTCGTCGAGCGGTGTGAGCCCGGTTTTGATCATGCGGAGGATATCGCGGCGCATCCAGCCGGACGCCTGTACGCCGAGCGCGGACAGGATCAGCCGGACGGCGGGAGAGGACGACACGCTGCCGGGTTCGGAGATGAAGCAGCGGATGCCGTGGGCACGGAGTGCGGAGTCGACGATGCCTTCCGATTTTTTGATGTCGCGTGCGACGACGGCGATGTCGCTGCAGCGGTAGCCTTCTCTGAGAAGACGGTCGATCAGGGCGGCACAGGCTTCGGCTTCGTCGAAACGGTCGGCACAGCGGAGGATCTCGACATTGTCAATGTCGGGAAGCGTGGACGGATCGGGCAGGGAATGTCCGTTTCCGTAATCGAAGAGGCAGCGTTCGATCACGGAAAGGGCGGAATCCGGGCGGTGACGGCGGTCGGTATCGAGGGAGATGCGGTTGACGTCCAGTCCGGCGCGTGCGGCGATGCGGAGCGCGGTCTTATAGAATTCGCGGACCTCCGCGAACTGGAGCTCGTCGTCGGATGGAAGTGCGGGACAGGCGAAGGTGACGGTGAGGTCTTCCGCCTGCCGGACGATCTGTTCGAGAATGCGCTCTTCCGCGCGGGTCAGGGAGAAGAAGGAGTCGATGAAGACGGATTTTCCCTTGAAATAGGGGTGATTCCGCAGAGTCACGGCGAGATTGTCGAGAAGGTCGCCGCGGTCGATGTATTCTTCGTGCAGGAGCGTATTGTATGCGGCGTAGACGAGAACGGCGTCGCGCAGACGAGCGGTGAGGGAGCTGTCGTTTTCGTCTTCGAGGCGGTCGAGCGCGGCTTCGGCATCCGCGGGTGTGATGCCGCTGCCCTTGAGTTCGTCGAGCGCACGGAGGAGATGGGAGATGTTGCGGTCCTCGCGTCCGCCGGCGGTTTTGTTGTAGACGGTCATGCCGCCCCAGACGGACAGCATTGCGCGCCATACGATCAGCATCCGGCTGCCTTCGTCGACAACGGAGTCGGCGAGTCCGCCGAATTCACGGAAAACGGAGTTGGCGAGACGGGTGAAATTCGTGATCTCCAGACGGAGATACGCCGATTCGGGAAGCGCTTCGGCGATCCGCGTTTCCCAGACAACGGTCTGCTGTTCGGGAACGATCAGTACAACATCGCGGTCCGTTTCCGCGATGGCCTTCCGGATAAGTTCAACAACAGCGGTCGACTTCCCGGTCCCGCTGCGTCCTGTGATATAGTTGAGCATTTTATGTACCTTATTTATAAGAATAAGCGGGGAGGAACTTTTTGTAAAAAGTTCCTCCCCGGGAAAATTTTTTAATTATTCATCGATCTTAGCGATCGGGATCTTTGCGGTGCTGCCGTCCCACTGGAAGGTATCGTAGGGAGAGACGAAGCGGTCGCCGACGGACATGGCGAAGTGGACACCGGACATACCGGTGAAGCCGGTGGAACCTGCGGTACCGATGGCGGTGCCGCGTTCGACCGTATCGCCGACGGAGACGGTGACGGAAGCAAGGTTGTAGTACCAGGTTCTGAGACCGCAGCCGTGGTCGATGACGACGATGTTGCCGGTGTAGTCGAGGTATCCGGCGTAGACGACTTCCCCTGCGTTGGCCGCCATGATTCCGGTGCCTTCGCCCGCGTTGTAGTCGATACCGTTGTTGCGGTAGGTCGGTGCGGTGGCGTCGTTGACGTAGATGTCACGTCCGAAGCCGCGCATGAGCTGGTACCATCCGTCGATCGGTTCCGCGAAGTGGCCGGAGAAGGCGCGTGCGGAAGACGGCTTGCCGGTGATTTCGGCGACGGCCTTTTCGAAGGCGGAGAGGGTCGCGTCGGTACGTGCGGAAGCGACGGTTGCCGCCGGGATGGAGTAGTAGGAGGATTTGATGCCCTCGTTGTTGACGGCGATGGTCAGTTCCTTGGTGGACGCACCGTAGGAGAGGGTGACGGTATAGAGACCGGTCGCGGTTTCGAGGTCGATCGGGAGAAGTGCGACGGCGTAATCGCCGTCCTTATAGAAGGTCGGCTTGTAGGTGCTTGCCATGGTGGACGAGTAGGTGATATTTTCCGGAGAAGCAACGTTCGTGGCGGTGATCGCAAGGAAGCGTCCGGCGTCCACGGTGCCGGAACCGAGATAGAATTCGGCAGGCGCGGTCACGTAGGAGAGGAAGGTGTAATCCAGCTCGCCGCAGAAGGTGCGCGCGGAGTCTTCGTACCATCTTGCAATGATGTCGACGGTCACCTGTCCGAGGCCGTCAAACCGGAAGTCGCCCATATTGCCGTACATATCGTCGAAGAGGACCTTGCCTTCGGCATCGGTCACATAGACGTGACAGTAATCGGGTTCGGTGTCAAAGTCGAGGTCGAGACCGCCTTCGAGTTCGTAGCGTTCGACGGCGGAGACAACGAGACCGGCGGTATCGCTGTCGACATACTGACCGGTATAGTTTTTATACTGCCATACGGCGGTATCGGGGGTCACGGTCACAGCGCCGGAGAGGGTGAGCACGGGCATTGCGGACATTTCGTAAATGCTTTCGGCGTACTCGGTTTTGATGAAGATTTCGGCGTCGGCTTCATTCATTTTGTAGGTCTGGCCGTTGGGGTCACGGAAGTAGTTGGTGGTGGGGTCGGAGGAGAAGTAGAACTGATAGGTTTCTTCGCGGACGTTGGACGAGATCACAACGCGGTAATAATCCTCGGACTGGAGGGTTTCGGGAAGAGAAGCGAGTGCGGTGGCATTTTTCCGGACGCTCATGAAGAAATTGATGAGGTTATCGGCGGTATCGCCTTCCGCGGTACGGGTATAGCTGAACTCTTTGCCGTTCACATCGCAGATCGTGATGCCGGCGGCGGTTTTATCGTCAATGGGAGCATTCTGCGTATTATTGTAGCTTGCGTACGCTACGACGGACGGGATAAAGCACGCGACAATGAGGAAAAGGAGGAGAATTTTATTTTTCACGGCTTTTCACCTTTCTTTTCTATATTTTGATACAGAATTATTATAGCATACTTCGGTGGAGAAAATCAATAGACAAACTGTGAAAAACGGTGGTTGTGGGGGAGCCGACCTTCGGTCGGGAAGGTGGAAAAACGACCTGGCGGTCGTTTTTCTTGGATTAATGTCCTGCGCGGACGGCTGCATAATGGAGTTTCACTTCGTGAACCTCCGGTCTCCGGCGCGAGACCTCTTATGAATCACCCGCGCTGGGAGACCCAAAGGGTCTCCGGAAGCCCTTCGGGCGGATTATTATCGTTCAGTTATGGGGGGAGAGAATACGAACGGGACGGATGTGCCGTCCGTATGGGAAGTAGATTCTGGCTGACCGCCGGGGGTTAAGGGTGGCGTTTGCCGCTTTATCTGAAGGTAACGTCCACTGTTTATCTGAAGATAACCTCCACCGCTGTTTCTACTGAACGTGCGATTTGGACAGCTCTGCACCGAACTTCGTAACTTCCAAGCGATCTGCCGCATGAAAACCGCTGTCTGTCCGAGGCCCAAAGGCCGAGTCACCCATACAT
>JAFYOX010000003.1 GCA_017547755.1 Clostridia bacterium | reverse complement strand
TCCATATTGACGCACTATATCCCGTATACAAAAGCCGGCGTGGGAAAGCAGGGAGCGAATGCCCTGATTTCCGTCTCTACTACTACATAGGTCTTGGATCGCTCGCATTTTGTCGACTGGGATAAACTAAACGGCTACGCACAGACCCATCAAAAAATCCCCTTTCAATCCCATATCAGCCATCCAATCCGGCTACCCAGTCCAAAAGTTTTTGCGGAGCTTTTTTCAAAAAGCGACCGTAACCCCTTTCCTCCACCCTCGCACAAAAAATATATCAGTTAATAAGATTAAATCTCAATAAACTATTGACAAAACAAAAAATCCGTGGTATAATATGGACATAAACAGGGCAGAATAAGCCACGAACGAAAAATCAAAAAATACAAAGGAGAACACTATGGAACTCAAGGGCAGCAAGACTGAACAGAATCTGATGAGCGCATTTGCGGGAGAAAGCCAGGCACGCAATAAGTACAGCTACTTTGCATCTGTTGCGAAGAAGGAAGGCTACGAACAGATCGCGGCGATCTTCAATGAAACTGCGGACAACGAAAAGGAACACGCGAAGATGTGGTTCAAGGAACTGAAGGGCATCGGCACCACCGCGGAAAACCTTCTCCACGCAGCGGAAGGCGAAAACTACGAATGGACCGATATGTACGCGAAGTTCGCGGACGAAGCGGAAGAAGAAGGCTTCCAGATCCTCGCAATGAAGTTCCGTATGGTTGCAGCGATCGAAAAGTCTCACGAAGAACGCTACCGCAAGCTTCTGAACAACGTTGAAATGCAGAAGGTCTTCGAAAAGGCTGACGAAGTGATGTGGGTTTGCCGCAACTGCGGTCACCTCGTTATCGGCAAGGCTGCTCCGAAGGCATGCCCCGTATGCGCACATCCGCAGGCTTACTTCGAAGTAAAGAACGAAAATTATTAATTGAACCGGCAGGGGGACTTTGTCCCCCTGTTTGAATCTTTGATTTGTACAGGTGGAGATTATGGCTGAAATTGAAAAAAACGCAATGTTCAAGCTCTCTTACGGGCTTTTTGTGCTCACATCCGTGGAATTCGGGAAGGATAACGGATGTATCATCAATACCGTGATGCAGATCACGGATAATCCGAAGCGGATCGCGGTCGGCGTGAACAAGGGCAACCGCACGCACGAAATGATCGACGCGACGGGCGTGTTCAACGTCTCCGTTCTGACGGAAGATACGCCGTTTGAAGTGTTCGAGCGCTTCGGTTTCCGGAGCGGCCGCGATGCGGACAAGTTTGCCGGACTTCCGGTCGTCCGTGCGGACAACTGGGTACGCTATCTGCCCGATCATACCAACGCGGTCCTGTCCGGAGAAGTGATCCAGAAGGTCGACTGCGGCACGCATACGCTCTTCATCGCGGATGTGACCGAAGCGAAGGTCCTCTCCGACGCGCCGAGCGTGACTTACGACTACTACTTCAAGAATATCAAGCCGAAACCGGCGGCAGCGCCTGCGGAAACCGGCAAGAAGAAGTGGGTCTGCCAGATCTGCGGCTACGTCCACGAAGGCGACGAACTCCCGGCGGATTTCGTATGCCCGCTGTGCAAGCACGGTGCCGATGATTTTGAACTTGTAACGGAATAAAAAATACGGGGAAACTTTCCAAAAAAGTTTCCCCGATTTCTTATACCCGGATCACGTCGATCCCCAGGTCGGTGAATGCGGAGCAGACATTGTCGTCCGCTTCGGTTTCCGTGATGAGGATGTCCATGACGTTTGCCGGACAGATCTGCAGGATCGAATCGCAGCCGAGTTTCGCGGCAGGGTACATCCCGATCACCCTGCGCGAATTTTCGATCACGATATTCGTCAGACCGATGTTGCGCGCCGTCTGAACAGACATGCCGAACGATGCCGTGCAGGCGGCGGACGTCAGGAAGCATTTGTCAAACTTGATCCGGCGGAGCATCGCCGTGGTGAAATCGTCGTAGAAATTGCCGTTTTCGTGCATTTCGCCGCCGGTCACGATCACGCGGCAGTTCGGCTTGGTACGCAGTTCTTCCGCAATGGAGATGGAATTGACCACCGCCGTCACGGACAGATCTGCCGGAAGTTCCTTTGCGATGATGTAGCCGAGACTCGCCGACGTGAGATAGATCACGTCGTTTTTGTCGATCATTTCGATCGCCTTGCGCGCGATGGCGAGATAATTGTCCGTGATCTCCGTGCAGCGTTCCTTCGCGGACATCGAACGGATGCCGTCCGGAGCGTAGCCGACCTGCTTCATCTTCAGCGCGCCGCCGTGCGTCCGCTGGACGAGTCCCTTTTCAGCGAGCTCATCGAGGTCGTTCATGGCGGTTCCGTAGCCGACGCTGTACATCCGCTGGATCTGCGCCGTGGTGATCTTTCCGTTTTCCCCGATGTACCGGAGAATTTCGGCGTGGCGTTCTTCTTTGAACATGATGTGCCTCCTTGAATTGTAGTTTACTGTAGTTTCATGTGTTATTGTGTGTTTGTATCTGCATTATACCATGGGATTATAGAATTGTCAATATGTTTTGCTGAAGTTTATTGTGCTTTGGTGCGTTTTTTGATATGTCGTTTTCTGCAAAGCAGGGATTCTTCCGTTGTGATATAATACGGACATAATCGAAATGGAGGTGTTTTCATGAACACAGAGACCCAGAAACTCATCGGCAAGGAGATCTCCTACATCCGCTCCGGCTTCGCGGAGGAGCTTACCATTGCCGACGTTGCCGATCATGCCGGGTTCAGCACGGATTATTTCAACCGGCTGTTCCGCGAACATACCGGTTTTACGGTGATGGAGTATGTCCGTTTTATCCGTTTATCCCGTGCCGCCCTTCTTCTCCGGACGACCGCACGGGATATCACGGACATTGCGTTCGACTGCGGCTATGAAACGCACGAGAGTTTTACCCGCGCGTTCGGCAGTCTGTACGGACGTTCTCCGAGCGAATATCGTACCTATTACGAAAATCTTCCGATGACCTACGCCGATGCCGCCGACAAAACTGCTGCCGCCCGGTTCCTGCATGATCATCCGACGTTTTCGCAGATCGACAATGCCGTCGTGGTGGATGAACTTCTGCATACCGATGCGATCCGGCACGGCATCTGCGCGGTCGTTATGTACGAATACAACGGAACGCAGTTTGTTTCCGATACGCCCGGATCCTATATCGGGCTTGACCGGTTCGGGAATTCCGTTTATGCGGACATTGCATCGGACGATCCAGCGAAAACGGCGGAATATATCGGACTTCTGCGCGGTTTTTCCGAAGCGACCTCGTTCAGCCTGCCCGGCGATGAGACGGATGTGATCCGTACGATGGAGGAATACGGGATCTCCTCCGAGGTATCGGTGCGTGAATGGCTGTACTGCGGCGGTGCGATCCAGCATACCTGCAAATACAGTATCCGCCGTCTGACGGCGGACGATATCCCGGCGGTCAAAGCGTTTGCCGCGGAATACGGGAGCGACTGGAAGGTCGTCGAAAGCCTGACCCAGCGCGATGTGTTCCATAACGCGCCGTACGACGAGCCGCTCGGTATTTACGACGGCGAGACCCTGATTGCGATTTTCCGCACCTGCATTTACGGAAAATACGGCTTCCGTGTCGGCGATGTCGAAGGTGTCGCGGCACTCGGACGATACAAAAATCCGGCGTTTATCCGGGATGCGTACACCATGGCGATCAATCATCTCGTGGAAATAGGGTATATGCCGTTCTGCAGTATCCCGAATACGGAGGATTTCGCACCGGAAACGTACGGATTCACGATGGTAAAAACGATCTACACGGCAAAATAAACAAAAGCAAGGGGCACGTTTTGTGTCCCTTGCTGTATTGGTTCAGTCTGCGCTCAGAATCCGGTCGTATTCGGAAAGATCCGCGTCGCCGTAGAGGTCGCGGTAGTCTTCGCCGAGGAAACAGCCGAACGAGGTGATCGATTCAAACCCGAGCTTCCGGTACTGCACCACGTCGGCGGCACAGGTGGCGGGATTGAGATGGAATTCCTTCGGCGGACGCTTCCATCCGGAGAAGAGGGAATTGTCCATCCAGTATTCGAGGACCTTCGCGTCGTCCTTCCCGAAGAAATCGAGAAGCGCGGGAAGCGTTTTTACCTGACTGTAATTCTTTTCGCGGGTCTCGTCGAACAGGCTCACGTCAAAATCACGTGCCAGCGGCGCGAATTCGAGGAAGACGTTGTCCTGCTTTTTCACCTTTTCCGGAACGGGAAGGGTTGCGAAATACGCGAGATAACTCTGCTTCGCCTGCGGATTGACCGATGCCAGACCGTCCGCGATGGCGTTGTACAGGATGAGCGCCTGATCGGATGCGGACAGCGCACGGCATTTTTCGCACTGGCACGCCGCCGTCGCCACATCGTCAATCCAGAAATAATATTTGTCCGTGTCCGGACGGAAGATCTTCGCCAGTTTCGCACAGCGTTCGCGGATGTAGTCGAGAACGTCGGGATTGGATGCACAGCAGTTGAATTCGGGGGTGCGTTCACCGGTTTCCGTCATGCGGAACCAGTCGCGGTGCGTGTCGAACTTGTCGCGTTCGAGAATCCACGAGAGCGCGTGCATTTCGAATTCCACAGCGATTCCCGCTTTTTCCATCCGGCGGTGGAAGGTACGCCATTCTTCGGTTTCCAGCATATCGATGCACTTCTGCATGGACAGATGCGCAGCGATGCCGCCTTCGGGATGGATGCCGAGGACGTTGAGCCTGGTCGCCTCAAGGCGGGAGGCAAAATAATCGCCGCAGTCCTGTGCGTGAATGATGATTCCTCGTTCTTTCAGCATAGAAATTCTCCTTTTACGATAAAAAATCCGGTATGTGCCTATTATAGCACATACCGGACATTTTTTGTTGATTTTTCGGAAAATCAGAGACTTATTCGAGAATGATAAGTTCTTCGATCGCTCTGGAGAGAACCTTGTTTGCAGCCTTTTCGAGCTTCTGGAGAGAGGATGCAACGGTGTTCGGATCCTTCATGCCGTGGATGGAGGAAGCGATGCCGCCCCAGCCGAAGATAACGCCGAGGTCATAGTTACGGGTGGAGAGGATCAGCTCGAGCATCGGTTCGGATTCCTGGTCACGGGTGGACTTACCGATAAGGGTCTTGTCGTAGTACGCGGGAGTCAGGGAGTAAACGCTGAGGTGAGCCATAGCTTCGGTGATGTCGCCGACCTTTTCGGGATCGCCGGAGGTTACAGGGATCGCGTAAGCGGTACAGTTGCCGTTACTGTAGGAAGAGTAGTACTGGGACTGTTCTTCGGTGTACTTCGGTGCGGGAATGATACCGAAGTCGGTGTCGCTGTCACGGTAGAGGGTGATGTTGCGGAGACCTGCGTAGTAGAAGAGCGCACGGCCGATCGCGAACTGGTTTTCACGGGTGTTGTCGGTCAGACCGCCGCCGCCGGTAACGGTGGAGCCGGAGCCCATGTTGGTGAAGGGAGCATACTGGGTTTCAATGATCTTCTGGAGTGCGGTAAGCTGTTCTTCGCCGGAGTAGGAATAAATGGGAGTACCTTCGGCATCCTTGCTGATGATGCGGTAGCCGAAGCAGTTCCACATTGCGGTATTGTTGTAGGTTTCGGTGATGTAGCCGTAGGAGTCTGCCATGGTCCACTTGCCGTCGCCGTCGAGGTCAACGGTGGTAGCCTGCGCCATTTCGTTGTGCTTGTCGATGGTCCACTTGCCGGAGTCAACGAGATCGTACGGGCTTTCAAGACCGTAGTCGTTGATCATGGTCTTGTTGAAGAGATAGCACCAGGTACCGTAGTTGTCCATGACGGAGATGTCACCGGTCATGAAGAAGGACTTGCCGAAGATGGAGAGGTCTTCGTAGATCATCTGGTCCCACCATGCGTTTTCAAACTTGAGGGATTCGATCTGACGGAGGTCAAGGATGTAGTTCTGGGAAACCAGCGGAGCGATGTTGGAGAGACCGTCGGTGAAGACGTCATAGTCGTCCGCTGCAGCCATGATGGAGGTCTTTACAGAGGAAGTAACTTCACCGTGGGTGAAGGGACGTTCCACGATCTTGACGTTCATGGTTTCTTCGAGAA
This sequence comes from Clostridia bacterium, assembly GCA_017547755.1. GTDB lineage: Bacteria > Bacillota > Clostridia > Oscillospirales > CAG-272 > UMGS1696. The sequence continues at coordinate 59,954 of JAFYOX010000003.1, read as the reverse complement.
GGGTATTGCGTTCGTAAACGGCGTCGTTGATAACTTCACCAGTCAGTTCTGCGGCGTAAACGTCGAAGGTCTGCCAGTCAGCGTAAGTACCCGGGTCGCCGCGGTCGGCAACGCGGTATTCGTATCCGCCGTAGTCGCGGTCAGCATACTGAGCGGCAGCGGATTCGAGGGTGATTTCTTCTTCCACTTCTTCAACGACTTCTTCCGCCGTGGGAACGGATACGTCGGAGGTGGGAGTTTCTTCCGTATTTTCGCCGCCTTCGGAGCAGGAAGCGAAGGTAGAGATCAGCATGGAAGAAAGGAGGAGCATGGCAAGGAGTTTCTTTTTCATGATACAAACCTTTCAAAATATAACAATTCTGCGGCTCAGAAAAAATTTATCTGAGCCCATAGATACCTATATTTTACTTTGTTTCATGGAAAAAGTCAATAGATGTGAAATATTATAGAGGGTACAGAAATAAAAATACGTGAGATTCCAGGGGAATCTCACGTATTTCTGTCCTATCCTTTGCTTTTCTCGCGGAAAATGAGCGCCGCCGCGAGACCACACAGCATTGCCGCCGTGATACCTCCCGCCGATGCGGTCAGTCCGCCGGTCAGTGCGCCGGTCAGACCGTCGCGGAGTACGGCTTCGCGCACACCGCGGGCGATGGTGTAGCCGAATCCGGTGAGAGGGACCGTGGCTCCCGCACCTGCGAAATCCACGAGCGGCTGATACAGTCCGAGCGCACCAAGGATCACGCCGCCGACCACATAGCCGACGAGGATCCGTGCGGGAGTGAGTTTTGTCCGGTCGATGAGAATCTGCGCGGCCGCACAGAAAGCACCGCCGACCAGAAACGCACGGAGATATTCAAGGAGTGTCTGCATGATGGGAAACCTCCGTTTCCTGCTGGCATAATTTTTTGCGGGGAACGCCGTGGATGCGTACCAGATGCGCGATCCCGGGGATATTCTGCCCCTGATTGAGCGAAAGCGGGTTCATCAGCGCGCCCGTACCGACAAACAGGATATCCTTCAGTACCCCCGAACGGATATTTTCCAGCAGATCCGCCGCAAGAACGACCGCACTGCATCCGCATCCGGATCCGCCGGCATGGGTATCCGATTCCTTTTCCGCATAGATCATCGTTCCGCAGTCCACATGATTTTTCACGACGTCGATGCCGCGGACGGCGAGCAGATCATTCAGGATCGCCGAACCTTCACGTCCGAGGTCGCCCGTAACGATCAGATCGAACTGCTCCGGCGAGGAACCCGTTCCGCGGAAATAGCGTTCCAGCGTATCTGCCGCCGCCGGAGCCATGGCGGCACCCATATTGTTCGCATCGTTGATGCCTCGGTCGACGATGCAGCCCGGCAGGACCTCCGTGATCTCCGGGAGAAACGGCACCGTACAGCGGACCGAATCCCGTGCGGCGGCAGACAGGACAAACGCACCTGCACCCGTGACTGTCCATTGCGCGGTCGGCGGCCGCTGTCCGCCGTATTCGAGAGGGAAGCGGAACTGCCGTTCCGCAGAGCAGTAATGCGACGATGTGACCGCGGCGGCGCGGTCAAAACCGCCGCTTCCGAGGTATACCGCTGCCATCAGCAGACCTTCCGCACAGGTGGAACACGCACCGAACAGGCCGAGAAACGGGATCCGGTACGACAGCAGTCCGTAGCTGGAGGAGGTACATTGGTTGATGAGATCCCCTGCGAAGAGCGCATCCATTTCGTCCGTGCGGAAACCGGCCTTCCGCATAGCGATCCCGACGGCGAGTCTCTGCATCTCGGATTCCGCTTTTTCCCAGGATTCCTTACCGAAACGGTCGTCGCCGGAGAGGTCAAAACATCGTCCGAGCGGCCCTCTTTTTTCCTTCTGACCCGTCACCGAACCGGCGGACAGGATATACACCGGCCGGGACGGTTTGTATGGTTTGCTGTTCATTTTGTCGGATTTTCCGTCCTTTCATCCATGATTCGTGGGTTCCGGAGTTATTTTGCGCGGAAAAACAGGCCTTATTCCTGTTAAATTCTTCCGTATTTGAAGGAAATACGGAACGACTGTTGTAATTATAGACAAAAAACGCCGTTTTTTGTTGTGCGAAAGATACAATCAAAAGGGTAAGTCATCTGCCGAAAAAGTGCAATAGGGAGAAGCTGTATCCGGGCTATTGACATTTCCGCGAAATCATGTATAATAGGTAGGGTGAAAACGAAAGTGATTCACCGCGGCGCATACCCCCAATCAAATTTCGGAGGCATATTTGTGACAGCGGCAGACAAGTTTATATATAAGGTAGAACTCGCAACGGCAGCGGATATTTTCAATTTTGTGCGGATCGCCGCACAGTGCCCGTATGATGTGGAAGTCATCAACGGACGGCATCGTCTGAATGCCAAGAGCTACATGGGCGTGATGCTCGCCAAGACCTCGTGGGAAGAAGTTTATGTCTGTGCGGACACCGACTGCTACTTCGAGTTCGAACAGTACATCCGATAAAAGGAAAATAACAGCCGAAAGGCGATTATATATATGGAAGAGACGTATGACGTCTCTTTTTTTATGCCATAATACGAAAAATCGGGTTGCACAAAGAAAATCCCTGTGTTATAATGAAGAAAAAAACGGAAGAAACGAGGCAATTTCTTATGAATAACTATGTCTGCCGGAAGGCAACCCCGGAGGATCTCGAACGCATCTGGGCGAAAAACATCGCGGACAATCCCGAAGAACCCGCGTGGCTGCGCTGGCGCGAGGAGTACATCGGCTACAATCGTGACGGGGACGCGGCTTCCTTTGTGGTAGTCTGTGACGGCGAACCGGTCGGAGAAGGGACTTTGCTGTTCTCGCCGGATTGTTCGGCGATCCGCGGACGGCTGAATCTCGCGGACGGTCGTAAAATCACCAATGTCAATGCGCTCCGGATCGCAAAGGAACACGAGGGACAGGGACATATCTCGCGGATGGTGAAGATGATGGAGGCGTACGCGAAGGAACAGGGGTACGAACGGATCACAATCGGCGTGGAAGCGGCGGAAACGCGGAATCTGGGAATCTATCTCCATTGGAATTACAATGAATTCGTGATGGCGGATGTGGAAGACGACACGCTGGTTCTGTACTACGGCAAGGAACTGTGAGGTGAAAAATATGACAACGACAGAATTGCTGCGGGAAAAAATGCGGAATCCGGACAATTTCCGACGTCCGGTGCAGATCATTCACTCGTATTATCCCAAAACGGCGGCGGATACGGAAGCATATCTGGATGCGGCACAGAAAAACGGGCTCGGCGGATTCGTGGTGAACATGGATGTTTCTCTGAAACGTCTGCCGGACGAGACGGATGAGGCTTATAAAAAGCGGTCGCTGGATGCCTATCTCGGCGAAGGAACGCCGGAAACCGATGCGGAATGGGAGCATCTGCGGAATTTCATTGATGCGTGTTTTGCGCGCGGGATGGAGGTATGGATATACGACGAACGCGCGTATCCGAGCGGTGCCGCCGGGCATAAGGTCCTCGAAGGGCATCCGGAAGATCAGGTGAAAGGGCTTGTCTGCCGTACGGCAGTGGTCGGTCACGGGAAGGGATCGTTACCCGCAGACAGCGGAACCCTTCGCTATGCGGCGGCGTATCCGATGGATGAAAACGGAATTGTCGATACGAATGTGCGGTTTGATATTGTACAAAATGAAACTGATTTATTGTGGAATTTACCGGAAATTTACAGCTCATACCGGGTGTGCGCGTTCTATACAAGAGCCATAAATTTCCATACAGAGGACAAAGTTCCGTATCCGGATCTCATGCGTGCGGACGTGACGGATCGCTTTATCGAAGTCACGCATGAGGCGTATCTGCGGCATCTCGGGGAGGAACGGATCTCGAAAATCACCGCATTTTTTACCGATGAACCGGGGCTTCCGACGCACGGCTGCTCGTCGTATTTTTATGAAAGAGATGCGGTTGCGGCGTGGACGGAGACGATGGATGGTCTGCTTCCGGAGGATATGCCGGAGCATTACGTGGATATTTTCTTTGAAACAACCGGTGATTTTGCAGTATATCGCCGCAAATACTGGCGATGTGCTGCGGAACTTTTTGGTGAAAATTACTTCGGGCGCATAGCGGAATGGTGCGGCAGACACGGTACGCGGATGACGGGACATCTGTACGGGGAAGAGACGCTTTCAATGCAGATCGGGCTGAACGCGGATTTGTTCGGGCTCATGCGCCATATGCAGATGCCGGGCGTTGACCGGCTGTATGCGAGCAATCCGCGGGATGTAATTGCCGAAAAGACGGCATCGTCTGCCGCGCACCTGTACGGACGGTCGTCTGTGATGAGTGAATCGAGTTTTCATCTGGAATACAACTGGTGGAAGATACCAGATGAAGCAACACATAAAAATCGGATGAACTCCACATATTACCAGATGCAGCTGGGCGTCACGCATATCGCGTCGTATTACGGATACAGTACGTCTCCGGATCCGGAACGGTTGGAGTTTGAGGAATGCGCGGCACGTGCGTCGCTGTTCTGCAGTACGGGAACCCACTCGGCGGACGTTCTGGTGCTGATCCCGATGAATGCGGCGTATGAACGGTTTGCGCCGCCGGATCATAAATACTGGGATGTAGGACCGTGTACAGTGGCGCCGTATCAGCCGGAAACGATCCAAAAACTCGAAAAAATCTACGGAGAAGTGCTTGAAAACCTCGAAAATGACAAATTGGACTTTGATCTGATCGATGAGTCCGGACTGGCGGACTGCTCGTTTGAGGATGGAAAGATTCACACCGGATGCGAAAGTTTCCGGGTTCTGGTTCTGTTTGATTCTGCGGAACCGGAAGAGGAAACTGCAAAGTGGATTTGGGATTATCTGAAAAACGGCGGATCGGTTGCTGTGGTGGAAACGGATGTCAAAACAAAATTTGTTGAAAAAATAATGGAAGAATATCCCAATCAAATAACGAGATGTTTGTCAGGAGCGATAACGCAGAACTGTCTGAAAATGGGAGCGGAACCGCTTCTGGATATCATTGAAGACTGTCCGCAGGTGCGTGTACGCCGGAGTGTCACGGAAGATGCGGAGCTGTGGTTTGTTCACAATCGTTCAGCGGAAACCGAAGTCACAATCCGGAGTGCTGGAGACTATACAATATTCTCCTGTGAAGGCTCCGAAAGTACGGTGAAGTCGGAAGGCGAGTTCCGGCTGACTCTTCCGGAAATGTCCGTGCGGATGATTGTACGGCAGAAGGGATGCGGTGATGAAGTACAATAAACTGATCCGCGACCGGATTCCGGAGATTATTGCAGAGAACGGGCAGAAGGCGAAGATCCGGAAACTGACGGACGAAGAATATCTTGTCCGGCTGGATGAAAAACTGACCGAGGAACTCGCGGAATACCATGAGGACGGCAATGTGGAGGAACTGGCGGATCTGCTGGAAGTGATCTACGCGGCGGCACGTGCACGCGGATGTTCCGCGGAAAAGCTGGATGAGATCCGGCGGAAAAAGGCGGAAGAACGCGGTGCGTTTACGGAAAAACTTCTGCTGGAGGAAGTGACGGAATGAATCGTGCGGAACTGAAAACCTTTGCCAAGCGGCTGTACGATTACTGTCCGTATCCGGCGGTAAAGTATAAAATAGTAACTTCCATCCTCGCGCTCGGACCGGATGACGAACGGGTCAGGGAGCTGTATCCGCAGTTTCTGAAAAGCGATATTGTCGAAGAAATGTTTGAAACGCAGGACAGATACGGCGGATGGGGAAAGCTCCAGTCCAAGGATTATTCCGTGAAGGATAAGATCCCGACCTCCGCCACCGGCATCGAACGCTGCCTTTACATCGGTCTGCAGTACGACGACCGCGACATTCTCTTCAACGCATCGGAGTATCTGGAAGAATTCCTGACCGGACGGAGCCGGGAGAATTTCTGCACTGCCAATGAGCGCGGAATCCCATGGGGAAAAGCAACGGTCTGTACACTTCTCGAGTCCATCCGCCCGTACAACGAGTTGTGTGACGAAACGTACGATCAATGGATGTACATCGCCGGACGTGCCTACGAATCCGGCGAATATTCCTATGAACGGGAGAAAAATGCCCAGCATGACGTGTTTCTGACCCGTGAAGACCGTCTGGTACCCATGCAGTTCGGACTTCTCCTGTGCCGGAGAAACGAGGTGCCGACGGAAATGGAGGATGCCATGCTGCGGCATCACGGCGAACACGCGTATTGGCACGGGCATTTCTGGGACAACTGTCCCGCAAAACTGCCCGAGAATTTTGTGTATGACAAGACGCGGCGCTGGTTCAAATCGTTCAATTATATCAACAGTTTCCGCGGATCCGCAAGGTATCTTTCCGGAGCTGTGGAATGGCTCCTTGCAAATATCAATGCCGACGGACTCTGGGACTGGGGAACGCAGACGAAGGATCCGTGGGGATATTTCGGATATTTCTCGACCACGCGGAACTACAAAATGAACCGTGTCACGGACTGCACGATGGAAATTCTGACATTTCTGAAGACGTACATCGACCGCAATCCGGAGATATGCGGAGAATGAGGAGATTACAGAAAATCAATATTTTGCTGTCTTTGATGCGTAATCGGACAGTTCTTCCGGCGCAGAGTTTTTTCTTGACATCTTTTTGTGGATATGCTATAATGAAACCATCAAATTACAGGAGGAATTCCACAATGCGTACAAAGAAACTTACTGCACTTTTGCTCGCGCTTCTTATGACGGTTCCGGGGTTCGTTTCCTGCGGCGATTCCGCTCCCGCAGATACCGGAACATCTGCCGAAGCCGATGCTGCGGATACGGTTTCCGTTGAAAACGAAGTTCCCGAAGAGACCGAACCGGATATCCTCGACGGATTGAACTATAACGGATCCGCTTTCCGTATCCGGACCAGCGATACCACCATCAGCTCCAACTACCTGATCGAAGGTTCCGGAGAACTGAACGGCGACGTGGTCAACGATACCGTTTTCGAACGGAACCTGGAAGTTGCCGAAACGCTCAACGTCAAGTTTGAGTACATCCATACCAACAACAACTGGGACAAAGTCTATCAGGAAATCCAGACGCTGATCATGTCCGGTGACGCGGGATGCGATCTGATCATCGACGACCAGCGCGGGATGTCCACCGCTTCCATTGACCGGATGTTCATCGACGGTGCATCGCTTGCAACCATGAATTTCGCCGAAGGCTGCTGGTGGGATTCGTACATGAAGAACCTGTCCATCGACTACAAGAGCATTTATCTCCTCGCGGGCGACTATTTCATGGATGTCCTGAACCGTTCGCAGGCTCTTCTGTACAACCGCGATATGTACCGGGATCTCTACGGCGATCCGGATGATCTTTACAAGACCGTTGCGGAAGGGAAGTGGACATACGATGCGTGGCTTCCTCTCATTGAAGGTGCCTACATGGATGTCAACGGCAATACGAATGCAGACGCGGATGATACGTATGGTATGATCGTCGGCGGTATCGGCGGCAGCGTGTTCCCGTTTGTTTACGGGACCGATATTCCGTATGTTTCCCGCGACGAAGAAGGATATCCGACGCTGACCATGTACTGCGACCGTCTGGTAAACCTCTATGACAACATCTATCACCTCTTCTACAATTCCGGTACCCGCACCAACTATGCGGAAAACGGTGAAGACCTTCATACCAAGTTCCGTTCCGCCGGCGCGCTTTTCATCAGCGGTACCGGTCTCGGAGATTTCGGCAAGTTCCGCGATATGGAAGCCGAAATCGGCATTATTCCGAACCCGAAGCTTGACGAAGCACAGGATACCTACCGTACCGTCGTATGGGATACCGCCGAACTCGGTGCGATCCCGATCACGGCTCCCGATCCGGCGATGTCCGGCGCGGTCGTGCAGATGCTCTGCCGTGTAACGCACGAAACGCTCCTGCCCGCATACTATGAAACTTCCCTGAAGATCAAATACGCACGCGACGACTATACCTCCGGTATGATCGACCTGATCTACAATGGTATTGCCGATATGTTCTGCATTGTTTACGGCGGTGCGTACGCGGGCGATATCTTCACCTGGACCATTCTCGGACCGCTTCAGCGCAAGGAAAACAGCATCACCTCCGAATACCAGACCCGTGAAAAGCCGGCGATCAAGAATCTGCAGAGACTGGTTGAAACATATCAGGAAACGGCAGTTCCGGAATTTTCCGCTCCGTAACTTTCACGGAAAGACAACATAAAAGAAAGGGGCTGTCGCAAATTAGGAAATCGTAACCAATTCATCGGCAACATACACAAGAAATCATTTGATCTCGAAAGATTAACACTTGATTTTTTGTATATGTTACTGAATAATTGGAAACTTTACCCTAATTTGCGACAGCCCCTTTTCGTTTTCTGTAATGTGCCGTTATTCCTGTACGTAACGCAGGAATTCCACAAAGAGTTTCTTCGATACGTCGTCCGGATCCAGTTCCGGATGCCACTGTACCGCGCGGTAGAACTTCAGTTCCGTATGTTCGACCGCTTCAACGATGCCGTCCTCGTTCACGCCGCAGATCACCAGTCCGTCGCCGGGCTTCTTCACTGCCTGATGGTGATACGAATTGGTGACGACCACGTCTTCGCCGAGTACTTCGCGCAGCATCCCGGACACGGTGACGCGGTGTCTGGGATCGTTGTTTTCGTTCCGGATAAAGTGCGTCGTACCGTGCGGCTCGCTCCACTGACTCGGAATGTCCTGCCAGAGGGTTCCGCCGAGCGCGACGTTCATTACCTGGATCCCGCGGCAGATACCGAAGACCGGTTTGTCGAGCGCGGTCACCTTGTTCAGCAGGGAAAGTTCGCAGATGTCGCGCGTGCTTTCGATGTCGCCGCATTTCGGATGCTTTTCCTCACCGTAGATGGAAGGATCGATGTCGTCGCCGCCGGTGCAGATGAATCCGTCGAATTCGTTGGCGTACGCTTCCAGAAGGGCTTCGTCGGTCGTGATGGGAAGGATCACAGGCAGAACGTCGATCCCCGCTTCACGGGCGAACCGCATCAGAGTGTTGACGTACCGCGGACGGACGAAGTGCATATTGTCCCCGGAGGAACTTGTCAGTGCAATTTTAATCATGAGAATGCCTCCGTTTTTTGCAGTTACGCCATTTCGTAGAAGAATACCACGCCGGTTCTCTTCGGCAGAGCGATGGTCAGACCATCCTTCAGTTCATCGGCAGTCTTTACGAACTTTTCGCCGGTCGTGGAGTTGGTGAAGGTGTAGGTCTTTCCTTCATTCAGGAACATCTTCGCGGTGAACGCTTCGTCATCCGCGAGGGTGTTGCGGATGAACTGGATGTAGCCGCGGGCATTGTCGGCGTCGTCAAACTGTACGACATACCAGTCATGGTAATCCTTGCGGCACGCGGTCAGCGGATAGTAGTCACCGGCGAGAATGATGTCTGCCGCCTTTTCCCAGATCTTGCGCATACGGATACCGGTTTCGAATTCCTTGTCGGATGCGTTGTACCAGATCATCGAGGTCAGAGACGGAACCATTGCGTTCTGGAAGGAGAATTCGTCGTTTGCTTCGTAGACCACGCCGTCGGTGCAGAGCTTTTCGTCCCACGTCATGTTGTGCGAACGGAAATAGGGGATCCATTCGTGCATTTCGAAGAACTGCTTCTGCTTGATCGGAAGATCACCGTAGCCGACGTCCGTGTAATGGAGCGGAACCGCGCGGCGCATGGTTTCGAGGTCGTTTCTTCTGCCGCCGGACGCGCAGGAGTCGATCCACAGACCCGGATTGCGGTACATGAGTTCGTCCCAGTAGCGGAGGTACCCCTGTGCGTGACCGTTTTCGATCGCGCCGAGGCGGTCTTCGGTTTCGTTGCGTTCCCAGATGGGCTTCGGGTTGAAGTTGAAGTCCTGACGGTAGATGCGGATGCCGCTGTCCTTGATGATGGAGTCCACGCGGTCGATCAGCCAGTCGCAGGCTTCCTTGTTGCCGAGGTCGAGGAGATGGTTTCCTTCCGGATTTTCCGGAGCGAGGAGCCATTCCTTATGTTCGTTGTAGAGTTCGGTACCGGGAACGACGCGTTCCGGTTCGAACCACAGCAGGAAGCGCATGCCGTACTTGTCGCACGCCTTGCCGATCGGGCCGAGACCGTTCGGGAAACGTTCGGCATCGGGCTTCCATGTGCCGATGTAGGGCCAGTTGTAGTCGCACTTATACCAGCCGGCATCGATCCACCAGATGTCGGGTGTGTAGCCGCGGCGGACGTATTCTTCGATGCCGAGGATCTGGTTTTCTTCGGTCGCGGCGGTATGTTCGGGCTTGCCTTCGCATCCCCAGTGGTGCAGACAGAGGGTCGGCGGGATCGGCTGACCGTCCGCTTCACGCGGGAGAATGTGCGCGAGGTACCAGCGTCTCCAGAGATTGCAGCTGCGGCTTTCGTCGCCTTCGGTTGCCATGAGGGTCAGTCTGGGCGTGATGATGGTTTCGCCGGGGAGGATCTTCATGTTGCAGCGGAGCTGCCCGCAGAAGTACGATACACCGTCGGCGGTGCGTTCCACGGAAGCCTTCCACATATGGGGCCAGCCGACCGCTGCGCGGACAACGAAGCCGGAGAAAACGAGCTTCATGTACGGGAATGCGCCGTTGCAGGAGGTCGCGTCCTGCGGAGCGATGGTCATGCCGCCGTTTTCAAGCGTGTCGGTGAACCATTCGTAGCCGTCGTCGCGGCAGGTGTCGCCGTTGCCGTGGACGAAGGTCTTGAATTTACCCGCGATATTGCCGCCGAGAACGATGTCGGAGACGATCGGGGAATCCTTGTCGCCGTTGTTGGTGAATTCCGCGATCCATTCGGAAACGGGGAAGTCGCGGTATTCGAGATGGGTCGCCTTGACGGTCAGACCGCAGGTTTCGCAGGTACCGGTGTAGGTGTAGCGGATGATGTTCGTGTCGATCCGTTCTCTGGAGTACGAGCGCTTGAACTGCGCGGGGATGCCGTGGAATTCCTTGCCGTTCACCTTGAAGGAGAGCGGTACGCGGTCGTACATAATGTCGGCGTTCGCGTCCTGAATGAACAGCTTGTTCATCAGGTTCATGTCGGCGCGTGTGGTTTTCTGATTCATGATGGGGGTTCCTTTCTGTATGGAGATAAATTTATTGTAGTTCATTATAATTCAATTCTGTGTATTTCCGAATTCCTTCACAAACCGTTCGAGCTGCTTTGCCGCACGGCGGTTCGTTTCTTCCTTCAGCTCCGGATCGGCTTCCGCCGTCCGTTTCGCATAAAATGACGCGCGCTCGATCATATCCGTGTCGCGGCAGGTCGCCGCGAGGGTGAAGTTCATCTGCCCGTGCTGCCGGATGATGCCGTTTTCGCCGATGAAATCCCCGGGACCGCGCATCTCAAGGTCGTATTCCGCGATTTTGAAGCCGTCCGTTGTGCTCTTGATCGCGTTCAGACGATCCTTCGCCGTCGGATTTTTCGTGTCGGACACCAGAATAAAGTACGATTTCGCCGTACCGCGTCCGACGCGTCCGCGCAGCTGATGCAGCTGGGAAAGCCCGAACCGTTCCGCATTTTCCACGATCATCAGCGTGGCATTGGGAACATTGACGCCGACCTCGATGACCGTCGTGGAGACGAGGACGTCGAGGTCACCCGACGCGAATTCCGCCATGACGGCTTCGCGCTGTGCCGGTTTCTGCTTGCCGTGGACGTATCCGACCTTCAGATCCGGAAGCGCTTCGGCGAGCACTTCGGCGAATGCCGTAGCCGCTTTCAGAGGGACTGACGTGTCACGCCAGTTTTCCACGAGCGGTACGTCCGCCATTTCGTCGGTATCGTTTCCGTCGTACTTTTTCGCGTACGGATCTTCCTCCGCTTCGTCGACCGCCGGGCAGACGACGTAGACCTGATGTCCTTCCTCTTTCTGTTTGCGGATGAAGGCGTTCAGCCGTTCGCGGTAGCGTTCGTCCACGAGGAAGGTGTCGATCTTCTGCCGTCCTTTCGGCAGTTCGTCGATCCGGGAAACGTCGATGCTTCCGTAGGTCGCCAGTGTCAGCGTCCGCGGGATCGGCGTCGCGCTCATGACGAGGCAGTGCACATCCGCCGCTTTTTCAAACAATGCCGCACGCTGTGTCACACCGAAACGGTGCTGTTCGTCGATGACGGCAAGACCGAGCCGGCCGATGACTGTTCCTTCGGAGATCAGCGCGTGCGTACCGATCACCACGTCGATTTTTCCGGCATCCGTTCCGTCGTCGTTCAGACCGGCGAGGATGCGTTCTCGTTCTTTTTTCTTCGTCGAACCGGTCAGCAGGGCACAGGTGATGCCGAGTTTGCCGAACAGTTCGGACAGATCTTCGTAATGCTGATTCGCCAGAATTTCCGTCGGCACCATCAGCGCGGCGCGGTATCCGTTTTTGACCGCCGTATAGACTGCCGCCGCCGCAACGATCGTTTTGCCGCTGCCCACGTCGCCGGTCAGGATGCGGTTCATCAGGAATTCGCCGCCCATATCGCCGGCAATTTCGTTGACCGAGCGCCGCTGTGCATTCGTCAGCTCAAAGGGGAGCACTTCCTTGAACGCCGCCGCGTCCTGTCTGGATAATTTCATCGGGATCGTATTGTCCCGCTTCAGTTTCGCACCGGAGAGGGTGATCGAGAGGAACATCAGATACAGTTCGTCGAAGACCAGCCGCCGCTTCGCGCTTTCCAGCATATCCATCGATTCCGGACGGTGAATATTGGTGAGCGTACATCCGAGCGTCGGAAGACCGAGCTCCACCCGGGCGTCGGACGGCAGAAATTCCGCGATCTCGTTTCCGCACATCCGCAGGGCTTCGTTCACGAGAGAAGCCATCATTTTCTGCGTCAGCCCGGAGGAAAGCGGGTAGACCGGAACGATGTCCGGCAGCGGAACTCCCTCGGCGTACGGTTCGCTGATGGGAGAATTGAGTTTGAGTTTGGATTTTTCCAGCGTGAATTTTCCGAAAAAGCGGAACATTGCGCCGGTCGTCAGCTTGTCGCGCAGGTAGGTCTGGTTAAAGTAGGTGATCTCCACCGCGTCGGTTTCGTCAAACGCGCGTACCTTCAGAAGCGTCATGCCGCGCCGGATCATGCTGACCGACGGTTCCGCCGCGATCGTCAGCAGAACGGAAAAAGGACCGTCGGATTCTCCGTTTTTCAGTTTTTCGCGGATAACGGAGAGGGGAACCGTGTCACCGCGGTTCTGATAGGCGCGCGGATAGCACCGGAGGAGGTCGCCTGCGGTGAAAATGCCCATTTTGAAGAGAGCGGACGCACGTGCTTCACCGACGCCGCGGAACTCTGTGACAGGCGTATCAAGTCTGGATCTTTCGGGGTTCATCATCAGTCCACAATCGTTTTCATTAATATCATTAATATTAAATATGGTAGCACAAATGCCCGGACATTTCAAGTGCAATTTTGCGTCCGGCACGGGATTTTCCTCCGCACTTGACGGAAATGCGGGAATCTGCTATAATGTAGAAAAACTTCTGACCAGAGCGAGGTATGTATGGCAGGCAAATTAATTTTTCTCAACGGTGTGACCAGCTGCGGAAAAACCACCGTCGCGGAATGTCTCAAGGCGATGTGCAGCGAACCGGTGTACGTTTTTTCAAACGATATTTTTCACAATATGGTGTCCGAGCGCGCGTACAGAAAACATGAGAGCGCATTCTGGAACTTTGTTGCCGACACGATCACCGCGCAGTATTATGCTGCACGCGGATGCGTGGATGCCGGTTTTACCGTGCTCATCGACGGGATGCTCCTCGATCTGCCGGAATACGTCGAGCGCTTTGGGAAGCATAACATCGAGCTGGTGAACGAAATCTTCCGCGGATGCGATTTTACGCTGATCGATCTGACCTGTCCGCCGGATGAGCTTCGCCGACGCAACATCGCGCGCGGTGACCGCGGCGTGAATCAGTCCGACGAGCAGCTTTCGTTCATGACGAAGGAATACCATGCCGACCTCACGTTTGACGTCATGACCGTGATGCCGGACGAAACGGCGGAAACGATCCTGCGCCGCTGCGGTCTGCCGTTCGAAAAAGACCTGTATCCGAAGGAATACAACGCACGTCTGCGCCGCCGCTTCCTGACCGGGGTACTGCGCTCGCTGGATGTGAAAATTCTCCATCTCGCCGTGAGTGATGCGGAAGGCGAACCGCTCCGGATCGCGCTGAACGTAAACAATGCGGAAGCCGCCATGCAGGAACTGACCGTCCGCGGCTACGAACGTCTTTCCGATACCCGTGCGGTCCGCCGCAACGCGGATGGAAGTATCCGCGAGCTTCTCCGCATGAACGAAGGCATCGCGGAACCGATGGATTATCTCGGCAGAAGTGTGCACGTGATCGTCGACCGCCCGAAGGGAAGCGTGCATCCGGAACATCCCGATATGACCTACGGCGTGAATTACGGATATATCGCAAACGGCATCGTGATGCCGGACGGCGAAAAGATCGATGCATACCTGCTCGGCGTGGATAAGCCGGTCGGGGAATTCACCGGAACCGCTGCCGCTGTTCTTTACCGCCGGGACGATGACGACGCCAAGCTGATCGTCGTTCCGGGCGGAACCACCGTCACCAGAGAAGATATCCTTCGTGAAACGAAGTTCTGCGAACAGTATTTCGAAAGCGTGATCTATACGGGCGTATAACGTATAATATAATTGAATGTAGAACAAAAGAAAGTGCAGAGCCGGGAACTCTGCACTTTCTTTGTATATTCACAGTATAAAAATCCGATTTATTTCTTCTTCTGTCCGTAATACGCGTTCGGACCGTGCTTGCGGTCGAAGTGCTTGCGGAGCAGGACGGACTGCATTCTGGGCGCGGCGTCGTTCGGCGTATGACCGAGGATCTCCGTGTTGAGCGCCATTTTTGCGACGTATTCGAGGATCACGGCGTATTCCACCGACTTCATCGGGGTCTTGTTCCATGCGAACGGACCGTGCGAATGCACGAGAACGGCGGGAACGCGCATCGGATCGATGCCGTTTTCTTCGAAATGTTCCGCGATCACGCGTCCGGTTTCGAGTTCGTACTCACCGCCGATCTCTTCGGCGGTCATTTTACGGGTGCAGGGGATCGGACCGTCGAAATAGTCCGCGTGCGTGGTGCCGTAGTCGTTGATCGCACGTCCTGCCTGCGCGTAGATCGTCGCCCATTCGGAATGGGTGTGCGTGATGCCGCCGATGGTCGGGAAGCGGCGGTACAGTTCCAGATGCGTCGGCGTGTCGGAGGAAGGATTCAGATCCCCTTCCACCTTTTCGCCGGTCATGAGATCGATGACGGGGAGCATATCCGGCGTCAGTTCGTCGTATTCCACGCCGGACGGCTTGATGACGACCAGTCCGCGTTCACGGTCGATCCCGGAAACATTGCCCCAGGTGAAGATCGCAAGCCGGTATTTCGGAATCGCGATGTTCGCTTCGTATACCTGCTGTTTCAGTTCTTCCAGCATATGTAAAATCCCTTTCAATTTGTTTTATTACAGACTGTATTCTGTTTTATCATTGCTTCAAAAGGTTTTTGGAAGGATGCGGGAAACCTTTTTCCTTAAAAAAGGTTTCCCGCGGAAAATTCAGTTAGTCAATAAATTCGAAATCCATGTCATCCACGTAAACGAGGTCGCCTTCCTTACATCCGGCTTCACGGAGACGTTCGATGATGCCCGAACGGATAAGGGTACGTTCGAAGTACATGAGGGATTCGCGGTCATTGAAGTTGACGCGTCCGACGAGAGCCTTTGCCCATGCGCCGTCCACGTGGAACGAAGCGTCGTCGTCACGGGTGATGGTGACGGCATCCGCACCTTCAAGCAGTTCTTCTTCTTCCATAGGCGTGATTTCGGTTTCGTAGACGGTGATCGGGGGCAGGTCGCGCAGCATATACGCGATTTCGTCCACGAGCGTCTTGAGACCCATCTTCTGTGCCGCGGAAATATAGATGACGTCATAGCCGAATTCTGCACAGCGGCGTTCGAGTGCCGCGCATTCTTCGGAAAGCTCCGGAAGTTCGATGAATTCGTCTTCGCCGTTCACGAGCATATCCGCCTTGTTTGCCGCGATGATGCGCGGACGGTCTGCCAGTTCGGGAGAGAATTTGCGGAGTTCATCGGAGATCGTTTCGAAGTCTTCGACCGGCGTACGTCCTTCGATGCCGGAGATATCGACGACCTGAACGAGCATACGGCAGCGTTCGATGTGGCGGAGGAAGGAGTGACCGAGGCCGAGACCTTCGGACGCGCCTTCGATCAGACCGGGGATGTCCGCCATGACAAAGCCGGATTCACCGCCGGTGGAAACGACGCCGAGATTGGGTTCAAGCGTGGTGAAGTGGTAGTCCGCGATCTTCGGACGTGCTGCGGAAACGGCCGCCAGAAGGGAAGACTTGCCGGCAGAGGGAAGTCCCGCGAGCCCGACGTCCGCGATCATCTTCAGTTCGAGAACGACGTCGCGTTCTTCGCCCGGAAGACCGCTCTTTGCGAAGCGGGGGATCTGACGGGTCGGGGTAGCGAAGTGACGGTTGCCCCAGCCGCCGCGTCCGCCCTTGCAGAGGGTGAAGTCTTCGCCGTCGTTTTCGGACATATCGTGGATGATCTTGCCGGTTTCCGCGTCACGGAGCAGAGTTCCGCGCGGAACGGGGATGATTACATCTGCGCCGTTTGCGCCGTGATACTTGGAGCCTGCGCCGTCACCGCCGTTTTCGGCGATGAACTTGCGCTTGTAGCGGAAGGCGAGCAGAGTGTTGGAGCCGTCGTCCACGCGGAAGATGACATCCCCGCCGTTACCGCCGTCACCGCCGTCCGGGCCGCCCTTTGCGACGTATTTTTCACGCCGGAAGGAGACGACGCCGTTGCCGCCGTTGCCTGCTTTTACAAAAATTTTAATTTTATCAATAAACATTACTGTTCTCCGTTGTTTTCGGTGTTGTCTTTGGTGTCACGAATGACCTTGATGTTGTTGACGAGATTGTAGTGATTCACGCGGTACTGTTCGATGCAGTGCCGGATGATGTCCATGGCTTCTTCGCGGCTGCCGGTTTCATCGACGACGGTGTCCTTCTTTTCGAGGGTCTTGTAGACGGTGAAAAAGTGCTTCATTTCGTCGAAAACGTGCTTCGGCAGTTCATCCATACTCTTGTAGGTGTTGTAGTAAGGATCGGAGAAGGGAACGGCGATGATCTTTTCGTCGAAGCGTCCGCCGTCGACCATCTTGATGACGCCGATCGGGTAGACCTGCACAAGGGTCAGCGGGGCAATTTCTTCGGAGCAGATGACGAGAACGTCGAGCGGGTCATCGTCATCCGCGTAAGTCAGCGGGATGAAGCCGTAGTTTGCGGGATAGTGCGTGGAGGTATGCAGGATCCGGTCGAGTTTAAGGAAACCGGTGCTTTTGTCGAGTTCGTATTTGATCTTGCTGCCCTTGGTGATTTCAATGACCGCAAAGAACGATTCGGGAGTGATTTTTTCGGGAGAAAAATCGTGCCAGATATTCATGGGGGTACCTCCGTATGGAATTTGGGGGATGGTGCGGGATTTTATTCGCCGAACATTTCGCGTGCGATGTCGGAGAGGATGCCGATACCGCGGACGATGTCTTCATCGGACGGCATGGAGTAGTTCAGGCGGAAGGAGTCGGACGGAGCTTCGGTGTCGCAGTTGAACGCGGTACCGGGAACGACGGCAACCTTGTTTTCGAGAGCCTTCTTGATGAACGCGGAGCTGTCGGTGCCGTTCGGGAGAGTGCACCACAGGAAGAGACCGCCTTCGGGACGGGTATACTTGACGCACTTCGGCATATGCTTGTCGAGTTCGGCGAGCATGAGTTCTGCCTTGGCGCGGTAGATGCCGCGGATCTTTTCGATGTGGGCATCGATGTCACGTTCGGTCATGTAGCGGTGGCAGAGCATCTGGAAGAAGTTGTTGGTGTGAACGTCTTCGACCTGCTTTGCGACGACCATCTTGGAGATGACGGCGTCCGGACCGCAGACGTAGCCGATACGCATACCTGCGGAGAGGATCTTGGAGAAGGAAGAGCAGTAGATAACGATGCCGTCTTCGTCGAAGGACTTGTAGGTGGGAACGTTTTCGCCCGCGAAGCGGAGTTCGCCGTACGGGTTGTCTTCGAGGATCATTACGCCGTACTTCTTGGCGAGTTCGTAGACCTTCTTGCGGTTTTCGAGAGTGGAAGTGATGCCCATGGGGTTATGGAAGGTCGGGATGACGTAGATGAAGCGTGCGTTCGGGGTTTCTGCGAGGGTCTTTTCGAGAATCTCGGTATCGATGCCGTCATTGTTCAGCGGAACGCCGACCGGCTTTGCGCCGAGAGCGCGGAAGGAATTGAGCGCGCCGATGAAGCTGGGATTTTCGCAGATGACCACGTCGCCTTCGTTGCAGAGCGCCTTGGTGGTGAGTTCGATACCCTGCTGGCCGCCGGTAGTGACGATGGTGGTATCGAACTCACGGCCGATGCCGAACTTTTCCTTCATGCGTTCTTCGATCGCCTTACGCAGTGCCGGATAACCTTCGGTAATGCCGTACTGCAGTGCGACATTCGCCTGATTCTTGAAGATATCAGCAGAAATTTCCGCCAGTTCTTCGGACGGGAACGACAGCGGCGAAGGGTTGCCCGCCGCAAAGCTGATGATCGTCGGGTCGGACAGCGACTTGAAGATCTCACGGATCGCCGACGGCTTCAGATTGGCAAGTTTGTTCGAAATCGTATATTCCATTTGATTTATTTATCTCCGTTTTTTCCTTGAATTTTCATTCTATTATTTTATCACAGATCGGCTGAAAAAACAATAGGGATAATCTACAAATGGGTAAATTCACAAAATGTACAAAGTGCGGGGGTGGAGGAAAGAGGGGATACGGTCGCTTTTTGAAAAAAGCTCCGCAAAAACTTCAATCTGCTGTAGCCGGATTGTGTGGCTGATATGGGTTTGTGAAAAAGGATTTTGATGGGTCTGTGCGCTGACATATAGTTGGTCCCAGCCGACAAAATGGGAGCGATCCAAGACCTATGGAGTAGTGGAGACGGAAATCAGGGCATTCGCTCCCTGATTTCCCACGCCGTGAGGGATATACGTGATATTGTGCAATCGATTGAAATCCTTCTACATTTTGTAAGCATCCGCGCGGCTTGGCTATACCGCCGTCCGCGCTTTTCGTTAGAAAGAGCGGCTGACGTATCGTCCGCACAAACACAAAGCACGAACGGCGGCAGCCAAGGAGTGCGGATACCCAATAATATGTAGCTGAATTCTGAAAAGGCGCACTGTATCACGTATACAAAAGCCGGCGTGGGAAAGCAGGGAGCGAATGCCCTGATTTCCGTCTCCACTATTACATAGGTCTTGGATCGCTCATATTTTGTCAACTGGGACAAACTAAATGTCAGCGCACAAACCCATCCAAAATTCTTTTTCAAGCCCATATCAGCTGTAAAAGATGGCTACAACAGTATAAAGTTTTTGCGGAGCTTTTTTCAAAAAGCGACCGTATCCCCCGTTCCCCACCCTCGCACAAAAAAAGAAAAAACCACACAATTCTGCGGAAAAATAACGCTTTGCCACTTGATAAATCGCGGATTTTTTGCTATACTTATATAATCAGAGAAAATCGGCATTTTATGCCCGCAGAATTTGGAGATCAACATGGAAAAAATTATCAAGCCCCGCGGTACGATGGACGTAATGGGTTCCGACGTGTTCGCGTGGAATTATATAGAAAAGAAGGTACGTGACGTCGCTGACCGTTTCGGCTTCACCGAAATCAAGGTTCCGACGTTCGAGGAAATCGGTCTCTTCCGCCGCGGCGTCGGCGAAACCACCGACGTTGTCCAGAAGGAAATGTACACCTTCACCGACAAGGAAGGAACCGTTTACGCGCTCCGTCCGGAAGGCACCGCGTCCGTTGCACGTGCGATCATCGAAAACGGCAAGGCGACCGACACCCTTCCGCTGAAGTATTACTACGTCATCAACTGCTTCCGCTATGAAAAGCCCGAAGCCGGACGCAGCCGTGAATTCGTTCAGTTCGGTACCGAAATGTTCGGCGCACCTTCCGCAGGTGCGGACTTCACGATCATCTCCCTCGGCGACACCGTTATCCGTGAACTCGGCATCACCGGCATCAAGCTCCACATCAACTCCATCGGATGCCCGAACTGCCGTCCCGCATACCGCGCGGCACTCAAGGATTACCTCAAGTCCCATTCCGACGAACTGTGTGATACCTGTCTTGACCGTATCGAAACCAACCCGCTCCGCGCGCTCGACTGCAAGAACGATTCCTGCAAGAAGGTTGCGGAAAACGCTCCCCGTACCATCGACCACCTGTGCCCGGAATGCCGCGCACACATGGACGAACTCGAAGGCTACCTCAAGGCCTGCGGCATCGACTACGTTGTTGACCCGCACATCGTCCGCGGTCTCGACTATTACACCCGCACCGTATTCGAATTCATCGCCGAAGGCATCGGTTCCCAGAGCACCGTCTGCGGCGGCGGCCGTTACGACGGTCTGATGGAAGAACTCGGCGGCCCGAAGATGGCCGGCATCGGCTTCGGTATGGGTATCACCCGTATCATCCTTGCGATGAAGCAGTGCGGCATCGAAGTTCCGAGACTCGCCGTTCCGAAGCTCTACATTGCTTCCATGGGTGCAAACGCATCCGCAAAGGCGATGGAGATCGTCAGCGAACTCCGCAACGCCGGCATCGGCGCGGACTGCGACATCATGGGCAGAAGCCTCAAGGCGCAGATGAAGTACGCGGACAAGATCGCGGCGGAATACGTTCTCATGCTCGGTGATTCCGAAATCGAAAACGGTACTGCGACCATCAAGGAAATGGCAACCAGCGAACAGACCACTCTCGCGCTCGACGAAATCATCGACTTTATCAAGAGTAAGTAAGGAGTAACCGCCATGGACGGCAAAATCTCGCAGTTTCTGAAAATGCAGCACGATCTTGCCGTGGAAAAGGGCTGGATCGCCGATCGTACGCCCGAGCACGCGCCGTTCTCCATCCTGTGGAGCATCGACGAACTCGGGGAAGCCATCGCCATCATCAAGAAAAAAGGCGCGGACGGCATTATGAACAACGAAAGCGTGCGCGAACATTTCGTGGAAGAAGTCACGGATACGTTCATGTACCTGTTTGATATGATGGAATCCTACGGTATCACCGCCGATGAGTTCACCCGCGCGTACGTCAAGAAATACGAACGCAACATGGGCAGAAGCTGGCACGAAAACGACGCCATGTACGAAAAGTGCAAGTGGCAGCTCGTCATTTTCGATCTGTCGGACGGACTTTCCGCCGATGAGCGTCTGCTTGAGGTACTGTCGAAAACCGAACTGAAGCGCGCCGCCGTTTCCGGGTCCGCAGATTCCGTAACGGACCGTGATCTGTTCGATCTCGTTCTCACCGGCGACCATGTCCCGGAACTGTACCGTCTCACGGCGGAAAACTTCGGGATCTCTCCGGAAACCACCGTCGTATGTACGGCTTCAGCAGACAATGCCCGTGCGGCAGAGGAATGCGGCATGACCGTATACCGTGTCGGAGAGGGCGTCACTCTCGACGGATTACAGGATTTTCTCGGATTTCCGCAATAAATAACTAAGAACTAAGAGTGAATAACTAATAGCTAAGGTCAGAGCACAGTTTTGCCCGCTGACGAAAAAGTCAGTATAGTTATTCACTATTAGCTATTAGCCATTAGCCATGTATATCTATATCATATAAGCTGAAAGGAATTATCACCATGCAGTCTTTTACCAGTGCAGATAAAAGAACCGACTACTGCGGTACTCTTACCGCAAAGGACATCGGCCGTAAAGTTACCGTAACCGGCTGGTGCCAGAGACAGCGCGACCTCGGAAGCCTCATCTTCATCGACGTCCGCGACCGTACCGGTCTTCTCCAGCTCGCTTTTGACGACACCACTCCCGAAGATATCTTCAGCACCGCATTCGGCGTCCGCGCTGAATACGTTCTTTCCGCAACCGGTACCGTTCGTTCCCGCGGCGAAGCGGCGATCAACAAGAACCTCCCCACCGGTGAAATCGAAGTTTACGTTGAATCCTTCAAGGTTCTCGCTGAAGCGCAGACTCCTCCGTTCGCAATCGTTGAAAACAGCGACGTACGTCCGGAACTCCGTCTGAAGCACCGTTACCTCGACCTCCGCAGACCCGACCTGCAGAGAAACATCATCGCACGTTCCCAGATCGTAAAGCTCACCCGTGACTACTTCGCGGACAACGGCTTCATCGACATCGAAACTCCGTGCCTCATCAAGCCCACTCCGGAAGGCGCACGCGACTACCTCGTACCGAGCCGCGTTCATCCCGGCAAGTTCTACGCGCTTCCGCAGTCTCCCCAGCTCTACAAGCAGCTTCTGATGTACTCCGGTTTCGACCGTTATCTCCAGATCGCGCGCTGCTTCCGTGACGAAGACCTTCGTGCGGACCGTCAGCCCGAATTCACCCAGATCGACCTTGAAATGTCCTTCTCCGATGAAGAAGATATCATCGCAATGAACGAAGGCTACATCAAGTACCTCTTCGACAACTTCATGCACCAGCCCCTCGAAGTTCCGTTCCCGCGCATGACCTACAAGGAAGCAATGGAACGCTTCGGTTCCGACAAGCCGGATACCCGTTTCGGTCTCGAACTCTGCAATCTCTCCGACCTCGTTGCAGGCAGCGGATTCTCCGTATTTGCAGGCGCGGTTGCGGAAGGCGGCAGCGTACGCGGTATCAACGTCAAGGGCGGCGCAAAGTTCACCCGTAAGGAAATCGACTCCCTCACCGAATTCGTGAAGACCTACGGCGCACGCGGTCTCGCATGGTACAAGAACACCGCAGGCGCTCCGACCTCTTCCTTCGCGAAGTTCATGACTCCCGAAGAAATCACGGCGATCACCGAACGCATGGCATGCGAAGACGGCGACCTTCTCCTCATTGTTGCGGCGAAGAACACCGTTGTATTCGACTCTCTCGGCGCACTCCGCTGCGAAGTTGCGAAGAGAATGGGCATCATCGACAAGTCCAAGTTCAACTTCCTGTGGGTCACCGAATTCCCGCTTCTTGAATACTCCGAAGAAGACAACCGCTTCTACGCAAAGCACCATCCCTTCACCATGCCGATGGAAGAAGACCTCCCGCTTCTCGAAACCGATCCGGGCGAAGTCCGTGCGAGAGCATACGACTGCGTACTGAACGGTACCGAACTCGGCGGCGGTTCCATCCGTATCCACACCACTCCCATGCAGACCAAGATGTTCGAAGTACTCGGCATCGGCGCGGAAGAAGCGGAAGAAAAGTTCGGCTTCCTCCTTGAAGCGTTCAAGTACGGCGTACCTCCGCACGGCGGTCTCGCATTCGGTCTTGACCGTGTTGTAACTCTCCTGCTCGGCCTCGAAGATATCCGCGACGTTATCGCCTTCCCGAAGGTACAGAACGCGTCCGAACTCCTCTCCAAGTGCCCGGCAGCGGCAGACCCGTCCTCTCTCGCAGAACTCGGCATCGCCGTAGTTGCACAGGACGACGAAGAATAAGATTTTGTGTTTTCTCGGGGAGGAACTTTTTCGAAAAAAGTTCCTCCCCTGAGACTTCCGCAGGAAGTCTCGCCCTCTCTTCAAAAACTTTCAATCTGTGAGAAGAAGGAGTTTGGAAATGGCTTTCTGGTTTGGAAAATCGGCGGCGGTGAAGGAACTCGAAGAAATTCTGTCCGAGCTGCAGTCGAATCTGGAGAACAATTACAAAGATGCGGCGCAGAATGCGCTGACGAAACTGAAAAATCGGACGGAAGAACTGCGCGGATCTTTAAAAGAGAAGGAATACAAGCGTTTTTCCGTTCTCTGCACCGAATACAGCGTCAAAATGACCGGATATCATCATTGAAATTCATCAGAATAAAGGAGAAATCATTATGACGACCATTCAGCTTTGGGAAAACGTACCGGGTCTGTGCGAAGAAGTTCCGGTACTCGAATACTATCCCGCGGAAAACAAGACGTCCGACGCGACGGTTGTGATCTGTCCCGGCGGCGGCTACGCAATGCGTGCGGGTCACGAAGGGCAGGGCTATGCGGAATATTTCAACGCGCTCGGCATGGACGCGTTTGTCTGCGAATACCGTGTAGCACCGCACCGTTTCCCGCTTCCGCTTCTTGATATCCGCCGTTCGATCCGTTATGTCCGCGCACACGCGGCGGAATACGGCGTAAATCCGGAAAAGATCGCCGTGATGGGTTCGTCCGCGGGCGGTCATCTGGCGGCGCTCGTTTCGACCTACACCGCGCCGGTGGAATTCGAAGGTGCGGATGAACTGGATGCGGTATGCGCGCTTCCGAATGCGTCGATCCTGTGTTATCCCGTGGTTCACCTGCCGGACGAAACGAACATCGCGCACGTCGGCTCCTACAGGAACCTTCTCGGGGAAGACACCGATTACGCGAAGTATTCGCCGAATCTTCTGGTGAATGACACCACGCCGACCGCGTTCCTCTGGCACACCTCCGACGACGCGGTGGTCAACGTCATCAACAGCTACCTCTACGCGAAGGCACTCCGCGAACACAATATCAAGCACGAAATGCACATTTTCCCGTCCGGCTACCACGGTCTCGGCGTAGCGACCAATATGCCCCACGTTGCACAGTGGACCGGTCTCCTCAAAAACTGGCTCATCGATCTTGGCTGGCTTTGATAAAGTGAAGTTTTCGACCCATCTTCAAAAATTTTTGAAGAAACGAAAAGACAGAGTTTGTGCAGACTGGAAGGAGAGTTTATGGATTACGCTGAACTGATGGAAATTTTGAAAGCGCACGGCGTTCATTTTGCGCCGGGGCTGACGGAGACGGAACTTTCGAATGCGGAGGAATGCTACGGGATCGTGTTCCCGAAGGCTCTGCGGGAGTTTTATTCCGTCGGACTGCCGGTTTCTTCCGATCCGCCGAATCCTCCGCCGACGCTTCGCTGGGACTGGTTCCCGCTCTGGAACGATTTTTCGGAAGAAAGCACCGCGATCATCCGGAAGCAGATGGACTGGCCGCTGACCGGACTTCTGTATGACGTGGAAAACGGTTACTGGATGAAGGCGTGGGGCGAACGTCCGGAAGCGATGGCGGATCGTCTAGATGTATGCCGCGAGGTATACGCAAAACGGTCGCCGAAGCTGATTCCCGTGTATGTACGCAGTTATGTTCCGCAGATGGACGCTGTTGATGATCCGCCGGTGCTTTCCGTCTACGGACTGGATACGCTGTACATGGGAAAGAATCTGGCGGACTATATGTACCGTCATTTTGCGGAGCGTTCGCATGAAGCAGTCAGACCGGATACAGCGGTTCCTTTCTGGCAGAATATCGTCACGGGCGGCTGTGATAATTTTAAAAACGAATGAACGAAATAGGGAAGTGCCGGACATTCCGTCCGGCAAAAAACTGTACGAATTGACATTGTTTTTTGAATCCCGCAGTGCTATAATAAATGAGCATACGATTTTATCAATATGAAGATCCGCTGACAGGAGAACCGAGGGAATCATGAGTGAAACAGTGAAACAAAAAAAAGAACGCTCCCTGACGGGGCAGATCGTCCGCTATATCGTCCCGCTGATGCTGACCGGGATTTTACAGCTTCTCTACAATGCGGCGGACAATGTCGTTGTCGGGCGGTTTGACGGAAGCAACGCGCTTGCCGCTGTCGGTTCGACCGGCGCGCTTGTCAACCTGATTCTGAATGTGTTCATGGGTCTGTCCGTCGGTACGGCCGTCGCGGTCGCACACGACTACGGCGCAAATGACCACGAAGGCGTACAGAAAACCGTACATACGTCCATTCTCATCAGTATTTTCTGCGGTATCGCCGTCGGCGCGTTCGGATGTCTCTGCTCCGGGACCTTCCTCAAGTGGATGGATACGCCGGAAGATGTTCTTCCTCTGTCCACGACCTACCTTGCGATCTACTTCCTCGGTACGCCCGCGTCGCTGGTTTACAACTTCGGCGCGTCGATCCTCCGATCCGTCGGGGATACCAAGCGTCCGCTGTATTATCTGACGATCTCCGGCATCATCAACGTTCTGCTGAACCTTGTTTTCGTCATCGTTCTCCATATGAGCGTTGCCGGTGTTGCGCTTGCGACGATCATTTCGCAGTACGTTTCGATGGGGATGATCATTGTCTGCCTGGTGCGCGAAAAGAGCTGCTGTCATCTCGATTTCCGCAAACTGCGGATCCACAGGGACAAACTGCAGAAGATCATCCGCGTCGGTCTCCCGGCAGGGATCCAGGGTTCCGTCTTCTCGGTATCGAACGTCGTGATCCAGTCCTCGATCAACTCCTTCGGCTCCGTTGTCATGGCCGGCAATACGGCGGCAGGACAGCTCGAAGGCTTCGCCTATACCGCGATGAACTCCGTTTATCACGCGGCGCTGACCTTTGTCGGACAGAACATGGGTGCGAAAAAGTACCATATGGTCAACAAGGTCGTTTTCCGCTGTCTGATCGTCGTCATGGTGATCGGTCTCGGCGTCGGCGTACTGATGTATGCGTTCGCCGAACCTCTGCTGAGGATCTACCTTCCGAACGACCCCGAAGCCATTCCGTACGGTGTCACCCGTCTGATGTTCCTGATCATCCCGTACTTCCTGTGCGGCATGATGGAAGTCATGGTCGGCGGCCAGCGCGGCATGGGGATGTCGATCGTTCCGATGGTTACGTCGCTCGTCGGTTCGTGCCTCCTGCGCATCGTCTGGATCATGACGATCTTTGCGGCGTTCCGTTCGCTGACGATCCTGTATCTTGCCTATCCGATCTCGTGGGCTCTCACGACGGCGGCGCATACGGTGTTCTATTTCCGGCACCTTGCAAAGATCAAAAAAGCGGCCAGAGAACGCGGAGAAACCGTATAACAATTCATTCAAACAGACTCACTTCATTCTTTGAAAGCTGAGTCTGTTTTTTTGGTCGAATCTGCCGGATAAGCTGAGGTTTTGAATGGGAAGGTTGGTTTTAATTACAATTGACAATTGATATATACGGGAGTATAATGTCACAGGTCGAAACATCAAATAGAACTATAGAAATGGGAGAAATCAATGAAAAAGAAGTTAGCTTTTGGTCTGGCACTACTGATGGCTCTGCTTTCCGTGGTGTCCTGCAGTGAAACGCCTTCGGAACAGACCGATACCAATACGGAAGTGGTATCTGCGGAAGCGGAAGCAGCTGCGGCTGAGGAAGAAACCGTCTCCGAATCTCCGAACTGGGATGCTGTTGCAAAGCCCGATCTCGGCGGCATGGCGATCAATATTGAAAGTACCATCCATGAAGTTAACTTCCACAACAAACTTGACCTGGAAGAACTGACCGGCGAACGTCTCGACGACGCGATCTACAACCGTAACCGCTTTGTGGAATCCAAACTGAACTGTCTGATCAAGGACAATCCGGCAACCTGGAATCCCGGCAGCGTTCTGGAAACGGCAGTTGTAGCGGGCACCGGTGAAATGGACCTTGCGTACGGTCTGATCGAACAGGCAGGCGGCCTGATCACCAAAGGCTATCTCAAGAATTACAAAGAACTCCCCAACATCGATATGACCAAGCCCTACTGGGATCAGGGTGCGCTTGAAAATCTGACGATCCTTGACAAGATGTATTTCGGTCTGCTCGACTTCGGGTTTGACCATTACGAATCCATGACCGTTCTGTTCTACAACGGTGCGCTTCTCAACCAGTATCAGCTCGAAGACCCGTATGAACTCTGGGTAAACGACGAATGGGTGATCGATAAATTCTCTTCGATGATCACAGCGGTTTCCAGTGACGAAAACGGCGACGGTGTATACGAACTCGGCACGGATGTCATGGGTCTTGCGGGCCGTGAATACTGGTTCCAGCCGATGCTGTTTGCTTCGGACAAGAGCCTGATCAGCTGGGATAAGGAAAATTCCACGTTCCTTCTGAACATGGGTGAAGAAAGCTTCCTGAAGGTTGCCGAAAAGATTTCCGAAATCTATGTTCCCGGCAATTCGGATCACGTAAACTATGCTGACTACGACCTCGGACGTACCGCTTTCTCCGAAGGCAAAGTTCTGTTCTATTCCCGTCTGATGGGCGACTACAAGCACCTCCGCGGTGTTGAAGACGACTACGGTGTCATCGGCTTCCCGCGTTATGACTATTCCAGCGAAGAATCCTACTGCTTCGTTCAGAATCCCGGTACGTTCTTCCTTCCCGTGGATGTCAGTGACGACAACGGCGACGGTCAGGACGACTATCCGGAAATCGGTTCCTTCCTCGAAGCGATCGCGGCATATACTTACGACTACACTCTGAAGGAATACACGGAAAGCGCCGTTATCGGTAAGGGTCTGCGCGACCAGAATTCTGTAACCGTATTCCGTAAGCTGATTCAGAGCCGCAGCTTTGACCTGATGCATGCATTTACCTTCAACGGTATTTCCGATGGTTTCTGCATGGCAGTGAAGAGCGGCGAAGGATTCTCTTCGACCGCACAGCGTCTCAATAAGGCGTTCGGCAAGAATTCCGAAAAGCTCATTGAAGCGATCCTCCAGAACTGACTTTATAATTTCCGTAAAAAAATCCAAAGGTATGAAACCTTTGGATTTTTTGTTTTGCATATTTCTTTACGTTTCCGTACGTGCGATGATCTCGTCCTGCATTTCTCTCGAAATCTGTCCGAAGATCGCACTGTAGCCGCAGACGCGGACGATCAGATCGGGATGCGTGCCCTTGTGGTCGCGTTCCTCGATCATGGTCTTGCGGTCGGCGACGTTCATCTGGAGAACCGGGATCTTCAGCTCAAGACAGGTGCGGATATAGTCCGTCAGAGCCTGATGGAACGAATTGCTTTCCGTGACGGTGTAGGGAAGCGGGAAGTCGAACATACCGACGTCGTTGAAGTCCGCTTCGGTGAGCGCCGCCATCGAGCGTGCCGCCGAGGTCAGATCGGGAACGGATGCCATGTTCATCTGACGCGAGAACGATTCGCCGGCGAGACGTCCGTCCGGGGTCGCAGCCGTCTGGTGACCGATCGACGTGAACAGATAGTACGTGAACAGCGACGTCCGCCATTCGGTGCCGTGCGCGGTATAGATGCCGCGCGAAACTTCGCCGAGATCGTTGGCGAGTGCTTTTGCGAATTCGTCCGCTTCGTCCGAATGACCGAACCGGTTTTCACTGTTGCGGATCGCCTGACGGAGAACTTCGTATCCTTCAAAATTCGCGTTTACGGCGGTGAGCAGTTCGTCTACAGCGTCCGGACCGGCTTCATACGCCGCGCGCAGACTCAGCAGGCTGTCGCAGAGTGTGCCGAATCCGACGAACGACAGGGTCTTGTTGTAATACCGTGCGCCGCCTTCGGTGATATCCTGCCCGCGAGCCATGCAGTCGGCGGTGAACGCGGAGTGCATCGGTTCGGGAATGAGCGTGTGATGGATCGCTTCGTACGGCGCGAACGTTTCTGCGATCGCACGGATGTACGACCGGAGGTTCTTCAGATACGATGCACGCAGAGCGTCAAACGTATCCGCGCGGAATTCGCCGTCGCGGTAGATGACCTTCAGACCGTCGGGAAGTTCCTCGCCGGAGCGGGCATATTTTACCGTATCGAGCAGGACCTTCACGATGTTCATGTACAGGAACGCACGGCTGTGCCGCTGGTTCCGGCAGATGACTTCCTGACAGCCGTTGCCGACGTAGGTGCGTGCATCTTCGGGAGCAAGTCCCATCCGTTCGAACATCGGGATGATGTAGTCGTCGTTTTCGATGACGAGATTGTTGCCGCCGTTCTTCATCAGAGCCGCAAGGCGTTCGAGATACGCGCGTGGACTCTTTGAACCCGCACGAGCGTTGAGCTTCGGATTGATGAGCGGATTTTCCATGTATGCGTCGATCACCATGTCGGTGATTTCGTTGTACAGCGGGGTGCCGTCAAGGTCACATCCGCCGATCATCACGGAAACGCCGTTGTCGTAGGTCTTGCGCTCGTCGTTGAAGTGGCAGTGCATATCCGTTTTGTGGAGGAAGCACTGGAGCAGGAAGTACGCTTCGTCCTTTGTGATGCGTCCTTCGGCGAGGTCGCGTTCATAGAAGGGCTGGATCAGACGGTCGATCGCGCCGTAGGCGTTGACTTCCACGCCGTCCAGACCGGAAATGTACAGGGTCGTGCAGAGGATGGAGTTCAGCGCGTCGAACATGGTCACGGGCGCTTCCCACGGCGTATTGACCGAATCGATGATCCGGCGGAGGTTGTAGCGGACATCCTCGTCCATCGTTTTGCCGGCATTGTCGAGTTGTTCCTTCGCCAGCGCACGCAGACGAAGCCCGATCTTTTTCATTGCCAGACAGATCCGCATGACCATTTCACGGTATTTTTTCTTCTGCGGATCGATTTCGGTCTGATTGTACCGTTCGCATTCCTCGTAAACGCCGCGGAAACCGACGGCAAGGAGCTTGTCGTGGTCCATCGTCCGGTGGAGATGGTCGGTGAAGTCGCCGATGCTGCCGAGACGGTGCTCGCCGACGATGCCGCGGAACTCGCGCAGACCGCTGAAGTCCGCGCCGCTGCGCTGATAACAGAGATTGCCGAGACCGATGTAGCAGACGTGGCGTGCTTCGCCGACGTCCAGTTCAAACGCGAAGGGATAGTGCCCGAACAGATGTACCGGACATTCTTCCGCCGCCGTTTCGATGATCGTCAGCTTGCGGACGTACGGATCGCCGCCGTACGGAACCTTTTCGCGGATGTGCGTCATATCGGTGGGGTAGGATTCCAGAATGGCGTCCATATCCTTCTGGATGATGGGTTTCATTTCCTGAAAATTAAAATTCATTGGATACCTCCCTGCGGTCAGATGGAGTGTTTTTCGTCTGTCGTACAGACAGCATTGAGGATCTCCTGCATCAGCAGAAGATCTTCTTCGGTGTGGTGCTGTGTCAGGAATTTTTCCGCTGCGGGGATCCGGAACTGTGCTTCCGTACAGGAATAGGCAATACCGCCGCGGTTTTTATTTACGCCGAACTGAACGGAAGCGAAAAATCCTTCTTTTCCGAGACATTCGATCCCGTACGGAGAGGAATAGGCGTACTTCCGCAGAACTTTGGTCAGGTCACCGGAAACGCAGTACAGGGTCTCTTCCGGCTGAAAATCCCGTTCGGGACCGTAGGTCGAGAACCAGAATTCGCCGTTTTCCCAGTCATAGTCGAGGTTCTGGATGCCGAAGACCGTGTTTCCGGTCGGGATGCGGTATTCCGTTTCGTATGCGCCGTCGAGGGTGAACTGCAGAAGGATCTGATCCGTGAACCGCTCATCCGTGGTGAGCGCACAGGCGACGAACAGCTTCGGTTCGCCGGTCTTCGGATCGGGCGCAACGGTCACGCCGTCCACGCCGCTGAATCCGCGGGTATCGGCATCCGTGCCGAGCTCCTTCCAGTAGCGGTCGCAGATATCCAGACGGATCTTCTGCAGAAGCCGCAGGTCGTCCGCGGAATAGACGTAGATGCAGAACGACGACCAGTCGTTCCACGGTCTGCCGGGTGCCGGATGACCGAGCATGGATGCGTAGATTTTTCCGTCGTAGTAATCGCAGTCGCCGAGGTGACCGTCGCGCATTTCGCACTGACATTTCACCGTTCCGGCGAGGGTGGTCTTCACGAGACTGTCCGTGAACGACCAGTACATGAAGTCTCCACCCTTGGCAAATCCCTGCAGATGCAGATTCTGATGAACAACTTCGATGTATGTCATATTCTTACCTCATGTGACGGTCGATGAATTCCAGAACGATATCGTGGAGTTCGTCCGACCAGAAATCGCCTTCGTGATCCGCGCCTTCGATGCGTACGAGCGTTACGTCCGCGCCGGCTTCGTCAAGACGGTCCGCCATGCACTCACCCTGCGTTTCATAGGGAACCACGCGGTCGGCGTCGCCGTGCAGGATCATGAACGGCGGATAGGAAACGCCGTCCTTCACGATGAACAGCGGGCTCATTTCGCGTGCCATCGCCTTGGCTTCCTCGGATTCGGGATCGCCGAACAGCTTCCGGCAGAGATCCATCGTCCCGTTGCCCTTCATGTGGAAGTCGTTCAGATCGAACATATCGGTCGGGCCGAAGCATTCGACCACGGCGGAGACCGCGTCGGACTGATCGGCGTATTCTTCGGTCTTGTAGCGCGGATCATCGCCGGTCAGACCGACGAGAAGCGCGGTGTTGCCGCCGGACGATGTACCGTAAACGGTCACGCGTTCCGGATCGATCTTCCAGTCATCCGCGTGTGCACGCATATAGCGCAGGGCACATTTTACGTCCTGCAGGAATGCCGGGAACGGGAAGCCGTCATAGCAGTTGCGGTGGGTGACGGTCGCGACGACGTAGCCGTGACGCGCATACCACGAAAGCTGCGGAATTTCATAGTTGATGTTCGGGAACGTCCAGCCGGAACCCTGTACGAACAGGATCAGCGGATAGCGGCGGTTGGCATTTGCGTCATTTTTCCACGGATAGATCACCCGCAGGGTCAGATCCTTGCCGCCCGCATGGGAATAGACGATGTCCGGCGAGATTTCCGCCAGACCGTCCAGCATGGGATTGCGCTTGATGGAGAGGTATTTTTTCATGGAGAACCTCCTTCTTAAAGTTCAAATTCGGTTTCGAATGCCTTCCACGGAACGTTGACCTTCTTGCCGCCGTTCACGAGTTCGTCGATGTGGAGAAGGAGCGGGTAGTGTTCCGCCTTTGCGCGTCCGTCTTCGATCTGCTGACGGATCGCCTTTGCCGTGCGGGTGGAGATAACGATGGATTCGAGGGTCACGCCGTTGAGGACTTCGAGCGCCTTGTCGAATTCCATGCCCTGACCGAGCAGGATACCGATCTTGCGGGTACGTCCGCCGTACACGGTAACGTACAGGTCGCCGATGCCGAGCGCGAGATTGGACGGATGACCGCCGCAGACGTCAAGAAGACGGGTCATTTCGCGGCACGCCTGACCGAAGATCGCCGCCTGGGAATTGTAATGTTCGAATTCGCGGCCTTCGCGTTCGTAGGACATACCGATGGCGAGCGCAACGCCGAGTGCGTACGCGTTCTTCATGGCAACGGCGCATTCGACACCGCGCACATCGGTGGAAACGCTGACGTGGTAGTAATCCGCTTCAAAAAGGCTGCGTGCCCACTTCAGCTGTTCGATGTTGCGGCCGCAGAAGGTGACTTCGGAAGGGTCATGATCGGCGAGTTCGTAGCTGGTGCAGGGACCGCCGACCGCCATGAAGGAAATTTTCTTGTCCGTGGACGCTTCGTACACTTCGGGATAGGAGATCAGACCGCCGTCTTCGGTGTTGACCATCCCCTTGGTAACGGAGAGAACGGGCAGGGATTCCGGGATCTTCGGAATGATTTCGGAGATGAACCAGTCCACGCCGAACGAGGAAACGCCGGAAACGAGCAGATCGGCGCCTTCCAGCGCGGTTTCGAATTCTTCGTACTGGTAGTAGGTGATGCCCTTCGGCATGATTCTCTTGAGGGTGAGATGTTCGCCGGTTGCGCGTGCGTGATCGATGATCGCGCGGTCGAGAGGGGTACCGACGATGCGGATGGTGTTGCCGTTGTCGGCAGCGGGGAAAATGATCGCCGAGCCCATCATGCCCGAGCCGATCA
Source organism: Clostridia bacterium (assembly GCA_017547755.1). Classification (GTDB taxonomy): domain Bacteria; phylum Bacillota; class Clostridia; order Oscillospirales; family CAG-272; genus UMGS1696. Next base: position 26,213 of record JAFYOX010000003.1, on the reverse strand, counting down.
CAGTAATGACAGCCATAAAAAATCCTCCGGATTATAATCTTTTTTACCATAATTATAATCCAGAGGAGGTGGTGTGTCAAGCGGAATTCGGAATTTATCACGTTCCCGTTTGTCAAAACCATGATTTCATTGTTTGTTTTTCATAAAAATCCCCATGTACAATCTTGACATCCATCGTCGGCTATCGTATAATGAAAGAAAAACGCCCGAAAGGAGCCGGATATGCCCGAACATATTTCCGAATCCCTCCCGTTCCGAGAAGAATACGACCACGGCCTGAAAAACATCATCGAACACCGCCGCGCCGAATTTGACCGCATCCGTGCGGAACGGATGAGTCCTGCCAATATCGCCGCCGACCGTGAAAAATTCCGCAGGGAATACATCGATCTGCTCGGCTGGCCGCTGAACGAATACGAAGAATACCGGAAAACGCCCATGAATGTCCGCGTGATTCCGCACGGGGAGAACGAATTTGCCGTGATCCGGCAGATGCAGTTCGAGGTTCTGCCCGGACTCTGGTTCTACGGACTGTATTTCGAGCATAAAAACAAAGCCGAAGACCTGCCGTTCGTGATCTGTCAGCACGGCGGACTCGGTACGCCGGAAGTTGTCTCCGGCGTTCTCGGCGAAACGTACAATTACAACGATCTCCTCGAACGTGCCGCGACGTATGGGAAGGGTGCCAATACGTTTGCGCCCGGTCTGTACCTCTGGAACGACGATTACGGCCCGAAAAAAGACCGCGGCAGCATCGACAACGACCTCAAACAGCTCGGCGGCTCCATTGCCGCGCTCGAAGTTTTCGCTATCCGCCGCACTCTGGATTATTTCATGGACGAAGGCATCGCAAAAGAAGGGCATATCGGCATGATCGGTCTTTCCTACGGCGGATCGTATACGCTGCTCACCGCCGCCGCCGACACCCGCATCACCGCCGCATATTCTTCCTGCCAGTACAGCGACCGCTACCTTCATAACTGGCCGGACTGGACATGGAAAAATTCTGCCGGGTGCCTCGACGCGGAAATGGCGGCTCTCGTCGCACCGCGTGCGCTGTACCTTGAGGAAGGCGACAACGATCCATTGTTCGATGACGAACCCTTCCTCAGAGAATGCGAACGCGCCGTCCCGTTCTTCGAAGCGGCAGGCGCCAAAGACAAGCTGAAATACTGCGCATTCCCCGGTACCCACGAACTCAGCAAAGAAGACGACGGCTATGACTTCGTCTTCCGATACCTGTAAATCCAAACCGAACCATATCTCTTTCTCAGACTGAAGCTTTTTGAAAAGGGTTTTGGAAAAACTTTTTCTCGAAAAAGTTTTTCCAAAGAAACCCCATTTTATAAGGAGGCATACTATGGCAAAGTATCCGATTGGTTTCTGGAATTATACCCCGACGGGGATGCTCGGTCCGGAGGACGTCAGGGACTGGGCGGATCTCGGCATGACGATGGCGGTCAGCCCCGAGTACAATCCCGCGCATCACGACAAGGACAAGATGATTGCGATCCTTGACGCCTGCGAAAAGTACGGCATCAAGGTGATCCTCAGCGACTCCCGCGCAAGATGGGGAGGTGCCGCGAAGGATCCCGAAGCGTACGAAAAGCAGTTCACCGAAGCGTACGAAGACTTCGGGAAGCATCCGGCGGCAATGGGATTCCACGTCGGCGATGAACCGTGGAGCGACGAAGCGTTCGCGGACTGCATCGCGGCACACCGTATCCAGCTGAAGGTCGCACCGGAGCTCACTCCGCACCTCAACTTCCTGCCGTACTGGGAAGGTCAGGAAAAGGACATCCTCAAGGCGCCCACGTTCAGCGCATGGGCACAGAGCATGGTCGAAAAAGCGGATCTCAAGATTCTCTGCTACGACTGCTATACCCAGATGAATCCCGAAGAAGCGGGCGTTCATCAGTATTACACGAACCTCCGCAAGTTCTCCGAAGCGGCAGACGCGACCGGCATCACGCCGTGGACGACCCTTCTGTCCGTCGGTCACTTCCGCTACCGCTGCCCGAACGAGGACGATCTCCGCTGGCAGCTCAATACCGCCGCAGCGTCCGGCATGAAGGGCATTCTGTGGTTCTTCATCTACGAACGCGCGCCCATGTCGAACTACCGTCTCCCGCCGATCGACGAATTCGGCGAACGTACGGAGACCTTCGGCTGGATGTCCCGTGTGAACCGCCACTTCCTGCATCAGTTCGGCGATTTCTTCCTGAACGCGGAACATAAGGCGACTTATCACACCATCAAGCAGTACGGCGGCTATGCGCCGTTCGTACCCGGCGAAACGTCCGACGTGATCCTCGACGTGGAAAGCGTTCACGGACTCCCGGCAGTGGTCGGCTTCTTCGAAAAGGACGGCGAAAAGTTCGTCGCGGTTGTCAACAACAATACGAAGGAAAGCGGCCAGTTCCGTCTGCACGCGCCGAAGAACGTGAAAGTCTTCCAGCGCATGACGTGGTACGGCACCTATGAAGACCTGAAAACACACCCCCACGATGCCTTCTACACCGAAACCGAAACCGAATGTATCGGCGGCGACTGGCTCGCACCGGGGCAGATGAAGGTCTATAAATATGAATGAGTTTGGTGGGGAAACCCTTTTTAAGGAAAAGGGTTTCCCCACACCCCTTCCGAAAACCTTTTCGGACAGAAAAAGAGACAAGGTACCGTGCAGTTTCTTCGCTGGATTTGCACCGTACCTTGTCATTTCTTTTTTAGGAAACTTTTTCAGAAAGTTTCCCCGAAGGTTTCTTTATTCAATTGTCTGCATATATTCGTAGCATTTCCGGATGAATTCGAGTTTGTAGCCGCGTACCGGGAGCGGTGCAAGACGTTCGCCCGGGATTTCGAGATTGAAGAGTTCGCTGTAGCCGATTTCGTTCAGCGCCTTGACGACGCGGTCCCACTTGATGTTTCCCTTGGCGTAGGGCATCATGTGCTGGTCGCGTTCGCCTTCGTTGTCCGCGATGTGGAGTGCGCGGAGACGCTTTCCGGCTTTCCGGATAAAGTCGGCCTGATCGCCGGTACAGAGATTGAGATGTCCGGTGTCGAGGCAGATGCCGAAGCAGGATTCGTCGAGCTGATCGATGATGTTGTTCAGTTCGTCGACGGTTTCGAAAAGTCCCTTGAGGTTTTCGAGACAGATGCGGATGGCGTAGCCGTTCTTCTTGATGTGCGCTTCCACGATCTTCAGCTTTTCCACGTTCCGCGCGTATTTTTCTTCGGCAGGCGTGTCTTTTTCCGCCAGGAGCTTGTCGCAGTGGAGAACCGCGTTACGGATGCCGATCGCTTCGTACAGGTCGATCCATTTCAGCAGATCGTCGACCGCAGTTTCGCTCGAACACATTTTGCACGCGAGCCAGAGGTGCCCCTGCGTCATGGTGAAGTTCTGTTCTTCCACGAATTTCTTGAATTCACGGCCGATTTCGGCAGGTTCGCCGCGCTTCAGAAGCATCAGACCGTGTTCGTCGGAGAGTTCCGCCGCGTCAATGCCCCATTTTTTCAGTTCCAGCACCGCTTCTTCGGGGCTGAGATCGACATAATACGATGTCCATACAGCAAGTTTTGTGTTCATGATCCGTTTCCTTTCTGTGGTTCAAATTCATTTATTTCTGTTTCAGAAGAACGATGATATCTTCTCCGCGTCCTGCGGCACGGTTTTTGAACGTGATCCGTCCGTTTTCCGAAAGGACGGCGGCATCCGTGTCCCTGCCGCTTGCCGGTTCCAGCGCGGTGATGCACATTTTTGAAAAATCCGCTTCAAACGGGAACGCAGTATGGTCAAGCTCGAACGGACAGCCGTTCGGTACGGCAAGAACGGCGGCACGCTCGTCTGCCGAGACCATCGCGGCGATATAATTCGCGTCGTGCGCGTTGTTCCTGACGATATTTTCCGCCGGAACGAACGAGGTCAGATCGTGCGCTTCCAGAAAATCGCGGAAAACGCGCATCTGTTCTGTCGCCGGACGGTGCAGGGCATCCTTCCAGTACATGGTAAAATACGTTCCCGGCTCGCGGTTCATGCACCAGATGCTGTGATGTCCGTACGTGTTGCCGCAGGAACCGGACAGAAGATTCCGCCACATCGTCACGCGCACATCGGCGGCGTCGTAATATCCGTTTGCGGAATTGAAATTGACCGGGTGATCCTCATAGACCTGCTCGCCGTCCATAGTCGGCTTGACGGGCGTTTTTGTGTAATCCCGGGCGAGCATTTCGTACCCCGGTACGGTCGGACGTCCGTGACCGGACTGCAGCATATTGAAATCGAGCCAGTCCCGTTCGTGAACGAATTCCGACGACGACCGTGCGCCGCACGGGTGCAGGGTGATGAGGAATTTTCCGCCGTCTCCGGTACGAACCCCTTTTGCCATCGCGTCGATGACTGCGTAATGCTCCTCAGTTTCGAGCGGACGGTCGCCGCCGAGGATCCAGACGATGTTGTCGTGATGTACAAGACGTTCTGCCAGCCACTTCCCCCAGAAATATGCGTTTTCCGGTGTGAAAATTTCCGGGCCTTCACCCCAGAGTCTGTTCCATTTGTCGCCCCAGGTCGGCAGAATGCCCATGTAAAGTCCGAGTTCTTCTGCGCGGGAGATGATCTTCTCCATGAGAGCGAAATACGTGTTTTCTCCGTCCGTATCGGGCAGGGAAGGGTCATAGTCCCCGTTTTCGTTCCTCTTCAGCGGATGTCTTCCGTAAAAATTCGGTTTTTCCAGTCCGCTCAGTTCGGACAGGACGACCGCCTGGATGAAATTGAATCCCTGTTCTGCACGGGTGGTCAGATAAAGTTCCGCTTCTTCCGCCGAGAGCGCATGGAACAGCTCCCACGCGGTATCGCCGATGAAATAGAAGCGTCCGCCGTCCTCCGTCACGATGCGGCGGCGGTCATCGGAAATCCGCAGCGTCTTCATCGCGCACCTCATTCTTTAATATTCAGCAGCTTCAGCGCGTTTTCGCGGCAGACCTTGCGGTACGCCGTTTCGCTGATATTTCCCTGATCGAGCATATCGTCGAGCCATGCGGAGAGCTTCATTTCGTTGGTCGGGGCGCAGATGTCCGTACCGAAGAACAGTTTGTCCTGGAATTCTTCAATGAACGCACAGCCAAATTCCGGGTCACGCATGAACGCGTTGCCGCCGCTTCCGGCGGACATATCGCCGTACAGACCTTCGTATTCCCGCATCAGACGGAGGAGCGGACCGCCCGGAGTGACCTTGCCGTTCGGGTACAGATTCATGTTTTCCGCAGTCACGTCGCCGGAGATCGCCGACCAGAACATCATGGAGTGACCGAGGATCTTCAGCTTCGGGTGTTTTTTCAGCATCCGTTCGAGTCTGGGGAGACCGAGCGAATCCTGCAGACCGTAGTGACCGTACGGTTCGCCTTCCGGCGCGAGATGGATCGTCACGGGCATATCGCACGCCGCGCAGTGATAGAACAGATTGTCGAGCAGTTCGCAGTCGGCGGGCAGATTCGGGCAGAGTTCGCCGACGCCTTTGGCGCCCATGGCTTTGTAATGTTCAAGGATTCTGGAAAAATCGTTTTTCGGGGAATTGTATCCCATGCGCGGGTCGAGATTGCAGAACCAGACGAAGAGATCGGGATTGGCATCGGCAACGATCGCCGCCTGTTCGTTCGACTGGAAGGTAAAGCTGTCTTCCGGCGAGAGACCGGGAAGCAGGACTCCGCGGTCGATGCCGAGTTTCTTGTACATACCGCGCAGTTCTTCGGGCGTTGCGAAGCGGGAGCCGTCCCAGCGGGGGAGTTCTTTGCCGCCCCAGAGATCCGTATGAACGTGGATATCGAATTTCATGATTTTTTCCATGGTTGATCCTCCTGTCGGATAATTCTGTATTTTCTGCTTCAAGTATAGACGATTTGTATGGTTTTTGCAAGAGGGTGACGGGAAAATACAGGGGATTTTTACAGAAAAAACGAAAACCGCCGGGGTTTCCGACGGTTTTCGAAGGGAAGATCAGTGCTTATGATGCTTGATGAGACCTGCCGCCTTGCAGATTTCCATGACCGGGAACGGAACGAGAAGAAGTCCGAGACCGATGAGATAGAGCTTGGCGGGAAGGGTGATGAGTCCGAAAATGGTGCCTGCGGGGGTAAAGAGAAGCAGAGTTACCATCAGGGTGGACGCAAGTGCCGCGAGATTCAGCGTACGGTTGGTGAAGAAACCGATCTTGAAGAGCGAGTGGTCGGAGCGCATATTGAACGCCTGAACGATCTGGCAGAGGGAAAGAACCATGAATGCCAGCGTCTGACCGCCGGCGAGTTCGCCGGTTGTCTTTTCGCCGATCCAGAAGCCGATCAGCGTCAGTACTGCAAACATCATGCCCTGCAGGACAACGCGGATACCGAGACCGTTTGCGAAAATGCCTTCGTCCTTCGGCTTCGGTTTGCGGTCCATCACGTCCGCTTCGACGGCTTCCATACCGAGCGCGATAGCCGGAAGGGAGTCGGTGACGAGGTTGATCCACAGAAGCTGCATGGACAGCAGCGGGGACTTATGCCAGAGAAGCATTGCCGTGAAGACCGTGAAGACTTCGCCGATGTTCGTACCGAGCAGGAAGCCGACGACCTTCCTGATATTGGCGTAGATGCCGCGGCCTTCGCGGACGGCATCTACGATGGTTGCGAAATTGTCGTCCGTCAGGGTCATATCCGCCGCGCCTTTCGCTACGTCGGTACCGGTGATGCCCATGGCACAGCCGATGTCCGCCGCCTTGAGTGCGGGTGCGTCGTTGACGCCGTCACCGGTCATGGAAACGACCTGATTCTTGCGCTGCCATGCCTTGACGATGCGGATCTTGTTTTCGGGAGATACGCGTGCATAAACGGAGATATCTTCGACGGATGCGTCGAGTTCGGTGTCGGTCATCGCGTCAAGCTGTGCACCCGTGATCGCACGGTCGCCTTCTTCGAGGATGCCGAGTTCCTTTGCGATGGCGGAAGCCGTAACTACGTGGTCACCGGTGATCATGACCGGCTTGATGCCCGCTCTGCGGCAGACTGCAACAGCCGCCTTTGCTTCCGGACGCGGCGGGTCGATCATGCCCACCAGACCGAGGAAGGTCAGACCGCTTTCGATTTCTTCGGAAGTCAGCGTTTCGGGGATGGTGTCGATGACCTTATAGCCGACTGCCAGAACGCGGAGAGCGTCCGCGCTCATCTGTTCGGTCATCCGCTTTGCCTTTTCGAGATCGCCTGCGATGCAGCGTTCCGCCATCATGTCGAACGCACCCTTGACGATGACGATATTTTTACCGTCCATGCGGTTGATGGTGGACATCAGTTTGCGGTCGGAGTCAAACGGGATCTCACCGAGACGGGGATACGTTTTGTTCAGGTCGTCCTTCGGCAGACCGTTTTTATGTGCCGCGAGAACGATGGCGGTTTCGGTCGGGTCACCGATATGCTGTTCTTCGGTTCCGTGGAAGACCACCGAGCCGTCACAGCAGAGCGTACCGTAGGTCAGGAGCTTTTTGACGGGATCGGAATTTGCTGTGGTGATCGCTTCCGCATCAGCAGAGCCGTCGAGGTATGCCTTGACGAGGGTCATGCGGTTCTGGGTGAGGGTACCGGTCTTGTCGGAACAGATTACGGACGCACTGCCGAGAGTTTCGACGGCCGGGAGACGGCGGATGAGCGCATTTTTCTTGACCATGCGCTGTACGCCGATGGAGAGAACGATGGTAACGATGGCCGGAAGACCTTCCGGGATCGCGGATACGGCAAGGGAAACTGCCGTCATGAAAATTTCCATGACTGGAATGCCGTTTGCGATGCCGACGGCAAAGATGATGCCGCAGGCTGCGAGAGCGATGATGCCGAGGTATTTGCCGAGCTGTGCGAGCTTGTGCTGGAGAGGCGTCTGTCCTTCGTTTTCGCTGTCGAGAAGATTTGCGATCTTACCCATTTCGGTATCCATACCGATGGCGGTGACCACAGCCGTCGCGGTACCGTAGGTGACGGAGCATCCGGAGAAGACCATGTTGGAACGGTCGCCGAGCGGCGCTTTTTCGGCTACGTCCGCGTCCGCATCTTTTTCGGAAGGAACGGATTCCCCGGTCAGTGCGGATTCTTCGCTCTTCAGGCTGACGCTGTGGAGCAGACGCGCGTCTGCGGGGATGAAGTCGCCGGCTTCCAGACGGATGATATCGCCGGGAACGAGTTCGGAGGCGTCGATCACCTTTTCCGCACCGTCACGGATCACGCGGGCATGGGGAGCCGACATACTTTTGAGTGCGTCAAGCGCTTTTTCTGCCTTGCTTTCCTGAAGGACGCCCATGACGGCATTCAGAATGACGATCAGAACGATCAGAAGGGGTTCGAAGAATTCCTTCGGATTTCCTTCCGTGCAGGCGATCACGAACGAAACTGCCGCCGCGGCGAGCAGGATGAGGATCATGACGTCCTTGAACTGGTCGAAGAATCGCTGGAGCGTGGTTTTCTTTTTCTTTTCGCGGAGTTTGTTGGGACCGAGCTCCGCCGCTTTTTCCGCCGCCTGCGCGGAAGTCAGACCGCGGACAAGGTCGGTGGAGAGGGACTTCAGAGTCTCCTCTTTGGATTGATGATGATAGAGCAACGCAAAGTCCTCCTGTGATGGTAGAAATTCAGTGAGCGGCAAAAAATGCGGAAAAACAAAAAAGACGAGTCCCTTACCTGTACGGTACAGATAAGTCTCGTCATTTCAGATGGCCCAGGAATTTCTTCCACGATGTTGGTACCATCCCACATTGCTGTGCTGACTACTCCCCTATCGCGGCAGTTTCGTGCCGCTGCGGAATTTCATTTTCAGCCGATCATTGTTTACGAAAAGATTATAGCAGAATTTTCCGGGATTTTCAAGGGGATTTTTAAAATTCCATAAAAAAATTCCGGAGGCCGCAAAAAGCGGACGGGACTCTGTATACAGACAAAGTATACGCGGATTTCATGATTTTATGCCGATTCCTTTTGGCGGCGGATTGACAAAATTCGCGGAAAGCGGTATAATTTTAAGAGTATGAAATTTAATAATTTACAGGATTTGACATGAAAACAAAAGCATCCACCAGACTTAATCTTCCGATGCTCGGGATTATTCTTGCGCTCGCATGGCCGACGATGCTCGAACAGCTCATGCAGACCGCCGTTCAGTACATCGACACGGCCATGGTCGGTTCGCTCGGTACGGCGGCAACGGCGGCAGTCGGCGCGACCACCACAGTCGGTTGGCTCATCGGCAGTACGATCTCCGCATTCGGCGTCGGATTTCTTTCGTTTATCGCGCGTGCTTACGGGGCAGGGGACAAGGAAGCGGCGTCCCGTGCGGTCGCACAGGCGGTCCTTGTTACCCTTGCGGCGGGGATTATCTTCACGATCCTTCCGCTGGCTCTGAGCGGGATGGTTCCCGTCTGGATGCAGGTGGACGAAGCGATCCGTCCGCTGGCGGCGCAGTATTTCTTCATTATATATGCTCCGATGCTCCCGCGTACGGCGAGCATCATTTTCGGTACCGTTCTGCGTGCGGCAGGGGACACGAAAACGCCGATGAAAGTCGGGATCCTTGTGAACATCATCAATATCGTGCTGAACTTCGTGATGATCTATCCGACACGCACTGTCACTCTCTTCGGACTTTCCGTTCCGATGTTCGGCTGCGGATGGGGCGTACTCGGTGCGGCGGCGGCTTCGGCGGTCGCGTTCACGATCGGCGGGCTCTATATTACCGTGGTTCTCTGGAAGCATCCGATGATCTCTCCGAAGGGACAGAAATTCCGTCCGGATATGCGTATTCTGAAGCCCTGTATGAAAACGGCGATCCCGAATATGTTCCAGCGTTTCGGTACATCGCTCGGCTACGTGGCGTTCGCGTCGATGATCAATTCTCTCGGCGAAATCTCCACGGCGGCACATACCATCGCAAATACGGTCGAATCCGCGTTCTATATTCCCGGTTACGGGATGCAGACGGCGGCGGCGACTCTCGCGGGCAATGCGTACGGCGCACAGGACAAACAGAAAATGAAAGACCTTGCGTCCATGTTCATTCCCCTGGAAATTTTTCTGATGATCCTGTCGGGCGGCGCGCTGTTTGCTTCCGCACCGGCGCTGGTCGGAATCTTCTCCGAAGACCCTGCCGTTATCGCGCTCGGTTCGACGGTCCTTCGCATGGTGGCGGTTTCCGAACCGTTCTACGGCTTCTCGATCATCATGGAAGGCATGATGCAGGGCGTGGGGAACACGAAACAGCCGTTTTTCTTCAACGTTCTCGGTATGTGGGGCGTCCGGATCGTCGGTACGTTCCTCTGCACGCAGGTTCTGACCTTCGGACTTGTTTCCGCATGGGCGTGCATGATCGCACACAACCTGCTGATCTGTTTCCTCTTCTTCCTCTGTTATCTCCGCGGAACATGGAATCCGCTGCATACTCCAAAAAGCAAAAACTGAAAACAAAAAGGCGTATCTTCCGCGGAAGATACGCCTGATTTTTTGGAGTTTATCTGTTGTTGATGAGCTTGGTGAGTTCAACGGGATCAACAATCTTGCCGTCCTTGTAAACACGCATGTTGCCGGAAGCGATTTCGTCGATGAGGATAACTTCGCCGTTGTTGTAGCCGAATTCGAACTTGATATCCCAGAGGTCGAGACCGATGGTCTTGAGGTCGTCAGCAACAACCTTGGTGATTGCGAGGGTCTGAGCCTTGAGGCTTGCGAACATTTCTTCGGTCATAACGCCGAGAGCAACGAGACCTTCGCCGGTAACCAGCGGGTCGCCCTTTTCGTCGTTCTTGAAGGTGCATTCAACGTAGCCGCCTTCAAGGGGAGTACCGTCTGCGATATATTCGCCGTAACGGCGGATGAAGCTGCCGGTTGCAACGAGACGGCAGATAACTTCGAGACCGTGACCGAATACGGTACCCGGAAGAACTTCCATTTCAGCCGCGTCAACGTTAGCGGAAACATAGTGAGTCTTGATGCCTGCCTGCTTGAGGAGTTCGAAGTAGTAAACGGAAGTCTGGAGGTTTGCCTTGCCGATGCCTTCGATGGTCAGACCAACGCTGTTTTCACCCGGATCGAACACGCCGTCCTTGCCGGTGCAGTCGTCCTTGAACTTGAGCATAACGTTGCCGTTTTCGAGCTTGTATACGTCCTTGGTCTTGCCTTCGTAAACCTTAATCATATGAATACTCCTTTATCTCATTCTGCGTTTGACGCGGAAAAATTTCACGTACATATTATAGCACAAAAATCCGTTCTTGTCTGCATTTTTTCGCAAAAAAACGCTGTTGCAATACCGATAAAATTTTTCCCTGTAATAGCGGTCTTCCCATAAATTTCGACAAAATCGTGCACATTCCGCAAAATTCAACCGCCGGTTGTGCCGGTGTCTCCGGCAGATCTCTTCCTTTTTCGCGGAAAATGCGGTATACTCTGTACAACGGTACCGGAATTTTTGGATTTTTGGAGGAACACTCATGACTCAGAATATCGGACAGATCATCCGGAAACTGCGGAAGGAACGGAATTTCACGCAGGAGGAACTCGCGGAACAGCTCAACATCTCCGCGCAGGCCGTCAGCAAATGGGAGAACGGGACGAGTCTGCCGGACATCTCGCAGGTTGTGCCGCTGGCGAGCGTGTTCGGCGTGACCGCTGACGTTTTATTCGGCATCGAAGGAACCAATGCCGCGGAGGAAGCGTACCGGATCGTCGGCGAAGCGGAGGAAATCAAGCGGTACGGGGAACTTCCGACTTACCTTGCCGCTTACGACCATCTTCTCGAAGGATTGCAGAAATACCCGAACAATCAGATTTTGCTGAACAACTGCGTGGGATTCGGACTGTCGCTGTGCCTGCCGGAAAACGGATGGCTGTACGCGGCGGATCGTGCGGACGAAATTGCCGCCGAAACCGACCGTCAGGCAGGGATGATTATTACCTATTCAAAAAATCCGTCGGACGTTCTGCGGGCGCATCAGGTGCGCTTGTTCCTGTATTCTTCGCGCGGAGAATACGACAAAGCCGCGGACGAAGCGAAGAATTTCCCCGAACGCACGGATTTTACCCTGCATTCGAATATGGCACGGGTAGAAGAAAGCCGGGAAAACTGGGAGGAAGCGATCCGGCATCTCGGAATCGACAATTCCTACACCATGCAGGCACTGGAAGACAATCTGGCGCGGCTCGGCAAAGCCTATTACCATCTCGGCAGATACGATCAGGCGATCGCGCTGTTTGAAAGCTGGTTCCGCACGATGGAAGCGATGTTCGGCGAAAAATTCCCGTCCTTCCACGATTTCGATTCCGGCGACTGCTATCTGCTTCTTGCACAGGCGTATCTTGCGTCCGGAAACGAAAAAAAGGCGATGGACAACGTCGAAAATTCCGTCCGGTATTATCTCGAGATGATCCGCCCGACAAAGAAGATCCGGCTTGCCGCCCTCCGGGAAAATCCGCCGCTGATCGGTCACGGAATCACGGATATCCGGATCCCCGTTCCGGTCATGAAGGTAAAGCTGACGAAAAAGCTCGATTCCCCGGAACTGGAACAGCTCCGTGAAACCGACCGATTCCGTGCACTGCGCGAAGAAGTGGATGCACTGTAATTCAAAAAAATCCGTCCGGGAAAGAGTGTCCGGACGGATTTTCTGCTTATTTTTTCTTTCCCTTCACGGGGATGATCACCAGAGTGACGTACAGCACCGCCGCCATCGTGAAGACGAACGCGATCGCGGAGACGACCTGCTGTGCGTAAACGGGGAGCCCGAACAGGGTATTGCCGCTGTCCTGGATGTACGTGACCAGTCCGCTGACGACGAGCGTGGTCACGAATCCCGCGACGCCGCTGACTGCCTGCGAAAGGGCAAGCGCGTTCGAACGGGTTGCCGGCGCGACGTAGTCAAATACCAGATTGGTCAGCGCGCTGTTGATGCCGCCCATCGAAACGGCGGAGAGGGCATAGTAGATCGTGTAGAACACCGCGCCGTTTGCGGGAACGGTGAAGACGTTCACGAAAAATCCGGCGCCGGCGATCAGAAGGCACAGGCGCACCATCACCGCGAAGGAATTTTTATCTGCAAATTTTCCCCAGAACGTCGACACGCTTGCGCGGACAAGGCTGTAGATGATCGACAGGATCGACACGAACTGCAGGCTGAATCCGAGTTCCTTGATGAGGTATGTTCCGTAGAAAGGAGTGGCGGAGCTGGTCGCGAGGTGCCAGATCACAAAGAGAACGGTGACCTTAACGACGGTTTTGTCCTGCAGGGTGCCGAGCATTTCGCGGAGCGGATTCTTCTTTTCCGTTTCGCCGGATTCCACGGGGAGTTCAACGGAGAAGAGCATGGTCAGCGTGTGAAGGACAGTAAGAACGAAGATCGTCACGCCGCAGAGGATGAACGCGGTTTCGATCTTTCCCGCCGCCTTGTAATGGTCGATCATCGTACCGGTGGCGAACGAGAAGATCATGCCGGACAGAAGCGAGACGATCTCCTTCTGCGAGGTGAACACGCCGCGCTTTTTGTCTTCACAGAGGGACATCAGCCAGTTGATCTTGAGCGGATGAACGCTGTTGTAGATCAGGTACGCGACAAAGATCGCAGCCATGAAGACGGCGATTTTGACCTGTTTTCCGCCGCCTGCGAGAGGGATCAGATATAAGAGCAGGAACAGAAGCTGGTTCAGCACGGACAGTCCGATGACAACGCCCTTGACGCGCGGACGCTTCAGAAATACGGACAGAAGCTGGAACAGGCATCCGAGGGAGATGAAGGACGAAATGACTCCCGTCAGCCCGTCGGAGATCCCGAGTTCACTGGTCAGCGTCGCAAGGTACGACCCAGCGACAAGAATAGAAATGAAATACTCCAGCGCGGCTTCAATAATATACATAAATCGACTGCGCCGAACCTTAGGATCGTTCATAATAAATTCCTCCGAAGAATTTTAGCGGCTCCATTATAGCAGATTCCTTCCGCTTTTTCAACGGATTCTGCTGGTTTTTTGGGAATGCTTGGGAGAAACTTTTGAGAAAAGTTTCTCCCAAACCCTCTTCAAAACCTTTTAGACGGGGTACTGGGTGGAGTCTGTGCAGATCCGGTGCATCAAATATGAATATACAAACTATTAGAAAATCGTACGCGACCTCGCACGCTCGGCACAGCGGGAAGAACATCCAAAACATAAGTTGTAATTTGGTAATTTTTCCGGCTACGCCGAGCGTGCGAGGTCGCGTACGGTCTTCTCAGGATATGGATGTCTATATTTGATGCACCGGATCTGCACAAACTATATTCTTTCAAATCGTTTAAAAGGTTTTGAAGGGAGTCTGAGGGGAACTTTTCTCAAAAGTTCCCCTCAGAAAGAAAACAATATTCAGATAGTTACTTCCCGATCTTAGCAGCCATTTCGAGAGCGGCGTCGATGTTTTCGGCGAAGTTCTTTTCGCCGACAGCGTCGTAGAAGCCGGACTTTTTCATGACGGAGAGGGGCTGTTCGTTGACGTGGGAGAGGATGAGGGTCATGTTCTTTTCTTCGCAGACGCGGTGGATCGCTTCGAGGGAACGCATTGCGGATACGTCGAGAGCGGGAACGTTGCGCATACGGAGGATGACGACCTTGTCACCTTCACGGACGGGGATGGACGCGAACTTGTCGGAGGTTGCGAAGAACATCGGACCGTCCAGCTCGAATACGGCGGTATCGGCGGGGATATTCTTGAGTCTGCCGGCGTCGGTTTCGTTCATTTCATCCGCTTTGGTCCACGGACGTACGTGAGTAACGTCGGACATCCGCTTCATGAAGAGGATCGCGGAAGCAACCATGCCCACTTCGATCGCAACGACGAGGTCGAATACGACGGTCAGCACGAAGGTCATCACGAGAACAAGGATGTCGGAAAGGGGAGCGGTCTTGCAAACATGGACGAAGTGGCGCCATTCGCTCATGTTGTACGCAACCATGAAGAGGATCGCCGCGATGATCGGCATCGGGATCCATGCCGCGTAAGGCATCAGTACGACGAGGATCAGCAGGAGAACCGCCGCGTGAACCATGCCCGCAACGGGAGTACGGCCGCCGTTCTTGACGTTTGCCGCAGTACGTGCGATCGCGCCGGTCGCCGGAATACCGCCGAACAGACCGGACATGATGTTGCCCGCACCCTGTGCGATCAGTTCCGTGTTGGAATGGTGGCGGTCACCGATCATACTGTCGGATACCACGCAGGAGAGAAGGGATTCGATACCCGCGAGGATGGCAATCGTGAATGCGCTCGGGATCAGATCCTTGATGGTGGCGAATTCGATCGCAGGGAAGGAGAACTTCGGAAGGTCGCGGGAGATGGTGTACAGGTCGCCGATGGTGTTGACTTCCATGTTGAAGACCTTGACGATGACCACGCCGACGACAACGGCGATCAGGGAGCCGGGGATCTTCTTCGAGATCTTCGGCCATACGATCAGGATCGCCAGACCGATGAGACCGACGAGGAGAGCCTGCCAGTTGAGCGTGCCCATGGACTTTGCTACCGCAGAGACCTTTTCCATCGTTTCAATGGCGTGGGTTCCTTCGGGATAGGTCAGACCGAGGAAGTCCTTGATCTGTCCGATGATGATCGTGATCGCGATCCCGGAGGTGAAGCCGGTCGTGATCGTGTAGGGGATGTACTTGATGAGGGAGCCGAACTTGAAGACGCCCATGAGGATGAGCAGAAGACCGGCCATGAGGGTTGCGATCACCAGACCGTCGGTGCCGAACTGCGCGACGATTCCCGCAACGATGGTGGCAAACGCCGCCGTCGGCCCGGAGATGTTGACGCTGCTGCCGCCGAGGAAGGAGATCACGAAGCCCGCGACGATGGCGGTGTACAGACCCTTTTCGGGAGACACGCCGGACGCGATGGCAAGCGCAATGGAGAGGGGAAGCGCGATGATCGCCACGATCACGCCGGCAACGAGGTCGGAAACGAACTTCTTGCCGGAATAATTCCGGATCGTGGAGAAGAATTTGGGACGGAAAATGTTGTTCATGGGAAGGTGTCCTTATTCCTTTGCTGAATTAAATAATGTGACTTACAAGTGTAAATTATACTCCCATGTCCTCTCCATTGCAATTGGCGTGCCGACCGAATTTTGAGGGAAATTTTACGATATTTTGTCGGATTTTTTAACGGACAGCGCGTCAGCGCAGGCGGTACCGTTCGAGCAGTGCGCGGAAGTCCTCGCGTTCCCTGAGCGGAGCCGCCCAGTTCTGTTCGAACAGACCGAGCATGAACTCCGTTTCCGTCATGTCCGCCGCTTCCATGGCACCATCGACGGTGGACTTCGTATATCCTTCGATGATGCCGGTCGTGAACGTGCATTTCTCCGGCAGACCGTCGTACCGGTGGATGTCGCGCAGGCAGATTTCCGCCGCTTCCATGGCTTCGTCAAGCAGTCCGGCATTAGTGAAGTCTGCACACGCCTGATGACACAGATACGCTGTATGGAAATACAGAGTACCGAGATCGTCGCCGCAGAACGATTGAATCATGGCAATCGTCCGGCGGTACAGGTCACGCTTTTTTTCGACCGGCTTCACCCAATCGAGATAGAACGTGATCGTTTCCAGCAGAGATTTCATCTGATAATACAGAGTATTCCGGAATTTATCCGGCGTGTCCGGATGATCAACGGAGTTGTACAGAGCGGCGATTTTCTGATGCCGCAGTTCAAACGGGACGTTTTCCATGAGCAGTTTTTCGCCTTCCTCCAGCCGTCCGTCGGATGCGTACAATTCTGCAAGTTCGGAGAACGCCTCCTGACGTTTGCATTCATCCGTACATTTCTCAAGGATTGTACGGCAGCATTCCTCGATTCTGCGGAAATTCTTCTTCCGGGACTTTTCGGTCTGGTCAGCTTCGCCGTAGAATTCCGGATCGAGTACCGCGAATACGATGTAGGCGTTCATCAGTTCAAAATCGTTCGGGAATTCTTCCATCAGCGCAAGCAGACCGTCAAAATGTGCCTGCGCGATCTCCTTTGTCTGGCGGCAGATGTACGGCTTATAGTCATCGTACCATTTCTGGATTTTCGCACGCCTGACTTCCTCGCTCACGCCGAGCAGTTCGTCCGTTGTGATGCCGAAATAGGACGCAAGCGGCACGATCAGCGTCACGTCGGGCAGGCATTCGCCGCGTTCCCATTTCGAAACGGCGGGGATCGTCACGCCGACGGCGTCGGCAAGGGTCTCCTGCGTGATATCATGGAGTTTGCGGAGTCTGCGGATGGTTTCGCCGAGATTGTTTGTCATAGAATCATCTCCTTCCGGGAGTGTATGAGGGTGGATTTTCGTCCGATGTACATCTTGGCTACAGTATACCCCACCTCCGCGGAAATTGCAAGAAACGCCCCGGCAAGAGAATTCTACCGCAGGTATAATTTTTATACCTGCCCCATACGGAAAATCTTCCGTTTCAGGGAAATTTTCCGGACAGTAGTTGACATCCTACAATCAATACAGTATAATAATCACATTACACTAAAAGTAATCTATTATAAAAGATTAGAACATAATACAATTATATGTTAATAAAGGAAAGAGCTGTATGAATCCACTCAAAAAAGTCTTCTGCCGGGCGTATCAGCTGGCATTTTACGCGGCGATGCCTTTTCTGCCGTACCGGGAACCCGAAACCTTTCAGAAAATCGACGATCTGATCCCTCTCATGAACCGTCTCCGCGTGAACTCGCTCCTGCTCATCACGGACAAGGGTCTGCGCGGTGCCGGACTGACCACACCGCTCGAAGCACTGCTCAAGCAGAACGGCATTTCCTGCATCGTTTATGACGATACCCGTCCGAATCCGACGACGGAAAACGTCGAGGACGCCGTACGGATGTACCGCGGACATGGCTGTCAGGCGATGATCGCATTCGGCGGCGGTTCGTCCATCGACTGCGCCAAGGCGGTCGGCGCACGGATCGTGTACCCGAACCGCAGTCTCCGTCAGCTCGGCGGCACGCTGAAGATCTTCCGGAAGCTTCCGCCGCTCACCGCCATTCCGACGACTGCCGGCACCGGCAGTGAAGTCACCGTCACCGCTGTCATCACCGACGCGGAAACGCATCATAAATATACCATGAACAGCTTCCCGCTGATTCCGAAGTCCGCTGTCCTCGATCCGGAAGTGACCCGTACGCTTCCGCCGTCCCTGACGGCGACCACCGGCATGGACGCGCTGACGCACGCGGTGGAAGCGTACATCGGACGTTCGACGACAAAGGAGACCCGCAGTCTTGCGCGAACCGCCGTCAGTCTGATCTTCCGCAGCATCGAAAAGGCATACCGGAACGGCGGCGATCTGCAGGCACGTGAGAATATGCTCCGCGCGTCGTACCTCGCCGGACGGGCATTCACGAAATCCTACGTCGGATACATCCATGCCGTCGCGCATTCGCTCGGCGGACAGTATAACATTCCGCACGGTCTGGCGAACGCGGTCCTTCTGCCGATCGGGCTTGAAATTTACGGGAAAACCGTGTATAAAAAACTCCATGAACTCGGCGTTTCCGCCGGTGTCACCACGCCGGAGGTATCTCATGAAACGGGCGCGAAGGACTTTATCCGTGCCGTCCGTGCGCTCAACCGCCGCATGAACATTCCGGAAACCCTCTCCGGCATCCTCATGGAGGACATTCCGATGATGGCGAAGCACGCCGACCGGGAAGCGAATCCCCTGTATCCCGTACCGAAGCTGATGGATGCCCGCGAACTTGAAATTTTCTATTACACCGTTGCAGATTGGAGAGAAACACATGACGATACAGAATATTGATGAGATCCTGACAAAACAGCGCAGATATTTCCGGAGCGGCGCGACTCTTCCGGTTTCCTTCCGGATCGCAATGCTGAAAAAGCTGTACGCCGCCGTGAAAAAATACGAACCGGAAATCGGTGCGGCGCTGAACGCCGACCTCGGCAAGAGCCGTTTTGAGGGCTTCATGTGCGAGACCGGTCTCGTTCTCAGTGAGATCAGCTGCATGATCCGCCACGTGAGATCCTATGCGGCGGACAAAATCGTTCCCACGCCGATCACGAATTTTGCATCGGTCAGCTACAAAAAGCCGTCTCCGTACGGAAACGTGCTGATCATGAGCCCGTGGAACTATCCTTTCCTGCTGACGCTCGATCCGCTCGTTGATGCCATCGCGGCAGGGAATACCGCCGTTGTGAAGCCGAGTGCCTATTCTCCCGCAACGTCCGATGTGATCGAACGGATGCTGACGGAATGCTTCGGCGAGGAATACGTCGCGGTCATTACCGGCGGCCGTCGTGAAAACGCGCGTCTGCTGGAAAAGAAGTTTGACTTTGTATTCTTCACCGGCAGCCAGAACGTGGGCAGGGAAATCCTCCGTCATACGGCGGAAACGCTGACTCCCGCAGTTCTGGAACTGGGCGGAAAAAGCCCGTGCATCGTGGACAGCACCGCAAAGATCAAACTGGCGGCAAAGCGGATCGTCTGGGGAAAATTCCTCAACTGCGGTCAGACCTGTGTGGCACCGGACTACATCCTCTGCCATTCGTCGGTCAAGGATCGTCTCGTACAGGAAATCGCCGCGCAGATCCGAAAGCAGTTCGGAGAAATGCCGCTGGCAAATCCGAATTACGGCAAGATCATCAACGAGAAGCATTTCGACCGCATCTGCGGTCTGATGGATCCGGAAAAAGTTGTCTGCGGCGGACAGACTGACCGCGCGGCACTGCGCATCGCGCCGACCGTCATGGACAACGTGACCTGGGACGACGCGGTGATGCAGGAAGAGATCTTCGGTCCCGTCCTTCCGGTTCTGTCGTACGAAAAGCTCAGCGATATCATCGATCTGATGGCGGAAAAGCCGAAGCCGCTGGCGTTCTACGTCTTCTCGGAAAATAAGGTCCACATCCGTACGCTCACCGAACGCTGTTCCTTCGGCGGCGGCTGTGTGAACGACGTGGTCGTTCATCTCTCGTCGAGCGAAATGGGATTCGGCGGCGTCGGCGAAAGCGGCATGGGAAGCTACCACGGCCGCGAAGGCTTCGACGTCTTCTCACACAGCAAGAGCATCATGGACAAGAAAACCTGGATGGATCTCCCGATGCGCTACCAGCCCTACCGGACGATCAACGAAAAACTCCTGCGGATGTTTTTGAAATAAGAATTTATTGGGGAAGAAACTTTTTGAAAAAAGTTTCTTCCCCAAACCCCATCTTCAAAAACTTTTGGACGAATAGGATTGACAAAGTCTGTGCAGATTGATTATAATACATGCAGATTCATAATAAAAGGAAGCATATCAAATGAAGAATAAAGGGATCTTTATACTGAATCTTGTGCTGGCGGCACTGGTGCAGGTGTCGATGATCTGGTATCTCGACTGCGGCGGACTCTGGCGCAAGGGACTGACGAGCTTCGGATTCGTTCTGCTCGGCGTACTGAATCTGGCGTATCTGATTTCCGTGCGGAAGAAGCTGCTGCGGTTTCCGGTGATTCTTGTGGTCGGGCTGGTGTTCGCCATGCTCGGGGATATCGTGCTGAATGTGAATTTCATCGGCGGCGCACTTCTGTTTGCCGTCGGGCATATTTTCTACGCGGTTTCCTATACGCAGCTGCAGCGGATCGGGAAAGCCGATTTGCTTATTGCGGGGATCGTTTTTGCGGCAGCCGGACTGTTCCTGCTTCTCGCGCCGATCTTTGACTTCGGCGATCCGGTGATGAAGGGGATCTGCATCGGCTACGCGCTGATCATTTCCTGTATGGTCGGCAAGGCGTTCGGCAATGCCGTGCGGGAACATACGGTGACGAATGTTCTTCTTGCCGTCGGAAGTTTCTGGTTCTTCTTCTCCGACCTCATGCTGGTCCTCTATGTATTCGCGGATGCACCGCATATCATCGATACCCTCTGCGTGGCGACGTATTATCCCGCGCAGTGTGTTCTGGCGCACGCGATGTTCTGGTACAAGGGAAAATCCCACCAAAAAGCATAAAAATCAGCCCCTGACGAAATCCGTCAGGGGCATTTTCTGTTATTTCAGATCCGCTTTCCGCACGACCGTGTAGAAGTCCGACAGAACTTCGTTCCGGCGGAACCAGTCGATGTAGATCATATCGCGTCCGTCATTGAGATCGCGCCATACGCCCTTTGCGTCGATCGTCCGTGCGGGAACGACGTTGACGTGGCAGAGCTTGTCCGCTTTGCGCAGGAATGCGACGGAGCCGATGTCCCAGATCGAACGCTGACGGCTGAAGCAGTTGTTGTCCTCGTCGTCCGGGAAATGTTCGTCCTTATTGAAGATGTCGCAGAGGTAATTGCCGATCTTTCCGGCTTTGTTCCAGAGGAAATACATGAGCTCGCCGTTGGTCATGTACAGTCGTTCCGTGCAGTCGAATGCCGGAAGAACGACCAGCGGTACACCGCATTCGAAGATGACTCTTGCCGCCGCGCGGTCCTGCATGAGGTTGAATTCGTTGGCGTCGCCGTGTTCGAATTTGTTCGCACCGATCATGATGATGACCGCCTTGTCCATGATCGACGGATCGAGCAGGAGTGCGGACGCGACGTTCGTGAAGCATCCGATGACGGCGATGTACACGATGTCGTCGGCTTCATGCACGAGACGTACGATGTTTTCGGCGGCTTCGCTGGGCTGCGGCGTGATGATGTTCTTCAGGTAATTCCGGGAACCGCGATAGCAGGGGATGTTCCGCGTGCCGTCCGGATCCACGAGATCGCGGACACGCACCATTTCCTCGTAGCTTTTTTCCATGCCTTCTTCGACGGATTTTGCACGGCTGTTCAGAAAGGGAGCTGCGGTCAGCGCGAGGAGGTCGATGTCGTCGGACAGCATCGCGTAGGTGATGGCGAACTGGTCGTCGATTTCGTTGTACGTGTCGGTGTCGAGGATGAACTTTTTCTTCGGACAGGTGCGGATGTGGTCAAGGATTTTCTCCATATTGTAGTCGTGATACATGGGATTTCCTCCGATCATGAAATATTTCCGTTGGATGTTACCACCATTTTAACCGATAAAGCCATCCGTTGTCAAGAGGATTTTTGTTTGGGATTGACAAAATTTGCGGGACGGTGGTATAATAATCCCATACAATCAACGAAAACGGGAGAGATAACCATGACCAGGCTGCTTTATCCGAAAAACCATGCCGAACTGATGATACAGACTGCGGAGCAGAGCGGATTCCGGCGGCGGATCCGTACGGGAGAAGCGTCCGCGCCGTTCGACTGGCTGAACCTTCAGCGCACCGGGGAGGACTGTTCCGTCCCGCCGCGCGCGGAATTTTTCTGGGAGACCGCACGTACGCTGTCGCGGTTTTCACTGTCCGACCGTCCGGATTTCGCCGGTGCGTACGTCCGACAGACGACGGAGACGTCGCTGTCCGTCGCGAATCTCCGGATCGGTCAGACCTATTACTGGAAGGTGAACGACAGCGAAGTGTTCACGTTCACGACGGACGGCACCCCGCCGCGCTGGATTGCCGTCGACGGGATTACGAATGTCCGCGACAACGGCGGATGGCGCACCGCTGGCGGACGCCGCATGAAGCAGGGGCTGATCTACCGCGGCTCAGAGATGGACACGCACGTCACGATCACCGGTGCGGGCATCCGCACGATGCTTGACGAACTGCACATCAAAACCGATCTCGACCTCCGCGGAGAAGCGGTCGGGAAAGTGACGGAAAGTCCGCTCGGCAGAACGGTGGATTTCCGCCTCATTCCGGTGCGTGCGTACGCGGAATTCCTTGAGGACGTCCACAAACCGGTCACCAAAGCCGTTTTTGACCTTCTCGCGGACGAAACCGCCTATCCGCTCTATTACCACTGCTGGGGCGGCGCCGACCGTACGGGTACGATCGCGTACCTGCTCGAAGCCCTGCTCGGTGTGCCGGAGGACGACCTCATCCTCGACTACGAACTGACTTCACTCTCGATCTGGGGAAACCGGGAACGGAACAGCAGCCTGTTTTCCGCGTTCGAAGAACAGCTCCGCACGTACGATGAGGACGGAACGCCGCAGAGCCGCGCGGAAGCGTATCTGCTGTCCTGCGGTGTGACGCCGGAGACGATTGCGAAACTGCGGAAGAATCTGCTGGAATGATCACGGACGGTCACGCCAGTATTCGATGAGTTCGGCCTTTTTATCTTCAAGCCGTGCAAACTGCGCCTGAAATTCCTCCGTTTCCCGGACGGCATCGGGATAATGCGTGCGATATCCGAGCGCCCAGTCGATGCTTTTTTCGCGGACGAAGGTCTCACGCCTTCCGTTCATATCCTGAAACCGCAGCAGATCTGCCCGGATTTCCTGTGGTTCAAAATACGGATTTTCGCTGTCGAACCGTTCGCCTTTCAGTGCGTCCGCATAGAGAAGAGTATAATTCACGGCTTTTTCAAGGGCAGCCAGTCCGTCGGTGACTTCCTGCTTTGTCCCCTGCCACAGCCACGAACCGCAGTACCCGAACGACAGATCGAACAGATTGTTCGCCCGTTCATACAGGTCAATGGAATTGTGAACGATCCCGTCCCGGATATACGGCGTTCCGATGGCGGCGTCATAGATACGTTCGATGCGTTCGTTCAGGAGAATACTGCCTTTCGGATCCACTGTTTCCGGAATCAGTCCGAAGTTCGTCAGTTCCCGGAGGTACCGGAGTTTCTGCTCGCTTTCATAATGTCGGGCTTTTTCCAGCTCCCTGCGGTCCTGATGCCGGATTTTCAGCACCTGATTCCGGTGGTTGAAGAAATCTCCGTCATCGCGCAGATAGATGAGCCATTCGTCCAGCTCTTCTTCGGGAAGAGCGAGGACCATTGTCCGGCAGAGCCACAGAAACAGCCGTTCATCTTCCGGAGTCGGACGGAAATGCTCGATCGCGGCGCGTCCGTACCGGTGCAGCTCGGGCAGATATTCTTCGATGTTTTCCGGCACCGGGTCGGCGAGCACAGAGCAGATCATTTTTTTGATCTCCCAGTTGTTCGGGTACTGCCGTTCCAGTTCGTGCAGTTCCCGCAGAAGCTCCTTCCGGTCAACGTCCCGGTCCCATCGCTGATTGGAGAGCCGGATGGCTTTCTGTTCCGCTTCCTTCTCGCCGTTTTCGCATCCCATCAGTTCTTCAAGACTTACCGCAAAGAACCGTGCGATTTCCGGCAATAGCTCGATGTCCGGGTACGCCTGCCCGTTTTCCCAGCGGCTGACCGCCTGATAGGTCACGCCGAGGTATTCCGCGAGGGTGTCCTGCGTGACTTTCTTTTCCTCGCGGAGCTTTTTCAGATTTTCACCGATATAAAGTTTCATATAAATTCCTCATCAAACAGAATCAAAACCGGTTTTGCTGTCTCTATTATACCGGAAAACCTCCGGTTTGGCAATCAACGGCACCGTATATCTTTCTCAATCGGCAATTGAGCGCTCACGGTCTGATTGAGAACATCCGAATAAATCACATAAGGAGAATCACTATGAAGAGTCTTGCAAAAGGGCAGTGGACATCCGCGCAGGCATGGGAATGGTACAATGCCCAGCCGTGGATCCGCGGATGGTGCGGCTATCCGGCGAACTGCGTGAACCGCATTGCGATCTGGCAGGAATACGGCCACGCGGAAGTGGCGGAACAGATCGATTACGAATTCGGTATCGCAGAGGAACTGGGATTCAACGCGTACCGGATGATCGTTCAGTTTGAGGCATGGTGCTTCGAACACGACGCATTCATGGCAAATTTCGAAGAATATCTGACCCTCGCCGATAAGCACGGCATCCGCGTGATGGTCTGCCTCGGCAACGACTGCACCGTCCCGAAAAGCCGGTTCAGACCGGTGGTGTTCGGCGAACAGAAGGTCGACTGGGGGTATCACAGCGGCATCCGGCAGGGACCGCATACCGGCGACTACAGCGAACCGGGGTATATGCTTCTCGACGATCCGGAGTACGAGGGGAAGTATTACGAAATGGCCGCGGAACTGGCGGAAAAGTACGGTCAGGACGACCGCATTCAGATCTGGGATGTCTGGAACGAGCCGGGCAACAGCAACCGCGGCACGATGAGCCTGCACGCGATGGAGAAATTCTTTGAGATCCTCCGCGAAAAAGGGGTAAAACAGCCGCTGACGGCGGACATCTGGCGCGTATCGACGTCGATCGATCAGATGTCGCCGATCGAACGCCGCGCGGCGGAGCTGTCGGACGTCATCACGTTCCACTATTACGGTCCGTACACGAACATGATCCCGCTGATCGAGCTTCTCCGGGACAATTTCGACCGTCCGCTGATCAACAACGAATGGCTGAACCGCCTGAACGACAACAATTATAAGGAAATCTTCCCGCTGTTCTACCTCGAAAAGATCGGTTCCTACAGCTGGGGTCTGATGCAGGGCTATTCGCAGACGTTCGAGCCTTGGGGCGGCTATTTCCGCAATCCGGCGTTCATGGACGGAAAACTCGACCTGACCAAATGGCAGCACGATCTCTACCGCTTCAACGGCTATCCGTACGATCCGAACGAAACGAAGCTGATCCGCCGCTACTGCGACCTCGCGGAAAAGCGGGAAGGGAAGAACAAGTAATGTTTTTGGGAGAAACTTCTGCAAAAAAAGTTTCTCCCAAATCCTTTTCAAAAGCTTTTGAACGGACAGACGGGCGGTTTGAAGTCACTCCGAGGAATCATGCTTGACAAATGAGGCGATGTGTGATATAATATAAGCGTACGAAGAACCGATATATTGTAAGTAAAAGGAGAACGCTATGGAAAAGTACATCCCCTACGAAAAACTGTCGAAGAAGAAGCAGAAGGAACTCAACGCGCAGAAGCGGAACACCTGGGGCAGCCTGAATCCGGTGACGAGACGTCCCGAAAACCCGAAGGCATACAACCGTCAAAAGACACGGAAATGGAGCGAGGACTCCGGTACCGTGTCTTTTTAATTTTTTTATAAAAAAATTCGAAAAACCTATTGACATTCTGGGATTCTGTGATATAATATAGTCACAAGAACAGAGACACAGTCTCAATAATAAAAATAAAATCAAAAAAGAACTCAAAGGAGATTAAGAATATGAAAAAGTGGAAGTGCTCTATCTGTGGTGAAGTAGTAGTTGGTGATACCGCTCCCGAAAAGTGCCCTCTGTGCAAGGCACCGGCAAGCAAGTTCGTAGAAGTCGTAGAAACCGAAATG
>JAFYOX010000031.1 GCA_017547755.1 Clostridia bacterium | reverse complement strand
TAGCTTTATTTGAGATTGAGGTTGCTTGATTTGATCTGAATATTCCTTGGAGCACACAAAAAGGATGGATTTTACTCCACCCTTGGCTTTGTGCGCTTTTTGCTTTTTTTCTGTACTTCATTCGGACTTGCGACAGTCCCATTGTTTTTTATAAACTTACAGCAGCTTTCCGTCGCGGACTCTGACTTCAAACTTGTGATGAAGATCCGCGCAGGAGGTGCCGACCGATACGGTATAATCGCCGTTGTGCATACCGTAAACCATCTTGCGGTCGTAATAGAAGAACGCTTCCTTCGGCACATCCACGGTGACGGTCATCTTTTCGCCTGCACGCACAGAGGCACGCTTGTATGCCTTCAGTTCGATGCGCGGCATGACGACGTCGCAGTTTCTGCCGGAGAGGTAGATCTGTACGACTTCCGCACCGTCCATATCGCCGGTGTTTTCCACCGTCAGCGAGATCGTCAGATGATCGCCGCAGGACTTGCAGGTGAAGTTGTCCAGCGCAAAGGTGGTGTAGCTCAGACCGTAGCCGAACGGATACAGCGGAGAACCGTCGTTTTCCACGTAGCCGTAGCCGCGTCCGGAAGGCTTTGCGCAGTAGAACAGCGGGAGCTGACCGACGCTGCGCGGGAAGGTGATGGGAAGCTTCGCGCTCGGGTTGACTTCGCCGAAAAGAATTTCACAGATCGCCTGTGCGCCCTGTTCGCCCGGATACCATGCTTCCAGGATCGCACCGCAGCCGTCGATCCAGCCGCGCATATCGACCGGCGCGCCGTTGAGAAGGATGACTGCCGCGTTGGGGTTGGCTCTGGTCATCCGGCGGATGCTTTCTTCCTGGTCGGTCTTGACGTCGATTTCGAATTTGCCGACGATGACCGCGCTGTCGTCCTTCTGCACCTTACGGGTGTACGCGGGAAGACGGATGTCGGAACGGTCCATACCTTCGCCTTCCACAACGGTGGTCATATAGAGAGCGGCATCGCATTTTGCGGCGATTTCTTCGATCCGGTCGTCATCCGCAAAAATGACTTCCGCATAGCCGTCCAGATATTCGCGGAGTACCTGAAGGGGAGTTTTTGCGTCTTCCGCGGTCCATTCCTTGCCGTACGGACCGGAGTAGTTTTTGCCGACCGGGATCACATCCGCACCGGCACCGAAAACGGCGATGGTTTTGATCTTTTCACGGCAGAAGGGAAGGACTCCTTCGTTCTTCAGCAGGACCATGGATTCGCGTGCCGATTCCAGCGCGACCTGCTTGTGTTCCGCACAGCGTACCAGACGTCCTGCGGCTTCCGGATCCGCGAACGGACGGTCGAACAGTCCGACGCTGAACTTGGCAGTCAGCAGACGCAGAACGGCGCGGTCGATGTCTTCTTCGGTGATCCAGCCTTCGTCGTAAGCGGTTTTCAGTTTTTCAAAGGAATTGAACGGAAGATTGATGTCCAGACCCGCTTTCAGACAGAGCGCGTGTGCCTTCCAGTCGGTATCCACCAGTCTATGTGCTCCGCAGACGCCTTCCACTCCGCCGTAGTCGGAGACAACGAAGCCTTCGAAGCCCCATTCACCGCGGAGAATTTCGGTCAGAAGCCGTTCGTTTGCGGAACAGGGAATACCTTCCCAGCTGTTGTATGCCGCCATGACGGACATTGCGCCGCCGTCCTTGAAGCAGTGTTCGAACGGCTTCAGGTATACTTCGCGCATAGTGCGTTCGGAGGTGTCGGAAACGTTGGAGTCACGTCCGCCGTAGGAATAGTTGTCCGCATAATGCTTCGGCGTGGCGATGACGCCGTTGTTTTGAAGACCGCGGCAGATCGCGGCTCCCATTCTGGAGCTGACCAGTACGTCTTCGCCGAACGTTTCGATGGTGCGGCCCCAGCGGCAGTCGCGTGCAATGTTGACGACCGGGGTCAGCGCCTGATGTACGCCGACGACCGCGCATTCCTTCCCGATGATGTCCGCAATTTTTGCCGCCATTTCATCGTCAAACATGGATGCCATGCCGATCGGCTGCGGGAAGCAGGTCGCCATACCCCACTGTGCGCCGTGCAGAGCTTCGCCGTGTTCCATCGGAGGGATCGCGTGCGGCTGAGCTTCCATGCTCAGCTGAACATCGCGGTTGATGCGCTCGGTGACTTCTTCGGGAGTTGCGGGAACGTCTTTTCCGGCGTGCATGAAGTGACCGGGATTGCGGTAGTTTCCCTGCATGGGATTCCGTTCCTGTTCGTAGTCTTCGCCGACAGAAAAAATCATCTGACAGGAAAGCTGATACAGCTTTTCTTCCAGGGACAGCTGCGGAAGCAGTTCTTCCGCACGATTTTTGGGTGTCTTTTCAGCCATGTGGAATTTCTCCGTTGTATGTTGTATGATAATTAATATTTCAAAAGCTATTGAAGAGTGGCTGAGACTTCCTATGGAAGTCTCAGGGGAGGAACTTTTCAGGAAAAGTTCCTCCCCACAAAACTTTATTGGATTTGATTTGAATTACTTGTCCAGAGCGTAGAAGCCGTGGTTCTTGTCGGTGCGGTGAGTCCACATGCCGCGGGTGAAGTCCGGGATTTCCACGGGCTGACCGCCGTTCATGATGGAGAGTTCGGACAGAGGAGTGATCGCTGCCCATGCCGCGGTGTCGAAGGTATCGATCGGCGGAACGTCGCCGGTCTTGAGTGCTTCGAAGTATGCGTCGAATACGAGCCAGTCCATACCGCCGTGACCGCCCTTTACGCCTTCGATTTCGAACTTGTGCCATACCGGATGTTCGTACTGTTCACGGTATTCCTTGACGTTGTTGTAGAATTCGTGACCCCATTCGCCGTGTACGCCTTCGAGGTAAACGCCGTTGCAGTTTTCGCTGAAGTAGCCGTTGGTACCGCGTACGGTGAAGTTTCTGGAGTAGTTGCGGGGAAGAGTGGTGTCAAGGGTAAGGGTGATGAGTTCGCCGTTCGCGCACTTGATGTTGGTCTTGACGATGTCGCCCTGTGCGAAGCGGTAGGTCTTGAATTCGGGGTTGACCTTTTCCTTCTTCTGCGCGTAGTCGTTCAGACCGAAGGCGCCGGAAGCCATGGAGGAGAGGGTAACCATGCGGTTGCCGCGGTTGATGTCGAGGATCTTTGCGATCGGGCCGAGTTCATGGGTCGGGTAGTTTTCGCAGCAGCGGTTCTGGTAGTTGCGGAGACGATAGTGACGGTTTTCCGCACCCATCGAGATTTCTTCGCGGAGGTCGTGCTGGTAGCCGCCTTCACAGTGTACGATCTTGCCGAAGATGCCTTCGCGTACCATGCGCATGACCATCATTTCGTTGCGGTCATAGCAGCAGTTTTCGAGCATCATGCAGTGGATGCCGGTGCGTTCGTATGCGCGTACAAGTTCCCAGCAGTCGTCAAGAGAGTATGCGCCGCCGACTTCCATAGCTACCTGCTTGCCGCAGTTCATCGCGTAGATCGCAGCCGGGAAGTGGTTTTCCCATGCGGAGAACACGAAAACAACATCGACGTCGTCGCGTTCGATGAGTTCGCGGTAATTGGTGGTACCGGCAACATCCCAGTCCTTCTTGTCCTTGCAGAGCTTCTGTGCTCTTTCAATGCGGTCTTCGTATACGTCGCATACTGCGGTAACGATGACGTCATCACGTTCGGTCAGGATGCCGTGAACATGACCCATGCCGCGTCCGCCGAGACCGATCACGCCGACTCTGAAATTTTCCATTGGATACCTCACTGTTGTATAACTTTTGTCGATTTTTCGGATTTTTGGAATCCGTCTACAAATATTATATCATAGATTTACGCGATGTCAATAAAAAAAGCGGGATTTCGGGTGCCGATTCTCCTTTTTTCACCTTGTATTTTCCTGCCGGACATGATAAAATATAATATGGAGGGATATCCTCCCCGGAAGGACGGACCGTCATGCAGGGCGGTTCTGAAGAAAAGTATGCAGGCGATTCCGTGAACGCGGGATCCGAAAAAATACAGAATATAACAGTTATCAAACATTGGTCCGGAAAGGAAACGAAATGGCGCAGACGAAAAACAATACGAAAAAATCCGGAAACAAATCGAAATCCACCTCCGCTGCCGGGGCAAAAGCGAAGGAAAAGACCAAAACGGCCCCGAAAAAAGAGAAGGAATCCGCAGCAAAGGCTCCCGCGAAGAAAAAGGAAGCACCCGTCCGCGACGAACGGGATGTGCCGCAGGAAGAAGGATTTTTCTCTCAGCTCACCCCGTATTTTGCTGCACTGCTTGCCCTCCTGCTCGCGGTCTGCATCGTGGCGGGAGAAGGAAAGATCGGCGGAGGCATCCGAGGCATTCTTGCCGGACTGTTTTCCGGAGCCGCGTATCTGCTTCCCGTATGCCTCTTTGTCCGTGCGCTGACCTGGCGGCGCGACACCGAGGACGGTGCCTTTGTCTCACGTTCGGTCTGTATGAGCGTGGTATATCTCCTTCTTGCGATGCTCCTTCACATTCTCGGCGGCGGCGATTCGGTGCTCTCGCCGGGGATCCACTTTGCGGACGGACAGAATTTTGTGGGCGGCGGCTTCTTCGGCGGTCTGCTCGGCGAACTTCTTGTCCGCGGATTCGGTAAGGTATGTTCCCTTATCCTCCTGTTTGCCGCAATGGCGCTTCTGATCCTGTACATCGCCGGACTGACACCGCGCGGCGCGTGCATCTATATGGCGTACAAGATCAAAGTGGCGCACGACAAGCGGCGTGACCGCCGTGCCGAGCAGCAGAATTCCACACGGATGGAAGAACGGCGCGTGCGCGAAGAAGAATATCTCCGGTATCTCCGCGAAAAGAGACGGCAGCAGCGCGAAATGGAAGCGCAGAATCCGCCGGCGATGCAGAATCCGGGCAATGGTACGGTCATGACGCCGGCACCGACGGTGTACCGCGTAAAGCGGCGCCGCATTGTCCAGCCGGACGATCAGATCCCCGACGGAACGATCCCGCCGATCCCGGCGGAAGAACCGGCTGTTCCGGAGAATTACGCCGGATTTGAAGAAACCATCGTTGCGGGCGGACAGATCCTCGGTCAGTCCCCGGAAGAAGAACTTCCGGAACCGGAAACGGAAGCGGAAAAGAAGACTCCTGCTCACGGATCTGCCGCGAAGAAAAATGCGAAGACGGAGGACGGTACTGTGGATGAGCGTATTTTTGATGAAGTCATGCGCCGGACGCGGGAACGCATCGAAAAGAGCCGCCGTACCGAAGGAATCTGCGAAACGACGGCGCCGAAGAAGACGGTACGACCGGAAACCGTGGTCACGGTGGATACCGAAACGGGTGAAGTGATCGAAGATCAGTCCGTTCCGGAAGATATGACGGAATTCCGACCGGATCCGGAAGAGACTCTTCCTCCGGAAGAACTTCTGGAAGGTCTGTTCTCCGAGGAGCCCGTCTACGGCGAAGGTCCCGAGGACGATTTCCTCATCGAAGACGAACCCGTACGTGCTCCCGTACCGGCGGCAAAGGAACGGAAGCAGGACGCAGACACGACCGACAGCGTGAAGCTGGCGGCGGAAGTCTCCGGCGTATCGGAAGACGGAGAGTACGACGTATCCGATATTTTTGTGAATCCCGAGGATGCCGAACTGTTGGATAAGCTGTCCGAAGCGTATCGTCAGAACAATAATGCGTCCCTTGACGTCAAGCGCGGCGTGATCGCCGATGCCTCCACCAGGGAAGCGCCGAAGGAAAAGGTGGCTGTCCCGGACTACAAGTATCCGCCGGTCGAACTGCTGACGGAAGACACCTCCACCGGTGACGACGACATCAAGGAAGAACTGCAGGACAACGCGCGCAAGCTCGTGGAAACGCTCGAAAGCTTCAACGTCAAGACCAAGATCGAGAATATCTCGCGCGGCCCGACGATCACGCGGTACGAGCTCCTGCTGGAACGCGGTACCCGTGTGCGCTCCATCACGAATCTGGTGGACGACATCGCGCTGAACCTCGCAACCAAGGGGGTACGTATCGAAGCGCCGATCCCCGGAAAGTCCGCGGTCGGCATCGAAGTGCCGAACAAGAACCAGTCGACCGTACATCTGCGGACGCTTCTCTGCGGAGAACGCTTCGTGAGTGCGAAGAGTAAGCTTACCATCTGTCTCGGCGAAGACGTTGCGGGTGAAGCGGTGTATTTCGATATCGCGAAATTCCCGCATCTGCTGATCGCCGGTACCACCGGTTCCGGGAAGTCGGTCTGCATCAACTCGATCATCATGAGTATCCTCTACAAGGCGTCGCCGGAAGAGGTCAAGCTCATTCTCATCGACCCGAAGAAGGTCGAACTCAATATTTACAACGGAATCCCGCACCTGCTCTCTCCGGTCATCAGTGACCCGAAGAAGGCTGCCGGCTCTCTTGCATGGGCCGTTGCCGAAATGGAGCGCCGCTTCGGTCTGATCGAGGCGGTCGGCGTGCGCGACATCAACGCATACAACAAGATCACCAAGGACGACCCGGATTACGAATTCATGAACCGCATCGTCATCATCATCGACGAATTGGCGGACTTCATGATGACTGCGCCGGATGAAGTCGAAGACTCCATCTGCCGTATCGCGCAGAAGGCAAGAGCGGCCGGCATGCACCTCATCATCGGTACGCAGAGACCGTCTGTCAACGTCATTACCGGTCTCATCAAGGCGAATGTTCCGTCCAGAATCGCGTTTGCGGTATCCGGACAGGTGGACTCCCGCGTTATTCTCGACAAAGCGGGCGCGGAAGCCCTGATCGGGAAGGGTGACATGCTCTTCTCGCCGATCGGCGCGATGACGCCGACCCGTGTACAGGGCGCGTTCATCTCCGAAGAGGACGTGGAAAAGGTCGTTTCGTACATTAAGAATATGAATCCCGCCGTGAACGGCGCGTATTCCGAAGAAGTGCTCAAGCAGATCGAGGAAGAAGCGGCGAAATGCGGTGCGGGAAAGAAGGGCGGCGGATTTGCCGGCGGTATGGCTTCCGGTTCCGGAGAAGACGACGGCGAAGGAGACGATCCGATGCTGAAGGCGGCGATCGAACTCGCCGTGGATTCCGGAAAGATCTCGACGTCCCTGATCCAGCGGAAACTCTCGCTCGGCTACGGCCGTGCCGCGAAGCTGATCGACGCCATGGAAAACCTTGGCTACGTCAGCGCACCTGAAGGTCAGAAACCCCGGAAAGTACTGATCACCAAGCAGCAGTACATGGAAATGGTGCTGAAAGACGAAGTACCGTTTGATTGATGGAATGGAGGAAACACCCGGAGAAACCCTTTATGGAAAAGGACTTCTCCGGGGAAAGATTCAATGAGCAGATTTATTGTATTGGAAGGTCTCGACGGAAGCGGAAAGGGTACCCAGACCGCTCTTCTGCGGGAATATCTTGAAGCTGCCGGAAAAGCGGTCTGCATGATCGACTTCCCGGCGTACGGAACTCCCGGCGCGGCGCTGGTCGAGCTGTATCTCAATGGCGGTCTCGGCGAACGTCCGGACGATACGGGAGCTTATGCGGCATCCATGTTTTTTGCCGCCGACCGCTATGTCAGCTACATCAACGGCTGGAAGGCGGACTACGAAGACCCCGACACCTACGTGATCGCCAACCGCTACACGACGGCGAATGCGTATCACCAGATCTCCAAGCTTCCCGAAGAGGAATGGGATACGTTCCTTGACTGGCTGTGGGATTTCGAATTCACCCGTCTCGGTCTTCCGGCGCCCGACCGCGTGCTTCTTCTCGATATGCCGGAATCGGTTTCCGAATCGCTGGTGTACCGCCGCAGTTCCGAAACCGGCGTGAGCCTCGATATCCACGAAAAGGATACGGGATATCTGAAGCGCTGCCGCGAAGCTGCGCATTACGTTGCCGGAAAGTGCGGCTGGACGGTGGTCGAATGTGCCGGAGAGGGAATGACGGAACCGTATTCCCGCGACGAAATCGCCGGACGGATCCGCGAAGCGATTGCGGATCTCCTGTAAAACGTGCCGGAAATGCACAGAAACTGTAAAATATAAATGAAAATGCAAGATTGTTTATGGATTGTTAACCGCTTTTCTGCGTAATAATGGTATAATAGTGTTTATAATATAAGGCATAAAGAATCTTTGTGTGATAATGTGATAATGGAGACAGAGTATGATACTGGAATTTTTAGCTCCCGGTTTTGAGGAGATCGAAGCGCTCGCACCTGTGGACATTCTCCGCCGTGCGGGACTTGACATCTGTACCGCAGCCATCACGGGAGGCGGCACCGTCGTAAACGGCGCGCACAACATCCCCGTGACCGCCGACCTGACCGAAGAAGAGGCGCTTGCTCTCGCGGAAACGGAAAAAATCGAAATGATCATTCTTCCCGGCGGTATGCCCGGTGCGGCGAATCTCGAAGCGTCCGCTACCGTGCAGTTCTTCCTTGACAAGGCCGTCGCGGAAGGTGCGTATATTGCGTCCATCTGTGCAGCTCCGATGATCCCCGGAAAGCGCGGTCTGCTGAAGGGCCGCCGTGCCACCTGCTATCCCGGTTTCGAACAGTATCTCGACGGTGCGGAATACACCGCCGGCCGTGTCGAAACGGACGGAACGATGATCACGTCCTGCGGAATGGGTGCTGCCGTGGAATTCGGTCTGGCACTTACAGCAATCCTGAAAGGAGAACCGGCAGCGGAAAAAATCGCTTCTGCCGTATTTGCGAAATGATCAAGAAACAGAAAGACGATATCCGTGAGGAATACAAAGAGATCCGCCGTCAGATGTCTGCGGAAGAAAAGCAGAAGCGTGACGCCGCCATCTGTGCGGTCGCGGAAAACCTCGTCAGTTTCCGCTATGCGGAATACGTGCTTCTTTATGCCGCAACGTCCGATGAGATCGACGTAAACGCCATTGCCGAAGCCGCATTCGCGAAGGGCAAGAAGGTTCTCTTCCCGCGGTGTGACAAGAAGACGCACACCATGAAATATCACGAAGTCAAGTCCCTCGACGAGCTGAAGCCCGATTCATACGGCATCTGCGAACCGCCGGAGGAAAACCCCGTATACGACGCACAGCGCGATACCGGCGGAGCCGTCTGTTTTGTTCCGGGGCTGGTCTACGACAAGGCCGGTTACCGTCTCGGCTACGGCAAGGGCTTCTATGACCGTTATCTCTCCGCATTTTCCGGCTGTACCATCGGGGTAGTCTACTCCGATTACATCCTGAACGAAGTTCCGCGCGGACGTTTTGACGTGTCCGTGGATATTCTGCTTACCGAAAAGGGAGTCCGTGTCACGAAAGATCCGAAGAAGACACATCCCGGAAAGGCGTGATTTTGCCGGAACGAGTCAAACCCAAAGCGACGATGTTCACGCCGGTGCTGGTTCTTGTGGTGTTCCTCGCCATTCTGGCGGCACGGTTCCTTTCCCCGGAAACGCTCGGTCTGAACGAAAATCCCTATCTTGCGGTCGTCGTGATCCAGCTTGTGACCTACGCCGTCCCGGCGGTCTTCTACTATAAGATCCGCGGACGGGAGTTCGCACCGAAGGTGCGCCTGCGGATGTTCCGCTCGTCGCATTTTCTGTATCTTTTCCATACATCGGTTTTTCTGATCTCGGGCGTTATGCTGCTGAGCATTCTGATGTATACGCTGATCCCCGGCGCGTTTGCCGCATCAGCGTCGGCGGATTATGCCTCCTTTGCGATGAACCAGCGCTTTTTCGACGGCGTGTATCTGGTCCTTGCGTTCGCACTCCTTCCTGCGGCAACGGAAGAATTCCTGTTCCGCGGGATCGTGATCGGCGAATATGAGCGGTACGGTGCCGCGATCGCGGTGACGGCGTCTGCGCTGATGTTTGCAATGTCCCATTTCAGTCTGGCGCGGTTTCCCGTGTACCTGTTTTCCGGCATTGTACTCGCGCTGACCGTGTATACCACGCGGTCCGTGGCGGCGTCCGCCCTGATCCATGCGCTGAACAATACGGCGGTCCTTCTGCTTGAGAAATACGTGCTGAGCATTGTGGACAAGCAGAACGTGAGTATGACGCTGCTGATGATCCTGTTTGCCGCGGCGGCGATCCTGTCGGCCATGCTGATGTGCTTTGAGGCATCCGGCATCTACCGGGACATGGCACAGGCGAACGTACCGTCCGAATACGTCAGTCATCCCGACCGGAAGCGCAGCATTTTCGTGCGCATCGCCGACGCATTTCTTACCCCGACATTTTTACTTCTTGTGATCCTCTTTGTCGTTGTGACGCTGAAGGATCTGTAAACCGACCCCAGAACAGGAGAGGTGATTTTTACGGATAACTACAACAATTCCGGCAGACAGCCGGAGCCGAACCGGAATATCTCCGGAAACCGTCCGCCGGTACGTCCGCAGAATCCCGGATCGCCGAACGGAATGCGGCAGAATCTGCCGCAGAATGCTGCCGGAAACCGCGCCGTTCCGCCGTCACCGGCGCGGACGGGAATGCCTGCGCAGACCGCACGTCCGCAGAACGTGAATCCTGCCGGTGCCGCACGTCCGGTGCAGGCGCAGGTACAGCGGAATGTACCTCCGGCAAGACCCGCACAGCCGGTACAGCCGATCCAGCGGAAATTCCCGGAAGACGGTCTGACGCGGACAAAAACAACGGAGCTTTCCAAGACGCCCGCCGTACCCGCAGCAAAGCCGCAGGCAAAGAAAGCGGAAAAACGGGAACGGAAATATGCCGGAAGCGATGAAGGCGGCAATACCGTTGTCAGCGTTATCAAGGCAGTCGTGTATATAATTTTTATCCTGGTCGTATCGGTCTTTCTTTCGATCGCGGTGATCGCCGTAGCGAACGATATCTACGCATTCGTGAAATCGGACGAAGTGGTGGAAGTCACCATTCCCGAATACGCGACGCTTGATGAGGTATCGGAGATCCTGTATATGAACGATATCATCAAATATCCGACGATCTTCAAGCTGTACGCCGTTGCGGAGAACGACAACGGGGAATTCCTCGCCGGAACCTATTCCATAAAGCCGATGATGAACTACGATGATCTGCTTGCGGAATTCAAGGAAAAGCCGATCAGCGGTACCGCGACGATCACGATCCCCGAAGGTTATTCGACGGATGAGATCATCAACCTGATGGTAGCCAACGGCATCGGTACGCGGGAAGGATATGTGGATGTCATCCAGAATTACGACTTCGATTACTGGTTCATCGACGAACTGGAAGCGAGCGGACGGATGGAAAACCGTCTGTATCGTCTGGACGGCTATCTGTTCCCGGATACGTACGAATTCTACAAGAACTCCAGTGAAGTTACGGTCATCAATAAGCTTCTGAAGCGGTTCAACCAGATCTTCACGAGAGAATACCGCGACCAGTGCGCGGCACTCGGCTATTCGGTCGACCAGATGATCACGCTGGCGTCGATGATCGAAAAGGAAGCGGCGTCTCCGTCGGAATTCTTCTGGGTATCGTCCGTTTTCCACAACCGACTGAACAATCCGTGGGCGTTCCCGCGCATGGAAAGTGACGCGACGGTTCTCTATATCATCGCGCACGACAAGGGCGAACGTCCGAAGACGGTCACCCCGGAGGATCTGCAGTATCAGACCCTTTACAACACGTATATGTACGAAGGACTTCCGCCGGGACCCATTGCGAATCCCAGTGCCAGCGCGATGCTGGCGGCGCTGTCCCCCGTTTCGAGCGATTACTACTATTTCTATTATATGTCCAGCCTGGGCAGAACTGTCTACTCGGCGACCAAGGCCGAACATGACGGCTACATTGCACAGGACAGACAGGGAAGCCAGCAGAACACCGGCGATGTTCCCGAAGGAACGCCGTAAGGTCAAAAATGAATTTCTCGGGGAAAACTTTTTTACGAAAGTTTTCCCCAAGAATTTTTCTCCGCAAAAATTTTGTTTACCTCTGCTCCGAGCAGGAGAATGATCATGCAGAAATAGAGCCAGAGCATGATCAGGCAGACGGCGGCGAGGCTTCCGTAAATATAGGAAGCACTCGGGAAATGCGTGATGTAGAGGGAATATCCGTACGAAAACATCGTCCAGCCGACGGAGGCGAAGACGGCACCCGGAAAATGCGGCAGAAAGCCGCTTTTTATACGGCTGCTGCGTCTGGCGGTGGACGAATACATAAACGTGAAAAGCAGGCACAGCGCGGCTGTGAAGATCGGCGTGCGCAGACGGAAGAACGCATCCGAAATTTCTGTGATGCGCAGCCACTTTCCCATCGAATCTCCGAACAGCATCAGCGTCACCGCCGCGGTGATGACCGCGATGAAGACGAGCGTACTGACAAGGGATTTGAGCCGGTGTGCGAAAAATCCCCGGCTGCGTCCGGCGCGGTAGACGCGCTCCAGTCCGCTGCGGATCGCGGAGATTCCGCGTGAGGCACTCCACAGCGTGGTGACGGCGGAAACGGACAGAAGCGGTACATTCGGCGCGGAACGGAGTTCCGCGGACAGCGTGCGGAACAGGGCGGCAAAGCCTTCCGGAAGAGGAAGGTCGATGACAAGCCCCGGAAGATCCGCCGGAATGACCAGCCCGGCGATGGAGATCAGAAGCGACAGAAAGGGGATCGCCGAGATGATGACGAAAAACGATGCCTGTGCGGCATAGACCGTGACTTTGTCGTCGGCGATCTGCGAAAGGATCTTCCGTGCGTGCGCAATGACCGCGCGGAGTCCGTAAACCCGGGATTTCAAGCAAGATACCTCATTATCCAATACAGTCATTTACAGATATTATATTCCAAAGGAGACGGAATTATGTTGAAGATCGGATGTCACCTGTCGACGGAAGGCGGATATCTCTCCATGGGAGAGCGGATCGCTTCCGTGAACGGGGACACATTTCAGTATTTCACGAAAAATCCGAAGGGAGGAAACCGGAATTTCAAAAAGCCGGATCCGGCGGATGTCGAAGCGCTCCGCGTGTTCCTGACGGAACGCGGAATGACGATGCCGCTCGCGCACGCACCGTATACATACAATCCCTGTTCCGCGAACGAGGAGGTGCGCCGCTACTCCCGCGATTCCATGCACGACGAACTGCTGTTCCTTGAAGCTCTGCCGGGATCGCTGTACAATTTCCATCCGGGCTGTCATACCGGACAGGGCGTGGAAGCGGGTGTGAACTTTATTGCGTCGATGCTCGATCAGGTCCT
The DNA here is from genome assembly GCA_017547755.1 of Clostridia bacterium. Lineage (GTDB taxonomy): Bacteria > Bacillota > Clostridia > Oscillospirales > CAG-272 > UMGS1696. Next base: position 43,106 of record JAFYOX010000031.1, on the reverse strand, counting down.
CTGGGACGGTATGCACACGACCGTCCTGCTAGAAACGATGGCGGGAAAGGGAACGGAGCTCGGCCGCTCCTTTGAAGAACTGCGGCAGATCATCGACCGTGTGGACGAAGGTCTGCGCGGAAACGTCGGCGTATGCTTCGATACCTGCCACGTCAGCGACGCAGGATATGACCTGATCGGGGATCTCGACGGCGTTCTGCGGGAATTCGACCGCATCGTCGGCATCGACCGCATCCGCGCGGTGCATCTCAATGATTCCATGAATCCGCCCGCATCCCGCAAGGACCGTCACGCGAAGATCGGCGAAGGCCACATCGGTCTTGAAGCCATCACGAAGATCCTCAATCATCCGTACCTCCGTGAACTGCCGTTTTATCTTGAAACCCCGAACGAACTGGAAGGTTACGGGAACGAGATCCGGCTTCTGCGCGGCGTTTATACGGAAAACGAACAGAAATAAGGGGTACCGTTATGGATGAAAAAGCACTTTTGGAAGCCATGATGCTGGATGAAGCGGATCTTACCCTGCTTGCACCCGATCTGGCGAAGATCGCTTTCATGATCGGACGTGCGGCGGAAGCTGTGGCGGAGCTTCAGACAGCTCCCGCAAAGCCCGATGCCGCATGGCTGCGGATGGTTCCGGAAACCGATCCCGCCGTACCGGCGGATGAGACAGCGGCTGTCCGGATCCGGCATGAGATCACCGGCAGCGGTGTTTCCGTTCCTGCGGAACGGATGACGGTGCCGCGTGTAGTCGGCGGAGGTGACGCATGATGAACGGTAAGGATATCCTCTCTCTCAGCGTCCGCGGCATTGCGGACGCGGTGCAGAAACGGGAGCTGTCCGCTTCCGATGTTCTGGAGGCGTACATCGCGTCTGTGGAAGCCACGGACGGCGAAGTCAACGCATATATCACGAAAACCTACGATCTTGCCGCCGCACAGGCTCGTCGTGCGGACGAACGCATCGCGGCAGGAGAGCTTCCCGCGCTTGCCGGGGTACCGTTTGCCGTCAAGGACAATTTCGCGGCGGAAGGGGTACCGATGACCTGTGCGTCGGAGATCCTGCGCGGATTTGTTCCGCCGTACAGCGCGGCGGCGTACGAACGCTCTGTGAACGCGGGCGGCGTTCTTCTCGGCAAGACCAACCTTGACGAATTTGCCATGGGATCGAGCTGTGAGAAGTCTGTATACGGCCCCACGCGCAATCCTCTTGACCATACAAAATCTCCGGGCGGCTCGTCCGGCGGTTCTGCAGCTGCGGTGGCGCTTCCGTCGGCGGCATGGGCGCTTGCGTCCGATACCGGCGGATCGGCACGTCAGCCGGCTGCGTTCTGCGGTGTCTGCGCGATGAAGCCGACCTACGGTGCAGTCTCACGGTACGGTCTGACGGAATTTGCGTCTTCTCTGGACACGGTATGCCCGATCACGCGGGATGTCACGGACAGCGCGTATGTTCTGGAGATCCTCGCCGGACGTGACCGCCGCGATATGACGACGCTCGACCTTGCGGGAACGAAGTACACCGAAGGGATCGACGGCGGCGTACGCGGTCTGAAGATCGCTCTCGTGAACGGCTACGAAGCCTTTGCGGATGCGGCCGTGGTGCGCTGTGTACAGCGGACGGCGGAGATTCTGCGGAAGCTGGGTGCGGAGATCGTGACGGTGGACGTTCCCTGGCTCGGGGAAGCGGTGGAAATTTATCTCACCGTTTCCGCGGCGGAAGCGTCGTCGAATCTGGCGCGGTACGACGGCATCCGCTACGGGAACAAGGAAGACGGCGTCCATATTACTAATATAATGAAGAATTCACGCAGCGGCGGCTTCGGTGACGAAGTAAAACGGCGCATCCTCACGGGAACCTACGCGCTGACGTCCGTTCTCACGGGAGATTATTACCGCCGCATCAAGGCGGCACAGGCGGAAGTCTGCCGCAGGATTTACGATTTGTTTGGAAAAATCGACATTATGCTCATGCCGACCGCCGGCGGTACGGCATTTGACTTGGGCAGTTTCAACGAAGATCCCACGGCAATGTACGGCAGTGACCGGTTCACCGTGATCGGAAATCTGACCGGTTGTCCGGCGATCAGCCTGCCTGCCGGCGGTGACGGAAAGCTTCCCGTCGGGGTGATGCTTATGGGAGACCGTCTGTCGGAAAAGATGCTGTACCGCGCCGCGTTTGCTGCGGAAGCGGAATTGAAGGAATTCGTAAAGGAGGAGACCGGAAATGTCTGAAAAGATGTCTGTAAGCGGCTATGAGGCGGTCATCGGTCTGGAAGTGCACGTGGAACTCCGGACCGGACGGAAGATTTTCTGCACCTGTCCGGCATCCTTCGGTGCGGAGCCGAATACGCAGGTCTGCCCGACCTGTCTCGGGATGCCGGGCGCGCTTCCGGTGCTCGATGAGACTGCGGTGGAATACGCCGTGCGCGCGGGACTTGCGCTGAACTGCACGCTCCAGCGGACGTCGTGGTTTGACCGCAAGAATTATTTCTACCCTGATCTGCCGAAGGGGTATCAGATCACCCAGAACGACTGTCCGATCTGTCTGGGCGGCTTTGTGCCGATCGAAACGGAGGCAGGGAAGAAGCAGATCCGTCTGACACGCATCCACATGGAAGAAGATGCCGGAAAACTCATCCACCGCGGGGACGTCACCGAGATCGACTGTAACCGCTGCGGCGTACCGCTGATCGAGATCGTCAGCGAACCGGATATGCGGACACCGGAAGAAGCGAAGGCGTATCTGAACTCTCTCCGCCGGATTCTTCTGTACATCGGCGTGTCCGACTGCCGCATGAACGAAGGCTCGCTCCGGTGCGACGTGAACGTTTCCGTGCGCCCGCAGGGAAGTACGGAATTCGGCGTCAAGTGCGAGATCAAGAACCTCAATTCCGTGAACTACGTCGGACGTGCGCTGGAATACGAGATCGCACGGCAGGCGAAGATCCTTTCGGAAGGCGGCGTGATCGAATCCGAGACCCGGCGGTACAACGAAGACCGGGGGATCACGGAAAAAATGCGGAAAAAGGAAACGACGGTGGACTACCGCTATTTTGCGGAACCGAACCTTCCGCCGCTCTGCCTGAGCGAGGAATACATCGACGGTATCCGCAGACGGATGCCGAAAATGCCGGAAGAACGGGTGGAAGAACTGTGCGGAACGTACGGTCTGCGGCGTGATACCGCCGAACAGCTCGTCCAGACGCCCCGTCTGGCGCAGTATTTCGAGGACTGTGCGGCACATACGGACTATAAGGTGATCTGCGCGAACCTCTTTGTGGGCGAGATCCTGCCCGTTGTCGGGGAAGAATGCGCGGAAATTTATCTGGATCCGGCGGCAGTCGGCGCGGTCAGCACCCTTCTCGGGGACGGAAAGATCGTCAGCGGCAACGCGAAGCGTCTTCTGCATCTGACAAAAGAGCGCGGCGGGGATCCGAAGACAATTGCCGAAAAAGAACGGATGATCAAGATCACGGACGAATCCGTCCTTCTTCCGGTCGTGCGCGAGGCACTTGCGGCGAACGGAAAGGTTCTGGCGGACATCCGCCGGGGCAAGCTCTCCGCGAAAAAACAGCTCATGGGACACGTCATGCGCGCGACCTCCGGCGGCGCGGACCCCATTCTGACCGAACAGCTCATCGACCGTGTGGTGGAAGAGGCGCTCGGCGAAGAGGAAATTTAACGGAATAACGGAGTCCGCACAGGCCGGAAACGGTCTGTGCGGCTCTTTTTTTGCGGAAAAAACGGCGCAAAATGTAAAAACTTTATGAATTACAAAAGAATAATATGTAAATATACGGATAAAAAACTGAGAACAAAACGCAGTATGACGACAGACGACGTTTGACGTATCCGGAAGAATCCGCGAGGGAAATACTGGAAAATCGACAGATGCCGCGCGGAGAACGCGGAAGAGTGTCGGAAACGGCGGAAAATGGAAAAAGCACACGTTTTGTCGTACCCCGGCGCAGAACGTGAAAAACCGTTGTCGGACGGTGCCGGAAATGACGGGAAAGCCGTGAAAAAGTCAGTTTTTCATCAAAGAATCTGCCGGTTTTTTTGCCCAAACCACTTGCAATTATAAAATCTATAGTATATAATTATTAAACAAGATTATTTAAAGTGGAATATCATCCGCATGTGTCCTCTGAGACACGGAAACGGGTGGAAAGTATATAAAACATACTCAGGAGAATTATGGAATTTTCACATATCCCCGTCCTGCTGAATGAGGTGATCGAGGCACTCGCACCGGAACGCGGCGGGATCTACGTGGACTGTACGGCCGGCGGCGGCGGTCACTCGTCCGAAATCGCAAAACGTCTGCCGGAAGGCTCCCGTCTGATCTGCCTTGACCGTGACGACGATGCCATTGCCGCGTGTTCCGCACGTCTCGCTCCCTATGCCGGAAAATGGGAAATTGTCAAGACGAATTTCCGTAACATCGGCGCCGCGCTCGACATGATCGGCGTGGAAAAAGTGGACGGCGTCCTCTGGGATCTCGGCGTTTCCTCGCACCAGATCGATACGACGGAACGCGGCTTCTCCTACACCGGGGAAGAAGCCCCGCTGGATATGCGCATGGACCGCACGGGCGGTCTTTCCGCGGGAGATATCGTGAACACCTATTCCGAGGACGAGCTGCGCCGGATCATCCGTGATTACGGCGAAGAACGGTTCGCAGGACGCGTTGCGGCGGCAATTGTCGAAAAGCGTGACGCCAAGCCCATCGAGACCACCATTGAACTTGCGGACATCATTGCACAGGCGATCCCGAAAGCACAGCGCATGAAGGAAGCACAGCATCCCGCCCGCCGCACGTTCCAGGCTCTGCGCATCGAGACAAACGGCGAACTTGACGCCATCGAACCTTCGATCCGCGAAGCGACGGCACGCCTCAATCCGGGCGGACGTCTGGCGGTGATCACGTTCCATTCTCTCGAAGACCGCATCACCAAGGATGTCTTCAAGTCCCTGTCCACCGGATGTACCTGCCCGCCGGAATTCCCGGTCTGCGTATGCGGCGGCAAGCCGGTCATCAAAACTCTGTCAAAGAAACCGATCCTTCCCTCGGAGGAAGAACTGAAATACAACTCGCGCTCCCACAGCGCGAAGCTCCGCACGGCGGAAAAACTTTAATTCAAACAACACAGCGAACGATCACGGAAAAGGAGGAAGCACGACATGACGTACGGAAATCGGCCGGACTATGCTCTGGCAGACAAAATGAAAAACCGCTTCAGCGGACGCGGCGCGGCAGTGAGCGGAATGCGCGCTTCGTCCACGTCCGAGCTTGTACGCAAGGCGCAGATGGGCGGCGATCCGTCCGAAAACTGCTCCGAACTTGATTTCCGCAGCAGTGCAGGACGTCAGCCGGCGAAGGCGCAGAACAGCGCGCCGGGATACCGTCCCGCATATGCGTACCCGGCCTATGCGGAAACTCCCGCACGGACGGCGAACCCGGCGGGTACGCGGACACGTCCCGCAGAACCGCAGAAGCAGGGAACAGCCGCAGCTGCATCCGGTTCCGGAATTACTTCCGGTTCCGGAAAAACTTCCGGAGCCGGCAAAAACGCAAAACGTTCCGAAATGCGCAGCACGGCGCAGAAAAACGAAAAGCCCGCACAGAATTCCCGAAAGAAAAAGAACGTGAAGACCTCAGCAAAAGCAAAAAAGAAAAAGACAAATACCATGAAACGTCCTCAGCCCGCATCTGACGGCGGTGAGATCACCGAAGTCCGGGCGGAAGGAAGACGGATGAAGCCCATGTCCGCTGTTCTGATCGTGATCGGAACGATGATGATCATGAGCATCGTCCTCAGCTTCTCCGAAATCTACCAGACGACGAGTGAGATCGCCGGACTGGAGGCTGACCTTGCCGCACTCCGTGACCAGGCGGCGGAGCTGGAACTGGAACTCGAAGAAAAGAATGACATCCGCGTCATCGAACGGATCGCGACCGAGGATCTCGGCATGGTCAAGGAAGACGCGGTGCAGAGAAAATACATCTCGCTGTCCGACGGCGAGCGCATTGACATCATCGAAGACGAAACGGCGGATACCGATGCTGCTCACGGTGTGCTTCTGTCCTCCATCTGGTCTTCGCTGGGCAGCCTGTTCGACTATTTCAGATAAAAACGACCCAATAACCAGAGAAAAAACGGGACTGTTACGCAGGGATGCGGGACAGCCCGTTAGTTTTCGAATATCCGCGCCTGCGGTGAAATATACTTTCAGTGTGCAGGCTGAACAGGCAGGGGACTTTCTGAAAGTCCTCCGTGATGAATTGATTTTAAACAGGAATTTATGAACAGGATCAAAAACAGGACCGAACGGTCGGCGGCGATCAAGATGTTCGTGATCTTCGGATTTTTTATCGCGCTGGCGGGTCTTATTATCGGACGTCTGGCGGAATATCAGCTGGAAATGTATGACTACTATCAGACCAAGGTGCTGAATCAGCTGACCATCCAGACCGAAGTCACACCGGAACGCGGCACGATCACCGACCGCAATGGCAATATTCTGGCAACCAACAAAACGGTGTACAACGTCCTTCTGTCACCGCAGGATATCATCAACCGCGTGGAGAAGGACAAAAAGAGCGTGAGAGAGCGGGAAGAATACCTGAAGAGCAGGGAATTCCGCGAACTGACGCCGGAAGAACAGGAAGAAGCGTCGAAAAACCTCTACGTCTACTCCGACGAGGATTACGGCATCTACTGTGACAGCGACGACGTGGTCGATACGATCACGCGCGTGCTTTCCGCCTACCTGGAGATCGATCGGGAGAAGCTGCGGGAATCGTGTGCCAAGGAAAAGCGCTACTGGGAGATGGTGAAAAAGAACATCGAATCCGATCTTGCCGACCGGATCAAGGCGTTTATCGCGGAATGCGGTCTCAAGCAGGAGATCTACTTTGAGGCTTCCTCCAAGCGCTACTACCCGAAAGGGGAGCTTGCGTGCCATGTCATCGGCTTTACCAATTCCGAAGGCGTGGGCATCTACGGGCTTGAAGCGTACTACAACAACATCCTCGAAGGAACGTCGGGACGCTACGTCCTTGCACAGGACGGACGCAAAAACGATATGCCGTTCGCGTACGAACGGTACATTGAGGCGTCCGACGGCTACAACATCGTTACGACACTGGATATCTACATACAGTACGAGCTGGAAAATCAGCTTGAGAAGACCTTCTGGGAATCAGGTGCCGCAGGACGTGTTACCGGGATCGTCATGGACGTGAACACCGGTGCGGTCCTTGCGATGGCGACCTATCCGTCCTTTGACCTGAACGATCCGTACACGATCGACGAATACTCGATGTCCCTTCTCGAAGAGGAAGGTCTGAAGGAAGGTACGGAAGAATACAAAACGAGATACACCGAACTGATGTACCAGATGTGGAACAACAAGGCGATCACGGAGACCTACGAACCCGGTTCGACTTTCAAGATCATCACAACGTCTATGGCTCTCGAAGAGAGGGAAGTCACGCCGACCGAAATGTTCTACTGCGGCGGCAGCCTGGTGGTCGAAGGATGGTCGAAGCCGATCAGCTGCCACGACCACAGCGGTCACGGCAGTGTGACCTTCCGCAGAGGTCTGCAGCAGTCCTGCAACCCGGTGCTGATGACCATCGCACAGCGTGTCGGACGTGAAAAGTTCTACCGGTATTTCGATGCGTTCGGCTATATGAACAAGACGGGCGTTGACCTGCCCGGCGAAGTTTCCGGCATTTATGCCTCCTACGCGAATTTCTCGAACGTCTCTCTGGCGGTATATTCCTTCGGTCAGACGTTCAAGACGACCCCGATCCAGCAGATCCGCGGGATCTCCGCGGTCGCAAACGGCGGCTATCTGCTCACACCCCATCTGCTCGGCTCCATCACGGACGACGACGGCAACGTGATACAGACCTACGAGACGGAACAGCTCCGTCAGGTGGTCAGCACGGAAGTCTGCGAGACCGTGACGGACATTCTTGAAGAAGGGGTTGCGACGGACGGCGGCGCGGTCAATGCTTACGTAAAGGGCTACCGCGTGGCGGCAAAGACGGGGACTTCCGAAAAACGGGACGAATTCGACGAATACGGCAATACGCCTTACCGTGTCGGCTCCACTGTGGCATACGCTCCGGCGGACGACCCGCAGGTATCCGCGCTGATCGTCGTTGACAAACCGCTCAAGAGCGCGGTCTACGGAAGCGTGGTCGCGGCTCCGTATATTTCGAACCTGATGGGATACGTTCTGCCGTACATCGGCGTGGAACCGCAGTATACGACGGAAGAGCTGGCAAAGCTCGACATCAATCTGTCGAACTACGTGGGTGCAAGCGTGGAAAACGCGCAGGCGGATCTCGAATGGCGCGAATTCGACTATGAAATCATCGGGGACGGCGACGTCATCACGGCGCAGATTCCCGAAGCGGGCATGACCATTTCGAGTGACACGGGTCTGCTCCTGCTGTACACCGGCAGCGAGACCCCGCAGGCGAACGTACAGGTTCCCGATCTCATGGGCATGAACGCCTACAACGCAAACAATGCGGCAATTTCCGTCGGTCTGAACGTTACGTTCACCGGCTCGACGAACGGTACGACCGCAACGGTCGTCCGTCAGTTCCCCGAAGCCGGAACCTACGTGACCAGAGGTACGATCGTTGAGATCGAACTCCGTCACATGGACGGTACGGACTGACCGGACAAAATAAAAATATAGGATTTCCAAAGATACTTTCACTTTTTATCCGGAGGAAATTCTATGAAACTTGGCGAGATTTTACGCGGTACGGATGTCCGTACCGACCGGCCGGAAATTGAAATTTCCGGCATTGCGTCCGATTCCAGACGGGTGCGCCCCGGTTTTCTCTTCCTCTGCCTGCGCGGAGGCCGTCACGACGGTCACTGGCATGCCAGACAGGCGGTCGAAAACGGCGCGGTCTGCGTGATCGGCGAAACTCCGGCGGACGGAGTTCCGGAAATTCTTCTGACTGCATCCGCAAGGAAAACGGAATCGCAGGTCTGGTACAATTTCACCGGACGGCCGACCGACGGCATGACGAAAATCGCCGTCACCGGGACGGCAGGGAAGACCTCCGTGGTATTTGCCCTGCGGCAGATCTTCCGTTCGGCGGGCAGGCAGACCGGCGTCATCACGACGATCTCCGCCCTTGCCGGAAACGATCCGGTCCCGCTCGGCGGACAGGGCGGTTCGTCCGTTGCCGATCTGGCAGGTGCAATGACCACGCCCGATCCGGAGTATTTCTTCGGTGCGGCGGCGGAAATGCGGAAGCGCGGATGCGATACGCTGATTTACGAAGCGTCGTCGCAGGCGCTGGCTCTGCACAAAACGGACGCGATCTGCCCGGATGCGGCGATCTTTACAAATCTTTCTCCCGAACATCTCGACTGTCACGGGACGATGGAAGAATATTTCGCCGCCAAGGCAAGACTGATGGAATCGGCGAAATTCGGCATCACCAATGCCGACGATCCGTATATGTCCCGCCTGCCGGAAATGTTTCCGGAAAAAACGGTGCTGACCTGTTCGTGCGATCCCGCACGGATCGCCGGAACCGATGTGTGCGCCATCCGGCGTACCTCGCTCGGTGCGGACGGAATGGAGTACGTCTATTTCTCCGACGAAGCCGTGTTCCGGATCCGTACGCCCCTGATCGGACAGCATTCGGTGTTCAATACGATGCAGGCGGCCCTCTGTGCCATCCGGCTCGGGATCGATCCCCTGACGGTCAAGGAAGCTCTCGCCGGGATGCCCGGCGTGGACGGACGGCTGTGCCGGGTGCGGTTTCCGAAGGACTGTGCGTTCGGTGCGGACGTCTTCATCGATTACGCCCACACGCCCGACGCGCTGACGGCGGCACTGTCCGCACTTTCGGAGATCCGGCGGAACCGGCTGATCGTCCTGTTCGGATGCGGCGGCGACCGCGACCGGACAAAACGTCCGAAAATGGCGGAAGCGGCACAGAAATACGCGGATCTCGTGATTGTCACGGGAGACAATCCGCGGACAGAGGATCCCGCACGGATCCTTGACGAGATCGTGCACGGACTTGACCGGTCCGGACCGCACGCGGTCATTCCGGACCGCAGAGAGGCCATCCGGTATGCCGTGAACGAAGCCCGGGAAGGGGATCTGATCCTCCTTGCCGGAAAAGGACATGAAAAATACGAAATCACCGCCGACGGACGGCATCCGTTTGATGAGGAACAGATCGTTCTCGATGCGGTGCGCAATAAAAATTCAACTTAAAAAATTTCAAGCAATTTGATTTGTACACCCAGCGCGGCGTGCAGACGGAGGTATAAATGAGCGTTGAACTGAAACTGAAAACACTGACTCCCGCAGAAATTGCGGAAGTCACCGGCGGTACGCTGGAAATCTGCGGAAACTGCAGTTCCGGAGAAGAGATCCGTTTCGTTACTCACGATTCCAGAGAAACCGGCGACGGCGTTCTCTTCTGTGCCATCAAGGGACAGCGTGCCGACGGCAACGATTTCCTTCCCGCCGCGATTGAAGCCGGTTCCCGCTGCTTCCTCTGCAACCGTGTTCCGGACGAAGCAAAGGCTATGGCAGCCGAAAAGCCGTTCTGCGCCGTTGTGGTTCCCGATACCGTGCAGGCGATGGGAACGCTGGCGGCATATTACCGCGGATTCTCCAGGGCGAAGTTCATCGCCATCACCGGCAGCGTCGGCAAGACCACGACGAAGGAATTCGTCTATGCCGTTGCGTCCGCCGCGTTCAAAACGCACAAGACCAAGGGCAACCTCAACAGCGAGATCGGTCTTCCGCTGACCATTTTCGATCTCTCGCCCGATGACGAAGTGTCCGTCCTCGAAATGGGGATGAGCGCGCTCGGTGAGATCGAACATATGACGAAGATCGTATGCCCCGACATTGCGATCGTCACCAACATCGGTACCTCCCATCTGGCGTCCCTCGGCACCCGCGAAAATATCTGCCGCGCGAAGATGGAGATCCGCCTCGGTCTGAAGGAAGACGGCGTTCTCCTGCTCAATGCGGATGAACCCCTCCTGTTCGAACAGTACGAACGGCTCGAACCCAAGCCGAAGATCATGAGCGTCTACAACCGCTGCGGCGATTTCCGTGCGGTCAACATCCGTCAGAAGAACGACAGTATCGTCTACGACCTCATTTACTCCAACAAGGCGATCACGAACGTGGAAGTTCCTGCGCTCGGCAAGCACAATGTTTACAACTCTCTCTCGGCGTACTCGGTCGGCGTGCTTCTCGGCATGACGGACGAACAGATCCGCCGCGGTCTGAAATCCTTTGTCGGTGCGGATAAGCGCCTGAACGTTTACGATGTCGGCGGCATCACCGTCATCGACGACTGCTACAACGCAAGCCCCGAATCCATGCGTGCGGCGATCGACGTGCTGGTCTCCATGGCATCGAAGAAGGGAACGCAGGCGGCGGCACTTCTCGGCGATATGCTCGAACTCGGTGAATATTCCCGTCTGATGCACGACCAGCTCGGTCAGTACGCGGCGCAGATGCAGGTACAGAAGCTGTTCTGCTACGGTCAGATGGCGGATATCATCGCGGAAGCGGCGATCAAGAAGGGAATCCGCGCGGAAAACGTGTTTGTATCGGTGGATACGCGCGATCCGCAGAGCATGGCGAACATGATTCTCGATACGCTCACGCCCGGCGATGTCCTGCTTGTCAAGGCGAGCCGCGGAATCCAGGCGGAACGCATCATCGAATGCATGAAGAAGCGCAAAACCAAGAAAAGACGCGGTTGATATAAGCCGGATCCGAAACTCTCCCGCTATGCGGAAGAAAAAACGCTTCGTTCTCTGTGAGTAAACTCTATCAGAAAAATCAAAAAAAGCTCAGGTGCAAAACAAATGAATTATAACTTGATGTATATCGCGGCGCTTCTCGCCACCTTCGGGATCACCGTTCTCGTATCCCGCAAACTGATTCCGATCCTCAAGAGCCGGAAGATGGGCCAGACCATTCTCGACATCGGTCCGCGCTGGCATAAGAGCAAGGAAGGTACCCCCACGATGGGCGGCCTCGCCTTCATTTTCGCGGTCGTGATCGCCGGTGTTGCCGCATCGATCTATCTCGCGCTCACCGACGGCATCCGCTCCACGCTCCCCTTTATGTTCACGCTCGCGCTCGGCGTAGTGAACGGTCTCATCGGCTGTGTGGACGACGCCGCAAAGCTGCGCAAAAAGCAGAACGAAGGTCTTACGGCACCGCAGAAGTTCCTGCTCCAGCTCGTTTCCGGTGCGCTCTATCTTCTCGGCATGACCCTTGTCTGCGGCGTGGATACCACGATCTACATCCCCTTTGTCGGTGCTGAACTCGATTTCGGCATCTTCTACTACCTCATTGCCATCCTTCTTTTGACCGGTGTTGACAACGCGGTCAATCTGACCGACGGCATCGACGGTCTCTGCTCCAGCGTTACCCTCGTTGTCGGTCTCTTCTTCACCGCCGCAGGCTATATGAACGGTCTCGCCGAACCCGACGGTTCCGTGATCCTTCTCGGCGCGGTGATGATCGGCGCGTGCGCGGGCTTCCTTGTGTACAACTTTTACCCGGCAAGAGTCTTCATGGGCGACACCGGTTCTCTCTTCCTCGGCGGTCTCGTTGTAGGCGGCGCCTTCATGCTGGATAATCCCCTTCTTGTGATCGTCTTCGGTCTCGTATACATCATCGAAACCGCATCCGTTATCCTGCAGGTCGGCTATTTCAAGCTCACCCACGGCAAGCGTCTCTTCAAGATGGCGCCCATCCATCATCATTTCGAAAAATGCGGCTGGTCCGAGATCAAGATCGTCGTCGTTGCGTCCGCTGTGACCGCGGTGATGGCAGTTCTCTGCATCCTCTTCGGACTGAAATAAAAAGCCTTTCCATATCCCCGGTCCCTGAATCCGGAAGAAAAAGGAGTGCGTGAAATGAATAACGACAACCGAAAACGTGCCACTCACGCACGCCGGAGACCGGAACAGGTAAAAAACTCCGTCACAAAGTCTTCCGGCAGTGTGCGGAAACCGGCGGACGGTGCCCGGACACAGGCGATGGTCCGTGCGGACACGGAGAAAAGACTTGCAAAGCAGGAGAAAAAACGCGCCAGATCACAGGAGCTTGCCCTTGCGGAAGCCAACTGGCAGGAAGATATCGTCCGTGTCCGCGGCGGTATCGACGGCGCGATGCTCACAATTATTCTGGTTCTTGTGGCGTTCGGAAGCATTGCCGTTTTCAGCGCAAGTTATCCCGAAGCCGTCCGCAAAACCGGCGACGGCATGACGTATATCCGCAGCCAGATCGGCTATGTTCTGCTGGGGCTGGCCGCCATGACGGTGGTCGTCAAGGTGCCGATCAGCTTCTGGCGGCGCTGGGCTCCGATCGCGGCATATGTGCTTGCGGCGGTCCTGCTGATTGCCGCTCTGTTCATCGGGACCTCCGAAGGGGTCACCAAACGGTGGATCGACCTCGGGCCGGTCAACATACAGCCCTCGGAAGTCATGAAACTGGCGATCATACTGATGATCGCGTGGTATTTTGACAAATACGAAAAGCGGATGAACAATCTCCGTCAGCCGTTCAAAGAGCAGTACAAGTGGAATACCATTTATCCGATCGCGATCCTCGGCGGAGCGTGTGTTCTCGTCCTTGTCGGGAAACATCTCTCCGGTACCATCATCGTCGGGATGATCGGTCTGCTGATGCTGATCGTCGGCGGATGCAAACTGAAGTGGCTGTTTGCCACCGGGATCCCGCTGGCAGCTGCGGCGATCGGCGGATTTCTGGCACTGAACCCCTACGCGCTCAAGCGTATCACGACCAAGCTCGACGAAAATGCCGACAAGCTCGACGAACTTTATCAGACCACCCAGAGCATTTATGCCATCGGGTCGGGCGGCCTGTTCGGCGTCGGTCTCGGGGAAAGCCGGCAGAAGTTCAGTTACCTCACGGCGGCGCATACGGACTTTATTTTCGCCGTATGGTGCGAAGAATGGGGATTCCTCGGCGCACTCGCGCTGATCCTCTGCTTCCTCCTGTTTATGTGGCGCGGCTATGTCATCGCTCTGCGAGCGCCGGATAAATTCACCATGCTGACCGCGTTCGGCATCACGACCCACGTAGGGATCCAGGCGTTCTTCAATATGTGCGTCGTGGCGGATATGTTCCCGAATACCGGGATCACCCTGCCGTTCTTCTCCTACGGCGGCTCCTCACTTGTCGTACTTCTCTTCGAAATGGGGATCCTTCTTGCGATCTCCAAACAGTATTACCGTAAAAAATCCGAACTTCGTAAAAAATAAATTCACTCCGGGAGATTTTCTATGAGAGTTTTAATGACCGGCGGCGGTACCGGCGGACACGTCAATCCCGCACTCGCCATTGCAAATACCATCAAGCAGAACGATCCCGACGCCGTCATTGCCTACGCAGGTACCAGGCGCGGCATTGAAAACAAGCTTGTGCCGAAAGCCGGCTATCCCATGTACCACGTGGAAGTGCGTGGCATCAAGCGCAGCCTGTCTCCGTCCAACATCAAGGCGGCGTATCTTGCGCTGACGTCTCCCATCAAGGCGAGAAAGATCATCAGGGAATTCAAGCCCGACCTTGTGGTCGGCACCGGCGGCTACGTTTCCTGGCCGATCGTCAAGGCGGCGGCATCCATGGGAATCCCCACGGCGCTCCACGAATCCAACGCTATCGCCGGCGTTGCCGTGAAGATGCTCCAGAAGTGCGTCGACCGCATCTACCTCAACTTTGAAAAAACCGGGGAAACCCTTACCTGCGACCGTGCGAAGCTGATGCAGGTCGGCAATCCGGTCATGGGCGGATTCTCCTCCATGTCCCGGGAAGAAGCGAGAAAGAAACTCGGCATCCCCGATAAATACAAGTACATCATCCTTTCCTACGCCGGAAGCATGGGCGCGGAAAAGGTCAACGACGCGGTTCTCTGTTTGATGCGTGAATTCACGGCAAAGCATCCCGAAGTTTACCACATCCACGCGACCGGTTCCATCGAACTCGAACTCTGCACGAGCCAGTTCAAGGAAATGGGTCTTGACAAGTACGAAAACATCGAACTCTGCGAATACATTTTCGATATGCCCGTGAAGATGGCGGCGGCGGATCTTACTATCAACCGCGCCGGCGCGATGACCGTATCGGAACTTGCGATCACCGGCAAATCGGCGATCTTCATTCCGTCCCCGAACGTTGCGGAAAATCACCAGTACAAGAACGCAAAGGTTCTTTACGACGCAGGTGCGGCGGCTCTCTTCGAAGAAAAGGAACTGACCGACGGCGCAAAGCCCCTCATCGCGGAAGTGGAACGTCTTCTCGGTCCCGACGGTGAGGCGATCCGCGCGGAAATGGGCGAAAAGATCAGGCAGTTTGCGGTGCCGGATTCGAATAAGCTGATCTACAACGATCTCTGCAGACTTGCAAAGAAATAAAATCTGGAATTCACGATAAATTCCCCGGAAGGAGGGTGAATATGCAGCAGAATCAGCAGCTTCAGGCAGTGCAGACGCAGCAGGACATTCTGTACATCTACGACCGCGTCTGCAAAAAAGAATCCAAAACGCGGCAGATCCTGCAGGAATACGGTCCCGGTGTTCTGGAAACGCCGGATGCACAGCCGAACCGCCGGACCGAGCGTCCGCTCGGAAAAGAATTCGCGGAAAGCCAGCGGAAGCGCGCGGAAGAGTATTTCCGTGAGCATCCCGCACGGCAGAGTACCGCGGCAAGATCCGCGTGGTCGGAAGATACGGAATGCACGACCTATACGGACGATGCGGGGAACGAATATATCTACCGTCCTGCCGGTGTCACCGGTGGCGGTGCCGCTGTGCGTGAGCGTTCGCTTCGCATGCGGATGGAACTGTTTGTTGCCCAGATGTTTGAAAGTCTGGATTCCCGGAAGAAGAATGACAAGGATATCGCCAGACGGCAGGCCATTGCTCATAAGAAATTTACCGAAAACCGCCATGCCATTGTCACGGCGTTCCTGATGCTTCTGGTGACGGTGCTGTTCATCGGTTTTGTCTACTTTGCCTTTTTCGTGATCGCGGATGTCGAAGTGGAGGGCTCCGAGCTCTATACCGCCGACGAGATCGTCGGTGCCGCCGGCTTTGAAGTGGGGGACAACCTCTATTCGTTCCATGCCGGGCAGGCGGAGGAACTGATCCTGTTCCACTGTCCGCAGCTGAAATCGGCGCAGATCTCCCGGACCGTGCCGAATGCGGTGGACATCGTTCTGACCGACGATACGCCGGTGTATTACGCGGACATCTACGGTGAAACGGCCGTTCTGTCCTCCGGACTGCGCGTTCTCGGCTATACGGATGCGGATCTTGCGGAAGCGGACGGGCTGACAAAGCTGGTCCTGCCCGCCGTGAAGGGATCCGTGGCGGGACGGGTCCTCACCTTTGCGGAAGAGCGTAGTCAGCGTTACGTACGCAGTGTTCTTGCAGCGGCGGAATCCTCTTCGCTGTATGCGGAAGGCCGCATTGACAAGATCGATGTTTCCGACGAGCGGAACGTGAAGTTCATCTGCGACGGAATGTACATCCTTCAGCTTGGCAGTGAAAAGGAAAGTGCCCTCAAGCTCCGCATGGCATACAAAACCATCGGAAGCAGCGGCTTTGACAGAGAAATCCCTGCCAATATCAATCTGACCGAGGTCGGCGAGGCGAGCGTGCGCTACGATATGCGCCTGATCGTCGATTGAGGCCGGAAATCCGCGAAGTCTGCCCGAAAACGGCAGGAAACACACAAAATTCATAATTATTTTCAAAAAAACTCTTGCAAATTCATCGTCCATCATGTATTATATAACGTAGTATAATGTTTTTATCATGGGTAATGGTTTGCCTAAATTTCTATAAGACAATCATCGGACAAGGAGGGCACAGGAATGCCGTTTGAACTTGAAGATACAAACTATGAAAGTGGTGTAAATATAAAGGTTGTAGGTGTCGGCGGCGGCGGTAACAACGCTCTGAACCGTATGGTCAATACGGGTGTGCGCGGCGTTGAATTCATCGCAATCAACACCGATACGCAGGCACTTATGAAGTCCAGCGCTGCAAGACAGATCGCCATCGGCGAACGCTGCGCAAAGGGCAAGGGTGCAGGTTCCAATCCCGATCTGGGTGCGGCTGCGGCAGAAGAAAGCAGCGAAGAAATCAAGCAGGCACTGGAAGGTGCCGATATGGTCTTTATTGCAGCCGGCATGGGCGGCGGTACCGGTACCGGTGCGGCTCCCGTTGTTGCACGTCTCGCTCAGGAAATGGGCATTCTGACCGTCGGTATCGTAACCAAGCCGTTCAATTTCGAACGCAAGAAGAGAATGGACCAGGCGGAAGCAGGGATCGAAAATCTGAAGCAGTACGTTGACTCTCTCATCATCATCCCGAATGAAAGACTCAAGGAACTCGAAGAAAAGATTACTCTCATGAACGCGTTCCAGTTTGCGGACGACGTTCTCTGCCACGGTGTACAGAGCATCACCGAACTCATCAACGTACCGGAATACATCAACCTTGACTTTGCGGACGTTACCGCAATCATGAAGGATGCCGGCTACGCACACATGGGTATGGGCGAAGGCTCCGGTAAGGGTATGGCGGAAGATGCTGCAAGAAGCGCAATCCACAGCCCCCTGCTCGAAACCACCATTTCCGGTGCAAAGGGCGTACTTATCAGCGTAACCGTATCTCCCGACATCGCTCTCGAAGAAATCGAAGCGGCTTCCTCTCTCATTTCCGATGAAGCGGCGGAAGATGCGACCGTTATCTGGGGTGCGGCATTCGACCCGTCTCTGGAAGATACCATGAAGATCACCATCATTGCGACCGGTTTCGAAAACAAGAACGAAGTGGACGCCGCTTTCAATAAGAAGGCAGAATCCGCGATCCGTCCGCTTGCTTACGGCAAGAAGACTCCCGCTGCTGCAAAGCCGGAAGTAAAGGTTGTTGAACAGCCGAAGCCTGCAGTGAAGAAGCCCGTTCAGCCCATCGTTGAAGAAGAAGAAAAGGACGACGACGCTCCGATCTCCGAAGATGATTTCAACGAAATCATCAAGATGCTCAACATGAACAAGAACGGTCAGAAGAGAAACTGATTGAATGAATTTTTTGTGGGGAACCCTTTTCCTGAAAAAGGGTTCCCCATACCTTTTCCAAACCCTTTTCGATGCGGGAAGGGGATTTTTTATATAACTGATGGGAAGTTATGAAGGAATTGTATGATCTTTTTCGGCGGAATTTTCCGTTTACTGTAAGGGAAGAGCGGAAGGTTCTGGATATCCTTGGAAATCCGGACAACCGGATTTTTGAAAACCGTACGGAAAGCGGTACGCTGACCGGCGTGTGCGTTGTTCATAAAAATGCGGTATATCTGCTTTGCGTGGACGAAGAATACCGCGGCCGCGGCATCGGTTCCGGTCTGCTCACACAGGCAGAAAAGGCCGTACGCGATGCCGGTTATCCGGAAATTGCCATCGGTGCGGGCGAAACGTATCTTGCGCCGGGAGTTCCGACGTCCGCGCCGTTTTATCCGGAAGACGGCTTTGCGGAACGCGGCGTTGAAAATCTGTATCCCGGACTGACGTCGGATGCGGCGGAATTTTTCCGGAAACGCGGGTATGTCCACGGCTGGGACGGCTGCGACTGCTTCGATATGCGGTTTCTGCTGGCGGAATTTACGGTGGATTCCCCGTGTGTCGGCGATACCGTCGACGGAATCCTCTATCGGTTCGCATCGGTCGAAGATATTCCGGAAATAAAAAAATGCACGGACGACGCGCATGAGAATTTCACGAAATATTATCTGGACGAAACAAAATACACCGGCGAATACGGCGAACGTGTCCTGATCGCCCTCGACGGTGCGGAAGTCTGCGGAACGTTGATCGTCTGTACGGAAACGGAAGGGAAGGGCATCGGAAGCGTCGGCTGCACGACCGTCCGTCACAGCCACCGCGGACGTCATATCGCCGTCAACATGGTGAAAATCGGCACCGGATATCTCAAAAAGTCCGGTCTGACCGACGCCTACCTCGGCTATACCTACACCGGACTCGATGTTCTCTACGGCTATTCCGGCTACAAAATCTGTACCTATTATATGATGGCGAAGAAACAACTGTAAGTTTTCAAAAAACAAAAAATCCCCTTTTCCAGTCCGAAAGTTTTTGAAAAGGGGGGACAGGGGGAAAAACTTTTTTCAAAAAGTTTTTCCCCCTGCAAACTTTTATTCAATTATTCAAAATCCTTGCACGCGATGAGGTTCGTGCCTTCTTCGATGAAGTTTTCCACAACAACGTCGCCGGTCTTTACGGGAGCGGTGACGATTGTCTTGCGGACGATCTGCATCGCTTCGAAGAGGGTCGGGCGCGGGATCGGCTTGTCGGTACGGACGGGGAGCATCTTTGCGCCGTCCTTGGTCTGTACGGTCACGGTCGAGGTGAGTGTACGGACGGGGTTGGTGACTTCGCTTTCCGCGTACTTCTTGCCGCGCGGACAGGTCTGACCGGTTACGTCGATGACCTGATTGTTTTCGTCAAGCGTTACGAGGACTTTGCAGCCTGCCGGGCAGACGACACAGGTTAATTCCTTTGTAATCATTTGCCGTTACCTCCGAGTTCGCGTAAATATACGGTGATCTTCTTGTCTTCGGACGCTGCGAGAGCTGCGATCTTGTCCGCCGGAATTTCGAGGGATTCCATTTCGCCGGGTGCAACCGCGCTCTTTGCCTTCTTCACGATCACTTCGCCGGATTCGGTTTCGATCACGAGCTGGACCTTCTTGTAAACGTCGGTTACACGGAAGAATACGCGGACGGATTCAGCGGTTTCGGTGATGTCGATACGTTCCGGAACGGTGTAGCGTACGCCGAAGCCGGTCGCAACTTCCAGAGACTTGACGGTCTTTTCGGTTTCGCCGAGGATCTTCGCTGCCGCGTGGGTACCTGCGATGTCCGCTTCTTCGGAAACGAAGTCAACGAGGTCGTGCACGTGCAGAACGTTGCCGCAGGCGTAGATGCCGTCCGCTTCGGTTTCGCGGAACTGGTTGACGGCAGCACCGTTGGTCATGCGGTCGAGGGAGATGCCTGCGCCCGTGGTCAGTTCGTTTTCCGGAATCAGACCGACGGAGAGGAGCAGGGTATCGCATTCGATGTATTCTTCGGTGCCCGGGATCGGACGTCTGCCGTTCGCTTCATCCACCTTTGCGATGGTGACGCCGGTCACACGTTCCTTACCGTGGATCTCGGTAACGGTGTGGGACAGACGGAGCGGAATGCCGAAGTCATCGAGACACTGTACGATGTTTCTTGCAAGGCCGCCGGAATAGGGCATGAGCTCGCAGACGGTCAGAACCTTCGCGCCTTCGAGGGTCATGCGGCGTGCCATGATCAGGCCGATGTCACCGGAACCGAGGATGACCACACGGTTGCCGGGCATGAAGCCTTCAATATTAATATATCTCTGTGCGCAGCCGGCGGTATAAACGCCTGCCGGACGGGTGCCCGGAATGTTCAGCGCACCGCGGGTACGTTCGCGGCATCCCATAGCGAGGATGACGGCGTCTGCGGATGCGGTGACGTAGCCGAGTTCGGGGGAAACGAAGGTAACCTGACGGTCGTTCGTCAGACCGAGAACCATGCAGTTGGTCATGATCGGAATGCCCGCTTCACGTGTCATCTGTACATAGCGGCCGGCATATTCGGGACCGGAGAGTTCTTCACCGAAACGGTGGAGACCGAAACCGGCGTGGATGCACTGGTTCAGGATACCGCCCGGTTCGCTGTCACGTTCGAGAACGAGAACGTCGTCGGGAGAAAGACCGCGCTTGACGGCGGCACATGCGGCTGCAAGCCCTGCCGGACCGCCGCCGATGACGATTAATTTCTTGTGCATACTCAGTTCTCTCCTTTTCTCTTTTCAACAAGCCACGAACCGCCGCCGCACTTGGTTACGGTGTCGAGTGCCTTCTTGGTTTCGCGTGCGATCAGGTCGGCGACTCTCGGGGAGCAGAAACCGCCCTGGCAGCGGCCCATGCCGGCACGGAGACGCTTCTTGATCATGTCGATGGTGGTTGCGGGGATCGGACCGTGGATGGCGTCGATGATGTCGCCTTCGGTAACGGTTTCACAGCGGCAGACGATACGTCCGTATGCGGGATTCGTGCGGCAGATTTCCGCCTTTTCCTCTTCGGTCATATTGTGGAACTGCTTGTGGTTGCCGTCCGCACGGCGGGTGGGGATGTAATCGTCACGGTCTTCGAGTTCAAGACCGGCGTCGGAGAGAAGACCGACCAGATATTCCGCGGTTGCCGGAGAAGATGCGAATCCGGGGGATTCCACACCGACGGCGTGAACGACGTTCGGGAGCTGTTCGGAATTCTTGAGATAGAAGTCGTAAATGTTCGGGGTCGCACGTACACCGGCGAAGGAAGTGATCGCCATTCTGGTGTTGACGTTCGGCATGAGAAGGTGCGCACCGGTGGTGATTTCATCAAGACCGGGAGCGGTGGTGCTGCGGTCGTCGGCTTCTTCGATCGGGTATGCGTTCGGGCCGATCAGGAGGTTGCCGTCCACGGTCGGGCTGACAAGGATACCCTTGCCGCGTTCGGACGGGCAGACGAAGAGGGTAGCGTTTGCCATCTTGCCGCAGACCTTGTCGAGGACGATGTATTCGCCGCGGCGCGGAATGATGGTGATCGGGAAATCGTTTTCGCCGAGAAGGCCGGCAACGTGTGCGGAGTTGACGCCGGCGCAGTTGACGATGTAGCGTGCGGCAATGGTATCCGTACCGTTGGAGATATAGTAGACATCACCGGCTCTGGAAGCGCCGATCACTTTGAAGTTGAAGTAGAAATGAACGCCGTTGGTAACTGCGTTGTCCGCAGCGGCGATGGTGAGACCGTAGGGGCAGGTAATGCCGGCGGACGGAGCCCAGAGAGAGCCGACCGCATCGGGAGAGATGTTCGGTTCCATGCGGCGGAGTTCTTCCTGACCGATGATGCGCATATCCGGAACACCGTTGGCAACACCGCGGTCATAGAGCTCGCGGAGGTGCTTCATATCCTCTTCGCTGAAGCCGACAACGTGGGAACCGCATTCTTTCAGCGGAACGTCGAGCTGCTTTGCGAGGACTTTCATGAGTTTGTTGCCCTGTACGTTGAGCTTTGCCTTGAGGGTACCGGGCTTTGCGTCGTAGCCTGCGTGAATGATAGCGGAGTTGGCACAGGTCGCGCCCATGGCAACGTCGCATCCGGCTTCAACCACTGCTACAGAGCATTTCTTGGTCGAAAGCAGACGGGCGGTCATGACGCCGGTACAGCCTGCACCGATAATCAGTACGTCGTAGATCATAAGGTTTCAATCTCCTGTGTCTGACGGTCTCTGGCGGAAAGTGGTACCGAGACCATTCTTATTCACTTTAGTATAGCACAAAATATTATGCAATACAACAAAATTCGAAAAAAATTTGTTGGCAATAGTGACAAAAATACATACTTTTTATAAGGACAGTATTGTATTTATAAAAAAACTATGATAAAATATTTGGTAAAGATAGAATGTCAGACTACACTTGACGTTCCGAGGAATCGAAGGATTCTAATTTATTTGGAGGCAGCGGTCAATACCGCAGAAAAAAATATGGCAAACGAAAACAGAATTGAAGTAAACGAAACTTTTTACAAAGCCGCGCAGGCGCTGATCGCGGAAGTGGAAAAGGTTGTCATCGGTAAGCACAACGAGATCGTTCTTCTCGTTACGGCAATGCTTTCCGGCGGTCACGTTCTCATCGAAGACGTACCGGGTACCGGTAAGACCACCGTTGCGGCAGCTCTTTCCAAGGCGGCAGGTCTCGACTTCAACCGTGCACAGTTTACCCCCGACGTCATGGCATCCGACATCACCGGCTTCAACGTATACAACCGTCAGAAGGAAGAATTCGAATTCCGTGAAGGTCTCGTTATGACCAATATCCTCCTCGCAGACGAAATCAACCGTGCTTCTCCGAAGACCCAGTCTGCGCTTCTCGAAGCGATGGAAGAAGCGAAGGTTACCGTTGACGGTACCACCTACCGCGTTCCCGACCCGTTCATGGTTATCGCGACCCAGAACCCGACCGGTTACGTCGGTACCTATCCGCTCCCGGAAGCACAGCTCGACCGTTTCGCAATGCGTCTTTCCATGGGTTACCCGTCCGAAGAAGAAGAAATCAACATTCTTTCCGACCGCCGCGGCGTCAACCCGCTCGATAAGGTCAGCCCGATCACCAGCGTTGAAACCATCCGCGGCATCCGTGCAGCCGTTCAGAACGTTGCTCTCGAACCCGAGATCTGCCGCTACATTGTTCAGCTTATTCACGCGACCCGTAAGTCCACCAAGCTCTCTCTCGGTGCGTCTCCGCGTGCATCCCTTCTTCTCATGAGACTTTCTCAGGCATATGCGTTCCTCCGCGGCCGTGACTACGTTCTTCCCGAAGATATCGCATTCGTATTCACTCCCGGTATCGCACACCGTATCGTTCTTTCCCAGGAAGCCCGCCTCAACCGCGAATCCCAGAACGATATTCTCGCCGAAATCCTCCGTACTGTTGAAGTTCCTTACAAGACCAAGAGATAATGGGGATTCTCGGGGAAACCTTTTTGCAAAAAAGGTTTCCCCGAACCCCTTCCCAAAAACTTTAAACATATGGGGTGATACAGGAAGTGCAGAGCGTTTGAACTTGAAATTTTGTCATCTGACAGAACATTTGGTATTCTGGATCTGCACCCAGCCTTATTTGTTCATAGCGTTGAAAAGTTTTTGAAGATAGGGTCCGGGGAAGAAACTTTTTCCAAAAAGTTTCTTCCCCGGGAAATAAAAATCTATACTAAAGAAACGGGAAAACATGGATAACTATAATAGAAAACCACTGGTCAAGTTTACGAAGTCGGCGGTTTGGTATGCGTGTTTGCTGGTATTTGCGCTGGTGTTTACGCAGGCGCTTCGTGCAAAGGCGTCGGCGGTGCTTTTCTGGTTCCTTGTGCTGATGCCGATCGTGTCCATCATCTACGTGCTGGTGGGCAAGGCACTGATCCGTATTTACGTCGGATCGGACATCACGAAGGTGGAAAAGCTGCAGCCGGTCGAGTATGAACTGCGCATCATCAACGCGTCGCCCTTCGCGTATCCGTTCATCGAGGCGATCATCAGTGTTCCGCAGCCGGACGGCGTCCGCTGTACGGAGCAGTCGATGACGATGAGCCTTGCGCCGATGGGCAGTTATATCGTCAACCATACGACCAGCTTCAAATACCGCGGTACCTACGAAATCGGTGTCCGCTGTCTCTATATCAGCGACTTCCTCGGACTGTTCTCCATCCGTCTCGACGTTGACATTTACAACAACGTCCTCGTGTTCCCGCGCAAGCTGAACATGAACATGAAGATGGCGACCTCCGCGACCGATATCCCGAACGATTCCGCAAAGCTCGTGTTCTCCACGGAAAAGGCGGAAATCGGCAACATCCGCGAATACGTTCCGGGCGACTCTCTCAAGAGCATTCACTGGAACCTTTCTTCGAAGTCACCCGGAGGCACGCTGATGGTCAAGGACTTCAATACCAACACTTCCCAGAGCGTATATATTCTCTGCGACTTCTCCCGTGCGATTCCGCCGGAAGTATTCGAGGACGAAGAAGCTCGTCTGGAACGTGAAAAAGCAGAGCGCGAAGCAAAGCGCAAGCAGCAGAGACCCAAGAACGTCAAGCTGAAGGCAGCCAAGCCCGACAAGGCGGCACTTGCCGCAGAAAAAGCGGCGCGCAAGCAGGCAGGACGTCTCAAGAACGGTATGACCGGTACGGGCGCTGCTGACGCGGCGGCGATCGATGCAATGATCGACGCGGCGGACAACAAGGCTCCGAAGAAGGAGAAAAAGGAAAAGAAACCCCTGTTCGGCAAAAAGAAGGCAGCTGTCACGGAAGAGCAGAAGAGCGCGGAAGTCCTTGCGGAAGAAGCGATCGCTGCCGAAAAGAAGCGCCGTGACGACGAAACCAAGGCACAGCTTGCCATCGGCGGCATCATCAGGCCGGAATTTGCTCCCGATATGGACGAATTCTGCGCGGACGGCGTTGTGGAAATGGCAATGGCAGCAACGCTCAACGAACTGCGCAGCGGACATCAGGTCACCCTGATCTGGAACGACTCCCGTTCCGACGCCGGCATCGTTGCCGTGGAACTGACCTGTCCCGAAGATTTCGACAGCATCTATTCCGTCTTCTCGACCGCTCCGTCGGCTCCCGAAAAGACCAGCATCACCGACCTTCTCCTGCTGATCCAGGAATCTCTCAATGTCACCATCCGTATCTGCACCTCCAACATTGACCCGCTCTCGCTGAACCAGTACAGCGCGATCCCCGGTCTGTTCGGCGGCGCCGGTACCGGATGCGTTGCGGAACTTCTCGTGTTCAACCCCGAAGACCGCTACGAAGACATCAAGATCCGCCGGGAATACGTCGAAATGTGCCGTCTCCGTCTTGCACAGGACGGTGTTGATCTCACCGAACTCAAGGCAGTCAAGGACGAAAACGGCAATTATACGATCCGCAAGATCATGAACTGAGGAAATCAAGTTTCTCGGGGAGGAGCTTCTATAAAAAGTTCCCCCCGGTTTCCCAAACATTTTAATTAAGGAAATCGTATTTATGAATAAATTTATGAAAAATCCGGGGAAGGGTAAGAAGCGGAAGAAAACCAGTTCTCTGGAGCAGAAGATTGATGCGGCGCAGAAGAAAAAAGCCAAGCTGCGCGCGTCGGCTACTCTGCCTCCGGTGACGGTTTCGCCGTCACGGGAAATGACGACGGCGTACACCGCGGTCGGCCTGGTCTTCCGTGCGCTCGTTCTCTTCATGGGTATCTGCGGCATGATGCTGTTCTTCGGCGATGCTGCGAAGCTTGTGATTCTGAACGATGCCCGCGCGGACTCCATCGTGATGGACACTTCCTTCGTGATCCTGTGGAGTGCGGTCATCACCATCGTGATGATGGGATTGTCCCTGCACAAGATCGCGCGGATTCTGTCCCCGCTGGTGCTTGCCGGCGGCATTGCGGCGTATATGTTCGGCTCCTACGCCGACCCGATCGGGTTTGTGAAGGAATCGTTCCGCCGGTTCTTTGATCTTCTTCTCACCAATATGGCGGATGCGGGCTACACCACCTATATGCAGTACGTCTCCGAGGAACCGTATTCCTACGATGAAGAGCTTCTCGTAAAGTTCGCCGTCGCGGCGATCATTGTCGTGACCGGCATCGTGCTCGGCTACGCAATGTCGAGACGGGTATACGCGGCTCCCGTGGCGATCACCTGCGCGGTGTACATGGTTCCCGTGTTCATGTTCAACCTGACCCGTACCAACAAGGGTCTCGCCCTTGCGCTCATCTTCATCTGCGGCGCGGTCGCGCTGTACATCTTTGACGGCATCTACGGCGGCTTCTTTGCGGCAAGAAAGGCAAAGAAGGACGCGAAAAAGGCCGCAAAGAAGGCAAAGAAGGACGCAAAGAAGGCGGCAAAGGCTGCAAAGCTCGCGCTGAAGAACAGTGCGGCGGCGGCTTACAATACCGCGATCGAAGGCGGTCTCCCCCGTTCCGCGGCAAAGAAGGCACGTCAGGCCGTCTTTACAAAGGATAAGAAGGAAAAGGAAGACGCCGCGAAAGCGGAAGAAGCACGTATCAAGTACGAAAAGCAGCAGAAAAAGGAAGCAAAGCGTGCGGCAAAGGAAGAAAAGGCTGCGGCACGTCTTGCGAAAAAGGAAGAAGCGGGAAAGCTCCGCGCCAAGGCTGCTGCAGTCAAAAAGTCGAAGAATCCCGACGATGCAGCCGCTCTGAAGCAGGCAAAGGCAGATGCAAAGTCTGCGGCGCGTGCGGCGAAGAAGGAAGCGAACAAGGACGTTCACGCGGCAAAGGTCACGAAGTTCAAGACCGTGGCAGCGGGCGGTTACGCCGGCGTCATGGCAATGATCATCGCGTTCCTCTCTATCGCTATCCCGATGGCGGCCGTACAGAAGAACTTCCCGATCATCGACTTCATCAACAACCGGATGCAGCTCGTGCGTACCTACGTCACCGCGTACCTCATGGGCGACGACGTGGACCTCAACTCCCTCGCCATGTACGGCGGTGTTGCCGAACTGAATCCGAGAAATATCACCTTCGAAACTCCCCGCTACACCGGACAGAAGCTGTTTTCCGTGGAATCCGGTTACGCGGCTCCGGTTTACATGAGAAGCTGGATCGGTACGGATTACGATATGGAATCCGACCACTGGACGTCTGCGGACTCCGATGAAGTTCTTGCGTACCGTGAACGTTTCGGCGCATCCTATACGCCGGACAACATCACGTACTTCTTCAACAAGTACGTTTATCCGACTTCTCTCGATGTCACCAAGGTCGACCAGTACCGCAACCTTGACGACTACGGCTTCCGTGTCTTCCAGCTCCACGTCAACCGTGTGAGCGGAACGAGCAAGATCCTGTTCGTTCCGTCGGTCATGAACGCCGGTCTCGGCATCATGGACTTCGGTTCCATCGAACATACGGAAAAGAAGTATTCCGCATTCTACGACGGTATCTATTCCTCCCGTTTCTTCGGCGAAGGCACGTCGTACTCCACGTCTTCGTTCAACCCGGTTCTGAAGGCGGAAGGTCTGGCGGAAAACTTTGAAGGCTCCATTGAATACTACAACCTTGCGAAGGTCTACGCGGATACCATTGACATCATCAACGAAGAAATCGCGGGCAATATCCTTTATGACGAAGAACGCGAATACACCTACGAAACGCCGCTCGGCGAAATGAAGTTTGCCGGCAGCGACCTGTCGTTCCTCATCGAAGAATTCAACGAAGACGTTGCGGAAATCGGCTACAAGCCGAAGGCTGCGCCGTACTTTGTGGAAAACTATCTCGCCATGACGAGTGCGGAACGGAAGACGTTCCACAATTCGTACGAAAAGGAACTGAACTACCGTGACTACACGGAAGAAACCTACCGTACGACCTTCGGCAGCGATGCGATCGCGGAACTTGCCGATCAGATCCTCGCGGATGCGGGCATCGTACAGGGCGAAAAGTACGTTCATGACAAGTCCAAGCAGGAAAACATGAACGAAAACCAGCTCAAGCGTCTGTCTGCGGAAGAACGTTACGGCAACGTCTATGACTCCTGGTTCACCGATACCGAGGGCAATGTTATCCCGCGTCACAACGCGGTTATGGCGGTTATCAACCACCTCCGCTACAACTATGAGTACACGCTCGATCCGGAATGCGTACAGGTAGAACTTCTCGACGAAGACGGCAACGTCGTTCTCGACGAAGCGGGCAATCCGATCATGGTGGACCATGTGGATTCCGACACCAATCTGGAAGCGTTCCTCTTCGAAGTAAAGCAGGGTTACTGCGTACACTTTGCGACCTCTGCGGTAGCGCTTCTCCGTGAACTCGGCTTCGCGGTCCGTTACGACGAAGGTTACATCGCCGCAAACTGGAACCGTACCTACGACCCGGCGGCGGTATCGACCTACCGTACCAGCGTGCGCGACTATGACGCTCACTCCTGGGTTGAAGTTTACTATCCGGCGATCGGCTGGGTGACCTACGAATGTACTCCTTCCTACTGTGAAGAAATGTACGACCTTGAAGATCTCTCTTCCTCCGGCAGCAGCTCTTCCGGCATTGACCAGAGCAAGGTCACCGTCAAGGAAGAAACCCTTCCGGAAGAAAACATCGTTATGGTCGACTTCGGCGAAGATGAAGTGGACTACACTACGCTCTTCATTGCGATCGGCGTTGTGGTATTCGTAATGCTCGCGCTCTCCATCACCTGGACGATCCTGAAGATCCGTGCATCCCGTGCGATGGCAAAACGCCGCAAGCTGATCGAAGAAGCGAAGGATGAACGCCGCTTCTACGACGGTCAGACCGACGTTCACAAGTATGCGCGTGATATCACCGACTGCATCTTCGACATCTTCGACGGTCTCGGCTGTCCGCATGAAACGGGCGAACTTCCGACGGAATACGCGCTCCGCATCGCGGCCGACTACGCCGACATCTCGAAGCACAAGATCACCGACATCATGAATATTATCGAAAAGGAAGAATTCGGCGGTACGCTCACCTTCCGTGAACTGACCACCCTTGCCGAATATCTCCACGAAATCATCAGCTCCATCTACGCAGGTCTCCCTGCAATGCAGAAGCTGAGAATGAGATACTTCATGGATGTAATTTAAGGGAATAAAATTCTCGGGGAGGAACTTTTTGAGAAAAGTTCCTCCCCGAACCCCACTTCAAAAACTTTTCAACTGGAAAGAAAAATATGGACACTGCAAATCAGAAAAACAATTCAATGACGGAGAAGGAGGCCGGTGCGGTATCTGCCGCGAATCTGGCGTATCTCGGGGACTGTGTGTATGAACTGCTGGTACGGGAGTATCTCGTGCGGCAGGGCTGTCTGAAGCCGAGCGTGGAGGCGCTGAAATACGTGACCGCGCATGTGCAGTCCGACGTGATCGAAAAACTTCTGCCGCATCTGACGCCGGAAGAAGAAGAAGCGTACAAGCGCGGACGCAACATCGGACATTCGAGCATTCCGAAGCGCAGTACGGTGGCACAGTACCGCCGTGCAACGGGACTGGAAGCCCTGTTCGGGTGGCTCCATCTGACGGGACAGCAGGAACGTCTGCGCGAGCTGTTTGAACTTGCCTTTGCGGAAGAATCCGCCGAAACAAACGAATAAACCGAGGATTTCCGGATGCACTGATTCTGGAAATCCTTTGTTTTTTGGAAACTTAACCGTCAGTTAAGTTTCTGTTTCGCTTGAAGGTCTTCCGATCCGGCGGAAACTGCGGTATACTGTATATAACGGTACCGGAAATCAGAAAAGTGGAGGACATTATGGCAGAATCAATGGGACAGATCATCAGGCGTCTGCGGAAGGAGAAAGATCTCACGCAGGAGGAACTGGCGGAACAGTTGAATATTTCCGCACCGGCGGTGTCCAGGTGGGAGAACGATACGAGTATGCCGGACATTTCGCAGGTCGTGCCGCTGGCGAACCTGTTCGGCGTGACGACAGATGCATTGTTCGGACGATGCGGCACGGATCAGGAGGAAGAAGTGCGGGAACTTCTGGCGGAAGTGTTCCGGATGTCGGACAACTGTCCGGACGGGGAAGAAGGACCGACTGCGCTGGTGATCCTCGACAAATACCGCGAAATGATCCGGTTATACCCGAACAACCCGACCATTATGCTCAACGCGATGGCGTTTGCGGAGATGGTACTCGGATGCAACGAGAGGGAACTGCGAGAACTTATCGGACAGGAAGGGCTCGACAGCCTCACGGAGGAGATCATCCGCTGGGCGGAACTGGTCATCAGGTACAGTACGTCCATTGATGATGTGCTGTCGGCAAAACGGAGACTGATGGAGATTCACGTCCGTCGGAAAAACTGGAAGAAGGCACATGAGCTGGCGGACACATTTCCCGGCGAACTGTATGATATCCGCGGAATCCGGAAGGCGGATCTGTATTATTCCGCAGGAGAGACGGAAAAACAGCGGCAGCAGCAGTGCCGGAACATCCGGGAACTGGCGGATCAGCTCGGTCATCAGGCGATGATGCAGGGAAATCTGTACTTAAAGGAAGAAAAATATGCGGACGCGCTGTACTGCTATGATTTTGCACGGGATATGATAAATGCGCTGTACCGGGAGGAAAAATATCGTCCGCCGTTTACGCATAACGCATATCCTTTGTATGGGATTCCGGCGCGATGTCACATGAAGCTCGGTCAGCCGGAAGCGGCACTCGATCTGCTGGAACAGGGCGTGGATTTCCTCTTTGCACAGGCGAAGGACTACAATAAGAAGAAAGAACTCGACATCCCGCTTCTCCGCGACTGTTCGTTCGGCTACGGCTTCGACGGGGACGCGGAATACTCGTACCTCGGAAACCGTCTGCGGAACCTGATCGGCGGGGAGGAATTCGCGCTGCTTTCGGAACATCCGCGGTATCTCGCGCTGAAAGAGAAAATCGCGGGAATTGAATAAACAGGACAAAAAGCGGTCTTATCTGCGGGATTTCCGGCGGAAGAGGCCGCTTTTTTCATGGAAATACCTTGTAATTTCCGGTGCACTGTGATATGATATACTATCATGGTTTTACAATCCGTACTGCGATAAGATAAAACTATAGTGAATAATAGGAAATTCCTAAGTGGATACAGAAAGGAAGCTTCTCCGGCCGCAGGTTTCCGCCGCAAATGAACGAATCGGCGAACGGACGGAGAACGGTAGATACGATATGAAAAACATTGCTGTCATTGGTTACGGTGTGGTAGGCGGCGGCATTACGACCGTCATTGAAGAGAACTGTGCGAAGATCCGCGGAACTGTGGGCGATGACGTGTGTGTGAAATATATTCTTGACCTGCGCGATTTCCCGGATTCTCCCTATGCGGACCGTGTGGTACATACGATCGATCCGATCCTTGCGGACGAATCCGTGGAGCTGGTCTGCGAAACGATGGGCGGCTCCCATCCAGCGTTCGAATATTCGGTCTCCTGCATGAAGGCGGGCAAATCCGTAGTGACCTCCAACAAGGAAGTTGTTGCGAATTTCGGCGCGGAACTTCTCGCGTGCGCGCGCGAAAACGGCGTGCAGTACATGTTTGAAGCAAGCGTCGGCGGCGGCATCCCGGTGATCCGCGGCTTCAATACCGCGCTGGCCGGCGACCGTATTTCTGCGGTAAACGGCATACTCAACGGTACAACGAACTATATATTAACCAAGATGCGCACCGAAAACCGGACGTTTGACGACGTCCTCGCGGAAGCGCAGGTACTCGGCTATGCGGAACGCGATCCTTCCGCGGACATCGACGGCATCGATGCGAAGCGCAAGATCATGATCCTGACCGCGCTTGCGTCCGGCAAGCTCGTTTCCGACACCGATGTTTACACGGAAACGCTCCGCAACGTGAGCGTGGAAGATATCCGTGCGGCGGAAAAATGGGGCGGTGCGGTCAAACTGATCGCAGGCGCCGCATTTGACGGAGATATGATTCAGGCGCAGGTCTGCCCGATGTTCGTGCCGTGGTCCTGCCCGCTGTCCCATATTTCGGATGTATACAACGGCATTTCCGTCACCAGCCCGGTCTGCGGCGACGTCATGTTCTACGGACGCGGTGCGGGTCGTCTTCCCACGGCGGGCGCTGTGGTCGCGGACGTATGTGCGGTCCTGTCCGGTGCGGCGAAGGCGGAACGTGTTCCGGTCTTCGAAAAGGCGGAAGGCTGTGTGAAGCCGTTTGACGAAGTCGGATTCCGCTGCTACATCCGTGCGTCTGAAAGCCGTGTGGAACTCTGCGAAGCGGTTTCCGCATACTGCGACGGTACGGAAGTTCTCTCTGACGAAGCGGGCGTTGTCGAACTGATCACCGGCAAGCTCACCAAGCCCGAAACCGACAAACTCCGCGCACAGTTCGCAGGCATCGAATCCGTGATCCGGGTTCTGGGCTAAGAAAAAATAATTGGGGAGAAACTTTTTAAAAAAAGTTTCTCCCGACTTGCGGAAGCAAGTCGGAGCCGAACCCCCACTTCAAAAACTTTTAAACGAACAGAAAAACAGAGTGCAGTGCAAGGCTGCTGTGGATGCCATGAAAAAATGTAAGAAATGCGGTGCGGTGCAGAGTGACGACCGGACGGTTTGTCTGGACTGCGGAACGGTGCTCGGACGGCCGATGACGGAATCCGAAGAAGAGCGGGCGGAAGCTGCGCTCGACGACCGGCTTGACGGAATGGCGGAGAGGACGCAGGATTTTTACGTGAGTATTCCCGAAAAGATCATGGGGATATTGTGCATTCTCGGCGTGATTGCGGCGGTCGTGATGCTGAATCTGGTCGGTGTGGAAAAGTCGAGGCTTGTAAAACAGGTGCCGGATTATGTTTCGATCACCACCGTCGGCGGTGCAGTCATTACCGCGACCGCATTTGATCCGGAAACGGGCGAATTATATGATGCGGAGATTCCGCAGGCGTGGTATGACCGGCGTTCTCAGCTGGAAAATGCGGCGACGGCGGCGCTGTTGGGACTGGCGGCATGCCTCGGTGCGGCACCGCTTCTGCTGATCCCGAAGGTTGTCTGGTGGCTCGATACGCTGAAATTCCGGTTATGGTATGATTGGGAGCCGTCACCGACGTATTTTTCGACGGTGGTCCGGAAAAGTGCCGCATATACTTTCTTTGTCATCGGCATCGGCGGTGTGATTTATTCGTATTTTTTGTATTTTATTTAACTGAACAATTGATTTTAAGGAGAAACTAACTCTATGGATGCAGGAATCGGCGTAAGCGTTATCAGCCGCGACGACAACATTGCGATTGTCTACATAAAGAATCCGCCCGTGAAGATGGGTATTGCGTACTACACGTTCAACGCTCTGGCGGAAGCCGGCGTGGACGTGGACATCATCCTCCAGACCTCGACCGGTCACATCAGCGGCGACATCATTTTCACCGTGCATCAGGTGGACGCCCAGCGTACCAGAGAAGTTCTGGAAAAGGAATTCGCGGATTCTCCCGATACGGAAATCGAGATCGATACGGATGCTGTCAAGCTGATGGTATCGGGCGTCGGAATGCAGGGAAAGCCGGGCGTTGCGGCGAAGGTCTTCCGCTGTCTCTGGGACGCAGGCGTGCAGATCATCAACATCTCCACCAGTGAGATCAAGATCTCTATGCTGATCCGCACCGCGGACGCCGAACGCGCAACGGATGCGCTTTATGAAAATTTTGATATTGTACTGTAAGTTATAACGAAGGAACGATTATGGCTGAAAACAAAAATACAGGACGGAAGATCATCGCTGTCAACCGGAAGGCGCGGCATGATTATTTTGTGGAAGATACGTATGAAGCGGGGATCGCGCTGTTCGGGACGGAAGTAAAGAGTCTCCGGAACGGGCAGGTGAACCTGAAGGATTCGTACTGCCGCGTGATCGACGGGGAAATGTTCGCGCTCGGCGTGCATATTTCGCCGTACGAAAAGGGAAACATCTTCAACCGTGACCCCATGCGCGACAAGAAGCTGCTCATGCACAAGAAGGAGATCCTCAAACTCCAGCAGTACGTGACCCGTGACAGCTACACGCTCGTTCCGCTCTCGCTGTACTTCTCCGGCTCCAACGTCAAGATGGAAGTGGGACTGTGCAAGGGGAAAAAGCTCTGGGATAAGCGTGAATCCGACGCCAAGGCGGAAGCAAGCCGTGAAATCGAGCGTGTGACAAAGTCCCGCGGCAGACGCGATTATGAGGATTGAAGTTCTTTTTGGAAAACTTTTTTTTGAAAAAGTTTTCCCTAAACCCCTTTCAAAAAACTTTAAACGATTATAGAGGATGAAGCAGGTGCAGATTTGCAGTGACAGGATTATATTGACTGTACGATCGGTTTTGTATTCCAAGTCTGCACTGCATATTGTCTGTCCAAATCGTTTGAAAGTTTTTGAAGATGGGGTTTGGGGAAGGAACTTTTTTCAAAAAGTTCCTTCCCCAAGAAAAATATTTAATAAAACAAGGAGGACACCATGGAATTCCGGGAATTACTGATGAAACGGCGCAGTTACCGTTCGTTTACCGGCGGTACGATGACGAGATCCCAGTTAGACTATATCCTCACGGCGGCGACCCGTGCGCCGAACGCCTGCAATATGCAGTCGTGGCATTTTACCGTGCTCTGCGGTGCGGAAGCGGTCGGCAAACTCTGTCCGGAGGTCTGCCGGCAGGAATGGATCCGAAATTCCGCCGTTGTGATCGTCGTTTCGACCGACCGTGAAGGGGTGGAAACCCGTTTCGGTGACCGCGGACGCGATCTGTTTGCGATCCAGGACACCGCCTGCGCGATGAACAACATCCTTCTTGCGGCGGCGGACATGGGATTCGGCGGATGCTTCGTCGGTGCGTTCGACGAAAATGCCTGCCGGAAGATGCTGAATCTGTCCGAACGGTACCGTCCCGTGGCTCTGGCGGCGATCGGCACGGTGGAAACGGAAGTTCCGCTGCGTGACCGCAAGCCGATGGAAGACGTGATCGATATCATCGGCGAACTGCCGGACGATGTTCCTGCGGAAGCGGATGAAGAGGAAAAGAAGCCGTTCGAGCTCCGGAAATCCTACCTTCCCGGTGCGGTATTTGACGACCTCTACCTCGGCAATGCAGTTTTCAACAACATCTGTCTGAAGAACGCAAAATTCACGGATATCACGTTCGCCGGTTCGAGCTTCGGCGGTCTGTGCATGAACGATACGAAATTCGGCTGCGTGGCGATGATCAACGCGGAATTCGACAATCCCGACCTCACCGGCACGACGTTCAGAAACTGCACGCTGAAGAACGTGAAAATCGAAAACTGCGACATCGACGGCCTCACGATCGACGGTGTAAACGTAAAGGATTTATTAAAAAACGATTAATCCCCTTGTAAACAGGGCAAAAATCGTGTATAATATAAAAGTACTGCAAATTTGCACCCAACTTTGCTTTATACCTTTTTCAAAAAGGTTTTTGGGAGGGTGCGGGAACCCTTTTTCCTTAAAAAAGGTTCCCGCGAAAACTTCCCTTTTCATGGGGACGTAAAGGTTTCGACGGGGATTGTGCAGTGCGATAAGCGGGTAGAGATGGGGAATCTCTATAATAATCCCTATTTTTAAATTAAACGCTAACGACGAAATGTTAGTTGCTGCCTAACTAAGGCAGCTGTCCGTTCGGGGAGTGCCACGGCCCCGAAATGTCCCGAATGGGAGTGCGTCCTGATTTGACCACGGCATCAAATGAGTGGCGTCCGTGAACGGTGAGTTCGCTCTTGCATCCGTCACGCACGAAAGGGCTACCGACCAGCATACCCTGACCGCCGGGGCTGCTGGCGGGAAACACAAAAGACGGTCTGCACCCGGAGAAAGTTGCATGAATCGGTTTTCGGACGCGGGTTCGACTCCCGCCGTCTCCACCATAACACACACATACGAACCCCGTATAAGGTGGTTCGGTCATGTGTTCCAGATTAAAATAAGATTGCCGGAAGGTTATTAAGCCTCCCGGCAATCTTATTTTAATTTGCCTGTAATTTGCTGAAAATGCAGAAAAACCGCAAAAAACGGTACTAAAACGCCAATTTTTGCGGTTTAACAGCAAAATTGATACTATTCTTGATGTTATTATTGATGCTATTCAGGTCTTTTAATTTGCCCGTAACTTGCCGGGACGATCAGCGTACCAGTAAACGATGGTCAGCTCCACAGGAGATTCTGCGAAAATATCCTGAATGATATCGCGCACTGTGCCCCAGTCGCCATCAGCGATTCCACACCCCATGTTCCCCGGCAGTGCTACAGTCCAGCCCATAGCACTGGCCAGCAATTCCACGTTCCTAAGACACCCCTGTAATGCTGAGTAGTTCGTGGTAAAATCGTCCTGACTGAAAAGGTTGGCGATAACCGTATCGCCGTCATACGTCGGTAAATACAGAATGCCGCCTAATGCGTTCCTTCCGTTGTTAGCGCAATATTGAACATATCTCGCGTACTGTTCTTCCGGCAACATCTTTTCACGGATGGAGGCGGCGATCCCGCCGCCCATCACACCGTAATAGTTTACCTGATGACAAATCAAATTTGCGTCGAAGGTGAGAAGGTCACCTGTTGTTTCACGTACCATTGTTGAGTCCTCCAATCAGTCCAACTTGTATTTTTTATCCAGACGTTCAAATTCTGCTTTGATGTCGAAACCGTAGTCTAACAGCTTGCTAATCGAAATCCAATAAGCGGTTTGCTTATTGTCGCTCTTCAGCTCTCCCGATTTCCGGTGTTTGTTCAATTTAGGATCAGCCTTGTAGAATTCATAGATTTCTTTCCGCATACGAAAGACCTCTTCATAAAGCTCTTTGATCCTGCTGAGTCCGAGCCGGTACTTAGGATGCGTGTGTAGCACCCAAAGGAAAAGCGCATCCACCTCAAGTTCATATTCCGCGTTTGTCTCGATAAGCTGTTTTTGAATTTCGGCTTTAGACGCGGCTGCCGCTTTCGGGTTGCGCTTTTCAAACGGTATTTTTGCTTTCAAGGTTCCCCCCCCTCTAATCCACGAACGTATTACGCTGTACGTCCCAAATGCCTACAGGGTGCCCGTTATGGAACACCCGATAGCGGTTGTAAGATACTTCAACAATGCGAACGTTGCTGCTCTCAGCTTTGTAGCCGAGAGCTTTCATAGCTTTTGCAACGTCAAGTTTTATTGTGTTCAATTTACGATTCATTCATTCCTCCGGCCAAAAGCGGCATGGTATCAACACGGACAGGCGAAGCAAGATAGTAGTTGGTGTTGCTCAAAACTTTTGCGTACTGCTTTTCACCCTGAAAAGAATCCACAACTTTCTTTTCGCCGGGGTTCATGTCAGCATACTTCTTCTTTCCGTAGGACGGCGGCAGCCAACCCCTGTTTTGGGCAGCATAGATGTTGAAACGCTCTAACAGTTCCGGGCAGGTGAAAGTGATATGTACGGTGCCTTTCTTGTAGAAAGTCGCAGTAAAGAACTTACACGGAACGTTTTTAGTTTCACGGCGGCTGAAGTAATCCTCAATCCGCGATCCCAGATCAACGTCAGCGGTCATGTGCCCATCAAAGAAGTTGAAAATCTTCTCGATATCAGACAGGACTTCGACCGCCTTATACTTCCGAGGCAGACCGTCATATTCGTCATACAGACCGTAACACGGGATGATGACTTTCTTGTTTACCTTCCAAGCCTTATTGGTTGCCCAACCGTCGTAGTAATGACGATTGTTGGCGCACTCAGGGGACCACGTATGGTCCGCGGTCAGACGGTCGAACATAGCGATTATTTCATCCTCTATGCCCGTTCTGACCTGTGCCATGATCTCTACGGAAAGTACCTGAATGTTATATTCGTTGAAGTCGTAATCCTTCAGGCGGTCAACCTTTTCGCGGTATTCGCTTTGCAGCTTGCTTGTCAGCTTGCCGATAAACTTCGGATTGGAAAGCAGTGCGCTCCAATATTTGAGCCGGGTCTTTTCAAGATAGCTGTTCACCGAAACGCTATCATATCCGCGATCACTTGAATCGGTCAGACGGAGAATGCAGTCGTTCCCGTAAGGGCTTTTCGGATTCAGTTCTTTCTTCATGTACGGCTGAAATGCTCTGAATTGTCGGATCAGTTCAAGCCCTGCTTTCGTTTCCACTCTGAAGTGGGCTACTGCGGATTTGATGTAGTCGGTAACGTCCAACTCAAGAGAGGGGTTCGCTCCGTATTCGTCATCCAGTTTTTCAGCCTTTTTCATTCGCTCGTAGAAGTCGCTTTCCTCTGCCACAGTCGGGATGCACACTTTGATAAGTGCCACTTCAACATCAGTCTGGCGTTCAGCATGAACGAAAGCGTTTTCGATATATTCGATGGACGCACCGTAACGGTCCAGCAGCCGGCGAAGCTCTTTCCGCTGCTGCGTGTAGGGGTTGCGTATCGTTTCCGCGTTCAGCAGACACACGATGGAACCGCCGCGCTTTTGAATGTCCAGTGCCTTGAGCAGGTGAGTACATCCGTTGGAGAAAGGCGGGTTCATCACGATTAGGTCATATTCTTTGAAGGGCTCATACTGAAGAAAGTCATCGAATACCACATGGACTGCTTCACTTTCACAGATGTGCTTTTCACGCAGGGCCGTGTCCTGTTCCCGCTGCATCTCCGGTGTAACTTTCCGGTAATCCATTTCCCGGTACTTATCAATGGTGGGCTGGAAGATCAGAGCTTTTTCACGGCTGAAGTTGTATTTAAGAATGCTTGTCAGGTGCGGATCGAGTTCGATGCAGTCTACAGAGATACCCCCGAAACGGTTTTCTCTGTCGCCGTAACGGTCACGGTAGTTCTTGCGGAGAATGTGAAGTACGATATCACCTTTACCCGCACTGGGTTCAAGGATATTGCGGATCATGCGCCAGTCAATGCCGGAAAGCATACGATCAATAAGAGCGGCAGGGGTGGGGTAGAATTCCTCCCCGCCCTCTGCGTAATGGACAACAGCTTTATTCATAGGGTTTCACCCTCCTTCCATGTTCTTTCAAGATAGTTCCAGATATCAGGAGCTGAGTAGATTCGTCGGTAGGAATCTTCACCGATCCCGTCATAATATTCCTTCGCCGGTTCGTAATCAGCGAAAAGGCGGCAGTCGATCATACCGTTGAAGTTATTACCGCGATCAACACACCAGACTTCATGTTTGTAAGCAGAGCTGTCACCTTCGGTTTCGAGAATGGATTTGATGTTGCGCCGGCACCACGTTTCAGCGTCGCTGCACAGCCAGACCATTGTTACAATTTCCTCAACGGGTGCGCCGTGTGTGTTGGCATAGAACAGCTTGTCATACTGTTCACAAGTCCCTTCGGTGAACCACTGATGCTTGATGCAAAGGCTTCTCAGCCGTTCATTTGATATGTTCATGCGTTACCTCCTTCTTGCCGGGGTTGTGACCGGCATCCCGCATTACCCGCCCGTAGGCGGTCACTCTGCGATCAATTCAGATTATATCTAAGGTTTCCAAATTCGATCTCATCATAAATGCGGTAGTTGTCGTCGGGATTCCAAAAAGATACCGAGATTGTATGATTGTATGTGCGAATTTCCTGCTGCTCAAAGCCTTCTCCGAGACCATCCGAATTTTGTCCGGAAATCCAGTCTTTTAATTCTTCCGTTTCGTCTGTGGTAAGTTTTTCGGTGAGACTTACATTAACTTTTCCCCAAAGACAACCATTGACCTCTTCAAACTTCCATTCTGCACACTTGATCTTTTTGTAGGCTGTTTTACTGTCGTATTCATCGAAATACTCAGCCATGTTGTCATTGCCTTGATAATTCTGAAAAGCCTGTTCGATGTAAGACCGATAGCGCACTGCAATTCCGCTATCGAGTTTTTCGCTGGATTCGCCTCCGAAATAAAGATTGTCATGATTGTAAACCGTGAGCGGGAAATAGAACGATTTAACCATAGTAGCGAGTTCTTCGATTTCAAAGATTCTTGCGCCCGCACTAAGTTCATCAGGGGTTATTGCTTTTATCAACATACCGTTAAAGTTTTCCGCTTTAATGGTTCTTTCATCTACGCTTGCCTCCCAGCGGTTCTTTCGAGAAGGGATAGCGGTTTTGACAAGATATTTCTTCATAATTTTTCCTTTCTGCACGGGCTTGTGACCGTACTGCCGCATTACCCGCCTGTGTAGGCGGTCACTCTGCGATTAGATTTCCTCTATCTCGATGATCCTATAACGCTTTCCCATCGCTTCTTTGAAATTCTTACGGGCTTCTTTTTTGTTCTTTGCGTAAGTTCTGAAGTAGCTGTAGTTGTAGCCGTCATCGTAGGTTATTTCATACTTCTTCATATCTGATCCTCCGGTGCCTTGCTTACCACGCCATCACAGTACAGGCCGCCGTGCTTACCGGCACAGGCGATAACATGAATGAAGGTA
This sequence comes from Clostridia bacterium, assembly GCA_017547755.1. Classification (GTDB taxonomy): domain Bacteria; phylum Bacillota; class Clostridia; order Oscillospirales; family CAG-272; genus UMGS1696. The sequence goes on along the minus strand of JAFYOX010000031.1, from coordinate 2,494 downwards.
CTCATGAGTTCTGCAAAATCCTCATCATCCATGTAGTCTTCCAACTCGTCGGGAGTGGTGTTCTTGTCGATGTCACCATCGGCAACACCACACATCAACCACTGTTCAAAGATACATTCGTCATTGACCTGACGGGCAATCAGTTCCATTGCCTTAATCATCTCGAAGCGTTTAGTCTTATCCATTTTCAAAAACCTCTTTCTGCACGGGCTTGTGACCGTGCTGCCGCATTACCCGCCCGTAGGCGGTCACTCTGCGTTTATCCGAAAGGCGTTATAGGATATCAGCTTACCCGCCGCTGAATTGTCCCGTAGAACTTCAGTGAGGGGATCGAACAGTCTTACGTCCGACGCAGTTAATTCACCTTTTTCGTTTGGAGTATATTCAACTAACCATTTGTAACCTGTGTTCGATGACAATATGCGAATCGCACTGCGTTCGTATATCGATTCGGATTCAACACGATACCCCCGTGCCAAACAGTCACGCACTTTTCGCGCCGCTTCATGACGTGTCATCTCTGGCTCCTTTCACACTTTGAAAGCGTATTTCATTTTATACTGAAAGTCCCATTCGATCATCCGTGCCGGACTTGCTGTCAGGATGCGGTAGCAGTAATCGGCTTCTTCTCTGATAGCTGCTACGGTGTCGGGAGAGACACCGTGTTCCTCTGCTTTTCTTGCCAGTCTCCAAAGGTGGGTGGCTTCACGCTCTGCCATCTGAACTAATTCACGGTGAATTCTATGGAGCTCATGTAACTTATCCATGTTAGCCTCTTTCTGCACGGGCTTGTGACCGTGCCGCCGCATTACCGGGGACTGTGCCCCGTCACTCTGCGATTTACCCGTAAACCTTCTTGAGCGCATCAAGTTTTTCCATGCCGCACTCGTTCACGTAATACTCGTAATCAATGAGTGCTTTGCAAGCCTTGATTGTGGCCCCTGCAACACGATTGAGCATTCCGGTCAGGCCGTTAAAACCTTTGGTGAGAACCCCGTTTTTGTCGAACCACTTCGATTCAATCGCCCAGAAGCCATTTTCATCCTGAAGGATGTAAAACTCACGATTTCTGTGGTTTACAGTAGTTACTTTCTTAAACTGTTTCATTTATGTCTCCTTCCTCCCGGACTTGTGACCGGACGGCTTGTGCCGTGTGCATTAACAGGGCCGAAGCCCCGCCACTCTGCATTAGTCGCAGTTGATACGCTGGAAGCCGTCACCACGAAGGACGATGGGCTGACCGTCAACCGCCATACCCTTTGTGTCCTTACGAAGGAAAACAACATTGCCGGTGTCCGTTTCGATGACGATGTGCTTGTAACCGACCTTGTAGTTTACCGCGTTCAGGATCGGGGGCACGTCATCTTCGGGGGTTTCGCTGACGTCGAGGGCTTCATAATCGAGAACGTCTTCAGGGGTGTTGAATTCAACGCTGGCAGAAATGATAATCTTCATGGTATCTTCTCCTTTGAAATTGTGTTTTAGTTTCCTTTGTCTTTCGACATTGACATTGTACACTATTTAGTGTCGTTTGTCAATAGGTTTTGCGAAACTTTTTAATTTATTTTTTTATCTTTTATTGACAAAGGACATTTTACAGTGTATAATCTAAAACAGAAAGGATGTGATTCACTGTATGGCACTATCTATCGGCGAAAAAATCAGGGTGATGTTGGACCGGCGCGGGATCACGATTGTCCACCTTGCCGAAAAGCTGGGGACCTCCCGGCAGAACCTATCTAACAAATTATCACGAGATAATTTTTCTGAAAAAGAAATCCGCACCATAGCTGAAGCGCTGAACTGCACCTACGAAACAAGACTCATAATGAACGACACAGGCGAAGAGTTGTGAGCGACATGAAAAAGTGTCAGAGGAAAATAAAGGCTACACAAAAAGCCCGTAGAACGTACATCGTTGCTGCGGGCTTTTTGTGTGTCTCTGTAACAAGTAACACGGATTCCTATACATTATACCCATATAAAGGGTTTATAGGCGTATATACATACGTGCGCGCCTATAAATCCTTTATTTTATATATTTATATAGAAAATATGTTACAATGTTACACCATAAAGAAAAACGGAGATAACGCGAGAAAACGAGAGGTTTTGCAAGAAAATCAACGTAACAATTTTTGTAACAGAACTGTAACACGTTACATTTGGTCTGTAACATTCCAGAAGTTTGTTACAACTCTGTTACACGGTTTGTTACAGGGTGATTTTCTCGATTTCCGCACGGACCTCAAGGTCGTGCAGGTACTCAGTCATGTGCCGGTACTGGTTTTCAAGCAGATAAATCGGGCAGGACAGCTCAAAGCCGAGGGTGCCGGCTTCGTGCTTAAGTAAATACTGATTAACTCCACCCTATCGAAAAAGATATGGTATAATATTCATATCAACACAACAGGGAGACAAACGAAAATGAAAAACCAACAAACGTTCACCGATCTGGAATACAGCAGCCGCAAGCGGATTACCCGCCGTGAGG
>JAFYOX010000030.1 GCA_017547755.1 Clostridia bacterium | reverse complement strand
TATCACGGAAGAAGAAAGCGCAAGAGAACGCAAGGAAAGCCTCAGCCGCCAGACCATCGAAGTTGCGGACAAGGTCGTTGACAAGCAGATGCGTATTGTTCAGGAAATTGCGTCCCTTCTCGGCGAAACCGCAGCGGAAACCAAGATCGCTCTTGCGAAGTTAAAGGAGTCGGTTGCAGATGAATGATTTATGTGCGGATATCGGCTATAAAAGCATTAACCATTACGGCGAACAGCTTTGCGGCGACCACGTGGATGTCATCGAACAGAGCAGTGAAAACGCGACTGTGATCGTGCTGGCCGACGGTCTGGGAAGCGGCGTAAAGGCAAGCATCCTTTCCACGCTCACTTCCAAGATCATCTCCACCATGATGGCGGAAGGTCTTCCTCTCGAAGAATGCGTTTCGACCATTGCGGCGACCCTTCCGGTCTGCTCCGTACGCGGGGTTGCGTATTCCACGTTTACGATCATCCAGATCCGGAACAACCATACCGCCGAGATCATCCAGTACGATAATCCGAAAGTGATTGTGATCCGGAACGATCAGAACTACGATTACCCGACCACGGAAATGAACATCGGCGGGAAGAAGATTCTGAAATCCGTGATTCCGCTTCAGGAAAACGACGTTTTCGTTGCCATGAGTGACGGCTGTCCGCACGCCGGCATCGGAACCGCGTACAATTTCGGCTGGAAACGGGAAGAAATTATCAGCTTTATCGAAATGCTCGTTCCGGCAGGCTATACGGCGAAGACGCTCTCCACCATGCTGGTGGATGAATGCAACCGTCTGTATGACAATATGCCCGGCGACGACGCGACCGCGTGCATTGTCCGGATCCGGAAGCGCGAACCCATGAACATTCTGTTCGGTCCTCCGTCCAACCGCGACGACTGCGACCGCATGATGTCCCTGTTCTTCTCGAAAGAAGGGAAGCACATCATCTGCGGCGGTACGACTTCGTCGATTGCCGCAAAATTCCTGCGCAAGCCTCTGAAGGCAAGCCTGAAATTCGAAAAATCGGATATTCCTCCGATTGCGGAACTGGAAGGTGTGGATCTGGTGACGGAAGGGGTCATTACCGTCAACCGCGTTCTCGAATACGCAAAAGATCACCTTGCGGAAAATACAAAATACGATATCTGGAGCCAGCACCGCGACGGTGCTTCCCTGATCAGCCGTCTGCTGTTTGAAGAAGCGACGGATATCAACTTCTATGTCGGCCGTGCGATCAATCCGGCGCACCAGAACCCCGATCTTCCCATCAATTTCAGCATCAAGATGAATCTTGTGGAAGAACTCTCCGCCTGTCTGAAGCAGATGGGCAAACGTATCAAGGTCAGTTATTTTTAAGGAGAATGCTGCATGAGAAAATTCGATACCAAAGTACAGCATCTGAAATATAAAGTCCTCCGCGAAGTGGCGCGTCAGGCATGGGCTGGAACGCTTCTCGAGAATGTCCTCGATATTCCGAAGATCATTGTTCCCAATACCACGCCGACCATGCGCTGCTGTGTCTACAAGGAACGCGCAATTCTTGCGGAACGTGTCAAGATCGCCATGGGCGGCGGCGTGGAAGATGACCCGAACATTATTCAGGTCATCGACATTGCCTGCGACGAATGTCCGGCTGCCGGCTACGAAGTAACCGATTCCTGCCGCGGCTGTCTCGCACACCGCTGTGAAGACGTCTGCAAGCGCGGCGCGATCTGGTTTGACAACGACCACGTGGCTCACATTGACAAGAGCAAGTGCGTGGAATGCGGTCAGTGCGCGAAGGTATGTCCCTATTTTGCAATCGTGAACCGCAGCCGTCCCTGCCAGAATGCCTGCAAGGTCAAGGCAATCTCGATCAAGGAAAACAATGCGGCGGCAATCGACAAGAGCAAGTGCATCCAGTGCGGCGCGTGCGTTTATCAGTGTCCGTTCGGCGCGATCACCGACCGTTCCTACATCCTGAACGTGATCGATATGATCCAGAAGAGCGAAAAGAATACCAAGTATAAGGTATACGCCATCGTTGCACCGTCTATCTCCAGCCAGTTCACCTACGCAAAGCTCGGTCAGGTCATCACCGGTATGAAGGAACTCGGATTCCACACGGTCATTGAAGCGGCTCTCGGCGCGGATATGGTCGCACAGTCCGAATCCCGCGAACTTGCGGAAAAGGGCTTCCTTACCAGCTCCTGCTGCCCGGCGTTTGTGGCATACATCAAGTCGGCATTCCCGAAGCTCCTGCCTCTCGTTTCGCACAATCCGTCCCCGATGACCGCTCTTGCGAAGTATATCAAGGAAACGGACGAAAATGCAAAGGTCGTCTTCATCGGTCCCTGCACGGCGAAGAAAGCGGAAGCACAGCTTGCGGAAGTAAAGCCGTATGTGGATGCGGTCATGACTTTTGAAGAACTTCAGGCACTGTACGACAGCCGTGATATTGATATCACGACGCTTTCCGAAGACGTACTCGACAACGCATCGTATTTCGGACGTATTTTCGCACGTTCCGGCGGTCTGTCCGACGCAGTGGCACAGGCAATGAAGGAACAGAACATTGACTTTGCACTCAAGGCAGTTCCGTGCGACGGCATCGAAGCGTGCAGAGTTGCGCTTCTGAAGGCAAGCAAGAATCTGCTTGACGGCAACTTTATCGAAGGCATGGCGTGCATCGGCGGCTGTATCGGCGGTGCGGGATGTCTGACTCACGGCGAAAAGAACAAGGCAGAAGTAGACAAGTACGGCAGAGAAGCGATGGAAAAGACGATCAGCGACGCCGTATCGGTTCTGAAATAAGCGAAATCCTACCTTTAATATATTAATACTGAAATACAATACAGGGAGAAAATACTATGGCAAAAGTTACTATTATCGGTGCCGGCAGCGTCGGCTCCACCATCGCCTATACGCTTGCAACCGGCGGTTACGTTTCCGAAATCGTCATGATCGACATCAACGAAGAAAAGGCGCTCGGCGAAGCTCTCGATATCCGTCAGGGTACGCCCTTCTGTCCTCCTGTATCCATCTATGCCGGCTCCTACCGTGACGCGGCAAATTCCGATATCGTAGTACTGACCTCCGGTCTCGCAAGAAAGCCCGGTCAGACCCGTCTTGACCTTGCGCAGGCAAACGTCAACATCATGAAGTCCATCATTCCGCAGATTACCGCGTATGCACCGGAAGCAACCTATGTGATCGTTTCCAACCCGGTCGACATCATCACCTATGTATGGAACAAGCTGTCCGGTCTCCCGGAAAACAAGATCATCGGTTCCGGTACGATCCTCGATACCGCACGTCTCCGCGCGAGAATTTCCGAATACTACAGCATCAGCCAGCAGAACGTTCACGCATACGTATTCGGTGAACACGGCGACTCTTCCTTCGTACCGTGGTCCATCGCAAACATCTCCAACGTTCCCGTTGCAGAATATCCGAAGGTTGTTACCACTCCGAACAATCTCTATCCCGCTCTGAATTACAAGGAAGTTGAAGAATACATGCGTAAGTCCGGCGGCCGCGTTATCCAGAGAAAGGGTGCGACCTTCTATGCGGTATCCCTGTCCGTATGCCACATCTGCAAGTGCCTGCTGAACGGTACCGACACCACCATGACCATCTCCACCATGATGCACGGCGAATACGGCATTGACGACGTCTGCCTCAGCACGCTCAATATCATCGGTAAGGACGGTATCCGCGGCAAGCTTCTCGTTTCTCTGACCGAAGAAGAAAACGCACTTCTCAACAAGAGCTCTGAATGTCTCAAGGATATCATCCGCAACATCCAGATTTAATTTGAGAGGGTAAGATAATGAAAATAGCTTACTATCCCGGATGCACGCTGAAGAACAAGGCGAAGGAACTCGACCGCTATGCGAGAGAAAGCCTTGAAGTTCTCGGATATGAACTGAGCGAGATCGAGAACTGGCAGTGCTGCGGCGGTGCGTACAC
>JAFYOX010000029.1 GCA_017547755.1 Clostridia bacterium | reverse complement strand
GCAAGTCTTCACCCTCATTCAAAAACTTTTAAACGAAAAGAATAGACAAAGAAAGTGCAGATTTGGAGAAACAAGATTGCTGTTGGTTTTACAGCCGTTTTTTTCTTCAAATCTGCACTTTCTTTGTATGCCTGAATAGTATAAAGCTTTTTGAAAAGGGGCCGGGGAAAACTTTTTCTCGAAAAAGTTTTCCCCGGAAAAGAAGAAATATTTAAATTAGTTCCAGTGAGCGTAGAAGCCTGCGTCGAAGTTACGGCCGCCCCATGCGTCCTTGATGGTAACTACGAAGTAGTTTTCGCCTTCCTTGAGGAGTTCGGAGATCTGAGCCTTATCGAGAACCCACTGACCTTCGTTCCAGTCCTGATTTACGCATTCGCCGTCGTCAACGTAAACTTCAACACCGTTGAGGTAGGTGTGGATCGCGTTGTCGTAAGCGCAGTCCCAGATGAAGCTGTCGCAGGAGAGAGCTTCTTCGAGGTTTTCAACAGTGAAGGACTTGTAGAGGATGAGACCGTGGTTGGAGCCGGTCCAGCCGATCTGGTCCATGATGTTGCCGAACGGGCCGCTTGCGGTTTCCCAGGTGGAGAGAAGAGCGGTGTCGGTCATGAAGTTCGGGTTAGCCTTGATGAAAGCAGCCATATCGTCGGTAGCTTCGTCAAAGTAACCGCCTGCAGCGCCGCCGTCGATGTTGCCTTCACCGTCGGTGTAGGGGCATGCGAATACGGAGTAGTGCCATTCGGTACCGCGGTCGAAGTAGGTAACGTCTCTCTTGGTGGAGTTGAGTTCGCAGGTCATGTAGAGGTCAAGTTCACGGCCGCCCCAGCAGTTCTTGATGGAGATTGCGATGTAGTTTTCGCCTTCCTTGAGGAAGTCGCCGAGATCCTTGTCTTCAGCGGTGTTGCACTTGATGAGGTCGTAGCCGCCGTTCCAGTCGCCGGAGCCGCAGTTAGCATCGGAGTAGTAGAACAGTTCGCCGTTTACGTAGATGTATACGGTGTTGTCGTAGAAGCAGTAGAGTTCGTAGAGGTTAGCGTCGGAGAAGTTTTCAACGTTGAAGGTCTTGTAAACCATAAGACCGTTGGTGTGCTGGTCGTTTACGAAGTCGGTGTCAGCAGCGATCATGCTGTCGATGCAGTCGCCGAACGGGCCTTCCGCTTCATCCCAGGATGCCATCAGAGCGGTATCCTTGTACCATTCGGGATTTTCGGAAATGAACATTGCCATTTCGTCGGTGGATTCGTCAAAGAAACCGCCGGCTGCGGAACCGCCTACGGTACCAGCGCCGTCAGTGTAGGGGCAGTAGTGGGTGAGGTAGTGGTAAACTTCCATCTGGTCGATCAGAAGGAGGGGTTCTGCGGGTTCTTCAACAGCGGGTTCTTCGACCGCAGGTTCTTCGACAGCGGGTTCTTCAACAACGGGAGTTTCTTCAACTGCCGGAGCTTCTTCTGCTGCGGGAGCTTCTTCTTCAGCCGCTGCGTCTTCTGCAGGAGTTTCTTCGGTGATGGTTTCTTCGGTTCCTGCAACGGGAGCATCGGTTGCCGGAGCTTCTTCGCCGCCACATGCGGTCATAAGAGCTGCGGATGCAAGCATTGCGAGTACCAGCATGAGGCTTGTGAGCTTCTTCATTATTTCTGGTTTCTCCTTGAAATTTAATATAAAATCAGCAATCCTGAGGATTGGCACGGCAATAACTATACACCCGCAAAGCACAATTGTCAATATGGTTTATGCAAAATCGGATATGTGATGAATTTCGGACACATGAAGAGCAGAAATATTAACATATCATACAACTCAACTTAAGACGATAGATTATAAACGGTATGAAAAATTAACCTATGATCAGCGAATCGAGCGCCTCCACGCGCCGGATGGTCGGACCGTCCATTTCTGCGGATGCGGCGATCAGCTCGGACAGCGGCATATCCCCTGTGTGTTTCTTCAGCCAGAGCGTCAGAGAGGAGGCGGCGTCGCGTTCGACACAGAGCGCATACAGCGCGTCGCGGCGGACAAAGGTCTCGCCGTCCTTGTCGTAGAAATAATCTTCCAGTTCGTGCGGACGTCCCCATGCAAGGAGATACGGCTCAAAATTGTCCGACGTGAACGCGCCTTCGTACGTGCCGAGGAGATTGGCTCCGCCCGGAGTCGCTTCGGCGGCGGCCAGCGGCGCGATATCTCCGCCGTCCGGATACCGTCCGAGATGAACGTATTTCGATGCCGTTTCGAGGAGCATGGTGTCAGCCGCCGCGCCGTTTTCGTCAAACAGGGTCAGCGTATCGCCGTTTCCGAGGGAAAGCGGAATCTGCAGACCTTCGATCCCTATGGAATTGGAGAAATCCGTGCAGCAGATGAGCGCGTATCCGTCCGGTTCGATGACCGCCGCGGCGAATTCCTGTGCCTTTGCCGGATCGTCCGATTTGCCGAGCGACCATCCGTCGAGCAGAACCGCTTTTCCGGTCGGATTGTACAGCTCGATCCACTCGATGCCGTCGCCGCGGAAATGGACTTCGTTCAGGACGATCGTCTGCGGCACGGGAGTTTCTTCCGTTTCTGCGGCAAAGGTGACCGTGACGGTGCAGGCCGCATTTTCCGTGATGAGATAACCGTTTTCGTCGATATGTCCGCCGGTGACGGTGATCTCGCCTTCGCGGCTGAGTTCGAGCGGGATCCGGGTGTCACGCAGGTATTCGCGGGTATCGCCGGACGCAAGAGCGTACCAGCCGAGTCCGACGGTGCCGTCGCCTTCGATATTCAGGGTGACATCGGAAAGTGTCCGGTCGCTTTCCTTTTTCGTGAAGCGGAGGACTGCCGGACCGCGGGAGATCGCGAACCGCCGCATGGTGTCAAAACTGCTGTTCCAGTGACCGCGCGAACCGCTGACCACGCCGAGGCTGGCGGCGGAACGTGCGACTTCCCGTCCGGTGTAGACCTGCACGAGGTCGAACATTGCCGAACAGCGTTCGTAAGTCAGCACTTCACCCGCGAGGGTACACATATAGGTATAGAACAGATCGGCGAATTCCTCGTTGTCCATAAGGGACGCCCAGGTGTTCTTCATCAGCAGGGTACAGTTTTCCGAAAGGTATATGTAGGGATTGTTGTTTTTGGAGCCGTCCTGGTATCCGAAGGACAGGTCAAGGTCTTTCGCAAGGAAGCGCCAGCGTCCGTCGAAAACGCCCTGTGCGGAAGGATCGTATCCGTCTTCGGTATCGTTTCCGTTGTACCGCCAGACGCGCATATTGTTCTGCGGCCAGTCGGTATTGAAAATGAAGGATTCGTAGGCAAAATATTCGATGAAGTTGCGGATATCCAGCATGGTGCATGCCTGTGCATAGTTCGCGGGATCGTTCATATCCTCGCGGACGATGAATTTCAGGCAGTCCATAAACGTGCTCAGCTCTTCTGCGGGACCGTCGTCGATGCGCCAGCCGCCTTTTTCAAAGACTTCCCCGACGGAGCCCTTCACCGTGGTGAGATTTTCCTTCGGAACACCGTAGTGATGTTCGAAATAGTCCTCGTCGAAATCTTCCAGCTGGGTGACAACACCCTTGTACGCGCCGTTGATGTACTCGACCACGTTCTGGATCGCCGGGGTATCGATATAAGTCCCTTCCGTCAGAAGAAGAAGTGCCGGCGTGGAGAAGAGGGTGGAGTGCTCGTTGTTCGAGCCGCCGCGGAAGAGGACGGTATCGCTGTAGGAGACGGGAGTGCCGGTCTCGGATCCGCGCAGATTTCCCCAGAATGCGTACGGGAACACCCCGGAATCGGGCGTGTAATCCTTTCTGGCGTAGATGCGGAGCGATTTCTGGGTATTGTAGCGGGTATAGCCGCCGGACGCACGGAGACCGCCGTTTCCGGAGAAGTTCAGCGTGCCGCTTTCGTCAAAGACGGAGATGTGGATCGGACGTTCCCATTCGATGCCGCGCATATAGTAGTTGGCGGCGTGATACCATGCCTGCCAGCCCATCGGATTTTCGCCGACGGAAAGCTTGCCCGCAACGAGGATGCCGCGGTCGTAGCTGTAAAGATCCTTTTTGTCACCGACCAGAGAGACAACGGGCATGGTGAAGCGGTCTTCGGTGGCATGGGTATAGACGAATGTATGAACGTCGGAGATGCGCTCGCCGTTTTCGAAAAGGGCACAGCGGATGATCGCCTGATAGGAGGCATCATCGCCGGTATTCTTATATTCGAGAGGGATCATACCGTTTTCCGCGGCGGCGGAAGCGGCTTCCGGAACGGAACAGTCGGATGTCCAGCGGAGTTCGGCACTGCCGTCCCAGCGGAGCGTGATCTCCTTCGGTTCTTTTCCGGTAACATAGACTCCGGCAGGTACATCGGCGGTGATGTCCGCCGTGACGGCAACGGACGCGGCGATACGTGCGATGTCGTTTTCATTGACCGGCGGAACGGTAGGAACAAGGGATGCGGTGCCGCATCCGGTGAGAAGAAGCGCGGCAAGAAGTGCCGCGGTCAGGGATCTGTGAAATTTCTTCATAATATGTAATAACCTGCTGTAATCCCGGAATGGGAAGTCATTCGGCGGAGGCCTGTCCGGCGCGTTTCCGCTCGGATTCCAGCTTGCTGTAGATACAGCCGCAGTAATCCTGCCGGTAAAGACCGTACTGTCCGGAGAGTTCAATGGAGCGTTTGTAGCCGTTTTTCTTTTTGAAATCGGAGCGGAGGTAGGGAACACCGTACTCCTCGCCGAGACGGATGCCGATCTCGTTCAGCCATGCCGCACGTTTGTAGGGGCTGATCGAGAGAGTCGTCGTGAAAAAGTCGAATCCGCCGGCTTTTGCCGCTTCGGCGGTTTTCCGCAGACGCAGTTCGTAGCAGATCCTGCACCGTTCGCCGCCTTCCGGAAGATCTTCCATGCCGCGCACGGCATCGAGAAATTCCCGCGGTTCGTACGGCGGACAGTCGACGGGAGCAATGTAGCCGGCTTCGTCAAGGAAGCGGCGCAGTTCGTCCAGACGGAAGGAAAACTCCCGTTCGGGTGCGATGTTCGGGTTATAGAAAAACGCGGTGATCTCAAAAATCTCCGCGAGATATTCAAAGACATAGGAAGAGCAGGGCGCACAGCAGACCTGCAGGAGCAGTTTCGGCTTTTCGCCGGTGCGGCGCAGCTCGTCCAGCTTTTTTTCAAGCCAGAGTCCGTAATTTTCAGCCATGATCGGTCTCGTTTCTGAAGGAAATGATGATTTATTGTAGCACAAAACCGCACAAAGTGCAAGCCGGAAGTTTTTGAAAAGAAAGGCGCGGAGGAAAAACCTGCCGAAGATTTTTCCTCCGCGGAAATGATTTTTCCCTTACCGGAACAGCGGACGGAGCTGCGATCCTTCGTTCATCGCCGCGAGGGTCTCGCGGGTGAGCGTGAAGTCGGCGACAAGGGAATGCGGCTTTGCGGCGGGATCGTCCTGCCGCATGGGAACGAACCAGATGTTTTTCCGGTTCAGAAGGAGTCCGAGGTTGCCGAGATTGGCAGAGAGGGCATCGTTGGTGGCGAGCGCGATCAGAAGAGGACGGTCGGAGCGGAGATGTGCCTTTGCCGCCATCGTGACGGGGGTATCCGTGATGCCGTGCGCCAGTCTGGCGAGGGTCGCGCCCGTACACGGGCAGATATACAGGAGATCCAGCGGTGCGGCGGGACCGAATTTTTCCGCTTCCGCGATCGTTGTGACCGGCGCGCGTCCGCAGACCGCCGTCAGATTTTCGATGAGCAGGGCGGACGTGCCGAAGCGGGTATCCGTTGCGGCGGCGGTGAACGAGAGGATCGGTGTGATGTCGTAGTCCTGTGCGAGATCGTGCAGGACCTTCAGTGCGGCGGCGTGCGTGCAGAACGAGCCGCACATTGCAAAACCGAGTTTCAGGCGTTGTTTCATGGCGGCTCCTCCTTATGCGAAATGATCGTCGAGCATTCCGCGCACGACGGAACAGATGATCTCACCCGCGGTGCGCGGCGCCGTTTTGCCGGGCAGGGACGGCAGAGGGATCACGCGGATGCCGTTTTCTTCCGCCGCGGCAAGATCCACGCCCGCATTTGCCGTCGCCAGTTCAAAGAGAACGGTGCCGCGCGGGATACGCTTCAGCAGTTCGGCGTCAAAAATGCGGTGCGGAATTGTGTTGAAAACCGCGTCGCAGTGCAGGGGAAACGTCCGGTATTCGTCCAGCGGAACGGGGACACAACCGTCGCACGCCGCGTTCGACAGATCCTTCCGGCTTCGTGCCACGGCAAATACATCCGCGCCGAGGGCATGCAGACGTCCGGCAAGGGTACGTCCGACCCTTCCGTAGCCGAAGACGGCGGCACGCATTCCGGCGATCGTGAAGGGAAGTGCGCCGATGCAGGCGGCAACGGCACCTTCCGCCGTCGGGACGGAATTGCGGATCTGCAGTTCCTCGGATTCGTAATAGTCCAGCGCGGTGACTCCGTGTTCCGCGGCGTATTTTTTCACGACCGGCGGGATCATCCCGCCGAGCAGGATGGAGCCGTGCGGCATTTTTTCGCAGACGGCGAGCAGGCGGATGTCCGGGATCTCACCGCTTCCGCTTTTTGCGGCAAGCGGACAGTTCAGACGGATCCCGTCCGTGCTGACCGGCAGAGGAAGGACCACGGCGTCCGAGCATTTTACCGCCGATTCCGGATCGGCACAGCGCACCGTATTTTTCAGATAATGTTCGTCCTCACTGCCGTAGACCGCGGCAAATCCCCAGACCGCGCATTCGTACGTGTTTGCAAGACATTCCGCCGTAACCAGCTGCCGCCGGTCACCGCCGAGGATCCCGACTTTTATGTTTTCTTTTTCTGCCATATTCTGTACCCTGTTTTCTCTGAATTGGGTCTGTGCGGAACAGTTCCCTCGCTACAGAATATGCGTGCGCCGGAAGGGCGTGTGAAATTTCCAAACCTCTTGCAAAATCTTCCACCTTATGATAAAATAAAAAAGTATCTGCGCATTTTTTTGACGGGAGGACGGGGTGGATGAATTCCAAGGAAAAAACGATTGTAATGCGGGTGCTGTTTGTGATTCTGGGGCTTGCGCTGACGGCCGGGCTGGTCGGACTCGGGACGGTGCTGAATACGGACGCGAATTATCCGGTACCGCTGGAACCGGGGATACAGGCGGTTCCGGAAGATGCGGATTCTCCGCTGGAGGTCTCCGAAATGCCGGAGGATGCGTATATGCCCGTGCGGCTGACGTTTGCCGGAAGCTGTACACCCGGTTCCATGCTCGGAAGCGATTCCTACGGAACCTTCAACGAATTTTTTGCATCCGAAGGAAATGCGTATTTTCTGGAGCCTCTGCGTGAGATTTTCCTTGCGGACGATGTGACCGTGTCCGTCTGTGATGCCGTGCTGAGCGATGCGGAGGGACGTACGCCTGCGGCACGCGGTGCGGCGTCGTGGTACCGCGGACCTGCGGATGCCGCGCGTATTTTTGCGGATGGCGGTGTGGATGTCCTGTCCCTTCACGCGTACCATACCTGGGACTACGGGACGGACGGCTATAACGATACCGCCGCCGCGCTGGAAAATGCAGGTCTTGCATGGTGTGACCATGGAAAAGCGTTCTATTATGAACAGGAAGGCATTACCGCGGCGCTGTACTGCCGCTATGCCGATGATGAAAGCGATACCGAAGCCGTTCTCGCATGGCTTGAAAATGCGGAAAATTACGATTTCACCGCCGTCTATATCGTGACGCCTCCGGCCGGAGCGTATCTTCCCGACGAATCCCGGCAGACGATGTTCCGCGCGTTTGCGGAAGCCGGCGCCGATCTTGTGGTGGGGACCGATACCGAGCGGATCCAGCCCTGCGAAGTGTGGGGAGAAAGCCGGATCGTCTACTCTCTCGGCGCGCTGATCGACGGAAAGAACAAGTATCCGGATCCGTATACGCTCGTGTTCGGCGCGGAACTGCAGGTCATTGACGGGGAACTGCGGAATGTGGAATATTCGATCCTCCCCTGCCGGACGTACGACGACGACCATCCGTGGCGTCCGTCGCCGGTCGAAGACGAAGCGGAGCTCCGGATGGTGTCCGAATTCCTTTCCGGAAAGCGGGATACACCGTATTCTGAAGGATAAATACAAATCAAAACACGGCTGTCAATGCAGCCGTGTTTTTTATCGTACAAAACGGGCGACGGTGATACCGTTTTCCGTGGTTTCGTGACCGGTGAACGAAAATCCCGCCGATTCCGCCGTTTTCCGGGAAGCAAGGTTGTCCGGCTCCGTGCAGATCACCGGATGAAGGATGCCGTTTTCCGTGCAGATGCGCGCCGCTTCCATGGCACACATCCGTCCGTATCCCTTCCGGCGGCACGACGGCCGGACGTTGTAGCCGATGTGCCCAGCGAACGTGCGGACAAACGGGTCTTCCGAAAGGCGCACGTTCAGGATCCCGACGGGAGATCCGCCGTCGCAGGCAAGAAGGACGACGGTGCGGTACCAGCCGAATTTTTCCGCGCGGCTGTCCGCAAGGATGCGCAGGCGTTCGAGCCAGTCGGAATACCGCTCAAAATCCCCGAGACCTGCGGAACCGTCGAAATCCGCATGACAGCGCAAAACCTCCGTGCGATAGGCGAGAACGGCGGCACGGTCAGCCGCTGCGGGCGTATGAAAAGTCAGCATGGAAGGATCCTCCGCGGAAAAATTGATGTCGGTGAAATTATAACATCAAAAAAATTTTCCGTCAAGTATCCGCGCGGCATCGGCGGATGATGTATAAATCCTTTGTGTGCGGACAATACTATCTCAGGATTCCGAGAGGAACTCCGAATAAATGTAAGGATGGTATCCAAAATGGAAGAGAAGAAGCCCAATCATTCGATCGCCTGCACCGTTACCCAGTGCGCAAATCATGCCTGCAGCAGCAATTTCTGCGTTCTTGACCGCATTCTGATCGGCACTCACGAAAAGAACCCCACCGTTGCACAGTGCGTTGACTGCGAATCCTTCATCCTCGACGCTTCCAAGTCCTGCGGCTCCGCTCACTGCGGCAGTACGTCCGCACAGTCCGGCAAGTAAGAAAAATTCTTCCTGAAGAAGGCTGTCGGAAAACGGTTTTCCGCAGTCTGACAGAAACAGCCATGAATTTCCCGGAAACGGGGGAATTTGTGGCTGTTTTTTTGCGGAATTGTGTCAAATTCACACTCTGTTCACATTTTATTTAAGTATTCTTGTGGTACTCCGGCGGTAAATTTGATATATTTATATTGGCAATGTAATTATTTAATTCAATTCAGGATGCTAGACCGGGAAAACGGTCTTCGGAAACGACAGGCATCAGCCCGGGGGTTGCCGCATCCGCAATTTTTACAGGAGTTTTTATGGATATCTTCTCGATCATCATGCTGTTCGGCGGACTTGCCATGTTCCTTTACGGTATGGAAGTCATGAGCGACGGTCTGAAAAACGCTTCGGGGAATGCGCTCAAGCGTGTCCTTGAAAAAGTGACGTCCAATGTATTCATGGGCGTTCTGACCGGTACACTCGTTACCGCGGTCGTACAGTCTTCCACTGCGACCATCGTTATCGCCGTCGGTCTTATCACCGCCGGTATTCTCAATCTGAAGCAGGCGATCTCCATCGTTCTCGGCGCGAATATCGGTACCACCGTTACCGCGCAGATCATCCGCCTTATGGACATTGACGCCGGCGGAAACATGCTTCTCAAATTCTTCAAGCCGTCCACCCTTGCTCCGATCGCCCTGATCGCGGGCATTATCCTCATCATGTTCGTAAAGAAGAGCAGCAGCAAGCCTCTCGGCGAAATTTTCGCGGGCTTCGGTGTCCTCTTCACCGGTCTGATGAATATGACCGCAGCCGTTGAACCGCTGTCCGAATCCCAGATGTTCATCGACATTCTCGGCGGCTTCTCCGATATGCCTCTCCTCGGCATCATCGCCGGTCTCGTTCTTACGATGATCGTACAGTCTTCCTCCGCCATGGTCGGTATGCTCCAGGCACTCTCCGTGACCGGCGTTATGACCATGAATCTTGTTTACCCGATCATCATGGGTATCAACCTCGGTACCTGCGTGACCACCGCGATGATCTGCTCCGTCGGTTCTTCCAAGGACGCAAAGCGTACCGGTATCGCGCACATCGTATTCAACGTTGTCGGTACGATCCTCTTTACCATCGTTATGGAGATCCTCAAGGCGCTCGGCTTTATGCCCGACTTCTGGGGCAAGGTGGTCAACAGCGGTGACATCGCAAACTTCCAGACCATCTTCAACCTCATTACCGCAATCGTTCTCATTCCGTTCACCGGTCTCCTTGTCAAGCTGACCTACGTTCTTGTCAAGCCCGACAAGGAAGCGGAACAGACCGACGACTATGCGGCATTCCACAGCCTTGACGAAAAGCTCTACGTTGTTCCTCAGATCGCAATTTCCGAAGCGACCGCAGCCATCGGTGTGATGGGTAAGATCGCGCACCAGAACTTCCGCGACAGTATCATGCAGCTTGACGCATACAGCGAAGAAGTATCCGTCGGTATCGGAATCCGCGAAGAAAAGCTCGACGAATTCACGGATACTGTGGAAAACTTCCTTGTAGGGCTTGCAAAGACCGTTCAGTCGGACGAACAGAGCGAAGACATCAACATCCTCGTTCAGACGACCACCGACTTCGAACGTATCGGCGACTATGCGGACAATATCAACGAATTCGCCGAACGCATCAAGAAGGAACAGGTCACCTTCTCCGAAACTGCACTTGAAGAACTGGCGATCCTCTTCTCGGCAGTCAGCGATATCATCGACCTTGCGGTTGCGGCGTTCGTGGATAACGACGACGACAAGGCACGTCAGGTCGAACCGCTCGAAGAAGTTATCGACGATATGGTCCAGTATCTCCGCGACAGCCACATCGACCGTCTGAAGACCGGCGAATGCACCATCAGCGCAGGCATCGTTTATCTCGAAACCCTGACCTACCTCGAACGTGCATCCGACCAGTGCTCCAGCGTCGCTGTTCTCCAGCTTTCCAAGAATAACCCGAAGATCCGTGAAAATCAACACGATTACATCCGCGAACTCCACAAGGAAGTGGACGAAACTTACGTTTCTGCTCTCCGCGCACGCCGCGAACAGTACCTCAAGCCGATGTACGAAATCAAGGGAAAATAAGATTATATGTTCTCCGGGGAGGAAACTTTTGGGAAAAGTTTCCTCCCCGATCTTTTTCAAAACTTTCGACCTGAGAAAGAGCAGGGGAATGGTGCAGGTTTTCAGAAAAAAACGGAAAATAAAAATTCAGCGCACACATTTGCATTCCGGAAACGATCGATTCCGGAACACAATCGCGTGCGCTGAACTTTTTTGTTTGTATACACTTTAAAAATTGCCCCCAACCCGGTCCATCATAGTATGAAAGTTTTTGAAGAAGGGGTGTGGGGGAGGAACTTTTTTTTAAAAGTTCCTCCCCCACGAGAAAATTTCTTATCTTAGAAAATCGGAACTACTGCGCCGGCGTAGGTGTCGGTGATGTAGGTGCGGATCGCGTCGGAGTGGAGGACTTCGACGAGGGCCTTGACCTTGTCGAGGTTTTCGCTGCCTTCCTTGACGACGAGGATGTTTGCGTAGGTCTGTGCTGCTTCGGATGCTGCGTCTTCAACGGCGAGGGCTTCAGCTACGTTGAGGCCTGCGCTGATGGCGTAGTTGCCGTTGATAACGGCGAATGCAACTTCGTCGAGAACGGTCGGGAGAAGAGCCGCTTCCATTTCGCGGATGTCGAGGTTCTTCGGGTTTTCCACGATGTCGTTCTTGGTGGCGGTCAGGCCTGCGCCTTCCGCGAGCTTGATGAGACCGTTTGCTTCGAGGAGAAGGAGTGCGCGTGCTTCGTTGGTCGCGTCGTTCGGAACAGCAACGACTGCGCCGTCCGCGAGGTCTGCAAGAGCCTTGCAGGTACCTGCATAGATGCCGTAGGGTTCATAGTGAACCTTGGCAACGGTGGCGAGCTTGGTGCCCTTTTCCGCGTTGAACTGATCGAGGTAGGGCTGATGCTGGAAGTAGTTCGCGTCAACGTCGCCGTCGTCGGTCGCTACGTTCGGGGTAACGTAGTCGTCCATGACGCGGATGTCAAGGGTGTAGCCCTTTTCCGCCATGGCGGACTTGCACTGTTCGAGGATTTCGGCGTGCGGAGCGGAGCTTGCCGCTACGGTGATGGTCTTGTCGTCGGACCCGCCGCAGGATGCGAATGCGGTGAGGCAGAAAAGACCGGCGATGACGAGAGAAAGAATCTTTTTCATGCTGTTTTTCTCCTTTGAAATATAAAATATAGAATTTTTATTATCGACTTCCGCACATTGGCGGAAGGGAATAATTTTATTTGCCGCGGATGCGTCGGTCGGACTTCTTCGCAATGTAGTTCAGCGTTTCCTGCATGATCTGTACGAGAACGATCAGAAGGATCGACGAAATGTACATGACGTCCGCTTCAAAGCGGTACAGACCGTACTGGATCGCCATCTGACCGAGACCGCCGCCCGCGATGAGGTACGTCATCGGCGTGTAGCCGAGGATGGTCGTGATCGCGATCGCACTGCCCACGATCAGGGAAGGCTTTGCTTCCGGAAGAAGGACTTTCGTGATGATCTGGAAATTGTTCGAGCCCATCGACTGCGCCGCTTCGATGACGCCGCGGTCAACTTCACGGAAGGAGGATTCGATCATCCGCGCAACGAACGGTGCCGCTGCGATGACGAGGTACACGATGAACGCGTCGTCGCCGATTTTTGAACCGGTCAGCAGCTTTGCGACCGGCTGGGTCATGACGAGCAGGATGATGAACGGGACCGAGCGGATGATATTGACGATCGTTCCGACGATGCCGTTGACCGTTCCGTTCGGGAAAATGCTGTCCTTCGACGTTCCGTAGAGAAGAACGCCGAGCGGAATTCCGAGAACGTACGCCAGAAGCGTACTCAGAAGGGTGACTTTGAGCGTGACGAGGATCGCTCCGCCGTACATTGCGAGCATTCCGTCACCGAAAAGACTGTTCAGAAATTCCATTATGCATTCACCTCTTCAAATTTTATGTGCCGGTCGTTCAGATAATTCCGGATGCGCGCGCAGGACGCTTCGTCTGCCGGGAGCTGCAGGAGCATCTGACCGTGCGCTTTTCCGCCGATGTCCTTGGTGTCCGCGCCGAGAATGTTGACGGCGGTGTGACATTCCAGAACAAGATTGGCGATTACCGGCTCGGACGACGCCTGACCGTCGAAGACAAGGCGGAGAACCGGGCCGCCGCTGACTTCCGCGACCGCCGCGCTCTTCGGCAGGATCAGTTCGCGGGCGATCTGCGACTGCGGGGCAAGGAAGACATCCTTGACATAACCGGTTTCGGCGACCGTACCGTGGTCCAGGACGGCGACTTTCGTGCAGATCTGTTCAACGACCTTCATTTCGTGCGTGATGACGATGATCGTCACGCCCATCGTTTCGTTGATGTTCTTCAGAAGTTCAAGGATCGCACGGGTGGTGTTCGGGTCGAGCGCACTCGTCGCTTCGTCGCACAGCAGGACTTCGGGATCGGTGGCAAGCGCACGCGCAATGGCGACGCGCTGTTTCTGACCGCCGGACAGCTGGGCAGGGTAGGCGTTCACGCGGTCTTCCAGACCGACGATTTTGAGAAGTTCTCTTGCCTTCTGTTCGGCTTCCTTTTTCGGAACACCGGCGATCTCCAGCGGATAGCAGACGTTTTTCAGCGCCGTGCGCTGGGAAAGAAGGTTGAATCCCTGGAAGATCATGGAGATTTTGCGGCGGGTCCCGAGAAGTTCCTTTTTGGAAAGTGCGGCAAGGGAAGTGCCCCTGAACTTCACTTCGCCCGAAGTCGGGACTTCGAGGAAGTTGATGCACCGCACGAGCGTGGACTTTCCGGCACCGGACAGACCGATGATGCCGAAGATATCGCCCTTTTCGATGGTGAGCGAGACATCGCGGACAGCATCGACGTCAGCCGTGGCGGTATGGAATGTTTTTGTGATATTACATAATTCGATCAAAACGTGATGGACTCCTTTCGGAAAATAAAAACAGCCCGCGAACCCGCCATGAGGCGATGTCCCGGACTTTCCGTGATTTTAATGGATGGTTTGTAAGGATTCAGTGACGGACGGACACAGACAAAACACCCGACGGAAACATCCGGGCGTCAGACATTCGAATTGCATACAGCACGATGGTCTGGATCATGTGTTCATCCTCACTTTCGCATTATTGGGATAAGTATAGCATGTCATCTGCGGCGTTGTCAAGAGTTTTTTTGATTTTAAAATATTTTCGACATTATTGTAGAAAAATGTTGAACTTTCTGTGTTTTTTTCTTCATAAATCCTTGTATTTTGAGGGAATATGTGGTATGATAAATGCAACTTAAACGTTTCGAAACAGCAGAGGTGCGGGTTCAATGAAGCGTGACAGACGGGGTCCGGGAGGATCTCCGCGGTTTTTGGGAAGACCGCGTGTCCGCAGAGGTGTGTCCGCCGAAGGGAAGAGTCCCGTTTTCCCTGGGGCATGGCAGAAGATGTCATGCACTGTCACGGTTCCGTGGAGCACTGCGTTTGATGTCGGATTCCGGGCATCTTTCCGCATGGTTTTGCGGAAGGTGCCTGTTTTTTCGTCCTTTAAAAATTTTATATATTTCAAAGAAAGGTCCCCATCATGAGAAGAAGATTTTTCACCGTCCCCGGCTCCCGGATGATGTTCTCTCTCATCGTGCTTCTCGCGCTGGCAGTCGTTTCGCTCGGCATTACCGTATTTGCTGACGAAGCGGTCGTTGTCACCGAAGGCGAAGCCGTTGAAGTTGCCGAAATCGCCGAAGCTGCCGAAGAAGCACCTGCGGAAGAAGAAGCCGCAGAAGAAGAATCCGGTCCCGCAGCCTATGCCACCGCACTTTCATTACTGCCTCCGGTCATCGCGATCGTACTCGCGCTGATCACCAAGGAAGTTTATTCCTCCCTGTTCATCGGTATTCTTGCCGGCGCGCTCCTTGCCGCTGACTTCAATCCCCTCGGAACGATGGACGTTATGCTGAACGACGGTTTCATTTCCGCCGTATCCGGCAGCGCAGGTATCTTTATCTTCCTCGTTCTGCTCGGCATGCTCGTTGCCCTCATCAACAAGACCGGCGCATCCAAGGCGTTCGGTGAATGGGCAAAGACCCACATCAAGTCCCGCGTCGGCGCACAGCTCGCTACGTTTGCGTTCGGCGTGCTGATCTTCATTGACGACTACTTCAACTGTCTGACCGTCGGTTCCGTTATGCAGCCCGTAACGGACGCGAACAAGATCTCCCGCGCGAAGCTGTCCTACATCATCGACGCGACTGCGGCTCCGATCTGCATGATCGCTCCGATTTCCTCCTGGGCGGCAGCGGTTGCAAGCTACGCGGAAGGCACCGGCTACTCCGGCTTCACCCTCTTCGTACGCGCGATTCCCTACAACTTCTACTCTCTCCTCACTCTCGTATTCATCGTTGCTCTCGCACTCATGAAGTTTGACTACGGCCCGATGGCGATCCACGAAAAGAACGCGATGGAAAAGGGCGACCTCTTCACCTCCGGCACCGAACACGCCGCTGTGGAAGTGGACAGCAACTCCAAGGGTAAGGTCATCGACCTCGTTGTTCCGATTGTAATCCTTATCGCAATCAGCGTATTCGCTCTCGTTTACGTCGGCGGTATTCTTGACGGTGCGGACTTCATCACCGCATTCGGTGATACCGACGCGACCGTAGGTCTCCCGTGGGGCGGTATCATCACCCTTCTCGTAACCGTGATCTTCCTCCTTGTCCGCCGTGTGATCACCTTCAAGGACGCAATGGACTGCATCCCGGAAGGCTTCAAGGCAATGGTTCCGGCGATCCTGATCCTCACCATGGCAGGTACGCTGAAGAACATGACCTCCAACCTCGGCTCTGCGGAATTCGTTGAAGCGTTCATGGCAAACGCATCCGCGCTCCAGAACTTCCTCCCGGCAGTTATCTTTGTCGTAGCGGGCTTCATCGCATTCTCCACCGGTACGTCCTGGGGGACCTTCGGTATCCTGATCCCGATCGTGACCAGCATCTTCCCGGCATCCTCCGAACTGATGTACATCGGTATGTCCGCGTGCCTTGCAGGCGCGGTATGGGGCGACCACTGCTCCCCGATCTCCGACACGACCATCATGTCCTCCGCGGGTGCGAGATGCGACCACATCAACCACGTATCGACTCAGCTCCCGTATGCGATCACCGTTGCGGCTGTTTCGTTCGTATCCTTCATTATCGCGGCGTTCATCCAGAACTGGGTGATCTCCCTCGCGATCGCAATCGCTCTGATGATCGGCACCATGTTCGTCATCAAGATGAAGGTTGCAGGCAAGAAGGTTTAATGCTTTGCAAAACAAAATTAAGGCTGACTTGAAAAAGTCAGCCTTTTGTTTTGGATTCAGTTTTCGGGGAAGGTGAGGGTCAGGTCTGCGAAGACTTCGGGCGCGGAGTAACTTGTATTGATGTGGCGTATACCGACACGGATGCTGTCTCTGCCTTCACAGAATTCGTTCATCTCTTTGGAGGCGATCCGATACATTCCTCCTTCCGGACGGGTATTATGTGCGCCGGTCTGCTGTACGCTGTCCTCCAGTTCAAAGAAGACATGGTAGGATACCGAATACACCAGTTCACTGAACAACTCTTTCGGGAGGTAGCGTGAGTAAGTATGATCCTCTTCGGGAGAATAATACGTGATCGAATATTTATCGCGTGTGATTTCGGTGATTGTTCTGCGGATTCCGGCGTAGTCGAAAATGACCCATTCGCCGGTCAGCGTTTCGCCGACTTCGGGGATCGGCAGATCACAGTATGTGACGCCTTCGATCTGACGGAGATAATAGCAGCCGTTCGCGGAAAGCGGCGTGACAGAAGCGGGAGTTACATTTTCGGGAAGTTTCTTGAAGGAATCCATACTTACGCCTTCACCGGAAGAATAGGAGATCCGCTCCAGTTCGTGTTCGTTTCCGTCGGCATCGGTTACGCTTTCAATAGAGGTATGCATCCGATAATCCGTGGAGATTTCCATGATCGGATTGTTTTCGATGGTATGGTCTTCCATGTTATAGTAGAGATGACCGTTATAGATATAGGCGCTGAAGGTGATATCATTCACGGTCACACTGGCGGTTTCGACTCCTTCGGGTTCAAAATTGATCCGGACGCTGACAAACGGGTCTTCGCTTAAAAGCCACAGGTGATTTTGAGGTTTTTCGGAACTCTGAATCTGAGGTTCCGGGAAATTGACCGCCGTATAGCCGACGGCAAGCGGATTTCCGTCCTTGTCGCGGGTGATAAAGGATTTCGTCAGCGGATAGTCGGTACCGTTGTATCTGGCGTAAAGACCGGGCATTTCCGGGCTGTCTGCGCTCATCCAGACGGTGAAGGTCGTGTTGCCGTCCTTGCTTACCCAGTCGACTTCTTCGATGGTATAATTATCTTTTTTGATCTTTTCGCCGGTCATTTTCAGCGAAATATCGCCGGTATCCACAATGACGGCGCCGCTTTGATCGACGATCTTGCCGCCGGGGGTACGGTAATAATAATTCACGATCCCCGCCGTGACGGCGACTGCCATCAGCGAAAGGATCACCGCCGCCAGGACCAGCGTGCGGATTTTGTGGGTTCTCATGTATTTCATCTGCAATCCATCCTCCGTATGTTCGTTCTTTTCGCGCTCGTCGTATGTCCGGGCGAGTGCGAGCATCTCTTCTTTTTTCTTCGGCTGTACCGTCACCGGATGTTCCTGCATGGTCTTCTGCAGCCTGCGGTTGCTCATTCTCATGAAAATCCCTCCTTTTCGAGAATTTTTCTGAGCGAATCTCTCGCCATTTTCAGGCGGCTTTTGACCGCTGTGACCGACACGTTCTGGATCGCGGCGATCTCGCGTACTTTAAATCCGCTGTAATAATACAGGACCGCCGCTTCCTGCTGGACGTCCGGCAGGGAGGACAGAGCATCCGCGATCACGGCGGAGAGGCCGTATTCGTCCGTTGGATCCGGGACGGGCAGGTCTTCGTGCAGTTCATCCGTTTCCGTCCGTCGGGCGTAATAGTCCCGGCAGACATTCGACGCGATGGCAAACAGGTACGCACGGCATTTCTGCGGTGTGCGGAACCGGTTCACCGGATCGGACGAATACCGCAGAAAGCGGAAAAACGTTTCCTGCGTCAGATCCTCGGCATCGTTCCTGCCGGTCCGGTATGTAAAATACCGCAGGACATCGTCGTAATTCCGGCTGACGGCGTCTTCGAAGGTCATACTGCATCTCTCCTTTCTGTTTTTTGCTTCTGCTCTATATAACCGATTCCGGAGCCATTTGGTTGGATGGATTTTTGATTTTTTTGAAAATTTTTTCGGGGAGAAACTTTTTTGGGGAAATTCCTCCCCGATTGTTCGAAAAGGTTTTGGAAAGGGTGCGGGGAAACCTTTTCCTCAAAAAGGTTTCCCCGCGAAAAAATTTTATTATGCAAGAAGAGTAAGAACGTCCTTCTTCGGCTTGTAGCCGATGGAGGTGTCGGCGATCTCGCCGTTTTTCATGACGACGAGCATCGGGATGCTCATGACGCCGAACTGTGCGGAAAGTTCTTCCTGTTCGTCCACGTTGATCTTGCCGACCTTGATGTCTTCGCGTTCTTCCGCGATTTCGTCCACGATCGGGGAGAGCATGCGGCAGGGACCGCACCACGGTGCCCAGAAGTCGAGCAGAACGGGTTTGTCGGATTTCAGAACTTCGGTTTCAAAATTTTCTTTTGTGATTTCGATAACAGCCATTTTATTTCCTTCTTTCAGTGAATTCAGTGGTAGTATGGGACGGATGTCCGCCGGTTATGCGGTATGGATCGTTTCTCCGGCGACGATGGTACGGGAGACCGTGATATTTTCGTCGAAAATTGCGATGTCTGCGCGTTTTCCGGCTTCAAGAACGCCGCGGTCGTCAAATCCCATGATATCCGACGGGGATTTTGTCATCATGTACACCGCGTCGTACAGCGGGATTTCCGCGAGGTCGCGCATGGTGCGTACAAGGCGGTCGCAGGTCGCCACGCTTCCGGCAAACGCCGTGTGGTCGAGCAGCTTTGCCACGCCGTCTTCGACGATGACGGGCAGACCGTTGTCGTGCCTGCCGAGAACGGACGGTCCTTCCGGCATTCCGGCGGCACGCATGGAGTCGGTGACAAGCGCGGTCTTTTCGCGGCCCTTGAATTTATAGACGAATTTCAGCAGTTCCGCCGGAAGATGTGAGCCGTCCGCGATGATTTCGACGGTGACGTCGTCAAGCAGGTATGCCGCTTCGACAACGCCCGCGATGCGGTACGCATTCTTTCGGGTGATGCTCGGCGTGCAGGAGTACAGGTGCGTCACGTGTGAGAAGCCGTGCGGAAGGGTACGGACTACGTCGAAATAATCCGCTTCCGTATGACCGATGCACGGCAGAACGCCGCGTTCCCTGCACAGATCGCCGAACCATTCCGCGCCGTCGAGTTCCGGTGCTGCCGTCCAGCGCAGGATACGGTCGGTGGAATTCAGGATGTCGAGCGTTTCCTGTTCGTCGAACGGATGGATGAAGCGTTCTTCCTGTGCGCCTTTCTGGGATGCCGCGAGGTTCGGACCTTCGAGATGGAGTCCCGGCAGATCGGGGATTCCGGGCGTTTTCCTCGCTTCTTCGTATGCCTTGACGGCGACGAGGATTCCGTCGCGGTCCACGGACGTGGTCGTCGGCAGAAGAGTGGTCGTTCCGTGGTCGCCGTGCATTTTCGCCGCGGTGAGGTAGGCTTCCGCGGTTCCGTCGAGGAAGTCCGCGCCGCCGGCACCGTGGGTGTGGATATCGACAAATCCGGGAGAGACATACTGTCCCGCTGCGTCGATGAGGGTATCGTACGGGAGATCGTCCGCTGTCACGGCGGTGATCACGCCGTCCGCGAAATAGAGGGAATATCCCTCAAGGATTTCGTCGGGAAGGACGATTTTTCCGCCTGTAATTTTTGTGATCATAAAGCCTGCAGTTCCTCCGTTCTGCCGGATTCGATGGCGCGGATGGTCGCATCGAGAACGAGAACGGGGTAAACGACCTCTTCCGGCGTCTGGCGGACGTGCCGCCCGGTGAGCATATCGTTGGTTTCGCGCAGCTCGGGCATGAAGTAGTCGCCGCCGAGGTTGACGACTTCGCTGACCACGCCGTATCCGCCGTTGTAAACGGTGATGGAGTAGCCTGCACCGAAAAACGCGGTAACGTCGAATTCCGGATAATGGTAGATCGCGTGAACACCGGCGCCGTTTGCGCTCATTTTTGCTTCCACGGACTGCACGTTCTGACCGAATGTTTCGGTGATCATCTGCACGAGGTGCTGCGAGTAGAACCAGAAATTGCCGTATTCATTGACGAGATTGATCGGTGCGGTAACATGGCCGCCGCTGATCTTGCCTGCGTTCGCGCGGACGTATTCCGCCATCTTTACGGTGCCTTCCGCACCGGCGAGAGAAGAGCCGCCGCAGAGCAGAACGCCCTTTTCCTTCACAAGACGCACCATTTCACGCGCGTCTTCCACGGACGCGGTGATCGGCTTGTCGATCCACACGTCGCATCCGGCTTCGATGTACGGTCTTGCATATTCAAGATGCACGCCGCCGTGACGGGAGGTGACCATCACGCAGTCGACCTTGCCGAGAAAGGCGGCCGGATCGTTCGTATACCATTCGCAGGCACAGTTTTTCGCAACAGCTTCGTTGGACGCATCGTCCCCGCATACGCCGATCAGTTCCAGTTCCGGAAACAGTTTTTCGCCGTTTTTCGGCGCCAGAGTAGCCGCAAAATGCCCGCAATGGCTGTTTTCCGAACCGATAATTGCTATTTTATACATGATATTACCTTTCCGGGGAAAAACTTTTTGAAAAAAGTTTTTCCCCGGCCCCCTTTTCAAAAACTTTTAAACGATTATGTAGACAAAGTTGGGTGCAGATTTCCAGAAACGTACGATTTGCACAGACTTTGTAATCCCTTTCCAGTATAAAGTTTTTTGGAAAGGGTTCGGGAAAACCTTTTTTTCAAAAAAGGTTTT
>JAFYOX010000028.1 GCA_017547755.1 Clostridia bacterium | reverse complement strand
CAGCTACATTTTGTCAGCATCCGCACTCCTTGGCTGCCGCCGTTCGTGCTTTGCGTTTGTGCAGACGATACGTCAGCCGACAGAACGAGCGAAAAGCGCGGACGGCGGTCTAGCCAAGCCGCGCGGATGCTGATGCATCCGTAGAAGTATTTCTATATTCCGCACGATATCAAGGTTATCCCATACGGCGCGGGAAGTCAGGGTCTCGGCGGTCCCTGACTTCCGTCTCCACCCTTCCTCAGAATTTGGATCGCTCCTATTTTGTCAACTGGGACAAACTATATGGCTGCGCACAGACCCATCAAAAATTCCCTTTCAAACCCATATCAACTGCAAAATCCGGTTACCCAGTCCAAAAGTTTTTGCGGAGCTTTTTTCAAAAAGCGACCGTTTCCCCCGTTTCCCCATCCCTCCACCCTTGCAATCCCCAAATCCCTGTGGTATAATGTAAACGGCAAATTATGCACATATAATTTTTAAGAAGGAAACAGAATGGCAAGAAATAAAAACAAGAAACCTGCGGCAGACCCGAAGTGCGGGATTGTCGGCGGACAGGCGGTGCTTGAGGGCGTTATGATGAAGTCGTACGACCGGTGCAGCCTGGCGGTACGGACGCCGGACGGAGAGATCGAGGTGGACAATTCCACGTTCACGTCTCTGCGTAAGAAGTATAAGGTGTGCGCACTGCCGATCATCCGCGGATGCGTCAGCTTTGTCGAACAGCTCAAGCTGAGCATGGATATGCTCACCAAATCCGCCGAAATGCAGGGCGTCGACCTCGACGAACCCGAAACCAAATTCGAAAAATGGCTTGTGGAAAAGTGCGGGGATAAGCTCATGCCCATCATCTCCGCCATCGGCATGGTCCTCGGACTTGCCCTCGGCGTCGGGCTCTTCCTGCTCTTCCCCACGTTCGGCGCGAAGGGACTGGACTTCCTCACCGGCGGTTTCATCGGCCAGTACGCGCTTCTCCGTTCGTTCGTCGAAGGCGTGATCCGTATGATCCTCTTCGTCGGCTACGTCTGGCTCGTCTCGTTCATGCCCGATATCCGGCGTACGTACGAGTACCACGGCGCGGAGCATAAATCCGTCGCCTGCTTCGAAGCCGGACTCGAACTCACCCCCGAAAACGCACGCAAGTGTACCCGCTTCCATCCGCGATGCGGCACCAGCTTCATTTTCGTGATGCTGATCCTCTCCATCATCATCAACTCCTTCCTCTCGTGGGATAACGTCTGGATCCGCTTCGGCTCCAAGATCCTGATCCTCCCGCTCATCGTCGGTCTCGGCTTCGAATTCATCCGCTACGCCGGCGGCCACGCGAACTTCTTCACGAAGATCGTCTCCGCTCCCGGTCTCTGGATGCAGCGCATCACCACCCGCGAACCCGACGACAGCCAGCTGGAAGTTGCCCTGCTCGCTCTGAAAAACGCAATCCCCGACGAATTCGGCAGCCTCTGGAACGAAACCGAGGCGAAAAAAGCCGAAAATGCGTCCGAAACCGAGGATAAGCCCGAATGACCGTACGCGATATCATCCGTCTCCTCACCGAAGCCGGCATTGATCCCGCCGACGCCCGTTCGGAAGCGCGTCTCCTCGTCACCCACTTCACCGGAAAACCCGCATCCTACCTCCTCGTCCATCCGGACGAGGACTTTGCGTCTCCTGCCCTGGCGGCAGCCGCTGAAAAACGCGCCGGACGCTTCCCTCTCCAGTACATCGTCGGCACGTGGGAGTTCTACGGACTCCCCTTCGCCGTGAACGAACATACCCTCATTCCCCGGCCCGATACCGAACTCATCGCCGAAGCCGCCATCCGGCATACCCCTGCCCACGGCCGCATCCTCGACCTCTGTACCGGCTCCGGCTGCATCGCGGCGGCAATTCTCGCAAATGTGAAAACCGCGGAAGGCACCGCCGTCGACCTTTATCCGGAAACGCTCCGCGCGGCGGAAGAAAATCTCCGTGCGCTTGCCCTCTCCGACCGATGCACCACCCTCTGCGGCGACGCGACCACCGACCTGTTCGACCCGTCCGTCACCTTTGACGTCATCGTATCGAATCCGCCGTACGTCACCGCCGATGAAATGAACGACCTCGCACCGGAACTTGCGTTCGAACCGTCCCATGCCCTCACCGACGGCGGCGACGGTCTCTCGATCCTCGAAAAAATCATTGAGATCTATAAAAATCACCTCGCGCCGTCCGGCGTCATGATCCTCGAACACGGCTGGAAACAATCCGACGCCGTCCGCGCCATCGCCGAAAAAAACGGCATGACCCACGAAAAAATCATGGACTACGGCGGGAACATCCGCGGAGCGATATTAAAAGCTAAGAACTAATAGCTAATAGTGAATAGCTATGGAAAACGTCCGTCAGCGGACAGACTTAAAATTTAACCCAGTTATTCACTATTCACTCTTAGCTATTAGCTATATCAGGAGTTTCCATGGAACGAACCATCAAATTCTGTGACGTGACCCTGCGCGACGGCGAACAGACGCCCGGCGTCCATTTTGCCTCCGCCCAGAAACTCGACATCGCCAAACGGCTCCGCCGCATGGGCATCGATGTCATCGAAGCCGGGTTTCCCGCTTCTTCCGCAGGGGATTTCGACGCCGTCTCCGCGATCGCCGGAGAAATGGCGGACTGCGATACCTGCACCGTCTCCGCGCTTGCCCGCATGACGACGGCGGACATCGATACCGCACTCCGCGCCATCGGACCCGCCAAGCGGAAACGCCTGCACGTCTTCATCGCCACGAGCGATATCCACCTCGAAAACAAGCTGCACATGACCCGCGAGCAGGTCCTCGCGCGCATCTCCCAGTGCATTACTTACGCGAAAAGCAAAAACATCGCCGACGAGATCGAATTTTCCGCCGAAGACGCCACCCGCACCGACCTCGGCTTCCTCTGCCAGGCGGTCGAATGTGCCGTCGCCGCCGGAGCTTCGGTCATCAATATCCCCGACACCGTTGGCTACACCACCCCCGATGAATTCACGGACATCCTCCGTGCCATCCGTCAGGCGGTCAAGGGACGCTACGAACTCTCCGTCCACTGCCATAACGACCTCGGTCTTGCCGCCGCAAACAGCCTCGCCGCCGTTCAGGCAGGCGCGACCCAGATCGAATGCACGATCAACGGGCTCGGCGAACGTGCCGGAAACGCACCGTTTGAAGAGATCGTCATGGCGCTGACCGTCCGCAACGACGTCATCGGCGTGTTCCACCACATCAATACCCGCGAGATCACCGAAACGAGCCGCCTCGTCGCGTCTCTTTCGGGCATCCGGATCGCCCCGAACAAAGCCGTCGTCGGTGCAAACGCCTTCTCCCATGCGAGCGGCATCCACCAGCACGGCATCATGAATTCCCGCGCCACCTACGAGATCATGGATCCCGCATCCATCGGTCTCCGTACCGCGGACACCATCGTCCTCGGCAAACTCAGCGGACGCCACGCCTTCGCGGAACGCGTCAAAGCCATGGGATACTCCCTCACCGCCGAAGGGATCGACGCGGCGTTCACCCGATTCAAGGAAATCGCGGACAAAAAGTCCGTCATCACCGACGAAGACCTCCGCGCCATCGTCGGCGAATACCTCGATTCCCTCGAAGGACGGTATTATCTCTCCACCTTCCAGATCCAGTCCGGCAATCACATCAAGGCAATGGCACTCGTCACCCTGAAAATTTCCGCGGACGGTCAGGAACCGTACGAAGTCACGGAAGCCGCACCGGGCGAAGGTCCGATCGACGCGGCGTTCAACGCCATCGAACGGATCGCGGGAGCGGAGGATACGGAACTTATTTCCTATAATATCACCGCCGTCACGGAAGGTACGGACGCACTCGGCGAAGCACGCGTCAAGCTGAAATCCCCCGCCGACGGTTCCGTCTACACCGGACGCGGCGTTTCCACCGACGTCATCAAGGCGTCGATCAAAGCGTATCTCAACGCCATCAACAAATGGACAAACGCGAATAAGAAGAGCTGATAACTAAGAGTGAATAGTGAATAACTATTCAAAAACGTCCGTCAGCCGACAAACTTAAAGTTCAGCCCAGCTATTCACTCTTCACTATTAGCTATTAGTTTTATTAATATGAAAATCGAAATTTTTGACACAACGCTCCGCGACGGAGAACAGGGTGCGGGCGTGGAATTCTCCGCGGACGACAAGATCCGCGTCATTCACGCGCTCGACGAACTGGGCGTATCCTATATCGAAGCCGGCATGATGACGGACGACCCCGCGAAGCACGCGTTTTTCCACTCCCTGTCGGGTCTCAAACTGAAAAACGCGAAGCTCGCCGTCTTCGGTCAGACCTGCCGCGCCGGTGAAAAAGCCGCCGACAATCCCGCACTCCGCGCCATCGCCGAATGCGGCGTTTCCGTCGCCGTCCTCTACGGCAAGGCGTGGAACTATCAGGTCACGGACGTTCTCAAAACCACCGGAGGCGAAAACCTCCGCATGATCTACGACAGCATCTCCTATGTGAAAGCGTCCGGCAAGGAAGTCATCTTCGATGCCGAGCATTTCTTCGACGGCTACGCCGACAATCCCGTCTACGCCATGTGCGTGGTCGATACCGCGTTCCTCGCCGGAGCATCCCGCGTCGTCCTCTGCGACACCAACGGCGGCATGCTCCCCGACGTCATCGGCATGGTCTGCGCCGCCGTTACGAAAAAACATAAAAACATCGGCATCCACTGCCACAACGACCTCGGCATGGCCGTTTCCTGCTCCGTTTCCGCCGTACTTTCCGGCGTGACGCAGGTACACGGGACCATCTCCGGCGTCGGCGAACGCTGCGGAAACGCCAATCTCAATACCATCATCCCCGTTCTCCAGCTCAAGCTCGGCTTTGACTGCATCGGGGAGAACATCCGCAGTCTCTCCCGCACCGCGCGCACCGTCAACGAAGCTGCCAATCTCGCCTTCAACGAAAACGAACCGTTCGTCGGCGGATATGCCTTCACCCACAAAGCGGGCGCACACATCGACGGCGTGTCGAAAACGCCGCGTGCCTTCGAACATATCACACCCGAGGCGGTCGGCAACCGACGGAACATCGTCGTCAGCGGACTTTCCGGACGCGCCGCCGTCATCGACAAAATGCAGGCCTATATGCCCGACCGCGCGTTCCGCAAGGACGACGAAGGCGTCATCCGTACCGCGGCAATGATCCGCGAACGGGAAGCCGCCGGGTATGCCTACGAAGATGCGGGCGCATCCCTCGCCCTGCTCATCGACGAAGCCCTCGACCGCCGCAAACGGTATTTCAATCTCATCAGCCTGAAAGTCATCGTGGACTCGCAGAACGATGAAAACATGGGCGCGTCTGCCGTCATCAAAATTTCGGTCGGCGGCCGGGACGAACTCACCGCCGGCGAAGGAAACGGTCCGGTCAACGCCATCGACGAAGCACTCCGCCGCGCACTTCTCCGGTTCTATCCGGAAATCGCGGATATGCGGCTGACGGACTACCGCGTCCGCGTGCTCGATTCGCAGGCAACCGCATCGGCGGTCCGCGTTTCCATCGAATCCACCGACGGCGTCTCCGTCTGGCGCACCATCGGCGTCTCGAGCGACGTCATCAACGCCAGCTGGCAGGCCATGTGCGACGCAGTCGAATATATGCTCCGGATGAAATCCGAAGCAGCTAATAACTAAGAACTAAGAGTGAATAGCTATTGTCCCAATCTTCCGTCAACCGACAGACAGAAAGTCTCACCCGGTTATTCACTATTCACTATTAGCTCTTAGCTTCTATTTTCTCTCTTTTGAAAGGTATCATTATGAAAACAGTTGCAGTCCTCTTCGGGGGAAAATCCTCCGAATACGAAGTCTCCCTCTCTTCCGCCTACGGCGCACTCACCAACATCAATACCGAAAAATATAACGTCGTCAAGCTCGGCATCACCCGCGAAGGTCAGTTCTGGTACTACTGCGATTCCAACGAAAAGATCGCGGACGGTACGTGGGTGGACGGCGAAAAATACCCCGTATCCCTCGACCTGACCGGCGGCGGACTCATCGTCTTCCGCGGAAACGAAGTCGAACGCATCCATGTTGACCGCGTTCTCCCGATGATCCACGGCAAATTCTGCGAAGACGGCACCATGCAGGGCATGTTCGCCGTTGCGGGCATCTCCATCGCGGGCTGTGACTGTGCTTCTTCCGCCGTCTGCATGGACAAAGCCATCACCAAAGCGATCATCGACGCGGAAACCGGCATCCGTCAGGCATGGACGATCGTTGCCGACGCGGCAGACTGCCCTGTTCTAGAAAACGAAGAAACTCCCGAGATCGCTGATCTCCGCCGCCGCTGTGAACGCAAATTCGGCTATCCGATGTTCGTAAAGCCGTCCCGTGCCGGCTCTTCCGTCGGCGCGTCCAAGGTAAAGACCGCTGCCGCCTTCAATAAGGCAATGTTCGTTGCCTTCGCGGAAGACTCCAAGGTCCTCGTCGAAGAGTGCATCGGCGGTCCCGAGATCGAAGTTGCCGTCCTCGAAGAAAACGGCAAGTATACCGTCGCAGGTCCCGCGGAAATCGACGTCGGCTCCAGCGAATTCTACGACTACGAAACCAAATACGTCAGCGACGCTTCTTCCTATTACCTCCCGTCCCGCCTGTCCGAAGAAAAGCAGCAGGAAGTCCGCGAAAAAGCCCTCGCCGTTTTCAAGGCGCTCGACTGCCGCGGCTACTCCCGCGTTGACTTCTTCCTCCGCAAGAACGGCGAATTCGTCTTCAACGAAATCAACACCCTTCCCGGCTTCACGCCCATCTCCATGTACCCCAAAATGATGATCCACCACGGCATCTCCTACGCCGAAATCATCGACAGATTAATTGGTGAATAATTTTTTTCGGGGAAAACTTTTTCGAAAAAAGTTTTCCCCGATATTCCATATCCCCAAAGGAGGTCCCCATGCCTATTTTAATGAAACCCGTTTCCGCGATGGAAAAGTGCTTCATGGACGAATCGTATGAATCCAAGAATGCCATTTCCTGCGGCACCGCGCTCCGCGGTGAAGAATTCTGCTTCGAGATCGCCTATACGTCCGACGAACCGGGCCATCATCCGAAAGCAGCCGTCAGCCTCGCCGTCGAATCCCCGATCGCGGATCACGTAACCGTTTCGAAGGTCGAACAGGTACCCGTCCGCGTCCCCTGCTACAACTGGGTGGACGACAATTATCTCCGCAAGGAACCCGGTCTGTATCCCGACCTGCTCATCCCGGTAAAGAACGGCGGCCTGCTCCAGGTCACCTACGGTGAACTCAAGTCCCTGTTCGTATCCGTCAAGGTTCCGACCGACCTCGCCGGCGGCGATTACCCGATCACACTCAGGTTCATGTCCGGCGAAAACACCGTCGCCGAAGCATCCATCTCCCTCCATGTCATCGCGGCAGAACTGCCTGCACAGAACTTCGTCGTCACCCGCTGGTTCCATACCGACTGCATCGCTACTTACTACGACCTCGAAATGTTCTCCGACAAGCACTGGGAATACATCGCAAACTACATGAAGACCGCCGTAGACAACGGCATCAACACCATCCTCATGCCCGTCTTCACACCTCCGCTCGACACCGCTGTCGGCGGCGAACGTCCGACCACGCAGCTCGTTGAAGTCAAGAAGACCGCCGACGGCTGGGAATTCGGCATGGACGGCGTAGAACGCTGGGTCAAGACCGCGCGTGCATGCGGCGTGGAAAACTACGAAGTTTCCCATCTTTATACCCAGTGGGGCGCCGGACACGCACCGAAGATCATGGGTACGGACGAAAGCGGCGAATACAAGCGCCTGTTCGGCTGGGAAACCGACTCCCTTTCCGACGAATACCGCGGCTTCCTCCGCGCATTCATCCCGGTACTGAACGCCAAGATGGAAGAACTCGGCATCGACAAGCAGAACATCCTGTACCACATTTCGGACGAGCCGTCCCTCGACCACCTCGAACAGTACCGCAAGGCACGCGAACAGATCGCAGATCTTCTCGACGGCTACGTCGTCATGGACGCTCTGTCGAACTTCGAATTCTACAAGACCGGCGCGGTCAAGAATCCGATCCCGGCAAACGACCACATCGACCCGTTCCTCGAAGCGAACATCCCGAATCTCTGGACCTACTACTGCTGCGGACAGAGCTACAAGGTATCGAACCTGTTCCTCGCAATGCCGATGGCAAGAACCCGCGTGATCGGCACGCAGTTCTGGAAATACAAGATCGCAGGCTTCCTGCAGTGGGGCTACAACTTCTGGTACGCACAGTACTCGACGCATCCGATCGATCCCTATCAGATCACGGACGGCGACTATTTCGTACCGGCAGGCGACTGCTTCTCCGTCTACCCGGGTCCGAAGGGACAGCCGTATGAAACTCTGCATCTGAAGGGCTTCACGATGGCACTGGCGGATATGCGCGCGATGTATCTCGCGGAAGCGAAGTGCGGCCGTGAAGCGGTGATGGCAGCGCTCGAAGGCGAACTCGGCGCGGAATACGAACGCGGCATCACGTTCTCGCAGTATCCGTCCGACGCGGCATGGCTGGAAGGCGTACGTGCGAAGGTCAACGCTCTCATTGAAGGATAAACTTAACCTGAGTTTAATTTATAAGGAAGAAAAAAGCACCGTTCCGGTGCTTTTTTCAATTAATGCCCCTGCGCGGGGCGGCGCACAAGAGGGCATGTCGATGCCCTCTTGTGAATCACCTCGACCAAAGGGGACACCCCTTTGGATACCCCGTATGT
>JAFYOX010000027.1 GCA_017547755.1 Clostridia bacterium | reverse complement strand
CTTTATTTGAGATTGAGGTTGCTTGATTTGATCTGAATATTCCTTGGAGCACACAAAAAGGATGGATTTTACTCCACCCTTGGCTTTGTGCGCTTTTTGCTTTTTTTCTGTACTTCATTCGGACTTGCGACAGTCCCTTTCGGAAATTTCAGTGATCAGTTGCCGCTCATGATGTTGCTGACAAAGGATTCGTATACTCTGTCGAGCATCTTGTTTGCGCCCTTTTCGATCTTCTTGTAGTTGGAAGCGAAGTCGGTCTGCTTGGATCCGAGAGGAGTAAGGAATGCGGTGCCGAGCATGTAGCCG
This sequence comes from Clostridia bacterium, assembly GCA_017547755.1. Lineage (GTDB taxonomy): Bacteria > Bacillota > Clostridia > Oscillospirales > CAG-272 > UMGS1696. The sequence goes on along the minus strand of JAFYOX010000027.1, from coordinate 64,904 downwards.
CCGAGGGTACCGTTGTACGCGACTGCGAACGGGGAGGTGATGGTGTCGTGGATGAGGTCGATCATCTTCGCGTCGTCCTGACCGTCAACGTACTTGACCTTCAGAGCGTTTTCATACCACTGCGGGATAACCTGCTTGTTGGTTTCGCGTGCGAATACTTCAAGGCAGGTGTGTACGAATTCTTCACTGTCAACCGGGAGAGTGGAAAGGATCGCGCCGGCTTCGGTGGTGTCGTGGAGAGAGGTTACGTAGTTTTCCTGAACTTCGTCGAGCTTCGGATAGGGGATGATACCTACGCCGAATTCGATGTCACGGAGGTTTTCAAGGTCACCGATACGGTTGTAGCCCATGATTACGGTCTGACCGTTTGCGAATACCTGACGGAGACCCGCTGCGCTGTAGTCCGCGATGCTGGTGAGCGTACCGTTGTTCCAGTACATCTTGTTGAGCTGTTCCAGGATCTTTACGGAACGTTCGTTGTTGTAGCAGTAAGCAATGCCGTCTTCGGTACGTTCAACGTACTGTACGCCGGTACCGACGAGCGCCGGGATCGCGGAACCCCAGGTACCGATACAGGTGTAGCCGAAGAGGTCGCCTTCGGTCATCTGACCGTCACCGTTGGTGTCACGTGCGACCGCTTCGCAGATGGTCGCCATATTGTCGATCGTCCACTTGCCGTCGAATACCATTTCGTTGATGTATTCGGTGGAGCCGTAGTTGTCGTTCAGGATGGATTCGTTTGCAAACAGAGCGTGTGCGGATGCAAGACAGTCGGTGAAGTAGTCGCCGAGGAGCATATACATACCGCCTTCCACGAACTGGAGGTCACGCATTGCTTCGCCGTACCAGTATGCCTTGTCATAGTCCATGACCTTGGTATTGTAGACGTTGCGGAGGAAGTTGCCGGACGCCAGACCGGAGAGAGCCATAAGGTCCTGCGTGATAACGTCGAATTCGTCCGCGCCTGCCATAACAAGGCTCTTGATGGACGCTTCGTGGTTGCTGTAGGAGAAGTTTGCTTCGGTGAACTTCAGCGTGATGCCGAGAAGTTCGGATACAAACAGGTTGCGCGCGTAAACCGCGTCGTTTACGATTTCGCCGTTGGTTTCGCCGAGACCGCGGATGAACTTGTCGGCGTTCGTCGCGTCGGTTTCGTCAACGGAGGTGTAGAAACGGAATTCACGGCCGTCGAAATCGATTTCTTCGAACGGGTCGGGTTCTTCGGTTTCTTCCGGAACGATCTCTTCCTCACCGGCGGTCGGTGTGGTGGTCGTGGAAGTGTCTTCATCGGACGTCTGCTCGGAGCAGGATGCGAACGTCGGCACCAGCATCAGCAGAGCAAGAACAAGAGCAAGGGTCTTCTTCATGATGGGTTCTCCTTATTGAAATTCGTAAAATTCACTGCGTTCCAGTCTTTCGATAAAAGGAGTATAGCACAATCTCCGTCGTCCGTCAAGGTTTTATCAACGGATTCGTTGGTTATATTAAATAATTACAAATTTAATTTGGTGAATTTTCACAAACAAAAAAGCAAAAAGACTTCCTCGTTATTTTCATGCCGAAAACAGCCGAGAAGGTCTTTTTTGTCATTATTGTATCTGCGGGTTCTCCCAGTCCGGTTCCGAACTGTGTACTGCTCTTGTGATCTTCACAAGCTCACAATAAACAAAATCGGTCCGGCAGTCATCCAGTTTCTGCAGCTGCGCAATCCGAACCAGCCATAACACGCTTCGCACAAGGCTCCACAGAAGAACAATCGGGGTGAGCAGGGAAAACAGCAGAATCTTCAGAAGGAGCAGTATTATCCATCCCGCAAGACCAAAGGTTTCTCCGGAATTCCACCAGGTATGTGCACAGAAAAGCTGACGGACGAAATATATCACCATTCCACCGAAGCCTATTCCTATAAAAAAGGAACTCACCTCTCCCTCAGACAGCAGCAAGCTCATGACGATCAGAAGGAGCACCAGGCTCATATGAAAGACAATCTTTATTCTGCATCTTCCGATCATTCTCCTGATGTGTCCGCGCAGCAGATCCACACACGAAGGACAAAGTGCCTTGCCAACGGGCCACGGCGGATCTTTATCTTCCCCCCATTCCTCACAGGAAACCGTATGGGCACAGAGATCACACAGAAGTTCCTCGCACCGCAAGCATTTGTGTACGGCTTCGGCAGCATGTTCTCTGCATTCCGGAACTTTCAGACTCTCCAGATACTCCATGAGCACGGGATCCGCATATTCCTGCGCCATTTTAAAGTCAATCTCCCTGCTAAGCAGATTCCGGCTGAAATATTTTCTGAACTGCTCCTTGTCCCGGATCCCGCAGGATGCCATCAGTCTGCCGAGATAAGCGTCCCCGCATCCCACTTTCTGCAAGAGAATCCTGTCATACAGTTCTCCCGCTTCCTGAAAACAGCCGTTGGCAAGCAGAACCTCTCCGTGATGCAGCTGTTCTTCCATTGTGAAGACACTGGCGTCATCGCTGACACCTTTCCCCTCTTTTCCCGGCTGTACCCGCAGGAGCTGTTTGAGCCGTTCATAGACCGCATCAAAATACTCCATACTGGCACTGACACCCTGACAATATTTCAATTCGGAAATATTCTCCGGTAATTCCTCGGGCCATTCAAAATTGCGCATGAGCACAGGAATCACATTTTTCTTTTCTTTCAGTGCATGGGCAATTTCCATTCTGACCCAATCCTCTTCCGTGTTACGAAAATCAAGGGCGTTGGGCGGAAGAATTACCAATATATCGCCACATTCTTCGATCCGCTCATACAGCTGACGGTTGAACTTTCCGGCACGCATACCCTCCACATCAAAGAACACTTCATATCCGTCCATTGACAATCGGGTATACAGCAGGTGCGCCAATTCCGCACCGCCCTCTCTCCGGTAACTGATAAAAATCTGATACGGCAATCTCTTCCCTCCTGTTCGTTTTTTCGAGCGTTTCCGCCGAAAATTATTCGTAGAACTTCGGATCCAGCGGTTCTTCGTCCCCCATGAGTTCGATGCCGCCGGAGCGTACGCGCACCAGTTCCACCACTTCCGCCATCTTCCGTGCGTCGCAGAGCTGTACCGCCGCATTGCCGATCTTGCCGTCTTCGATCGCGCCGTGCAGACGGAACGCGGGTTCGTACTTCGGATAGCGTGCGGAAACGTCCTTGATGCCTTCGGCATGATGGTGACGGATCGGACGTTCGATCACGTCGCCGGACTTAAGACGGATCCTGGTGGGAACATGATTCACGGACAGACGGTTCGGAACGTCCAGACGTTCTTCCACGGAGTGGATGTAGGTATCGCGGTTGTGGCCGACACCGACAAGAAGGATCCTGCCGCCCATATCGTACACGCGGCCGTAGCATCCCTGCGGCGAGGTGGACGTATCGACCATAACTTCACCGGCGATGTAGTCTTCCGCGGGACCGGGTTCGCCGGCCATGGTTTTGCCGTCAAACGCGCACATGGAGTGCGTCGGATGCAGGGAGCGGTGCGCCATCGGATGACGTGCCGCGATGCTCGGCAGGGTACCGATGCAGGTCTTGTCGGAGGACATATCGAGGGTGACGTCGGTTTCGCCGAGGCTTGCCCACGTATGGGTCGGGATCAGCAGAAGACCGCCGTCGGCGGTGAAATATTCGATGAGGGCTTCGAGGAACGCTTCGCCGCGGCCTTCGACTTCGCCGACCGCGCGGAGGGACGTATGAACGAGCACAACCTTGTCGCGCGGTGCGTTCATCCGTGCAAGATCATTGAGAATAGATTCTTTCGTGTGCATGATGATGTTTCCTTTATTTTTATGTAATTTGTTTTTCTTACAGGTAATACACGCCGTCGTACACCGTGGAGGCGCCGCCTTCCATCGTAACGCGCAGGTCGTCCGTGACCGTGATGACCAGGTCGCCGCCGCGCAGATGGACCGTGACCGGTTCTCCGTACGGGCAGTATCCGCAGAGCACCGCCGCCGCTGCCGACGCACAGGTTCCGGTACCGCAGGCGTAGGTCTCGCCGGAACCGCGTTCCCAGACGCGCATCTGCAGCTCGTTTCTGCCGAGGACACGGACAAATTCCGCGTTCACCCGTTCGGGGAACTGCGGATCGTTTTCGATGCGGGGACCGATCTCTTCAAGATCGACGGCATCGGGATCGTCCGTGAAGATGACGCAGTGCGGATTCCCCATGGACAGCATGACGGCACGGTATTTTTCACCGCCGAGAACGCAGTCCCGACCGATCACCGGGGCATCGTACCCGATGACCGGCACCTTTGCCGGATCGGTTTCGGCGATCCCCATATCCGCGCAGACCCGGGTACAGACCCCGTTTTCCACGGTCAGCGCAAGTTTCTTCACGCCCGCGCCCGTCTCGATCCGCATCGTTTCTTTGTTCACGATCCCGCGGTCGTACAGATATTTCGCCACGCACCGGATCGCGTTGCCGCACATCGCCGACTCGCTCCCGTCCGCGTTGAACATCCGCATCCGCGCGTCGTTCTCCGGATCCTCCGCCGGACATATTCCGACCATCCCGTCCGATCCCACCGACGTATGCCGCGGCGACATCACCGGACACAGCGCCGGAATATCGTCCGGAGTCAGAAAACCGTCGGAAGACGGCGTCCCGGTGATAAAATCAAGATAGATATAGTCGTTTCCGGCACCGTGCATTTTCGTGAAGGCAATCGATTTCATAAAGACCTCCGGAACTCGGTTTTTCTGTCTTTTTATTATGCAATATTCCGGCGGGATTGTCAAGGGGGTTCTTTTGGGGAGAGTGAGTGCGGATCGTTCGGAGAAAGCCGCTGGGGAAATCTGCACAAAACAATATCTGATAATCCCCCGCAATACCGGGGATTCTTCGCACTTCGTATTGTCTCCGGAAGGCAATCATCGACACAAGTTAACATTTTAAGAGAATAATTCAAAAAATACCTTTGACTTTCGTGCTGTTTTGCGGTATGATATATAATGATGCGGAATACGCTCAAAGGCGTATCTCCCATTATTCTGTATCATAAAGGACGGTGCGAACTTTGGCAAACAGCGCACTTGATAAACATAATACCTCTGCTCCTTCCGGCATCACCATGGGGCTTGATGTCGGCTCCACCACCGCGAAGATCGCCGTGGTGAAACAGGGCAAGCTCCTCTTCGAACGCTACGTCCGTCACTTCGCAAAGATCCGCGAGACCCTCACCGGACTCGTGCGCGAAGCCGGAAAAATTATCGGCGGAGAATCCTTCACCGCCGCGCTCTCCGGTTCCGCGGGTCTCGGACTCGCCAACGCGGCGGGCATCCCCTTCGTCCAGGAAGTCTGGGCGACCGGGGAAGTTATCCGTCAGATCGAGCCCGACACCTCCGCCGTCATCGAACTCGGCGGCGAGGACGCAAAGATCATTTTCTTCGACGGCGGCTGCGACGAACGCATGAACGGCACCTGTGCCGGCGGTACGGGCGCGTTCATCGACCAGATGGCGTCCCTTCTCGACGTCACTCCCGACGAACTCGACGAACTCTCCCTGCAGCATAAGAAACTCTATCCGATCGCTTCCCGCTGCGGTGTGTTCGCAAAGACCGACGTCCAGCCCCTGCTCAATCAGGGTGCATCCAAAGCCGACGTTGCCGCCAGCATCTATCAGGCGGTCGTCAACCAGACCATCGCCGGTCTCGCACAGGGTCGAAAGATCGAAGGCCGCGTCATGTTCCTCGGCGGTCCGCTCTATTTCTGCAAGGGTCTGCGCGAACGCTTCGTCGAAACCCTGAAGCTCTCCCCGGAAAACGCGATCTTCCCCGAATATGCCCGCATTGCCGTGGCTCTCGGCGCGGCGCTCTACTCCGAATCCGCGTCCGACCGTACGTGGACGACCGACTCCCTTCTTGACGCCATCGAGCACGCGAAGATCGCCTCCACTTCCGCACGTACCGAACCCCTGTTCCGGGACGAAGCGGAATACCGCGCATTCGCCGACCGCCATGCGCAAGCGTCCGTCGATCTCGTCGATATCCACGACTACAGCGGACGTGCCTACCTCGGCATCGACTGCGGCAGTACCACCACCAAGCTCACCCTCATCGGCGAAGACTGCCGCATCCTCTACCAGTATTACAGCAGCAACCGCGGCAATCCCGTCGAGATCGTCCGCGCTCAGCTCACCGAGATCTATAACCTCTGCGGCGACCGCGTGACCATCGTTTCCTCGTCCGTCACCGGCTACGGGGAAGAACTGATCCGCCACGCGCTCGGCGTCGACCACGGCATCGTCGAAACCGTCGCGCACTACACCGCCGCAAAATATTTCAAGCCCGACGTCGACTTCATCCTCGACATCGGCGGACAGGACATCAAATGCTTCCGCATCCGGAACGGTGCGGTCGACAGCATCATGCTCAACGAAGCCTGCTCGTCCGGCTGCGGCTCGTTCATCGAAACCTTCGCACGCAGCATGCACCATACCGCGGAAGAATTTGCGAAAAAGGGTCTGTTCGCGGAAGCGCCGGTCAACCTCGGCAGCCGCTGCACAGTCTTCATGAACTCCCAGGTCAAGCAGTCCCAGAAGGACGGCGCGACCGTGGAAGATATCTCCGCAGGGCTTTCCCAGAGCGTCGTCAAGAACGCGATCTACAAGGTCATCCGCGCACATTCTCCCGACGAACTCGGTCAGAACATCGTCGTACAGGGCGGTACCTTCCTCAACGACGCGGTACTCCGCGCGTTTGAGCGCGAGATCGGCCGGAACGTCATCCGTCCCGCCATCGCCGGTCTGATGGGCGCCTACGGTGCGGCACTTTACGCAAAGGCGCACGTTCCCGCACAGACAAACCTCATTTCCCATGAAAACCTGATCTCCTTCACCCATACATCGAAGACCACCACCTGCCGCGGATGCACGAACAACTGCCTGCTGACCGTCAATACCTTCTCGGGCGGCGCGCGCTTCATCTCCGGCAACAAGTGCGAAAAGGGACTCGGCATCGAAAACGTCAATGCAGATATGCCGAACCTGCACGAATACAAGCGGAACCGTCTGCTGTCGATGTGCCCGGACAGGATCCCGGAAAACGTCGGCAGACGCGGTGTCATCGGCTTCCCGATGGCGCTCGGAATGTTCGAGCTGCTCCCGCTGTGGCACGGAATTTTTGAAAATCTCGGCTTCACGCCGGTCATTTCCGGCAACTCCACCCGCCGTACGTACGAACTCGGACAGTTCTCGATCCCGTCCGATACGGCGTGCTATCCCGCAAAGATCATGCACGGTCACGTCGAACAGCTCGTCGCCATGGGTGCGGACACCATCTTCTATCCCCGTCTGACGTGGAACATCGACGAACACGCCTCCGACAACCATTACAACTGCCCCGTTGTCGCCTACTACAGCGAACTCCTGCGCGGCAACATGGATATCCTCCGCGGCAAGCGCTTCCTGTACCCCTACCTCAGCGTGAACAGCAGAAAGGAACTCGCGCGCGGACTTTACGAAGAACTCAAGCCGCATTATCCCGACCTGAAGAAATCCGAAGTCAGAAAGGCGGTCGACGCCGGCTTCGCGGAATACGACGCGTACATGAACGACATCGCCGCGGAAGGCGAACGCGCCGTCAAGTGGGCACGCGACAACGGCAAGCCCATCATGATCCTCGCCGGACGTCCGTACCACGTGGACAGCGAGATCGGTCACGGCATCGACAAGCTGGCTGTCTCGCTCGGCTTCGCAGTCGTTTCGGAAGACGCGGTCTACCGTCTCGCGGATACCCCGGACGTTCACGTCCTGAACCAGTGGACGTATCACTCCCGTCTGTACCGCAGTGCGGTCTACGCGGCGGAAAACAAGGACGTCCAGCTCGTACAGCTCGTTTCGTTCGGCTGCGGCGTGGACGCGATCACCACGGACGAAGTCAAGCGCCTCCTCGAAAAGGAAGGGAAGTACTATACCCAGATCAAGATCGACGAAATCACCAACCTCGGCGCAGTCAAGATCCGTCTCCGCAGCCTTGCGGCGGTGATCTGAGGAAATCTGCGGGAAGGATTCACACAGAATGAATACAAACTACGTACAATTTACGGAAGAAATGAAATCGACGCATACGATCCTGATCCCGAATATGCTTCCGATTCATTTCCGGCTGGTGCAGCGCGTCCTCGAGAACGCCGGTTACAAGACCGCGCTTCTTGAGACCCACGGCCCGCACATTGCCGAAACCGGACTGAAATACGTCCACAACGACACCTGCTACCCCGCCATTCTGGTCATCGGTCAGCTCATCGACGCGCTCCAGTCGGGCAATTACGACCCGCACAAGTGCGCTCTGCTCCAGTTCCAGACCGGCGGCGGCTGCCGTGCCTCCAACTACGTCTCTCTGCTCCGCAAGGCGCTCATCAATGCCGGCATGGACGATGTTCCCGTCATTCCGCTCGGTCTGTCCGGGATCGAGACCCATCCCGGGTTCCCGAACTCCGTTCCGCTGTTCTACCGCATGGCGCACGCCGTCCTCTACGGCGACCTCCTGATGGCGATCGTCAATCAGGTGCGTCCGATGGAAAAGAACAAGGGCGAAGCGATGGCGCTCTGCCACAAATGGGCGGACGTCCTCGTCAAAGACCTCGAACACGGCATCAATGCCCGCCGGATGCGGAAAAATTACCGTGCCATCATCCGTGATTTCGCAAAGATCCCGCGCGAAGACCGCAAACCCGTCCGCGTCGGCGTCGTCGGCGAGATCTACGTCAAGTTCTCTCCGCTCGGCAACAACTACCTCGACGACTTCCTCGTTTCCGAGGGTGCCGAAGTGGTCATGCCCGGGCTTCTCGACTTCTTCAACTACTGCGTCTACAACGGTATCATGGACTTCGAGCTCTATCACCTCGGCGGCAAGGCAAAGCACCTCATGAACCGCATCGCCTACAAATTCCTCTGCAGAAAGCAGGCGGAGATCATCCGGGCGATCAAAGAGGAAGGCACCTTCCGTCCCATGACCCCGTTCACGCATACCGTGGAACTGGCGAAGGATTTCGTCGGTCACGGCACAAAAATGGGCGAAGGCTGGCTCCTCGTCTCCGAAATGATCGAGCTGGCGGATTCCGGCGTCATGAACATCGTCTGCACGCAGCCCTTCGGCTGTCTCCCGAACCACATCTGCGGCAAGGGCATGATGAAGCCGATCAAGGAAAAGATCCCCGGCGCGAACATCGTCGCCATCGACTACGACGCAGGTGCGTCCGCGGTCAACCAGGAAAACCGTCTCAAGCTGATGCTCTCGGCGGCAAGACGGAACATGGAAAACTGAATTCCGGCATCAGCCGGGGACCGCAGACGCCTTCCCCGGCTGTTTTTTTGACGGCAGGCCTTTCCATTTCCAAACAGTAAATATTTATTTACATTTAAAATTTCTATCAGGTATTGCCAATCCGCCGCTTTTCATGTATAATAAATAGAAACGTAGAAAAAATAAAGAAAAATATATCTGACGAAAAACAACAGAATCTCCTGTCTTCGGGACAGAGATACATATTCGGAGAAAACATGAAAAAAACGTATCGCGTGAAAAATAAAAAGAAGCAGGTGCATGAATTCCGTGCCGTTGCAAACGTTGCGGAATACCTCGATGCCCTGCGGGAATATGCCGACCGTCCCATGTTCGCATGGAAGGATCACGGCGAAGTCCATGAGATCACCTACGGCGAACTTGTTGAAAATGTCCGCTGTCTCGCTCTCGCGCTGACCGCCACCTACGGCGAAAACGCGCACCGCGTCATCGGTATCGTCGGCGAAACCTCCGCGAACTGGATCATCGCCTACCTCGCAATCCTCGCTTCCGGCAACGTCGCGCTCCCGCTCGACAAGGAACTCGCGCATGAAGAACTTGCAAAGTTCCTCACCGTCGCGGATGCCGCCGGCATCGTTTATTCCGCATCCTTCAACAAGGCAATTGCGGAAATCGCGGAAGATCACCCGACTTTAACCAACCTCTTCCCGATGGCTCCCGCGGACGAAACGCCCGTCACAATCGGCAGAACCGCTGTGACCTCCCTCGACCGCATGATCCGCATCGGTATGGAAAGCGACCGCGAATTCATTCCCGACACCGATACCGAACGCATGGCACAGATCCTCTTCACCTCCGGTACGACCGGCTCGTCGAAGTGCGTCATGCTCTGCCAGCGCAATATTTTCTCTGTGGTAACCTCCGCCTGCACGCAGGTTTACTTCTGCAAGGAAGACGTTCTCGTATCCGTTCTTCCTCTGCACCATACCTACGAACTGGCATGTACCCTCGCGGCGACCAACTTCGGCGCGAAGATCTGCATCAACGACTCCATCCGCCACGCGCTCAAGAACTTCAAGGAATACAAACCCACCGGTCTCGTTCTCGTTCCGCTGTTCGTGACGACGATGTACAAGAAGATCCAGTCGGAAGCAAAGCGCTCCGGCAAGGACAAGATCCTGTCGGTCGGCACCAAAGTGGCAAGCAAGCTCGCTTACGCAGGCATCGACCTGAGCGAAAAGATCTTCAAGGATGTACGCGAAGCATTCGGCGGACGTCTCCATAAGATCATCTGCGGCGGCGCGGCGCTGAATCCCGAAATGATCGAAGCATTCGAAGCGTTCGGCATTTCCATCTACGAAGGCTACGGCATCACGGAATGCTCTCCTCTGGTTGCGGTCACCCCGTACTGGAAGCGCAAGCCCGGCACCGTCGGCCCGGCAGTTCCCTGCTGTGAAATCCGCATCGAAGGCACCGAAGAAAACGAACTCGGCTACCTCTCCGGCGAAGTGCAGGTCAAGGGTTCCAACGTCATGCTCGGCTACATGAACAACGAGGAAGCCAACGCGGAAGCGTTCACCGACGACGGCTGGTTCCGTACCGGCGACGTCGGCTACATGGACAAGGACGGCTATCTCACCATCACGGGACGTATGAAGTCCGTCATCGTTCTGGACAACGGCAAGAACGTCTTCCCGGAAGAAATCGAAGAATATCTCGAAAACATCGACACCATCGGCGAATCCGTCGTTGTCGGACGTATGGAAGAAGAAACCGGCGAAACCAAGCTGGCAGCGGTCATTTTCCCGGCATACGACAAATATCCGGACATGAGCGAAAACGACCTCCGCACGGAAATCCAGAAGTCCATCGCGGCACTGAACAAGAAGCTCCCGAGCTTCAAGCAGATCCACAAGCTCGAATTCCGCAAGACCGAATTCGAAAAGACCTCCAGCAGAAAGATCAAGCGTCACCTTGTAAAGTAAGTAAAAGGGAAACGGAGTTTTCGGAGACCTCTTCGAAGGAAGGGTCTCCGGCTTCCGCCCTCAGCGAAATTTACATGAAAATATAACGGGAGATCCCCCAAAAAAGGGATCTCCCGATTTTTTATGCTTTATTCCTCTGCCGCGTTCTGCTGTTTTTTCTTCAGGATCGCGTTGAGCCGCGCCGTTCTCCGCCGGAGGATCGAATAGATGACCGCCCAGATGGCAAGATATCCGATCACGAAAATCCCCGAAAATACAAGGATCGGAGCCGTACCCCATTCCAGCCAGTCGTTGACCAGATATACCGCCAGATAACTGACGTACAACACACCGCCGTGGATCAGGATCGCCGCCATCAGGGGCAGCCGCTCGATCTGATAGACAAAATTCATGCCGCCCGCAACAAAGGCGAGCGCGGAGACCGAAAAGATCCCGACGCAGACCTGATCGACCGTCAGGGTCTGTACATCTCCCTGCAGCTGCAGGATCCGGTAGAAGACCGCCAGAACCAGCGGTCCGAAACCGCAGGCGGTCAGCCCGCGCCGGATAAATTCCGCAAAATGCTTCTTCATATTCCTTCATACCTCCTGCGGATCTCCGCAAAACAACGTCTGGAAACATATTCCCGGTAGCCGCACGCAAACACGGCATCCACACCGCCGCTGAACGCGGCATCGAACCGCTGGATCCGGTGTTCGTTGGCGAGCGCGGACTTGTTGATGCGGATGAAATAGGAGGGAAGGATCTCTTCCAGATCACGCAGACGATCCTGGATGCGGTACTGCTTTCCTTCGCCGTCGATCGCGATCACCTTCCGGTCAAGGATGGTGATGCACTCGATCTCCCGGAACGCCAGCTTCCGCATCTCATCGTCCCGGTACCCCATGATGCTGTCCGTACCGGAAAAACTGCGGACAAGATTTTCGATCTGCTCGGTCAGGGAAGACGGTGCGCGGACGACCACAACGATCTCTTCTTCCGCATCCCTGTCGATGATGAGTTTGTATTTCATTTCCTCAAATCCTTACTGTTTTTTCATTTGTCCGAGGAAGCAGAACACGGCCGCCGCCGTGACCAGTACACTGTACAGAAGAACCGGCAGGATGTGCGATGCCGCCGCGCCGAAATCCCCGCCGTGCAGGGCTTTTTCCAGTTCTGCGGCGTGCATAAAGGGGAGAAATCCCGCAAGTTTCTCGAAAAATCCGCCCACAAGCGTCAGATCGAACCACACCCCGGAAAGCCACGCGGACAGATTGGTGAGCAGAGCCCCGCAGATGCCGCCGACCTGTTTGACACCGAGGATACTGCCGAACAGAAGCCCCAGCGCAATGTTGAATACCGCCATGGGAAGGATCCCGAGGACCGCGTACAGGATATTCACGCTGACATTCAGTCCCAGCGGGATCGCCGCCAGATAGCAGATCACGGTCTGCCCGACCGCGATGGGAAGAAACGGGAGCATATAGCCGAGGATAAAGTCTAATCCCGTGAGCGGCGTCGTGTACAGCCGCTGCAGAAGCGCGCTTTCTCTGTCGCGGGAAATCAGCGTCGCGGAAAACAGGGTCATGAACGACAGCCCGAAGACGGTCAGTCCCGGCGCCAGCTTGTCGATCTCGAAGATGCTCACCGGAACATTCGCCTGTATGGCGCTCATAAGGAACAGCAGGACCAGCGGAAATCCCAGACCGAAGCCGAGCGTGAGCGGGTCACGCAGGATCTCCTTCGCGCATCGTTTTGCAAACGTCAGCATTCTCATACCGCACTCTCCTTTACGATCGACACGAATGCCGATTCAAAATCGTCGGTCCCTGCCGTCCGCTTCAGTTCTTCCGTCGTTCCCGACGCAAGAAGGCGGCCGTTTTTCATGATCCCGATGCGGTCGGACAATGCCGCGGCTTCCTCCATGTAATGCGTCGTCAGAATGATCGTGATCTTTCCCTTCATCGAGCGGATCACTTCCCAGAGGTCATGCCTTGCGATGACGTCCAGCCCGAGCGTCGGCTCGTCCAGAAATAAGATCTGCGGCTCGCCGATCAGTGCCATCGCAATGCTGACGCGGCGCTGCCATCCGCCGGACAGTTTTCCGGCTTTTCTCCGGAGAACGCTGTCCAGCGAAAACTGTCCGGAAAGTTCTCCGATCTTTTCCTGTGTTTTTTCCTTCGGGAATCCGTGGATGCCGCAGATCAGCTCGAGATTTTCCTTCACGGAAAGGTTCGGCGCGACGGCGGTCTCCTGAGGAGATACCCCGATGAGCCGCTTCACCCGATCCGGCTCCGCCGCGATGTCAAATCCGCCGACCACAGCCTCCCCGGCGGTCGGTTTTGTCAGGCAGGAAAGCATTTTGATCGCCGTGGTCTTTCCCGCGCCGTTGACGCCCAGCAGGGAAAACAGTTCTCCCTGCCCGATCTCCAGATCCAGCCCGTCCACGGCGGTCAGATCTTTGTACCGCTTGACGAGCCCCGTTGTTTTGATTGCCTGCATAGATAACGCCCTCCGTCGTATCGGTTTTCATGCTTCGGGTATATCATAGCAGACAAAGCCGCAGAAATGCGGCTTTTTGTCTGTTCGGTCGTTTCCGGTGTCTCATCGGCGGCATCCGCAGGGATCCGGCGGTCAGTCGTCAAGTTTGAGCGGAAATTTTCCTTATTTCATTGCTGCTTCCACATCGTCCCGGATGCGGTCGCTGAGACGGAGCAGTTCCGCCTTTTGGTCTTCATCGAGGTCGGCGCGGGTCGCGTACTCTTTGATATCTCTCGCCAGACGTTCGACATCGTCGGAAATATGGTTTTTCAGCTGGATTCCCCAGTCCCCCGGACGGAGATCGTAGTGCATCGCCCGGATGAAATTCTCTGTTTCTTCACATACTCCCCATACATCGTTTACGTCAAGCCAGTAGTCGGGCATGAAGCCGACTCCTTCTTCAAAGCCGTTTTCGTTGAACACCTTGTAGCCCATGACGAAATAGATTCCGGAGTTCGGCAGACGGTATTTCCGGAGATCGCCGAACTGTCCGCATCCGGCGGTCGAAGTGCCGACAAAGCAGACGTTTTTGAGGGAACGCGCATAACTGATCGCCGCTTCTGCGGAGGATGCTACCCCCTTATTCTGGAAAACGAACGCCCGTCCTTCGTATTTTGCCTGAGAATGGTCGATGGTTTCTCCCGAATATACACAGATTTTCGATACTTTTTCTTCGCTCTCTTTATCGAGAAGCGGATTGTCAAGGATTGCGCAGTCGCTTTCCCAGACCGCATGATCGTTCAGTGCTTCGACAAACGTCTGGGGATAAACGCTGTTCCCGCCGCTGTTGCCGAGCAGACTCCACAGGAAGACCGGTTCTTTGGACATTTTTTCGCCGAACTCCCGGAACGGATCGGCATCTTCCGTGAGCTGAAACGCCTCTCTGGTGTGTGCAACTTCGGAATTTCCGTAGGAAACATGCTCGACGAGCGGAAGCCCGCTCCATGTCCACCGCGACCACGCACCTTCGCCCTTCGCTTCACGGAAGGAGGTCAGGCGGCAGAGATGGAGCGGCAAAGTGAATCCGCCGATTTCAAGCGTTTCCGGCTGTTCCGCGGACAGTACGCCGATGTAGTACCGCTTTGCTCCGTTCGCGTTCGGGAAGGTTTCAAACCGGTGCCCTTCGGTTTCCTCTGCGGTAAAAATATGTCCGACATTCACGTCGCCCGTTTCCTTGCGGATAACCTTGTAGCCGTCCTCGCATTCCTCCACAGTCAGTCCGGTGAACCATGCGTTGCACGATTTCTTGAACGAATTCCAGCCGCCGCACTGAAAGGCGAAATGGGTGTCGTTGATGTGCGGATTCAGCGTATAGTAAATGGCATCCTTCACCTGTACGGCGGTGATTCCATCCTCCGGCAGAGCGGCGAGGACATCCGTTTTCGCCTGTGCGAAGTCGATTTTATCCGCGTAGTAATTGTAGCCCGCGTAGCAGTATTTCAGAAGGTCGAAGAAGCAGTCGATATCGTACACGGCTTCTTCACGGGTCAGCGGAACGTCGCCCGTCCATTCGCCTTCCGCATCCACAAGGGGACGGAGCCGCTTGATAGTCTCATCGTCCATGGGAATGGGCTTTGCGTCGGTGTAGTATTTTTTGAGTTCTTCACGTTTCATGGTGTTTTCTCCTTGATAATGTCAGTCGTCGAGTTTCAGCGGGGGTTCGGAACGGCGGGAACTGCAGCTGCAACATTGAAAGCGATTCAGAAGATAATGCGCACTCTGGAGGAACATCATAAAATACGAAATCCAGTTGCTCTGATACGTTTCGATCACGGCATCGTCCAGTTCCAGCGAATCGACATGGATAAATTTATATTTCCGGAGTGTTTCCAGAACCTCATCCGCGCGTTCGGCGGAAATCCCGACCTTGGCAATAAAGGCACTTTTCGTATAGCGGGAGAGTTTATGGCTCTGCATATAAAGAATCGCGTTGAAAACGTCGGGATCGGAAAGAGCGGCAAACAGGGAAACGTAATCGGTGTTTTCCAGAAGCTTTTTCGCGCGTCCTTCCGCTTCGGGCATATAGAAGAAGGAAGGGGAATCTGCGGTAGCATCCATCAGGGCAATCAGTTCATCGGTAAAGATTTTGACATACGGGAAGGGGTCGGCAAAAATCTGATCGATACGTTCCCCGGTCGTATAGTGTTTTTCAAATCCTTCTTTTTTTCTGTACATGGCATCGATAATGCTCACATAACAGTTTTTGAAGCCGCGGCGGACAATCTCTTCGTTTTCAATATCCTCGTCCCTGCCGCCGATCAGGTGCTTGGACATGATATTGTAAGGGTCATAATTCTCATATTCCCGTCCGAACAGCACGTCGATCGCCACGCCGAAGCAGTCCGCGATCTTCGGAATCAGTTCGGTATCCGGCACGCTGCCGCATTCCCATTTCGATACCGCCTGCGCCGTCACGCCGATCTTATTTCCGAGTTCTTCCTGCGTCATTCCCGCGTTCCTGCGGAGTTCTTTGATTCGCTCGCCCATCGTTGTGATATCCATAATATATCTCCTTTATGTTGTGACATTTCCGTATAGAACACCGGTTGTTCTTGTACCTGTATTGTACCACAATCAGCCGTTGTATTCAATGGAGGCGTTTTTGCATAACAACAACGTACCGTGGAGTCCGCATATCAAACTCAACGGAAAACAAAAAGGACATCCGCGGGGATGTCCTTCCGTTTTGTCAGAGTCAGAGCCTGAATTATTCAGCGTCTTCAACTTCTTCTGCTTCTTCAGCGATTTCTTCGTCTTCGCAGCAGCAGATGGGTTCGTAGCAAGCGTCTTCGTCAGCGAAGCAATCGTCTTCGCAGGCGTCGCAGCAGCCGTCACATTCGAACGTAACCTTGAAATACTTCTTGAAAACAGTGTATACAACAACAACGAGAGCGGCGATGCTTACGAGAGCGCCGATAGCAACAAAGACTGTCTTCAGGAGAGAGCTGTTATCCTTCTTCATGGAAAAATTCCTTTCGTAATGGGATTTGTATCACAAAATACAGTATTAGTATACCACATTCCGCGCAAAATTCAATACCTATTTCATGAATTCTTTATTAAAAACGAAAGATTTTCCATAGTTTTTCCGGAAATCTGCCCAAATCAGCTCTTTCTTGCGACCACAAACTTTTCCAGAACCACAACAAGCGGCGGAATGATCACGAGCTGAAGAACGATTCCCGCCCAGGTTCCCGTGAACAGTTCGAGGAAAATCACAAAGAGGGAGAATTCGCTTCCGGAGAGTCCGAGAACGGCGGATTTCACGAGCGCGTTGACGACGCGTCCGCCGAGCATGGAAATCACCAGCGCGGCATACAGGGATGGGATCTTTTTGTCAAAAATTTTACGGAATACCCGATAGAGGATGCCCGCGCACGCACCGTAAGCGGCAAGTTCAAACGCCATGGGGATCGCCGCCATGATCGGGGGCATGGAGAACATCAGGAAGCGCAGGAGAGGCGAAACGAATCCGACGACACCACCCCAGAGCGGTCCGCACACCAGCCCGCAGAGAAATGCGGGAATGTGCATCGGGGAAAGAAGCGCGCCGATCTGCGGGATCTGTCCCGTCAGGAAGGGAAGTACGAGCGCGAGCGCGAGAAACATCGCGGAAAATGTCAGTTTGCGGAGCGGAGAGCCAATAATTGTTCTGTCTTTCATAAATACCTCGGAGACACTTGATTTTTAAAGATAAAGCTGCGGACACCGGAAAAAGAAAAAGGTGCCGCCAAAAAAGGGGGATATCCCCATCGTTTGCGGACACCTTCAAGTGTCTCAGTCACGGCTTCAGCCGCAGGATAATTATACCATAATTTTTATAGGTTGTCAAGAGGGACGTCGTAGTCGTCCAGGAAGCTGTGCATCTCGTCCTTCAGCTTGTACGATACCAGCGTGTCGATGTTGGCACGGTGGATGCTGTTGAAGATGTTTTTTTCGATGTCGGGGTTGGTCTTCTTCAGCTCGCGGATGAGAAATTTGGTCTCGCGGCGCTTTGATGCGTTTTCGTCCACCTGCGCGCGTTCCGTCATGATGCACGCGCACTGCAGGAACGACAGCCCGTTATAGTTCGCCCACGCGACGATCGCGTCCTCATGTACCTTGTACAGCGGACGGATCAGCTCCATGCCATCGTAATTCGTGCTGTGCAGCTTCGGGAGCATCCCCTGGATCTGGGCGCCCCAGAGCATTCCCATCAGCGTCGTCTCGATCACGTCCGAAAAATGATGTCCGAGCGCAATCTTGTTGCATCCGAGCGATCTTGCATAACTATACAGATGTCCGCGCCGCATTCTGGCGCAGAGATAGCACGGATTCTTCTCTGTTTTCGCCGTCACCGAAAAAATATTCGTTTCGAACAGATGGATCGGAAGTTCCAGTTTTTCACAGTTTGCGATCAGCTTTGCGCGGTTTTCCGGCGTGTATCCCGGATCCATCGCAATGAATTCCAGCTCAAACGGGAAGTCCGACCAGCGGTGCAGCATCTTCATCAGCACGCCGAGCAGGGCGGAGTCCTTTCCGCCCGACATACAGACGGCGATCTTATCCCCTTCCTTGATCAGCTGGTATTCCTTCACCGCCGAAACGAACGGCGTCCAGATCTCCTTCCGGAATTTTTTCTGCGTGCTCATCGCCGGATCCCGGCGAAGTTCCGTATTTTCGTTGTTTTCCATGTTTTCCATAGGAACGATATTATCCTTTATTCTGTGAGCATTTCTCTTCCGCTGCCGTCCGTCCCGATCCCGCAGAGATCGCGGATCACTTCACCCGCGATGATCAGTCCGCAGACCGACGGTACAAACGCCGCGGATGCCGGCGTCGCACGGCGGGATTTCGGCGCGTTTTCTTCCGTAGTATCGCCGAATTCTTCCTCCGGCTGGAACAGCGGCTTGAGTGCCGATTCCGTCGAGTAGACCACCTTCAGCTTCGGCACACCGCGCTTCCGCAGTTCGCGGCGCATGATCGCCGCCAGCGGACAGACGGACGTTTTGTAGATATCCGTCACCACAAATTTCGTCGGATCGATCTTGTTTCCCGCACCCATCGCGGCGATCACGGGGGTTTCTGCCGCCGTGCACTTCTCCGCGATCGACAATTTTCCGGCAACCGTGTCGATCGCGTCGATCACGTAGTCGTACTGCGCGAAATCGAACTCCGTTTCCGGCAGATAAAACTGACACAGCTTATGCACCGTGCAGTCCGGATTGATCTCACGGATCCGCTCTTCCGCCGCATCCACCTTCGGTCTCCCGACCGTTTTCACGGTCGCAAACGCCTGCCGGTTGATGTTCGATTCGGAGACCGTATCCATATCCACGATCGTGATCTCGCCGAGACCCGAGCGCACCAGCGCTTCGATCGCGTGACCGCCGACGCCGCCCGCACCGAACACGGCAACGTGGGAATTCTTCAGCTTTTCCACCGCCGCAGAGCCGAGCAGCATTTCCGTCCGTTCAAATTTACTCATCGATTTTCTCCTGTTTTTTTCGTTTCAGTGGCGCGACGTCAGTTCGATCAGCAGATCGCGGTCGTCGTCGGCCGCCGCCTTGTTCCGGCGGATCTCGCCGCACTTCCGGCATTTGTGCGAGATGATAAATCCGCGCTTTGCGTCCGGTTCCGCGAATGCCGGGTCCATAACGCCGCCGCAGTCGGACGCGCGGTCGCCCGGATTCACGTCCAGATGCAGGGAACACAGGCATTTCGGGCAGTGGTTGCGCGAGGTATACTTCAGCGGAGGCACTTCGTTCCCGCAGTTCGCGCAGATGAATCCGCTGTCATTTTTTGTAAAGCGTTTGCTGTCCATTTTCTTTTCTCCAGACTCTTGATTTTTCCTTTTATTTCTATATCAACTGTATTTTTATGGATTTTCACGCACGGCGGATGCCATGCATTAATTTTCGCACTCTCTGCATGATTATCCGTCGAAATATATTTTCCGGAATTTTGCAGGAACTGAATAATCCCATTCCCGTCACGCAACAATAGCACTGTGAACCGCGTCATCCGCGATTTTTTCACGATCCATCATCAGGAAGGAATGGTATATTTCATGAAACGATATCCCGTCACAAAATCCGCCGCCGTCCTCGCCGCGCTTGTGCTGACCGCCGCCTGTGCAGTCCTGCCGACCGGTGCCGTTCTTCCGACCGGTGCCGCAAGCACAAATCCTCTCGTTCTCTGCACCGCCGAAGCGGAAGGCGATCCGATCCCGTTCGATATCACGGTCTCCTCTGCCGGAACTGCGGGCAGTACCGCGGAAAACGCGGACAACGCCGGAAACGGCGGCGTCATCGAAGACATGCTCCCCGATACCGCGGACGAACCCATCATCGACGATTCCATCGGAGATCCGGCGGAAACACCTGCACCGGACGCTCCCGCCGACAGCGCAGACAAGGCTCCGGCTCCCGAAAAGGACGCCGCCGGAGATCCCGATGCAGGCAACGGAAACCGTGAGGAAGGGCAGGCCGGAGGCAACGAAGACGGAATGGTCGGCGAAGGTCCCGCAGACCGTCCCGGAAACACCGCCGGAAAGAATGACGCAAACACTGCGGACAATCCTGTGGAAAACGCCGTGGATGAAGCCGCGAACGCGGTCGATGAGGCGGCAGACGGGTCGGGCTGGGGCTCCGTCATCGTCGCTCTGCTGATCGCCGCCGCGCTGATCGTCGTCATCCTCGCGCTGATCCCGCGCAGACGTACGGACTAAGAAAGGAAACGGTCGGGCATGCCCGTCCGTTTTTTTATGAATTTGTGCCGCAGGAGATCACAGCGCGGCGTACCACATCGCGCCGGGAAGCACTTCCGCTTCGATCTTACGGCTTTCCCCGGCGGAATAAACTTCCCCGTCGAGGCAGTACTTTTCCGGACCTTCCACCGTCACCTTCCGGCACTTGCGGTAGGTGATGATATCGGAAAACATCCGTCCCATCACCCCGTCTTCATTAATGTAGGAACCGGCACGGTAAGCGCCGACCACCGTCAGAAAACGGAGTCTCGAAAGATTGCTGACCACCAGAACATCCAGCAGACCGTCGTTCAGGGACGCCAGCGGAGCCGCACAGAAACCGCCGCCGCAGTAGCGGGAATTCGCCGCCGCGGTGAGCAGGATCTTCTGCTCGAACACCTCCGGTGCGGCGGATTCTTCCTCCGAACCGAAAGGAACGACGCCTTCGAGCGTCACCTTTCCGCGGAAGGTCTTCTTCAGGATCAGCGTCTTCGCAACGCCCGCGATATACGCCGCACTGCCGTGCAGGAACGGCTTTTTCTTCAGCGTATACGTTTCGCTCACGACGTTGCAGTCGAAGCCTATGTTCATCATATTGGCAAAATAGCGGACATCGTCCCCGCAGGTCACGCGGACAACGTCGATCTTGTTCAGCTCCGCCTTTGCAAAAACGCCGGAATCGTTCACGTACGCGGAAAAGTCGTTTCCGCTTCCGACGGGGATCACCGAGAACGACGCCGTACGCGACGCGCCGGACTTCATGATCCCGCTGACCGTTTCGTTGACCGTTCCGTCTCCGCCGTATGCGATGATATGGACAAACGGATCCTTCGCACACGCCTGCGCGGCAAGTTCTTCAATATGGCCGGGACGTTCGCTTTTCAGGATCTCTCCGCCGCTCTCCGCCGCGCTTTTTTCCACCGCGGAATAAATATTTGCACCGGCCACACCTCGCCCGGACATCGGATTGATGATATGCACCTGATGCCGTTCGCTGATGTCCGGCAGAGCCACTCTGACCTTGTTTTCCTTTTCCGTCTTCGGTACCGCAGCTTTCATGGAAATACCGCCTTATGTCAATTTTTGGAATCAGTTCTGTTTCTGAACCGATTTGTATTCGTTGTAGAATTTATAGTAGGGACAGCCGTTTTTTCCCGTACGGAGGCTGTACATCTCGTCTTCGTCGAAGTCGATCGTGCAGCCGAGCGTACCGTCCTCGTCGATCACATCATAGTATACACAGGTTTCGCACGGCGTATTTTTCTTCGCCGGTTTTTTCTGCGTTTTTCCTTTGATTTCCTTGTTTTCGTACATTTTTCTTTTCCCGTTTTACCTTTCCGCAAGATCCTTCGCCGCGCACAGCAGGACTTCACGGTCGTTTTCCAGCTCTTCCCGCAGTACGCGGTCGAGAAGCGTGTTCAGTGCGGCACCGATCTTCGGTCCCGCAAATCCCATCGGCATCAGATCGCTGCCGCCGATGTTCATCTGCGCAAGACGTACGCAGACACCGCGGGATGCAAGATCATCCGCCGTACCGATCGCCGCAAGCGCGGTCTCTTCCGCCAGCGTGCCGAGCGCATACCGGTACAGCGCGGTCTTTTTCGGGAAGTCGTCGCCGCCTGCCTTCATCAGCAGCTTCACGGCGTAAACAAACGGTTCTTCCGTGAACGCGTCCGGGGAATTCCCGAACTTCTGCACCGTTTCGGCAGCATTCAGCTCCTCGCGCGACGGCTTGAGCGACTGCATCAGACGGCGGCACAGCTTCGCGTCCGTATCCGCGAACAGAAGGGCATAGTGCAGTGCGTCCGCATCCTTTTTGGGAAGAGCGATCCCGTGCGCCTTCACGAATGTCCGCAGACGTTCGATCCGTTCCGCCGTTTTTTCCGCGGAAATTTCCGAAAGTCCGGGCAGGATGCGCGCGATGATGTCGGGGTATCCCCGCAAAATCCGCGGCGCCGCCGGACCGCCGAGCAGTTTGGTCAGTTCAACATAGATGCGCTCGCGCGAAATTTTGTCGAGCAGGGGCGCCAGCTTCCGGACACCGGCGGCACATTCGCCGTCCGGCGTGAAATCGAGCACAGCCGAGAACCGCAGGGCACGCAGGATGCGAAGACCGTCCTCGGAGAAGCGTTTTTCCGCACTTCCGACGCAGGAAATGACGCGGTTCTCCATATCCCGCAGACCTTCGTGATAATCGATCACGCCGGAATCGGGGCTGTACGCCATCGCATTGACGGTAAAATCGCGGCGGCAGAGGTCTTCGGCAAGGTCGTCCGTGAAGGTGACGTTTTCCGGATGCCGTCCGTCGAGATAGACGCCGTCGACGCGGTAGGTGGTGATCTCGATGTTCATGCCGCCGCGCACGAGGGTCACCGTCCCGTGCTGAAGACCGGTCTCGACCACGCGGCAGTCGGCAAAGACGGCAAGGGTCTGTTCCGGCTTGGCGGACGTGGTCACGTCGTAGTCGCCGGGAACGCGTCCCATGAGGAAATCGCGCACGCATCCGCCGACCACGTAGGCATGGTATCCCGCCGCATGAAGCCGGTCAAGCGCGAAAAGAACCGGCGCGGGGATGTAAAAATTCTTCATAGCAGTTTCTTTCATCAGATGTTTTTTCCGGTTTCACATTCGTCCTTCAGCGGACATTCCGCACAGCGCGGACTCCGCGCGATGCAGTATTCGCGTCCGAAGAGCACCATACGGTGGCAGTACGCGGACTGTTCCGCCGGCGGCACGATACCCGAGAGGATCCGTTCCACCCGGACGGGATCCTTCAGGGAAGGATCGTAGAATCCGAGTTTTCCGTTGATGCGGATGCAGTGGGTATCCGCAACGATGCCGGGCAGGCCGTAAATATCGCCGAGGATGAGGTTGGCGATCTTTCTGCCGATCCCGGGAAGGGCAAGCAGTTCTTCCATGGTCTGCGGCACTCTGCCGTCATGACGTTCGACGAGGAGTTTTGCCGCCTCGACGATGGACTGCGCCTTGGTATGGTACAGACCGCAGGGACGGACGATCTCCTCAACGTCAGAAAGTTCCGCCCGTGCCATATCGTACACGGTGGGATATTTTTCGAACAGCGGCACGGAGACGATATTGACTCTCTCATCGGTACACTGTGCGGAAAGTCTTGCCATCACGAGGAGACGCCACGGGTCTCCGGCGAATTCGAGCGAGCACAGCGCATCGGGGTACAGAGACGTCAGGATGTCGATAATTTTTTCTATCTTCGGCATAAAGTTTCCTTTATCAAATTTTGAATACCTGATTGTTTGTGTGGGGCACCCATCGGAGCCGACCTGCAGTCGGGTGCAGATGTGGAAAAATGACCGTTCCGGTCATTTTTCTTGATTTTATGCCACTGCGCGTGGCAGGCGCACAAGAGGTCTCCGGCGCGAGACCTCTTGTGAATCTCCCGCGCTGGAGACCCTTCGGGTCTCCGGGGGCACTGCGTGCCGGATAAAAAGTATGTACCGGCTACAAAATATCGTCACTCCGGCAGAGAAATCCCGAAGGGCTTCCGGAGACCCGCAGGGTCGTTTTTCCATCACGGAGTGTCCTCTTCCGCCGCCATCGCCGCGATCTCTTCGCGGAAATAATAGTCAAATACGTCGCGGACCGAATACCCGGCTTCCGTACCGCCGGAACCCTGTTCGATAATACAGGAGATCACGATCTCCGGATCGTCAAACGGCGCAAACGCCGTCATGACGCCGTTGTCACTCTTCGTCGCGGAGACCTGCGCCGTCCCCGTCTTACCGCCGACCGGGATCGCATAGCCCGAGAAGACGCTCGCTGCGGAACCGTTGTCCATTACGCCGCGCATCCCTTCACGCACCGTCTCCAGATGATCGTCCGAAATGTCGATCTCGCTGACCACCTTCGGCTCATTCTGGTGAAGGATCCGCTCGCCGCCGTAGCTCTTTACCTGATACAGAAGATGCGCGCTGTAGCGCGTTCCGCCGTTCAGGATCGTCGACAGATATACGCTGAGCTGGAGCGGCGTGAACAGATTGTCCGATTGCCCGATCGCCGCCTGCAGCGTGTCGCCCGGGCTCCACTGGTTCAGCCCGTTTTCCGCACGGTAGTCCGGTCCGGCAAGAATCCCCGTCTTTTCCGGAAGTTCGATACCGGTCGGCTGACCGAGTCCGAAGTGCCTGCAGTATTCGTTCATTTTCTCGATCGTCAGACGGCGTCCGACATCGTAGAAAAAGTAGTTGCAGGATTCCTGGATCGCTTCCACGACGTTGATCGGCCCATGGGACTGACCTGCCAGAAGATACAGCCAGCAGCGCGGCGTGTAGCCGGAATCCGCGTAGTACATATACATCCCCTGTGCGTTGATGTAGGTGTTCTTTTCAATGATCGCCTCTTCGAGCGCCGCCACCGATACGCCGACCTTGAACGTCGAGCCGGGCGCGTACGTACCGGACAGGGCACGGTTCATGAGAGGTCCCGGTTCCGCGGTGCTGATCACCGACCAGTCCTCGTTGAACGTCGCAAGATTGTACGTCGGGTACGAACAGATCGCCAGAATCTCGGCCGTATCCACGTCGAGAACCGTCATTGCGCCCGCGGAAGCGTCTTCCCCGTGGAGCGGTCCCGACCACTGCGCTTCCTCGCGGATCTTGAAAATATTTTCCGCCAGCGCGCGTTCCGCGACCATCTGCATTTCGATGTCGAGGGTCAGATAGACGTCATGTCCGGGCTGCGGCTCCTTCGTGACCTCCGTCGACAGGATGTTGCCGTAGGAGTCCTCGGTGATTCTCATTTCGCCGTCCGTGCCGCGCAGGTATTCCTCAAACGCCTGCTCGACCCCGTCAAGCCCGACCACAGCATCCATCGGATAGCCGAGCGCCGTATAATATTCCAGTTTGGCTCCCGTGATCTTGCCGACACGTCCGAGAATGTGCGACGCATAGCCGGGATAATTGTACACACGGTCCGCCGTCACCTGCACAAGAACGCCGCGCGGACAGTTTTCTTCCGCAAACGTGAGCAGTTCAAGGTTTGCACCTTCCACGAGCGTATACGGCGACACGCTCGAGAAGCCGGAAAGGTCCATATCCAGACGCAGCTCCAGCAGGAACGCACAGGATTCGTAGGTATAGCTGTATTCCAGACATTCTTCCTCCCGGTTCCATTCGGCGATGCCGTAATGGAGCAGCAGCGCTTCCGCCTGTTCCTCCAGGGAAGCGCCGTCCTCCACGTTCAGTTCGCGGACGAGCTTCGTATACTTCCGTCCGCGCGAGGAATCGAGAAAGCTGTCAGACATATAGTAGGACAGCCCGATCCCGGGTTCCGCTTCGACGACCAGCGATTCCTTCGGCTCGACGATGCAGTCGGCCAGTCCGAGAATGCGCGCCGCGTCAACGACGGACATCACGATGTCGTTGCTTGCCCGGTCATCGGCGGAAAGGGAAGCGTAATCGAGGATAATGTTGTGGGAATAGTCGTTCGACACGAGAGCGTTGCCGTTCCGGTCGAAAATTTCGCCGCGCTGTGCCTGGATGGCGACGGTGCGGCTGTACGTGCGGGACGGCACGGACATGGAATAATAGTCCTGTCCGGAGACCTGCAGATACAGGAGCCGTCCGACGTAAACAAGAGCGATCACTATGTAAAGAACGGCGATCGCCCAGATACGGATGATGTTGTCTCTTTTTTTCATGTATGCTTTATTTTCTTGGGGCTCGTCCCCGGTCCGGCACCGCCCCGGATTATGCGAAGCGATGCGGCAGGGATCGGGAAAATTCAGTTTTTGCAGTTCCGGCGGATGCGGCGGCGCTCCCGTGCGCCCGACACGGCGGAGCAGAAGCGGCAGATCCCGAAAAAGAGGACGGCCGCACCGATCAGCAGAAGGACATACACCTCGGTATCAAACGCGAGCTCACAGCGGAAGACCTCCCGTTCGGGCAGGTCGCGCCGGAAATAGACGTCCTTCATCTGGAACTTTTTCCGTACGAGAAGGGGATTTTCCATCCAATGGGGATTCAGGTCGTTTCTGAAACGGTCAAACGCGGCGGAAGTCTGTTTTGCAAGAGTTTTTCCCACGGTTCGACGATTTCCTTTCCTAAAACTGCGGCAGAAGCCGCGGTATTATTATACCGGAAACCGCGGATTTTATCAATCGTCCGCCTCGGGAACGATGCGGTCAATATCCAGTCGGAATTCAAATTTTTTCCATTGCAGACCACAGGAAATGAGGGAAGCGTGATGATATTTCACGCGACTGCCGTACTTTCCGTCACCGAGCAGAGGGGATTTCCGGCTGCCGAACTGCACGCGGATCTGATGCGACCGTCCGGTCTGCGGATACACGAGAAGTCTGGTGACGGAAACACCGTCCACGTCGAAGGTACCGGCGGTCTCGTAGGTCAGGACGGCTTCTTTGGCACCCTTGCGGGGATGCTTTGCATCGACGACGTAGGCTTTGTCGTGATTGCGGTCGAAGAAGAGCATATCGCGCAGTTCTCCTTCCGGCGGAAGCGCGGGATCGGCAGTCACGAAAGCGGCGTAGGTTTTACGGAATCCGCCGTCGGCGATGATCTTCGACAGTTCGGCGGCGGCACGCTTGTTGCGCGCGTAGACCATCAGCCCGGCGGTCGTCCGGTCGAGGCGATGGACAGTGTAGAGTTCGTCGGGACGGGGCTCGCCTTTTTCCCGGAGGGCATCGGCGATGGCAGCGGGGCACTCACCCTCGGAGAGCATCCC
This sequence comes from Clostridia bacterium, assembly GCA_017547755.1. Classification (GTDB taxonomy): domain Bacteria; phylum Bacillota; class Clostridia; order Oscillospirales; family CAG-272; genus UMGS1696. The sequence continues at coordinate 37,684 of JAFYOX010000027.1, read as the reverse complement.
GCGGGGTTTATTGACGACGACGAAGTCGCCGTTGTAATGAAGGATATCGATCACGGTATTCTAAAACTCCGTTTGCAAAGTATACAATATATTATATACCGTATTCCGGCAAAATGCAAGAAAATTTATATGAATAACCGCCTTCCGCGAGAAAGGAAATCCTGCGATAAACAGGGGAGGGAGAAAAACTTTCTGCATAAAGTCTTTCTCCCTCCCTGAATCCCTTTCTTTTCAGAAACTTTCCGGAAAGGGATTTTTCATTTTTCAGGATTTTCGGAAACAACGGAAAGTCCGGTATTTCAGACATCCGCAGGGCAATTTATTCGCCCTTTGCGGCAGCAATCGCCGCTTCGATCACCTTCGACTTGCTCTTGACGGCAGACGCATACTTCCGGAGATTGTTCTGGAACTGATCGCGGAAAATTCCATCCTTGACCGCTTCGCAGAACATCGTCATACCAAGGTCGTAACAAATGGAATCCCTGATGATGTCGAACATCTGCGCGGAAAGGCTGTCGCGGCTGACCTTCTGCTTCAGCGTAACTTCATAGTACGCCGGCATTACATCGCGGTGGGACAGGAAGTGGAGCGTTTCAAGAACCGCGCCGCTGAGGTCGGGATTGGCAATATTCGCCGGAACGGTCATCGTACGGGAACCCGCTTCTACCATAACACCGTATTCCTGCTGATCTTCCGTATACTTCGGGAAGGGAACTATACCAAAGTCAGATACCATGTCGCGCAGGGAAATCGTGCTGTAGAACGTGTGGTCGGCAAAGAGAGCACGGTCTTCCTGGAAATGGGACTCGGTGCGCCAGTAGTTGTTGGAGTCCGTCGTCTTGGTGTACCAGAACCCGGTCTGCCAGCACATATCGCTGACATAGGTAAAGATTTCTTCAATTTTCGGATTGGTCGCCAGCATATTTTCGATGTTTCCGTCCCCGTGATTTTCAATCGTGCGCTGACGGGCGGCGGCAAGGAAATTCATCGGAAGTGCGTTTGTTGCGCCGACCAGACCGTAGGTGTCATTTTCGCCCCAGGCACCGTCACCGTCCACGTCAAGCATGGCGGTTTCGCCCATGGTCTTCATCTTGTCGATCGTCCATGTACCTTCGAGAACCAGATTATAGGGAGACTCCAGCTGGAGGTCGGCAATCATCTTCTGGTTGAAGCAGAGAACGTGGGTCATGTCATACATACCGAGGTTTGCCGCACCGTAGGAAAGGTAGGTCTTATCGGTAAAGTTGATGGTATCGTTGACATCCTTGAACCAGTAGGGCTTCTCGAGATTGACATATTTCAGGCTGCCGATATCGGTGAAGTAGCCCTGATTGGTGAGGGCAAACGCGCGGCGTTCGAGGAGCATAGCAAGGTCATATTCCTGGTCGCCTGCCTGCTGGGAATTGGTGAATGCGTTCAGTGCGGCATCGGAATTCCCGGGAACGTAGTCGTCGTTGAAAATGATGTTGTACTTTTCCGCGATCTGCTGGGTACGGTTGTACATTGCCTCATTGAGCACGTCGCCGTTCTGCTCATTGATAGCGGTAATAGTATGTTGGGTCGTGGTGGAGCTGGTGAGGATTGTAAAACTGTACTGCTCAAAGTCCATGGGTTCGATATCGTCGGACAACTCGGGTTCAGTCTCGACGGGAACGGTTTCTTCTGCGGCCGTGGAATCCGATACAGCATCCGCATTCTCTTCGGAAGGAGCGTTGCTGCAGGCTGTGAATGCGGAAAGCATCATCAGCAGTGCAAGAATCAGGGAAAGTGACTTTTTCATGAAAAAACCTCCTGTAAGAATTTTGAAATGTGTTAAGCTGATTATACAGGATTCTTCCGTGGAAGTCAACGGAGGCGGAGATTTTTTGTCCTCTGCGCTTGCGCTGCACGGACGGCGTCTGACAGAACGTCCGCGCAGAACAACCCCACATCGAAATTTAAAGTTTTTTGACTTTTTCCTCACCAAACCTCATTGCGGAAAAAATCAAATATAAAAGTTTTTCAAATTCTATTGATTATTTGTTTTCGGCATATTATAATGAGATTAAACAAGGCGAAGCAGTCTGTATCGCCAGTTTCCATAAAACGAAAGGGGCATTTCCATGTTCAATATCGGAGTTACCACAAGAGCATTCGGCGGATTGACGATTTCCGACACTGCCCGCGAAATGGCGGCAGGCGGCTTCCGCTGTACCGAACTCTGCTTCGTCCATTCCGACCTCGACGGCTGGACCTACAACGGCATCGGCTCCCTCGAAGGAATCACACCCGAACGCATCAAAACCGTCGCAAATGAATTCCGCGGCCGCGGCATCGAAGTTACCTCCCTCGGTATGTTCACCGACCTGCGCAACCCCGACGAAAGCGCACGCGCCGCAGCGATCGATTACGCAAAGCGCTATATCGAATTCGCCGCCGAAGCCGATATCCCCTACATCGCCAGCGAATGCGGCTTTACTCCCGGAAAGCGCGGCATCAATGCCGATACCTACGAATCCGATTACCAGAATCTCAAGGAAACGCTGCGCACCATCTGCCTCGAAGCGGAAAAGGCTCACGTCCATCTCGCACTCGAAGCCTGCGTGCTCGATATCATTCCTTCTCCCAGACGTCTTAAAAACCTCATCGAAGAACTCGAACATGAGTCCCACGTACGCCTCGGCGCCATGCTCGATCCCGCAAACTTCCTCGCCAATTCCGACGAAGAAGGGATGTTCCACTACCTCCGCTACGACATCTCCTACCTCCACGGCAAGGACCGCAAGATCAATGCCGCGTACGGCGTGAATGTCGGCGACGGCGACATCGACTGGGTGAAGTTCATGGAATGCTATCTCCGCTACGCGGACCGCAAGCCGTTCATCCTCGAATACTGCAACCGCGACAACTGCCGCGAAATCAAGGCACGCGCAGAAGCCTACTACGAAGACGCATTCCGCGCCATCATCAACAGAATCAACTGACAATCAACGGAATCCGTTCAAATATATCCCCCAACATCCGAACTTATAAAGTTAAACTTTTAAATTATACAAAGGAGAACACCCCATGATCAAACTCGGTGTAAACTCGGTACTTTTCAAGACCGTGTCCTTCCGTGAAGCAGCCGAAGCTATCAAGAAGTGCGGCTACGACGGCGTCGAAATTTCCGGTATCGGAGGCATGTGCGAACACCTCAACCTCGCGAACTGGAAGAACGACAAGGCAGAACTCATCGCTATCCGCGAAGAACTCGACCTGCCCTTCCTCGCAACGGAAGTTGCATCCCAGGACCGTGACCGCCTCAACACCGCTTTCGAAGCGTGCGCGGAAATCGGTATTCCGATCGTCAACATCGGCCCCGGCGGTCAGATGAACAACGAAGAAACCCTCAAGCAGTCCCTCGAAACCATCCAGATCCTCGCAGAAGATGCAGAAAAGTACGGCATCACCCTCTGCGTAAAGGCACACGTAGGTGCGGCTGTATGGTCCACCCCGACCACTCTCCGCATGATGGATGCGATCACCTCTCCCGCGTTCGGCGTTGACATGGACCCGTCCCATATCCACCGCGCAGGCGAAAATCCGGCAATCGCGCTTCCTCAGGTTCTCACCAAGATGAAGCACATCCACGTTCGTGACTGCAAGGGCGAAGGCCCGTCCCCGGGAGAACCGGCTAACCAGGCATGCGGCCGCGGTGACATCGACCTCTACGGCTACTTCAAGGCAATGGTTGACCAGAACTACGACGGTCCCGTAGACCTCGAAGTTATCGGTCCCGACCAGTCTCTCGTAGACGCTACCAAGATCGCAGCGGAAAGCTACGGCTACATGAACGCGATCCTGAAGCAGCTCGGCGCAAGATAATAAATGCCCCTTCGGGGCAGATGGAAGAAAAACTCCCTGACGGTCGTTTTTCGATTTTATCGCCTGCGCGGCGGGCGCACAAGAGGACAAGAGACACTTCGTGTCTCCACGTGGCCCTCTTGTGAATCACCCCGACCAAGGGGGTTCCCCCTTGGATTCTCCGCCATATTGCAGTTATAGGGTAGAGAATCCAACGGCAACATGACTGCCGTCCGTATGGGAAGCAGATTTTTGCTAACCGCGGGGCTAAAGGTAACGGTATTTTATAGCCGGTACGTGCGTCCGATTTTGGCACGCAGTGCCCCCTGAGACCCGAAGGGTCTCTCAGCGCGGGAGATTCCTAAGAGGTCTCGCGCCGGAGACCTCTTAGGCGCCCGCCACGCGCAGTGGCATAAATCCAAGAAAAATGACCGAAGGTCATTTTTCCACCTTTCCGACCGAAGGTCGGGAAAAACTTCAACTCTGAACCAATAAACACTCTGTAAGAGAAAAATAAATCAAAGGAGTACCTACCATGTCCAAGAGACCGAATATTCTGTTCTTTGGTATCGACAGCCTCCGCAGCGACCATATGTCGCTCTACGGCTACAAGCGTCTTACCACTCCGTACATCGACCGCTTCATCGAAGACGGCGGTATCGTGTTCGATAAGATGTACAGCCCTTCCATCCCCACCACTCCGGGTTACGCTTCCATGGTAACCGGTATGGACTGCTTCTCCACTGACTGCGTTGCTCTCCGTCATCAGGGCGGCCTCACCGAAGCGGTTCGCACCCTTCCCGAAATCCTCCGTGACTACGGCTACACCTCCACCTACATCGGCGGTCACTCCTGCCGCGGCTGCGACAAGGTTATCACCTACGCAGACTGGAATGCAGACAAGGCCGAAGAAATGAACAAGGCTGCCATCCCGGAACTCGAAAGACTCGCAAAGCAGGATCAGCCGTGGCTCCTCTTCATGCGTCACATGGATCCCCACTCTCCTTACTACACCAAGGAACCCTTCACCAGAATGTTCTACCAGGGCGACGAATTCGACCCGAACAACAAGTCCCTCAAGCCCGTTTACGAATTCAAGCCGTTCCGTGACTACTTCCTCTCCTGGTTCCCGGAAGGATGCACCGACGCGGAATACATCATCGCTCAGTACGACGCTTCCGTTGCTTACATGGACCTCTGCATCAACCAGATCCTTGAAAAGCTGAAGGAACTCGGCCTCGAAGACGACACCATCGTTGTATTCACCTCCGACCACGGTGAAACCCTCTACGACCACGACTGCTACTTCGACCACCACTCCATCTACGACTGCGTTCTCAACGTACCGTTCGCATTCAAGTACTCCAAGTTCGGCTACGAAGGCCATGTAGAAGACATCACCCAGACCAAGGACGTTCTTCCGACCATCCTCTCCCTTGCAGGCATCGACTGCGGCATCAAGTTCGACGGCCGCGACATGACCAAGGCGATCACCGGCGAAGGCGTTCGTCAGGAACCCGAATTCTACATCACCGAAGCTACCTGGATGAGAAAGCACGGCTGGAGAACTCCCGAATGGAAGCTCATGATCGCGCTTGAACCCGACTTCCACTTCAAGCCCGCTGTAGAACTCTACAACCTCATCGACGACCCGGAAGAATACAACAACCTCGCAGAACAGGAACCCGAAGTTGTTGAATTCCTCAAGAACCGTATGCTCGCTCACATCGCTAAGCGTGAAGCCGAAGTCGGCCACGCAAACCCGATGTACACCAACCTCAACTGGAGCGGCTTCGGCAGACCCTTCGAATCCTCCGAAGAAGCTTACAACACCCTCCACATCGGCGACCCCGAAGCTGCAAAGAAGCTTCAGGCTAAGCTCAAGGACATGGGCGTTGACGAATAATCTCTGAAAGTGAATATTTGGGGAAAACCTTTCTGAAAAAAGGTTTTCCCCAAACCCCTTTCCAAAAACTTTCCTACAAACAGGTCCGGCAGAGTCTGTGCAGACCTGAAGTAATTATATTTTTTCTGATTATTATGAAAAAAGCTGCTTATGTCTGGGACTGGTATCTCAAAAGCGTGGACGAACGGGACATTGCCGTGCTCGATATCATCAATATCGCGTTCGGGAAGGTCCGGGATTCTGTCCTCGATTTTGACAAGCCATCTGTCCCCGCCGAAATCGCACGGATCCATGCCGCAAAGCCGGAGATGAAGATCCTTCTTTCCATCGGCGGATGGGGTGCCGGCGGTTTTTCCGTCATGTGCCGCACGGCCGAAGGAATCGCAAAGTTCGCGGCGTCCTGCACGGATGCTGTGGAAAAGTACGGACTTGACGGCATCGACCTCGACTGGGAGTATCCGACCATCGATTCCGCCGGGATCGACGCGGATCCCTCCGACCGGCAAAACTTCACCCTTCTGCTGCAGGCACTCCGTTCCGCACTGGATACGGCGTATCCGGACACGCACAAAATGCTGACGATTGCCGCCGGAGCAGGGCAGTATTACATTGACGGAGTCGAGATTCCGGAAATCACCAAAGTTCTCGACTATATTTCGCTGATGACGTACGATATGCGCGGTGCGTGGTCGCCGGCAGGTCATCATACGGCACTATACGGTTCGCCTTCTGCGGATGAAACCGTACGTCTGTTCCATCAAGCCGGCGTTCCTGTGGAAAAACTCATGATCGGCGCGGCTTTCTATTCCCGTAAGTGGACGAATATCCCCGAAGGAGGCACCCACGGTCTCGGTCAGCGGTGCGACAATCCCGAAGACCGCGAAAGCGGCATGTTCGGTCCGGGATTTGCAAAACTTGCGGAAGATTACATCGACAAAAACGGATACACCGCCTTCTTTGACGAAGCCTGCGGTGCATCGTATCTATACAACGAAACCGAACGCACGTTTATCAGCTATGACGACGAAAAAAGCGTCGCCGCCAAAGCGGAATACGCCGAAAAGAACGGTCTGTACGGCGTCATGTACTGGGAACACTCCTGTGACCCGACCCGCCGCCTGATGAACGCGCTCGCATAAGAGCATATTTAAAGAGGAGAATTATCATGCAGAGAACCTGTGTTGTTGGTATGGGGCACATCGGTCATCGTCATGCCCGCGCATATACCGAATCCGACAAAGCGGAACTTGTTGCGGTCTGCGACCGTGTTCCGGAACTTGCGAAGGCTGCCGGTGAAAAGTTCGGCGTACCGTATTTCACCAGCGCACCCGAAATGTATGCCGCTATGGCTCCCGATATCGTCAGCGTAACGACCGGCGGTTTCGAATACGCCAGCGACCACTACGAACCCACCATGCAGGCGTTTGAAGCAGGCTGTCACGTCCTCGGCGAAAAGCCGATCTCGAACAACCTCCGCCACGGCATCGAAATGGTGGAACTCGCCGAAAAGAAGAACCTCTGCTACGGCATCGACATGAACCACCGCTTCACTCCCGCCGCACGTCAGGCGAAGAAGTGGCAGGACGACGGCAGACTCGGCTCCCTCCTGTTCTGCAATATGTCCCTCTGGATCGGCAAATTCATGCCCCTCGAATCGGTTTACTACCATCTCAAGGCTTTAAACCCCCACAGCATCAACATCATGCAGTATTTCTGCGGCCCGATCACGGAAGTTTCCACCTACGCAATGACCGCGCCGGGCAGAAATATCTACTCCACCCAGTCCACCGCGATGCGCTTCGAATGCGGCGCGGTCGGTCATCTGACCTCTTCCTACGACATCACCCGCGGCCATCCGATGGAACGCTGCGAAGTTGCCGGCACCGACGGACGCTTCACCTTTGAAGATATGTGGCGCGAAGCCGTTCTCTATCCGGCAAACTCCCCCGTACGCGAAGTATATGCAAACCCCGTATTCGACGGTCCGAACCGTTTCGAATGCTTCTACGATACCTTCCGTGACCGTATCCACGCCTTCGTGGATCAGGTCGACGGCGGCGCAAAGCCCTGCGAAATCGACGGCAGCGGACGCGAAGGTCTCGAAGCATCCCGCGTTATCCACGCAATGATCAAATCCATCGAAGAAGGCAGCGCCTCCATCAAGGTCAGCGAAATTACGGAATAAGCTCCGTGATTCTGCGGCGAGACCCCATTTGATATACACATGCCAGAGTTATTTCAGAAGAGTACATTTTTCAGTGAGCCTCCGGAGATCCGGATCCATGAAGCCGAGCACGACGGACGGCTGATGTCGCATACCCACGAATTCTATGAGATCGTGTATGTTGCGGACGGGTTCACGCTGCATTCGTCGGCGGGACGGGTGAATATGCTCGTCACGGGTGACCTGTTTTTCGTGCGTCCGGGGGAAGAGCACTCCTACATCAACGCCTACCGGACCAGACTGTACAACCTCATCTTCACCGCGGACGAACTGGGTTCGGAACTGCCGGCACTCTCGAAGCTGCCGGGTCTTGACGTCATGTTCTGCGGCGGAGACGCGGAAAACATCGGTACCCGTCTGCTGCACGTCGGCATGAACGAGCGTCACAGCGTGGAATCCGCCCTGGAAAAGATCCGCTCGGAACGCACCGGACGCCGGACAGGCTGGCAGTCGCTGATCCGTGCCCATCTGATCTCCTTCCTGATCCGCTACTCCCGCATGTACGAAAAACAGTGGGAGCACCGCTCCCAGTCCTCAAACGACTACTACGGATACATTTATAAGATCCTGAGCTACGTGAACGACAACTACGCGCGTCCGGTCACGACGTCGGAGCTTGCCGATATCACGGGGCTTTCTCCCGACTACATGGCACGGAAATTCAAGCAGGCGCTGGGCATGAGCCCCGCGGAATACGTCCGGCGGTTCCGGATCGCACGTGCCATGGAACTGCTCTGCACGACCGACACCCCCGTTGCGGAAGTGGCGCAGCAGACCGGATTCTCCGACATCAGCCTGTTCTCCCGTGTTTTCAAGCAGGCTGTCGGGCTTCCTCCGGCCGCCTACCGCAAGAATATCACCAGCGAATAGTATAAATATCGTCAATTTTATTAACGGAGGATATATCTATGCCGAAAATGTTATTTGCAGCGAAGACCATTGAGTACGAAGGTCCGTACGGAACCGCGACCCGCAAGTACGTCATCCGTCTCGGCGATCTCGACGCGATCTGCCTCGGAACCCGTGAAAAGAAGTCCTTCTTCGGACTCATCAAGAAGCCGGAACGCTATCTGGAATTCCGTACCCACGGCATCATGGGCATCGACGCGCCCATCGTCGTCGGCGAATATGACGAAGACAAGGAAGAATTCCGCATGTTCCTCGAAAAGGCAAAGCAGTTCGCGAGCGACAACGACATCGAAATCCAGAAAATCTGAAGAACCCCGCACGAATTCCTATAGAAATTATTTTTGAATGGTTTCGGGATGAGTTTTCCAGAGAAAATTCTCCCGGACCGGAAAGGACATATCATGGCAAAAATCTTTAAGGCTGCTGTCGTTGGTATGGGCGGTATCGGCCATACTCATGCAAACTGCATCATCAACGACCCGCTTGCAGAACTCGTTGCAGTCTGCGACCTCATTCCCGCGAAGGCTGACGCCGCTGCGGAAAAGTTCAACGTACCGGCATTCTACTCCGTCAAGGAAATGCTGATCGCGCATCCGGAAATCGAAGTTGTACACGTTACCACTTCCGGTTTCGAAAACGGTTCCTGGCACTACGATCCGACCATCGAAGCGCTCGACGCAGGCCGTCACGTTCTCGTTGAAAAGCCGATCTCCAACAACATCGAAGAAGCTCGCTTCATGGTTGACTATGCGGCAAAGAAGGGTCTGTACCTCGGCTGTGACCTGAACCACTACTTCTCCGAACCCGCATTCAAGGCAGACGAACTCATCAAGAACGGCGGCATCGGCGAACAGGTTTACGCAATGACCAAGGTTGGTTTCGACGGCAGCTCCGTCAACGTAAATCCCGTTGACAAGAACTCCAGATGGCAGATGCCTTACTCCCACGCAAAGGCATTCCTCACCCATCCCTTCTCCGTAATGCGTCACTTCTGCGGTGACATCACCCACATCCAGGCATTCATGGACAAGCCCGGTGCACGCCGTCAGTCCGAAGACCTGATGCTCTCCATCCAGTCCGTACACATGAAGTTCCAGAACGGCTGCGTAGGCTACATGCTCTCCCAGAGAGGCGACGCAATGTTCGGTCTCGGCGGCTGGTGGTCCTTCGAACTTGCAGGTACCCACGGTACGTTCTGCATTGAAAACTGCGTAGAAAAGCTGACCTACTGGAAGCAGGGTCAGGCTCCGGAAGTTACCAACACCGGCGTTACCGACTTCAGTGCAACCTTCCCGATCCGTATCCACGCGTTCTACGAAGACCTTTCCAACAACGTTCCGCTGGAACACCTCCGTGCATCCGGCCGCGACGCTCTTGCTACGATGGAATACATCTTCGCTGCGATCGACTCCTACGAATCCGGCGGACAGATCGTACGTCCTCATGCACTTCCGGCATACCACGGACATCCGACCATTATTCACTAAGGAAAAAGAAATGCCCCTTCGGGGCAGATGGAAGAAAAAAGCACCGTTCCGGTGCTTTTTTCTATTTTATGTCCTGCGCGGACGGCGCACAAGAGGGCATATCGATGCCCTCTTGTGAATCACCCCGACCAAAGGGGACACCCCTTTGGATACCCCGGCGTTTGTGGGACTCGGCCTTGAGGCCTCGGACAGACAGCGGTCTTCACACGGCAGACTGTTTGGAAGTTGCGGAGTTGGGTGCAGATCTGTCCAAAATATACGTTCACTATAAACAGCGGTGAACGTTATCCTTCAGATAAAGCGGTGAACATCACCCTCAGCCCCCGGCGGTCAGCCAGAATCTGCTTCCCATACGGACGGTACGTCCGTCTCGTTCATATTCTTTACCTTATAACTTCACTTTATCGGGGTGTCCAGAGGGTCTCCCTCTGGTCGTGGAGATTCCTAAGAGGACCGCGATCGGTCCTCTTAGGCGCCGTCCCGCGCAGGGACATAAAATTGAAAAACGCCCGATGGGCGTTTTTCTTCCTTCCGCGGCGAAGCCGCGCTTCCTTACGGATTCGCTGTATCCAGCGCAAGATAATCTTCCACTACCATGCTGAACTTCTTTTCGGCACCCTTGATCTTCGCGGCGTACGCCGATTCCGTGTTCGTCGAGTTCGTCGATACCATTTCCTGAATCGTGAACGCCAGTCCGCCGAGCGCATCGTTGTACATGTAGCCGAAGTCAAATACGCGGCTTTCCATCAGAAGGTCAAACATCGCAGACGATTCTTCGTCGCGCGCCGCCTTCGTCTTCAGAGACGTTTCATAGTACGCCGGAACTACCTGCTTGTAGGTCTCCGCGTTCAGCGCTTCCACGATGATGCTCACGTTTTCCGCGTTCGGCACCGTGACCGGCACCATCATGCCGCCGTGCGCACCGTCACTCATCGTGTAGTAGCGGTCCTGTGCTTCGTCATACTTCGGATAGGGAATAATGCCGAAATCAAATTCCAGTTCGCGGTAGCTCATCGCACTCTGGAACAGACCCGTGTAGACCAGCAGGTTTCCGCTCGACCATGCCGTGCTGCCCGTACCCCAGCCGGACGTGTAGCCGCCCTGCGTTTCGTGATACAGTGCGTTCAGACGCACGACGATGTCATACGCCTTTTCACGGTTGAAGATCAGAGACGGCAGTCCGTCCGTGTCCAGTCCGACCAGCGGATTGTTGAACGCGTACTGGTAGGTGACGACCGCGCTGTACGGGTCGCCGGAGATCGCCAGAATGTCGCCTTCATCCTTCTGTCCGTCGCCGTTGATGTCCATGTAGATCGTTCCGGCGAGGTCATGCAGATAATCGTACGTCCAGCGTCCTTCCTGTACCACGGAATAGATGTTTTCAAGCGAATATTCGTCCGACATATCCTTGTTGTAGAACATACCGTACGTGAAGCGGAGAACGTCAAGGTCGAATTCCCCGATCATGATATACGCGTGGTTGTTGACCGACAGGGCTTCCGCCGCGTTGCCGATGTACCACGGCTTTTCGAGATTGACGTAGGGAAGCTGTTCGTACCAGTCAAGGTAATAGCCCTTCGTCGCGTTCTTGGTCACTTCGATGATCTGACCGAGCATGAGGTCGAATTCGTCATCCCCCGACATGACCGAGTTCAGCGGCATCGCCTGACCGTTGACAAAATAGTTTGCCGCGAATTCCACGTTGAATCGTTCGGAAACGGTGAGGTTTCTGGAAATGATCGCGTCGTCGACCACTTCGCCGGTCTGTTCCAGTTCCAGACCGATGTCGTTGACAAAGTCATTGCGGTCGCGGGTCAGCATACGGAATTTATAGCCGTCCAGATCGCGTTCGGGGAGTTCGTCCGGGATGGAGTTTCGCGTGTCTGCATCTTCTTCCGGTGCGGTCTCTTCCGCAGCGATCTCTGCCGCGGGTGCTGCGGCGGTATTTTCTCCGTCGGAAGCGGCGGGCGTTTCGGAGCAGGCACTTGCAGCAAGCAGGAATACAAGCATCAGTGCAGTCAGTCTGCGCAGTTTCATCGTTAAGCCATCCTTTCGTTCTATATTATTTTTATTATTTATACGTTTGCGGGATCGTTTCCGCCGTCACAGCCAGCGTGCCTGGCAGTTGTGGAACCCTTTGTTGACAAAGCCGACCTGTGCGAAATCTTCGGGATCCTTGCGGACGAGGTAATCGATGTAGCTCATCGTCATCTGCGCGGTGAGCAGGTAACCAGCCGCGTTCAGGTGGCCGCCGAGATAGAAGTTGCGGCGGAATTCCGCATCGTAACGGGGTGCGTAAACGGACAGGTCGAGCACGTACGTTCTCGTGAAGATCTTCGCAAGGTCATGCAGGAGAGCAGCGACCTTGTCGATGCGTTCGTCCTCGTTTTCGGTATGCGGCATCGCCATCAGGAAGAAGTACGCATCGGGCGAAATCTTCTTGTATTTCTGGATGATCTTCGCGTAATATCCCGCAAAGGTGGGCTTGTTGTTTTCGCAGTTTTCAAGATCCACATCGTCCGCAGAACCGATTTCCATGCCCTGATTCAGCACATCATTCACACCGAGCGCGAAAATATACGCCTGACATGCCTTCTTTCTGTCCCATGCTCCGATATCGTTTCCGAACGAGTCGAGATACCACTTCGCAGTCATGCCGCCGCACGAGAAATTGTACACCGTGTTTCCGACGGCTCTTGCCATGTACTGCCCCCACGAATATTCGTAGTAGTCATGCCATCCCATGTTTCCCTTTTCATCCAGCGATTCGAATTCCCCGGAGGAAAGGCTGTCACCGACGACCGCTACGGTACGGAAAATACCGAAAAATCCACCGTCCGGCTTGATGACATCCAGCGGCTTTTCGTTCTCGCCGAGGTAATACTTTGTGATGTCCATTGTGTTTTCTCCTTTATGTTATTTGTAAAATTTTCATGAACGTACACGCTGTTCTTTTTCCATATTATATCAGATTATCACAGAAAACGCAACGGTTTTGACGGAATACTTGCCCAGTTTCTGCGGCTTTTGTCCTCCGTGCGGCACACGGATTTTCTTTCCGGATCCTTTCGGAAAATCCCGTACGGAAATTCACATTTTCCCCTTTAAAAAAACTCTGAAATATATTATAATGTACTTGTATTATTGGCTCTCCCTGCGGATTGCCATATTTTGTAAATCAACACACCGATGCTTCAATCAGTGAGGTCAGTCAGAACTATGGAAAATAACAAGAAAAAATATACGCTCGAAATCGCGGGAATGCCCATGACCATTGTAACGGACGAACCCGCGTCCTTTGTGGAATCGATCATCACCCGACTCAACGAACGGATCTCCGAAATGACGGCGGGCAGCTACCGCATCTCCACCCTTGACGCGGCGCTGCTCTGCTCCATCGATTACCTCGGCGACAAGCTGAAGGCGGAAAAGCGCATCCGCAACCTCGAAGCGCAGGTATCCCTGTACGAAGACAACATCAAGCGTCTGCGCGAAGAACTCGACGAAGCGAAGGCACAGCTCGCAAGCCAGAGCGCGGAAGAAGCCGCACCCGAAGAAGAAGCTGCCGAAGTCACCAACGACATGAAGAAGATCAGCGATATCCTCCGCGGCGGCAAGGCAGGCACCTCTCCCGAAGACAAAGTCCGCACTCTTGAAAAATACCTCGAAAGCAAGAAGTCCGAGGATCCCGATCAGGCGCAGACCCGCGACGAAAAAATCAAGTACATTGAGTCCCTTCTCCGCGGAAACGACTCTGGAAAATGAGCGGTTCCGTAAAAAATCCCGCGCAGATGCCGCTGCCTGAGCTGCTTGCTCCCGCCGGGAACGCCGACAGTCTCCGTGCCGCACTTGCCGCCGGAGCGGACGCGGTCTATTTCGGGGGCACCTCCTTCTCCAACCGCATGCGCGCGAAAAATTTCGGCGACAGCGAACTTTCCGACGCCATCCGGCTCTGCCACAGCGTCGGCGCCGCCGCTCATATCACCGTCAACACCCGCGTCCGCGACCGTGAAATGGACGACATCCTCCGTCTCGCGGACACGCTTCTCGGCAATCCCGACACCGCGCCCGACGCGCTCATCGTCGCCGATTTCGGCATTGCCCGCGAAATCCACCGCCGCTATCCCGATATCGCACTCCACGCCAGCACACAGACTTCGCTGTCCAGCCCAGCCGACTGCGAGATCCTCGCCGGTATGGGCTTCACGCGCCTTGTTATTCCGCGCGAGCTGTCCCGCGACGAGATCCGCCGTCTCTGCGGAAGCACGCCGCTGGAGATCGAAATGTTCATCCACGGCGCGCACTGTGTTTCCTGCTCCGGACAGTGCCTGTTCAGCTGCATGATGGGCGGCAGAAGCGGCAACCGCGGCGAATGTGCACAGCCCTGTCGTCTTCCGTTCGGCGTCAGCCGCACGGACGGCGTACGGATCCCGGAAAATACCGGCAGAAAACGTCCGGATCCCCGGAATTCCGCACAGAAATCCGGCGTGCTTTCCCTCGCCGATATGTGCCTTGCCGGACGGATCCCCGAAGTGATCGATACCGGCGTGCGTTCTCTCAAGATTGAGGGACGCCTCAAATCCGCCGCATACGTCTACGGCACGACAAAGATCTACCGCACTCTTCTGGATGAACGCCGTTCCGCGACGGAAGAAGAGATCCGCGAACTCGCAAAGCTGTTCTCGCGCGGCTTCACGGACGGTTATTTTTCACAGAATTACATCGGAATGGCAAGCACACAGGTCTCCGGCGACGTTGACAAGGCGCCCGCCGACCGCACGTCCGAGATCAGCCGTGCCCTTGACGAACGCATCCGCGCCAATACCGTCCATATGTCGTGTCCGCTCACCGGACATTTCCGTCTGACTGCAGGGGAACCCGCGCAGTTCACGCTGACGCGGAAGGATCTGCCGGACATCACGGCATCCGCATCCGGAGAGATCCCGCAGACCGCGTCCGGAAACCCGATCAGCGCCGCATCCGCCGCGAAGAATCTCACGAAATTCGGCGGCACGTCCTACGTGCTGTCCGCGGACGATCTCACGTTCGATCTCGGCGAAAATCTGTGGTATCCCGTCTCCGCGCTGAACGACCTCCGCCGCCGTGCGCTCGCCGCACTCGAGGAGATCCCCGTTCCCACGCAGGAAACGGACGAAGTCCGCAAACCTGCCGGAAATACGGAAAAACCCGCCGATCTTCTGCATTATACCCCCGATCCCACGGAACCTCCGCGCGGAAAGCAGCTGCGCACCGCAGAAGTCGCGGACATCCGTACCCTTTTTGCACCGATGATCTCCCCGGAATTCCTCCGCTATTTCGACCGGATCTACGTTCCCGTGCATTCCTACGCGGAAGCGGCGGAAAAAGCGAAAGACCAGCCGTTCCCGGAGCTTGCCGCCGTTCTCCCGGTGTACACGCCGTCCGATGAAGCGGCGGAAAAACTCCTCGCATCCCTGAAGGAATCCGGCTGCAGAAGTGTCCTCTGCCACACCGCCGGTCAGATACATCTTGTGGAAAAGTACAGACTTTCCGCCGACGTCTCCTTCCGCGCAAACATTACGAACACCGCCGCCTACGCGGAATACCGCCGCCTCGGCTGTGACAGGATCGTGCTTTCCCCCGAAATTCCGCCCGCTGCGGTGGAAAAGATCGGCGGCGGCGCGATCGTATACGGGCATCTCCCGCTGATGACCCTCGCGCGCTGTGTGATCTGCGACGGAAAATGTCCCCTCGGAAACCGCGGCGGACGCGCTTCCTTCCGTGAAAATTCCGCGGCATCCCCGGATCCTGCGCTGACGAAAAAGCCGCGCAGTATCTCCTGTACCGCCGTTCTCCGTGACCGGAAAGGGGAAGAATTCCCCGTGATCGGCACGCCGGCGTACGACTGCGTCAACATCGTTTACAATTCCGTGCCGACGTGGATGGCCGACCGCAGCGAACAGCTCCGGAACCTTTCGCATCTGCACTTCCTGTTCACCACCGAAACCTCCGCCGAAGCCGCCGACGTGGTCCGCGCGTACATTGAAAAGCGCCCGTCCGCCCGCGGCAGACGCATGTGATCTTCTGATAAAATTTTATGTACGATCTTCCTGTCCGAATCAAACTTCTCCGCGCGGACGCAAAGATCCCCGCGTATCAGACGCCCGGTTCCGCGGCATGCGACCTTTCCGCCTGCTTAGACGAACCGGTGACGCTCCTTCCGGGAAAGTCCGCGCTCATCCCGACCGGCATTGCGATCGCTCCCGAAACGGGGGACGGCCGTGAACCGGTCGCGGCACTCCTGTATGCCCGCAGCGGTCTCGCCGTCAGGCACGGCATCACTCTGCTGAACTGCGTCGGCGTCATCGATGCCGATTACCGCGGCGAGATCAAAGTCGCGCTCATCAATCTTTCCTCCGAACCGTATACCGTCACCCACGGCGAACGCATCGCGCAGATGATCTTCACGCCCGTACGGCGCGGCGTCTTCGCGGAAGTTTCCGACCTTGACGAAACGGAGCGCGGCTCCGGCGGCTTCGGCAGCACCGGTACCAACTGACAACTGAGCCGACATCCCACGTTATCCGCCACTCCCATTTTCCCGGAGGTTTTTCATGTCCAGATCCATCTGGTTCAATCTTTTCCTGATCGTCGTCGGCATCGTCGTCGGTTCGATGGCGGCAGAAATGACTGCGCATATTCCCGCGCTGTCATGGCTGTCCTACGGTCTGAATTTCGGTACGAAATCCCCCGTGATCCTCGATCTGAACGCCGTCACGCTGACCCTCGGCATCTCGCTGAAAGTCACGGTCTCCACCGCCGCCTGCACGGCGCTTGCCCTCGTTCTCGGGCACTACATCGCAAAAAAATAACTCAATTCAACGATACGGAGTTCGCAAATGAACGACACCACAACGGTCATCCTCGCATCGCAGTCGCCAAGACGGCATGAACTGCTCACGCTTGCCGGGATCCCGCATAAAATTTTCGTTTCCGGCGCGGACGAAGGCAGCGTCGACTACGTTCCCGGACATCCCGAGGAATTCGTGACGGCAGCGGCGGAACTGAAAAACGCCGCCGTCCGGAAGGCACTTGCCGGTCTCCGCGACGCGGATCTCTCGAACTATGACCTTACCCGTGCGGAAGCGGACAATGCGGTCATCCTCTCTGCCGACACCATCGTCTATTCCGACGTCAGCCGGACGATCTTCGGCAAACCCGGCAGCGAACGCGGCGCGTTCGATATGCTCCGCGAACTTTCCGGACGCGCACACCGTGTCATCACCGGCGTTGTCCTGTACGACACCGCCACCGGCCGGACCGCACGGTTCGCCGAATCCACCGACGTGTATTTCCGTCCGCTCGACGACCGCGAGATCGAGACCTACATCCGCGTGCATCATCCGCTCGACAAAGCGGGTGCGTACGGGATCCAGGACGGCGCCTGCGTGTTCGTCGAAAAGCTCGCCGGCGACTACTACAACGTCGTCGGTCTGCCCGTCTGCCGCGTGTACACGGAACTGAACCGTCTGCGCGGCTGATCCCTGTTTTATAATCCTGCAGACAATACCTCCCAATATCACATTCTCGGAGATTTATTCTATGAAAAGTATCGGTATCGACCTCGGCACCGCGAATACCATCGTATATGTCAAGGGACGCGGCATCGTTCTGCGCGAACCGTCCGTCGTCGCCGTGGAAGCGAAGTCCCAGAAGGTCGTCGCGGTCGGCAGCGAAGCAAAGCTGATGCTCGGCAAAACGCCCGGTTCCATCGTGGCAATGCGTCCCCTCAAGGACGGTGTCATCGCGGAATTCGATATCACGGCGTCCATGCTCCGCCATTATTTCAAAAAGGTTTCGGGCAACTCGCTTCTGAGCCGTCCGAAAGTCATCATCTGCATCCCCTACGGCGTAACGGAAGTGGAACGCCGTGCCGTGGAAGACGTAACGCTCGAAGCGGGCGCACAGTCGGTCGCGCTGGTGGAAGAACCCATCGCGGCGGCCATCGGCAGCGGTCTGCGCGTGGAAGACGCGCGCGGTTCCATGATCGTCGACATCGGCGGCGGCACCACGGAAGTGGCGGTCATGTCGCTCGGCGGCATCGTGCAGCCGAATTCGCTCCGCATCGCAGGCGATGAACTCGACGAAGCCATCGTCTCCTACATCAAGCGCAAATACAACATCCTCATCGGCGAATCGACCGCGGAAGTGCTGAAAAAGCGCATCGGCAGCGTCCATCCGGCAACGGACCGCGGCTCCATGCAGATCCGCGGACGCAACCTGCTCAACGGACTGCCCGCCACCATGACGATCTCCTCCGCCGAGATCCGCGAAGCGATGCAGGACGAAGTCCAGCACATCGTGGAAAGCATCCGCAACGCCCTCGAAAGCACGCCGCCCGAACTCGCATCCGACATCTACGACACCGGCATCATGCTTTCCGGCGGCGGCGCACTCCTTGCCGGTCTCGATCTTCTCATTTCCCGCGTGACCGGGATCCGCACCGTCATCGCCAAGAACCCCATCGACTGTGTTGCCGTCGGTATCGGCCGCATCATCGAAACCACCGGCGACGCGAGTGTTTATGTAAATTACCGGACAAGATAACCGGGGAGATGCTTTTTGAAAAAAGCACCTCCCCGGACCCCTCCGCAAAAACTTTCAAACGAATTGGATTGACAAGGCTGGGTGCAAATTTGAGAATACCGAACCGGTTGTACAATCTGCAAAAATTCTGTTTACAAACGCCCTGCAATTGCTTTGCTCCCTTTATAGTTTGAAGTTTTTTGAAAGGGGTTTGGGGAAAACTTTTTTTCAAAAAAGTTTTCCCCAAGAAACAAATTCTTACATGAAACAATTTTTCAAGAACAAATTTTTTTACATCATGACGGTGCTGGCTCTGCTTCTGACGATCGTGCCGAGCGTACTGTACTCGATGGGGCTGACATTTCTTTTCCGCGACGCGGTCTGCGTCCTGCTGACGCCGATGCAGAAGATCTTCAACTACGCGACAGAAGCGGTCGACGGCTTTGCATCCTATTTCTACAAGTTTGACGAGCTGGTCGAAGAGAACATCGCCCTGCGCGAACGGATCGCCGAACTGGAAAAGCAGAATTATGACGCTGCCGAACTCGAGGAACGCAGCGCATGGATGAGCAACTTCCTCGAAATGAAGTCCCAGCACACCGATTTCAAGATGCTTTCCGCCTCGGTCACCGGCCGCGAAAGCGGAAATTACTCCAAGATCCTCACCATTGACGTCGGCACGGGCGCCGGCGTGACCAAGAATATGCCGGTAGTGACCTCCGAAGGCATCGTCGGACGGATCACCGAACTCGGCTACAACTGGGCGAAAGTGACCACCATCGTGGAGGCCCAGACCTCCGTCGGCGCGTACATCGAACGCACCGAGGACGCCGGGATCTGCGAAGGGGAGTTTGATCTCGCTCCCGACGGCTTATGCCGGATGTCCTATCTTCCTGCGGAAGCACAGATCGCCGTCGGCGACCGCGTTCTTTCCACCGGGTACGGCAGCGTCTACCCGCGCGGACTGGTCATCGGCTACGTGGAAACGGTCGGGATCAACGAATTCACCCGTTCGCCCGACGTGACCGTGAAATGCGCCGTGGACTTTTCCGAACTGACGCAGGTCATGATCATCACCGACTACGAGATCATCCTCGAATGATCTTTCCGTAAAATCCCGAAATCCACAAATCAGGAACCATACTATGAACAATCCCCGCAGAACTCCGCCAGCCGCTCCGAACAATCCGCCGGTCCCGGGCGAGAAAACGGAAAGCTTTGCCGACCGGTTCCGCGACTGGCGTCTCCGTCTGAACATGGACGGCGAAGGAATTGCCAAAGGTGCGGTCTGCGCCCTGCTGATCATCTTTTTTTCGCTCGTCCAGACCACCCTTTTCACGCGGTTCCGTCCGTTCGGCGCGGTTCCCGACCTGATCCTCCCGCTCATCATCGCGATCTCCATGACGGAACGCGAAAAATGGGGCGCGGTCTGCGGACTGGTCGGCGCATTCGTCATCGAATCGCTCGGCGGATCCCCTCTGACCCTGCTGCCCCTTCTGTATATGCCGGCAGGGTATATCTGCGGTCTGCTGACGGTCCACAATTTCCGTGACTCCGCCGCCGTCCGCGCACTTTACACAGCCGTATCGTCCGTCGGACGCGCCGTCTTCACTTTGATCGCGGTGATCATGACCGTCGGGGATCTTCTTCTGACCGACGCACTCACCCGCACCGTCCTTCCGGAATTCGCCGCAAATCTCCTGTTCGCCGCACTCCCGCACGCCGCCGCATGGCTTGCGCTCCGTCCCTTCAACAAATCCCGCGACGCGAAGGTTCAGTGAGTGGGAAACTTCCGGACAGTCTGCTGAAATTCTGTTTTTCTTTCCTTATTGTATTTATGACGAATTTATCCATTCCCGCCGCGCTGGCTCCGATGGCGGGATATACCGATTACCCCATGCGGAAAATTGCCGCCGATTTCGGCGCAGCCTACGTCGTTTCGGAAATGATCTCCTCCGTGGCGATGTGCATGAACGACCGGAAAACCGCCGTTCTCGCAAAAATCGGCGAGGGCGAAGCCCCCGTTGTACTGCAGATCTTCGGGCATGACCCCGCCATGATGGCGGAAGCCGCACGGAAACTGCTCACCGGCGACTACGCCGGCTGTTCCTATGCCGCACCGCCGGCCGGCATCGACATCAATATGGGATGTCCGGTCAAAAAAATCGTGACGTCCGGCGACGGCTCCGCTCTGATGCGCACGCCGGAGACCGCGCGGAATGTCACCGCCGCCGTCGCGGAGGTATGCGCGAAATACAATGTCCCTCTGTCGGTCAAGATCCGTGCCGGATGGGACGCCGATCACATCAACTGCGCGGAATTTGCCGCGGATATGGCACGTGCGGGCGCCGCAAAGATCACGCTCCACTGCCGGACCCGCGAACAGATGTATATGCCGTCCGCCGATCCGGCGCACGCGGAATCGACCGCGCAGGCACTCCGATCCCTCGAAAAACCGGTGATCTTCGCCGGAAACGGGGACATCGAGACCCGTACGGATGCAGAACGGTATCTCGCCGCCGGATGCGGCGAAGTTGCCATCGGCCGTGCCGCGCTCGGCAATCCGTGGATCTTCCGCGAACTGTCCGATCCGGAACATTTTGTGCCGCCCACACTCGACGAGATCCGCGCATTGTCGATCTCCCTCGTGGAAGCGGTCGTCCGTGAAAAGGGCGAAGTCGTCGGGGTACGCGAATCGCGTTCCCGCGCCGCTTATTTCATCAAGGGGATGCGCGGTGCCGCAAGGGTCCGCGAACACCTCAACCACGCCGAAACCCTCGCGGAATTCGTAAAGATCCTCGAAACCATCGGCGAAGAATAAGTCTGCACATCCGAAACCCATTTTCCCAGATTAAAGTTTTTTGAAAGGGGTTCGGGGAAAACTTTTTCAGAGGTTCACGAAGTGAAACTCAGGTTTTCCCCGAGAAATTTCCCAAAATGCCCAGAATCTCCTGGAAAGGCTCGGCACTGCTTGCGCCGCTGCCCGCCGTCATGGTCACCTGCGAACATGACGGACATGCCAATGTTTTTACCGCCGCGTGGTGCGGGATCGTTTCGACGCATCCGCCGCGCGTCTATGTTTCCATCCGTCCGACCCGCCATTCGTACGCGCTCATCCGCGACAGCCGGGAATTCGTGCTGAATCTGACTCCCGCGGCACTCGCGAAAACCTGCGATTACGTCGGCACCGTCACCGGACGGTGCGTTGACAAGTTCGCAAAAACCGGGCTTACGCTCACGCCGTCTTCCGTCGTGAACTGCCCGACCCTCGAACAGTCGCCGCTTGCCCTCGAATGCCGCGTCACCGATATCCTTCCGCAGGGATCGCACGATATGTTCCTCGCGGACGTCGTGCAGGTCACCGTCGACGAGACCCTTCTCGACAAAGACGGACACCTCCGCCTCGACCGCGCCAATCTCTGCACCTTCGCCCACGGCGAATATTTCGAAATCGGAAAGAAGATCGGCAAGATCGGCTTCGGCATGGACAAAAAGAAGAAAAAAACGCCCCCGAAGGGAAATCCGAAGAAATAATCCCGGAAAACATCCTGTGGAAAAGTGCGGATTTTCCGGCTTCTTCCGGATTTCCGCTTTCCCATATCCCTTCATCTGCATAAAAGTTTTTGGAAAGGGGTTTGGCGGAAATCTTTTTTCAAAAAGGGTTCTGCCAAGAAAAACAATTCATGAATTTTCTCATCCTCTCCATCACGGCCGGGGAAGGGCATAATTCGACGGCGCGTGCCATCCGGTCGGAGCTGGAAAAGCGCGGCGCCGACTGCCTCATCCTCGACACGTTCGACTACATTTCCCCCGAATTCGCCAAGCTGATCTCCGAAGGCTATCTTCTCGTCACCGAAAAAGCCAGCTACGCATGGAAAGCAGGGTACCGTCTCGCCGAAAAGAGACATCCGAACGACTTCGAATTCGCACCGACGAATCTGCTGAAGCAGGCCGTCTCCGGAGAACTGGCGGAATTCATCCGCACGGACACCTACGACGCCATTCTGTTCACCCATCCGTTCCCCGGCATTCTGCTCGACATCATGAAGAAAAAACACATGATCAGCACGCGCACCGTGGGGATCCTCACCGATTTCACCTTCCATCCCTACTGGGAAGACTGCACGGAAAACGACTATGTCGTCGTTCCGGACCGTCTGCTTCTTCCGCAGGCGCACCGGAAAGGCTTCCGCGACAGCCAGATCCTCCCGTTCGGCATCCCGATCAACCCGAAATTCAGCGAAACGATGACCAAAGAGGAAGCTCGGCGCTTCCTCGGAATTGACGAAAACCTCCCCGCATTTCTGATCATGGGCGGCTCCATGGGCTACGGCAATATGGCGGAAAACGTCCGGAAGATCGACGCGCTCGACACATCCGGCACGGGACAGGATTTCCAGATGATCGTCGTCTGCGGCAACAATGCCGAAATGAAGGCGGAGATCGACGAAATCGCAAAGACCGCGCGGCACCGGATGCTCGTCACGGGATTCGTGAAAACGATTCCGCAGATGATGGATGCCGCCGACTGCATCATCACCAAGCCCGGCGGACTTACCACAAGCGAAGCCCTCGCAAAGCGTCTGCCGATGATCATTGCCGGTCCCATTCCGGGACAGGAAGAACGCAACGCGGAATTCCTCCTGAACAACGGCTGTGCCATGGCGACCTCCAAGACCTGCCCGATCGACGAGTGCATCTGGCAGCTTCTCCAGTCCGACGTCCGCCTGCAGTCGATGCGCGACTGCATCGACGCCGTCGCAAAGCCCGGTTCAGCGGAAACGCTGGGACAGTTCCTCGAAGATCTGGCGCACACGCCGTTCATCGTGGAAGACCACGGCACCGATCCTGTGGAAAACATCGAAGATATGTACTTCGACATCCTCTGGGAATAAAACATCCTGTGGAAAAGTGCAAAGTTCCCGCCGTTCTCCGCTCTCCGCCCATCCATTTATTTAAAAGTTTTTGAAAAGGGGTGCGGGGAGAAACTTTTTTCAAAAAGTTTCTCCCCGCGAAAATACTATAACCATGTCCGATCTGACCTTTGAAACCTTCGCATCCCTGTACGACGAACAGACGCGGTTTGTCGACTACGGCAGCATCCACGACGAGCTGACCGAAGAAGACACCGTGCGCCGTCTGTACCTCATCGCGGACTCGCTCATCGACGACGCGAAAAAATTCAATCTGACCTCCATCACGGAGCCGTCGGAGATCATCCGCAAGCACCTGATCGACTCGCTGATCCCGCTGTCGCTCATCATCGACAACACAGGCGTTCCCGGCAAACTGGCGGACATCGGCACGGGTGCGGGATTCCCGCTTCTTCCGATGGCGGCAGGACTTCTGAAGATCGCGCCGGAGACCCGTCTGACGGGGATCGATTCCACGGCAAAGAAAATTTCCCATATCAACGCGGCGGCGAAGTACGTCGGACTGCCGAACGTTACGGCGATTGCCGGACGTGCGGAAGAATTCGGCAAGACAGGGAAGAACACGCTTCGCGGCTCCTTCGACCTTGTGACCGCGCGTGCAGTCGCAAATCTGCCGGTTCTGATGGAGCTGTGCGCTCCTCTGGTGAAAAAGGGCGGCGTTTTTGCGGCACTGAAGTCCCACGCAGACGAGGAAATGCTGCACGGCGACGCGGCGGCCCCACTTCTCGGAATGACAAAGGAAGCGAAAATCGACTATGAAATTCCCGGCGGCGACCGGAGATGCGTGATCTTTTACCGCAAAATCTCCGACACATCCGAAAAATTCCCCCGCAGATACGCAGAAATCACGAAACAACCGCTCGGCTGATGCAGGTCTGCATTTCCCGACGGCAAGAGAGAAACTCACGGCGAAGACACCATTCGTCCGTGAGTTTTTTCTTTATCCTCCATCACAACCGAAAAAAGTCCAGCGGATTGAGACAGGTTTATTTCCTCCGGAGGTGTATAATTGGCTTACAGCCGGGGGAGATGGGAAAGGCACGCCTTCGGCGTGGAAGGTGGAAAAACGACCTGACGGTCGTTTTTCTGGATTTATGCCACTGCGCGTGGCAGGCGCATAAGAGGTCTCCGGCGCGAGACCTCTTATGAATCACCCGCGCTGGGAGACCCTCAGGGTCTCCGGAAGCCCTTCGGGCGGATATTATACTGCAGTTGTGGGGTAGAGAATACAAACGAGACGGATATACCGTCCGTATGGGAAGCAGATTCTGGCTGACCGCCGGGGGCTAAGGGGAATGTTCACCGCTTTATCTGAAGATACCCTTCACCGCTGTTTCTACTGAACGTACGCTTTGGACAGCTCTGCACCCAACCTTGTCACTTCCAAGCGGTCTGCCGCGTGAAAACCGCTGTCTGTCCGAGGCCCGAAGGCCGAGTCACACAAACGGAGGTGTCCAGAGGATCCTTCCTCTGGTCGGGGTGATTCACAAGAGGGCATCGACATGCCCTCTTGTGCGCCGTCCGCGCAGGACAAAGAAAAATTTGCAGATACAAAATTTAATAAGTGCGCCCGTCCCGCGCAGGGACATCAATCCAGAAAAACGACCGTCAGGGAGTTTTTCTACCTTCCGCACCGCAGGTGCGTTTTCCCCCATCTCCCCGGCTGTAAGCCAAATACGATACACAAAATCACAGGAGGTACAAAATCATGTTCTGGGGAAAGCTGAAAGAAATCACAAAGGTCATCCGCGAGGTCGACGTGCAGGATATCGTCGTGCCGGACGGACGGATCCGGCAGGTCGCATACGACGAAAATCTCCGCGCACTGTCGGAAAGTATCCGCGAACACGGCATCCTCGAGCCGCTTCTCGTCCGGAAGGATCTCGTCCCGGCAAGCGACGTCCCGGTGTTCCATCTGATCGCCGGAGAACGTCGGCTCCGCGCGGCGGAAATGGCGGGACTGGATACCGTCCCGTGCGTCTCGATCGAAGCAAACGAAGTCGACGCCGCCGTGATCGCCATCATCGAAAACCTGCACAGGGAAGACCTGAACATCTTCGAGGAAGCGGCGGCGATCGCGTCCCTGATCGAGCTGTCCGGCATGACGCAGGAACAGTGCGCGCGCCGTCTGGCGGTCAGCCAGTCCTACATAGCGAACAAGCTGCGCCTGCTGCGTTTTTCGAAGGAAGAAAGGGAACTGCTCTTAAAAAACGGGCTGACGGAGCGGCACGCGCGCACGCTTCTGCGGCTGTCGGAACCGGAAGAACGTCTGCGGGTCATGAAAATTTTCATCGAACGCGGGATGAACGTCGCGGCGGCGGAGGAATACATCGAATCGCTGCTCTGCGCGGAGAGCCGCGCGGAAGAGATCCGCAGCAAGCCGCCGAAGAGTGAACAGCGGCACAAGCTGATCATCAAGGATATCCGGATTTTCTACAATTCGATCGACCATGCGGTCGACATCATCAAAAAGAGCGGGATTCCGGTGGAATCCACGAGGAAGGAGACGGATCACGGGACGCTGATCTCGATTCTTCTGCCGAAGGCAATGTAAAAAGCGCACCTTCGGTGCGAAAGGCAGAAAAACGACCGCCAGGTCGTTTTTCTTGGATTTATGCCACTGCGCGTGGCGAGCGCCTAAGAGGTCTCCGGCGCGAGACCTCTTAGGAATCTCCCGCGCTGGAGACCCTTCGGGTCTCCCAGCCGGTATTCACAAAGTGAAACTCCATTATGCAGCTGCGCCGCACTTCACTTTACATTCGTCTATTGACAAACAGCCACATTTGTGATATAATAGATTTGTAAACGTTCATAATGTTTCACGTGAAACATTTTCGAATCGTGTTGACATCCTTCCCGAAATTTACTATAATTAAAGTATAGAATTTGCAGAAGGGAACCTCTTTCCGGATCGATTTTTATGTCTGTACCTTATGTTATCTCCTTCGCCAACCAGAAGGGCGGCGTCGGCAAAACCACTTCGTGTGTCAATATCGCAAGCTGCGCAGCCGCTATGGGTCAGCGTGTCCTGCTCATCGATGAAGACCCGCAGGGCAACTCCACCAGCGGCGTGGGAATCACCAAGAAAAATATCCAGAAAAGCGTTTACGACGCCCTCGTCGATGACGCTTCTCCCGAAGAATGCATCGTGAAAACGGAGTTCGACAACCTGTGGGTCGTCCCGTCCAACATCAGCCTCGCCGGCGCTGAATTCGAACTCGTCGATATGGACGGCCGCGAACGCAAACTCCGTCAGTTCATCGAAAAACTCGGGGACTCCTTCGATCTCGTTATGATCGACTGCCCGCCGTCCCTGTCCATGCTCACCATCAACGCGCTCACCGCATCCGACGGCGTCATCATCCCCATGCAGTGCGAATATTATGCCCTCGAAGGTCTCACACAGCTCATGCTTACCATCCGCAACGTCAAAAAGCTGTACAACCACGACCTCTCCATCCTCGGCATCCTCGTGACGATGTACAACGGCAGACTCAATCTGTCCACCCAGGTTCTCGACGAAATCAAAAAATACTACGCGGACAAACTCTTCTCCACCACCATCCCGCGCGCCGTAAAACTCTCGGAAGCCCCCGGCTTCGGCACACCCATCAACTACCACGACAAATACTCCAAAGCGTGCCAGTCCTACGTTTCCGCCACCGAAGAAGTCCTCAGCAGAATCGGGATCGTCTGAGGGAAGAAGAGTCGACTTGCTTGCAAGTCGGAGCCGAACCCCTTTCAAAAAACTTCAGACAAAGACAAATGAATTGACAAAGTAAGTGCAAATTTGAAGTATCAAAACCGCTGTCAGCTGCACATCCGTTTTGGTATTCCAAATCTGCACCCAACCATATCAATCCAATTCGTTTAAAAGTTTTTGAAGATAGGGTTTGGGGAAGGAACTTTTTAAAAAAAGTTCCTTCCCCAAGAAATAAATTTTATATACTTGGAGTTATAGTAAATGGCAAAGAATAAAGGTCTTGGTCGGGGACTGGATGCGATCTTTCTGGATAATGCGGTGGATGACGGCGGGGAAGCGAAAAACGGTGTGCTTTCCGTGTCCGTATCGCTGATCGATCCGAAGATGGACCAGCCCAGACGTACATTTGATTCCGAATCTCTCGCGGGGCTTGCGGATTCCATTTCCGCCAACGGCGTACTGCAGCCCATTCTCGTCCGGAAAACGGACGACCGCTACGAGATCATCGCCGGGGAACGCCGGTTCCGCGCGTCCAAGCTCGCCGGTCTCAGCGAGATCCCCGTGATCGTTCTGGAAGCGGACGACCTCGCAGCGGCAAAGTTCGCCCTGATCGAAAATCTGCAGAGGGAAGACCTCAACCCCTACGAAGAAGCGCGTGCGTACAGCATGCTCATGAAAGAATACCGCCTCAGCCAGGAAGAGATCTCCGTGCAGATCGGGAAATCGCGCAGCGCGATCGCAAACTCGCTCCGTCTACTCGACCTGCCGGACGAGATCGTCCGGATGCTGGTGGAAGGTCTGCTGACCGCCGGTCACGGACGCGCCCTGCTCGGTCTGCGTGACAAATCGCAGATGGTGCCGCTCGCGGAACGGTGCGTGAACCGGAATCTGTCGGTACGCGACGTGGAAGCGGCAGTCAAGGCCGCGAACAAGGCGTACAATCACGAAACGGATGACGCAGACGAAGACACCGGCGTGAAGGTGGACTACATCCACGCGCTGGAAAGCCGCTTCACCGAATTCACCGGACGCCGCTGCAAGATCAGCACGTCCAAAAACAAGAAGATGTTCCAGCTCGAATACCGCGACAACGAAGACCTTGAGGAACTCCTCCAAAAACTCGCCGGCGCCGGTATCTTCGATAATTATTAAGCCCGACATTCCCGGGGATCCCGCCGTATGTGCGCGCGTCCCCGTTTTCCTAATCCATAAACCCTACAACCAAGGAGGAACCCCACCATGGCAAAAAAAATGTACTCCTTTGAGAACTTTGACATCGACGTAAACAACGGTTCTCTCGAGATTCTCCTGTGGAGCGTGTACGCCGGAATCATCGTCGGCGTGGGCAGCTCTCTCCTCTACCGCGTATGTACCCATTCGTTCGTAGACGCCGTCATCAAGGCGGGCGCACTCGACGAAGATCACGCCGTCACGGTCGACAGCCTCGACTTCCGCGGCAAGTGGTACATCAAGCGCCAGCTCCGCGCCGGAAACGCCAACTCCCTCAGCCGGATGTTCGTCTGCACCAACGCGGACACCTTCCCCAAAAAGAAGTACGGCCCCATCCGCCGCTTCTGGCGCGAAAAATTCCTCGGTGACGAGATCCCCACCGAGATCCCCTTCGAAACCGCGAAATTCTACCTCCCCGAAGAACGGCGCGTCGCCGCGGAACTCCGCTTCACCAAGGAAAAAGCGCCTCTGCGCACCTTCCTCCTCTCCGCCGTCATCCTCGCCGTTGTCATCGGCGCGGCCCTCGTCGCCGTCCCCGAGCTCATGCTGATGCTCGACAACCTCATGACCCAGCTCACTCCCCGGGGGAACGTTTTATAAAATGGGGTTTTCCGGGGGAACTTTTTCGGAAAAAAGTTTCCCCCGGAAACTCACCTCTATAAAAATCATGAAAAGCAGAATTATTCGAAAGAATGAGATTTTTCTTCTGGAAGTTGACGGGCAGGCGATGCCGATGTACGGGTATATGTCCTATCAGCCGGAAAAGGCCTGTTACGACGACTTCAAAGAGGCGGGCGTCCGTCTCTTCTTTACCGCCGTTTATGCCGGCGACCGGGGGATCAACCAGAATTCCGGGATCCGTCCTTTCCGTGACGGTTTCTGGAAAGGGTACGGTTCCTACGATTTTTCCGCCGCCGAACGGGATTTCCGCCGGATCATAGCCGGCAGCAGACCGGGGGAAGTTTACCTTATCCCGCGTCTGATGGTCGAGCCGCCGTCCTGGTGGGAAGACGAAAATCCGGGTGAACTGTGTCTCGATGCACAGGGCACGCCGGTGCATCACTCCTACTGCTCCGAAAAATGGCTGCGCGACACCGAAGAAATGATGGAAGCCTTCCGCGACTGGCTCCGGGACAGCGGATTTTCCGCGTATGTTCCCGGATGGCACATCGCCTGCGGCAACACGGAGGAATTCCTCCGTCCGAATCATCATCCCATGCAGTACACGGACTATTCGCCGTGCGCACTGCGTGCCTTCCGCCGTTGGCTGAAACAGCGGTACGCCGATCCGGATGCCCTCAGCCGCGCATGGCATACGGCGTATGCCTCCTTTGACGACGCACAGTTTGCAAGTCCGGCACAGCGGATGTTCGGCTCCGCCGCGGGAGGTGCCCTGCACGATCCCGCATTCGAACAGCAGGCGATCGACACGTACGCATTCCTGAACGAAATCAACGCACAGGCGGCGGTCGCTCTCTGTGCGGCGGCGAAACGCGTGACCGGCGGCGAGCTGGTCATCGGCGCCTTCTTCGGCTACTCCACGGCGGGTACGGAAGAAGGACATCATGCCGCGCACATCGTTTTCGAAAGCGATGCGGTCGATTTTCTCGCAAGTCCGTTCATGTATACCGACAGCCGCGCTTCCGGTGTGGACTGGGGATTCCCCGGCTCCGTGGAATCCGCGATGCTGCACGGCAAGCCGTGGTTCATGGAAGCGGACATACGCACCTGCCTGTCACAGCCGATCAGCCGATGCATGCCGCACGCCGATCCGGTGGTGAACCGGGCGTACGACGGTCCCGTCTGGCTCGGTCCGGACACCGTGGAAGGCTCGCTCGGGCAGATGACGAAGGCACTCGCCCGCGTACTGACGCACAACACCGCCGTATGGTGGTTCGATATGTGGGGCGGCTGGTACGATCACGACGAGTTCCGCGCATTCCACCGCCGTGCGAGAGAACTTTACGAAGAATATTCCTTTGAAGGCGGTTCAGGAAACGCCGCGCCAGCCGCGGTCTTTCTGGACGACGCGTTCTTCAACCGGATCAGCCCGATCGAAGGATACGCGTGGATGTACCACGAACTGAGCAAAAAACTCGGGCACACGGGAACGCCGTACCGGCTGTTCCTGTTTGACGATCTCGAAAAGATCGATCCCGCAGACTACCGTCTCGCGCTGTTCGGCCCGGTCGCGGAGTGGACACTCCCGAAACTGGACGCCCTGCGGAAATGGAAAGCGGACGGGCGGATGCTCGTCTTCCTCGACGCGCGGAACACGGACACCTTCCCGGCAAGCGGGATCGGCACGGGAGACGCGGGGCTGGAACGTCAGCCGGGCGACGCGCTGATCACGGCGGATGCGGCGGGACAGATCGTCTCGATCCTTCGCCGGCACGCGGATTACAGCGTATACTGCACGGCAGAACGCACGCCGTCGTCCGATCTTCTCCGCCGCCTGATCCTCGCGGCGGGAGGACAGATCTATACTTTCGGCGGAGACGCGGTCTATGCGAGCGAAACGCATCTTGCCGTTCACGCGGCATCCGACGGCCTCAAGCGGATCTGCGTACCGTACAAAGCGTCACTCACGGACGTCTTCACGGGAAAAACGCTTCCCGGAAACGAATCGTTTGCCGATGTGGAGATGAAAAAAGGGGAGACCCTTCTTTTACGGATCACAAAAAACCAAAAATAAAAGCATAAAAGCACAACAGGAGAACCTATGAATCAGGCGACAAACAGGGGAGGAAACCGAGCTCCCCGGAAAAAGAAGAAGAAGCGCAGCTTTGCCGCGGTGATCATTGCGATCATCCTTGCGGCGGTTCTGTGTCTGGCGGGTCTGATCGCGGTGGTATACGCGTCGGGCATCCGCTACATCAAGGTCAACGTAACGGAAGACCTGTACGTGAAATTCCTCGGGAAGGTGGACGAAAACGGCAAGCCCTACAAGGGACGCCTGATCTACTCGGACGGCGTCTCGGCGGACGTAAACCTTGACCGGGAAGAAATCTCCTATTCGAACGGGGACGTCTACACGGGCGGTCTTGACAACCTTCTGAAAAACGGGGAAGGGCAGATCATCTACGCGAACGGCGACACGTACGTGGGCACCTTCGCAAACGATCTCATCTCGGGCACCGGCACCTACACCTACGTCAGCGGTGACGTCTACGTGGGCATGTTCGAAGACGGAGTGAAGTCCGGTACCGGCACCTACACCTTCGCGGACGGCTCCGTCTACGAAGGCGAATTCTCCGGCGACAAAAAGAACGGTTCCGGCGAATACCGCTACGC
This sequence comes from Clostridia bacterium, assembly GCA_017547755.1. GTDB lineage: Bacteria > Bacillota > Clostridia > Oscillospirales > CAG-272 > UMGS1696. The sequence continues at coordinate 5,607 of JAFYOX010000027.1, read as the reverse complement.
CTCCGGCGACGTCTACATCGGTTCCTACACCGACGACATGAAAAACGGCTCCGGCATCTACACCTGGAAAAACGGCGACGTCTACGAAGGCGCCTACATCAACGATGTCCGCAGCGGCATCGGTACCTACACCTGGGCCTCCGGCGAATCCTACACCGGCGAATTCAAAGACAACATCCTCTCCGGTGCCGGCACCTACTCCTGGCCCTCCGGCCGCGTCTACAAAGGTTACTTCGAAAACGGCATCATCATCCGCGCGGAAACGCCCTGAGTTTTTCTATCAAATATTGTTTTGTTGTAATTTCTTGAGGGGAACCTTTTCAGAGGAAAGGTTTCCCTCAAACTCCCTTCCAAACCTCTTTATACGGCTACAGGACGATTGATTGTGCAGATTTGAGGTTTGGAAGGATTTTTTATGGGTCTGTGCGTAGCCATTAGGCTATCCCAGTTGACAAAATATATGTCAGCGCACAGACCCATCAAAAAATCCCTTTTTTACAAACCCATATCAGCCCACCAATCCGGCTACAACAGATTAAAGTTTTTGCGGAGCTTTTTTCAAAAAGCGACCGTATCCCCCAAAAGAAAAAATCTGCTCCCACCAACCGGCAGCAGCAGATAAAATATAAAATTACTCACCCCGCATAGACATCCAGAGAGACGGTCATGCGGGTACCGATGCCCTCGCTGGAGATGGCAGAGATTTCGCCGGAGTGCTCGTCGACGATCCATTTGGCGATGGAGAGGCCGAGGCCGCTGCCGCCGGAGGATTCGCCGCGCAGGTTCTGACCGCGGTAGAAACGGTCGAAGATGCGGGGGAGCTCGTCGGTGGGGATGCCGATGCCCGTGTCGCTGACTTCCATGCAGACGCGGGCGTTTTTTTCGTAGGCGCGGAATTTGACCGTGCCGCCGGCCGGCGTGTATTTGGATGCGTTGTCCGTCAGGATGCGGAGTACCTGCTTGAGCAGGGCAGGGTCGGCGTGGACCGGATGGGGGATGCCGTCCGTTTCGAAGAGGTATTCGTGGGACGCATCGATCATGCGGCTCTCTTCCGCCACCTCTTCGAGGAGCTCGTTCGCGTCAAGCGGCATCCGGTGGATCACGTGCCGCTCCATGTCGCCGCGCGCGAGGAAGAGAAGCTGGTCGATCAGCGTCTTCATATGCACCGTTTCGTCCTTGATCGCCGCGATCGATTCCTCCATCACCTTCGGATCGTCCTTTCCCCAGCGGTCAAGCATATTCACATACCCCTGGATCACCGCGATCGGTGTGCGCAGTTCGTGCGATGCGTCGTCCACGAAGCGGATCTGCTTCCGCTTCGATTCCTCCAGCCGCTTCAGCATGTTGTTCACCGCCGCTTCCAGTCCGCCGAGCTCCGAATCATGCACGGCTACCCGCATATCGCTGTCGTCGATCTCGTTGATCGCGTGCGCAAGGGACGCCACTTCCGTCTGCGTCCGCTCCGGTACCTTCTGCATCGACGACAGACGTTCCGCCGACAGCGCGATCTCGTCGATCGGACGCAGATACCGCTTGATCAGCCCGCGGCCGGTGAAATGCTCCGCAAAACAGCCGATCAGCTGAAGGATCAGCAGAGCCGCCAGTCCGAGTGCGGCCGCCGACAGGATCCCCGCCGCGCTTTTCACGTGCACGATCCCGTCGATGGTAAAGCAGTACGCGACCGTGCGGAAGATCCCTTCGGCTTCGCGGAGAACACCGCCGTCAAACCCGTTCTCCGACGAACGCAGGAATTCCGATACATGGTCGTCCACCCATTCGTATCCGGCAAACCACCGTTCCCCGACGTTGGAAATTTCGCCGCCGCAGGTGCTTTCGACGGTCAGACACCATACCGCGATCACAAGGACCGCGACGGCAAGATCGATCAGAAGCGTATGAAAAAATTTCCGCCGTACAAGCGCGGCGTTCAGTCGTTTGGCTATGGAGCCGGTCCGGTTGTTCATAACTGTCTCCCGAAAGAATTATTCCTCCACCATGTAGCCGACCCCGCGGATCGTTTTGATCACGCCGTCGCCGGTCTTCTGGCGGATGTAGCGGACGTACACATCCACAATGTTGGTTTCGCCGTAATAATCGTAGCCCCATGCCGCCGCAAGCAGTTTCTCCCGGGTCATGGCGGTATTTTTGTTTTCCATCAGCGTACGCAGAAGGATGAATTCCCGGTTCGTGAAATCCACCGCCTTTCCGCGGTACGTGACCGTATGCGCCGGAAGGTTCAGTTCGATCTCTCCCGCACGCAGGATCCCGTCGTCCGCCGGAACGTGCACGCTGTTCTGCGCCTGCACCTGACGCAGTGCCGCGCGGATGCGTGCCAGCAGTTCCTCAATGGCAAACGGCTTGGTCATGTAGTCGTTCGCGCCCATGTCGAGCCCCGTCACTTTGTCCGTGACCGCGTCGCGCGCGGTCAGCAGGATGACCGGCACGTTTGCCGCCGCGGCATTCGCGGATTTCCGCAGACGGCGCAGGACTTCGATCCCGGACAGCTGCGGAAGCATGATATCGAGTACGACAAGGTCGTATTCTCCCGTTTCCGCCATGTCGAGCCCGGTACGTCCGTCGCCCGCCTTGGCGGTATCGTAGCCTTCGTGCCGCAGTTCCAGTTCCACAAACCGCGCGATCTTTTCTTCGTCTTCGATGATGAGGATCTTATTCATGGCTTTCCTTTTCTCCGGTCACTGCCTTCCGGCGCTCGAACGAATAGCGGCAGTCGCAGAGCAGCCCGATCACCAGCGCCGCAAGGATGGGTTCCCAGAGGCAGATGCACAGAATCAGCGCGATCAGCACCTGCAGGCGGAAGATCTCCTTCCCCTGCCGCTTGACGACAAAATCCGTCGCAAGGCTGTCGTCAAACAGCTTCCGCAGTTTTTCGCGCGCACCGTTCATGGTCTCATGAAAATTGCTGTCCTTTCTGGACGCCGTCGCAGTGACTTTTTCGTAGGAGTTCCCGTCGTCCGACGAAGATGTGCTCGCAGTCAGCGGGGCGATCTTTCCTTCCCGCTCCAGAAGCACCAGCGCCTCCAGCATATCCCATCCGCTTCTCTCCAGCGCGTCCTTCGCATCCGTATACGAGATCCCCGCCTTCTCGTGCAGGCGTTCCACCATTTCTATATGTTCCATTTCCGTAATCCTTTCAAAAGTTCTTCCGATGCCCCTATTATACAGGATTTTTCCTTAAAGAAAAAGGGAATTTCGATTAGAATACGATTAAAAATCGGGAAGGAGACACGGCAATCGCTTCCGAAATTCTTGAGGGAAACTCCTTTCAAAACCTTTCAAACTGGGTGAAAATAAATATAGTCTGCGCAAATCGGGTACATCAAATGGAGACATACAAACTATCAGAAGACCGTTTGCGACCTCGCGGAGGCTTTTTAGACTCCTCTCGGCACAGTGGGATGTTTGGTTCAAATCTTTCGTAAGCAATTGCCCTGCGGGTTCTCAGAAAAGTTCTTGACATTTCCAGCAGGATGTGTTATTATGGATATATAATATATGAATATATCACGTAAATTCAGCATATTATCCAAATATCATCTGAATTTTGCGGGAATATAACGAAAAATCATATCTCATTTCAGGAGGTTTCCCCTATGAAGAAGAAGTTCTTAGCCCTGTTTCTTGCACTGCTGATGTGCGCTCCGGCCTTCGTTTCCTGCGCCGAAACTGAGGAAACCGCCGCAGAGGACGGCACTCCTTCGGTTTCCGCAGAGCTTGCAGCAGAAGCGGTTCCCGAAGAAACCGAGATCACCCGTGAAAATACCCCGGACACCCTGCCGGACGACCTCGATTTCGGCGGTGAGACCGTAACGATCCATGCGCGCGGCGACGACCAGGCGTATCTTGAAATCGGTGTGGAAGAAATGACCGGCGAACCCGTCAACGACGCCGTCTACGAACGCAACACCATGGTCGCGGAACGTCTCAATGTCGAACTTGTTCCGGTCCGTGCGGAAGGCTGGGAAGCCTACAACAACGCCATCTCTTCGCTCCGCGCGTCCATTATGGCAGCGGACGGTGCGTATGACATCATTGCCGGCTGGTCGGCACGTATTCCTGCACTGTCGCTCGAAGGTCTGATGCTCGACGTTCTTCCCCTGCCGTATCTCGATCTTGAACAGCAGTGGTGGAACCAGTCCGCCGTGGAAGAACTTGAAATCGCGAACAAACTCTACTTTGTCACCGGCAACATTGCGAAAACGATGACCTCCGCCATGTTCGTCTTCGCGTTCAACCAGAAGCTTGCCTCGGACTATGAACTTGAAAATCTCTACGACGTCGTCAAGGAAAACCGCTGGACGATCGACTATGTCTACGAACTTTCCTCCGCGGCGTACATTGACACCGACGGGGACGGCACTGCGACCATCGGCGACAACTACGGTCTGATCACCTCCACCATCAACGACGCCGACTCCTTCCTGCAGGGCTTCCAGGTATCGATGATCTCCCGCGACGAAAACGGTCTGCCGGTAATGGACGTAAATACTGAACGCATGACCACCATCGTCGAAAAGGTATACAACCTGATGTGGAACAACCCCGGCTGCCGTTCGATCACGACCGGCTATACGGAACGTGAAATCTTCGTGGAAGGCCGTGCGCTTCTCGTAACGGCGGCAATGGAAAACGTTGCATCCACGTTTGCGGAAATGGAAGACGACTTCGGCGTACTGCCGTACCCGATGCTGGACGAAACGCAGGGCAAGTACGGTACCCGCGTACAGGACGCTCTGTCTCTCTGGTGTATCCCGATCGACGCGAAGAATCCGGAAATGTCCGCAGCGGTACTCGAAGCACTCTGCGCGCAGAGCTACCGTACCGTCACCCCGGCATACTTTGACGTTGCGCTGAAGAACCGTTATTCCCGCGACCAGGAAACCGCGGAAATGATGGATCTGATCCAGAACAGCGCGCTCATCAACTTCGAACAGCTCTACAACGAATCCATCGGCAATCCGTGGTTCGTTCTCCGTACGCTGATGACCGCGAAGGACAGCAACTATGCGTCCTACTGGGCGAAGAATTCGAAGCCGATCACCAAGTCGCTGGAAAAGGCAGTGCAGAAGATCCAGGCCAACGGCTGATTATTGTAACCGACCTTCGGTCGGGAAGGTTGAAAAACGACCCTTCGGGGTCGTTTTTCTTGATTAATGTCCCTGCGCGGACGGCTGCACAATGGAGTTTCACTTCGTGAACCTCCGGGCTCAGGCGCCGCCCCTTTGTGAATTGCCGGCTGGGAGACCCTGTGGGTCTCCGGAAGCCCTTCGGGCGGATTGTTTATTTCAGTTATGGGGGGAGAGAATACGAACGAGACGGATATACTGTCCGTATGGGAAGTTGATTCTGGCTGACCGCCGGGGGTTAAGGGTGGCGTTTGCCGCTTTATCCAATGAAGGATGCCCTTTACCGCTGTTTATACTGAACGTGCGTTTTGGACAGATTTGCACCCAACTCCGTAATTTCCGAACGATCTGCCGCGTGAAAACCGCTGTCTGTCCGAGGCCCACCGGCCGAGTCACCCGACGGTCGGGGTATCCAACGGGGTGTCCCCTTTGGTCGGGGTGATTCACAAGAGGGCATCGACAT
>JAFYOX010000026.1 GCA_017547755.1 Clostridia bacterium | reverse complement strand
TTCCTCGGCTACGAGTTCAGGAAGGTGCGGGACAGGCTCTTCGGGACAGGGAAGAGATATCTGCACTTCGGCCCGTCCTTGAAGTCCGTCAAGCGGGTGTGCCGCGAAGTCCACGGGCATACGCACGCGCGCAACGTGCTGTTGCCTGTCGAGACCGTCGTGGAAAGGGTGAACAGGTTGCTGGAAGGGTGGGGCGCATACTACTCGGTCGGCTATCCGTCGAAGGTCTTCCGAAAGGTGAACCACTATGTGCTGAAGCGCATGGCGAGGTTTCTCAACAGGAAGAGCCAACGGTACTACCGGCTGAAGTTCGCGGACACCTACTACGGCGAAATGGCGCACTACGGCCTCTATCGCCTCTCGTGGGCGAAAACTGCCAGACGGCGGATTTGACAGGAAAAAAAAATGGTTATACTAAGCGGCAAATTTTCAAAAGCCAAGAAAGGGGAAAGACCGTGACAACAAGAAAAGCACTCGATGGAAAGCCGTATGCGGGAAATCCGCACGTACGGTTTGATGAGGGGGAAGTCGCATCGGCGGCAACGCCGAGGCGTGGGTCTCTACTCTACAAACGACATCTTCTGTTGGCGTTTGCCATGGCCGTATTCATGTCTATGGCTGATGAAATCTCGGTCACATACAACGCTCCACGCAATCAGACGCGGGCTGAAATCCTGTGGACGCGGCCAATCTGCGTGGAGACGAATCGTTACGTGGGCTGGCCGACGGTGACGCGCCTAAAGAACGGTGACCTTGTGGCCGTCTTTTCCGGCGACCGCGATGCGCACGTGTGCCCGTGGGGTAAGGTGCAGTTCATCCGCTCGAAAGACGGCGGAGAGACGTGGAGCGCGCCGCAAACCATTGTGAACGGTCCGATTGACGACCGCGATGCCGGGCTTGTGGAGTTGCCGGACGGCGAACTGCTGGTGGTCTATTTCACGTCCATCGCCTACCGCACGAAAAGGCTCCTTGAAGGACAGTGGGGGCCGCAGACGCGCCAATACTGGTGGGTGCGGCATGACGAGAAGCTTTCTGACGAAGTACGCCAGTCTGCCCTCGGCAACTTCTGTGTCCGTTCCCGCGACGGCGGCGTGACGTGGTCGAAGCCAGAGAAGATGTCCATGAGGGGACAGACCCCGCATGGACCGATTCTCCTGCGTGACGGTTCGCTTTTCCAGATCGGCAAGGTGGACAAGCCGCCGACGCCATCCTACATGTCCATCGATCCAAAAATCCGTACAGGCATCACGGCGGAACGTTCTACCGATGGCGGACGCACGTGGGAACTGCTATGCCAGAACATCCCGGCACCGCCAGACGATCCGCCCAAAATGGTTTACTGCGAGCCGAATGCCGTGGAGTTGTCGGATGGTACGATCATCGGTCTCGTCCGTTATCATGGGCCGGACAACTGCCTGCGGCAAGCCGTTTCCAGGGATGGCGGCAGAACATGGACGCCCATGAAGGCAACGACATTGAAAGGATTGCCGCCGCATCTGATATGTCTGGCGGACGGAAAGGTTGTGGCGGTCTATGGACGTCGCCTTGCCGATCCGGGATTCGGGGAGTTCGCGGCCATCTCAGACGATGGCGGCAAGACGTGGGACAGCGCAAACGAAATCTGTCTCGCACCGAGCCACAACGGCGACCTTGGCTACCCCTCCACATGTCTTCAGCCGAGCGGTGACCTTCTGACGGTCTATTACCAGCAGC
>JAFYOX010000025.1 GCA_017547755.1 Clostridia bacterium | reverse complement strand
GGTGAAGACTTGCTGTGCAAGTCTTCTGGGGAGGAACTTTTTTCAAAAAGTTCCTCCCCGGTAACTCAAACTTCTATGATCGCATTGTCATAAGCCGTTTCGAAGCCGTAGTCTGCGAGGACGGCGGCGGTTTCGGCGTGGGTTGCGGGGTGGAGGGTACGTGCGAGATGGGATGCGAGGAAGCGGGGACAGATTTTCTTGAAGAGTTCGCGCATTTCGGCGATCATGGCAACGTTGTTGTGTTCGAAGATGCGGTAGTCACCGTGGATGTCGCCGATGGTGCAGTCGAAGATCATCATGTCGAAGTGTTCCAGAGCGAAAAGTGCACGGTAGGTGTCGTAGAACAGCCATGCGCCGTCGCAGCCGTAGAAGATCCGCTTGCCGTCCGCTTTGGATTCGATCACGAGGTGCATCGGAAGTTCGGCGGTACGGTGGTTTGCCTCGAAGGCACGGATGATATAGCCTTCCGTTTCGAGAACATCGCCGGCTTTCAGGTCGTGGAAGACCGCGCCGCGTTCTTCCAGCTTCTTCACGGTTCCGGGATTGTAGTGGTCGCCATGCTTGTGTGTGCAGACAATGTCCGTCACGCCGGCGTAGAGATCCGTGTAGCCATAGGTGGATTCAAATTCAAAAATGCACGCGCCGGGATCGACCAGCAGACAGCCGTCGATCAGCATGGACGAATGACGGCGGAAATCCTGCGAAGCGTTCGCCTTCGAGATATCCCAGTCCGCCGCGCCGGTTCCAAGAAAATGCAGTTTCATAGTCAGACCTCCCCCTGTATAGTCAGAACTTCAGCGGTATTACTGTACCGTGTAATCAAAGTTTACAATATATCTGTCAAACGTTATGGAAACAAAATAGTCTCCTGCCGGAATTTCTTCGGTAACCTTGATGGCGATACCGCAGAAATCGTCGTTGTCAATGAACATATCCGGATAGGCTTCCATATCGGGCGTACCGGTCACGGAAACCGCTTCTTCATCGGAAATCAGACCGACCGAACATTTCGCATCTGCCGGATAAAGAAGCTCATGATCGGTGAAATACAATGCAAATATACCGGATGCACGGTCATATACGGGATCCTTCTCAAGTTCCAGCGTTGTGTACACGATCACTTCCACTTCTTCGGGGCGTTCGTGCTTCACCTGTTCTTCGGCTTCTTCCGGTGCTTCTTCCGGCATTTCTTCGGTATTTTCCGCAGCGTCGGAAATTTCGGTTTCCGGTGCGGCGGTTTCTTCCGCGTCGCCCTCACCGGACGAACAGGAAACCGCAGAAAGCATCATGGCAGCGAGCAGGAATGCAATATATTTTTTCATAAAAATTGATTTCTCCTTTTTGCAGACAATATAATCTTTAACGTCGTTCACTTGCAGGGACCGGGAATGGATTTCTTTTATTTTATCACTTTTTCCTTAAAAGAATAAGGCATAATTTTTGAATTTTTAATGTTCGCTTCCTGTTTCAGGGAAAAAATCCCGCACGTTTCCATTCACCGGAAGTATGCAGACATATTTATTTCTTCCCGATCAGCAGAAGCGTGCCTTCCACACCGACGGTACAGTAGAGAACTTCCGAAAATCCCGCGTTCTCCATCACCGCCGCTTCATCGTACGCCATTTTCGGACGGTCGATATGTACGAAATCGCTTTCACCGATCTCGCTGTTCATCGCACGGCGGATGCGCCAGTGCTCTTCGTTCATTTCCACTTCCTCTTCACAGCACGCGAAATAGTCGCACTGCAGGAAAACACCGCCCGGCTTCAGGGCTTCCCATACCTTCCGGAACAGCGGCAGTTTTTCTTCCAGCGAAAAATGATGGATCGATTCCACGGACACCGCGCAGTCGAATTCTTCTTTCCCGCACGGCTCCGTTGTAAACGGTACGTCAAAATAACTGCCCAGCTTCACCGTAATATCCTTGTCGGGATGCTTGGCATACAGCTGATCCACCAGCGCCTCTGTCATATCCACGCCGACCACCGCTGGGAACGCACGGCCTTCCGCGCGGCAGATCCGGTCGAGTGCGTCCAGTTCCAGACCCGTGCCGCAGCCGAGATCGAGCAGTTTCCGGCAGTCTGCGGGGATCTGTGCCGCCGTCACGTCGTAGCACGGCGCAAACTGCCCCATATGCTCGTCGTATCCGTTTTCACGCACCGTAAAAAACGACGCCATTTCTTCCGCCGGACGGACGCACTGCGATTCGATCCACGCACGCGTATCCGCCAGATGCTTCGCCAGATCCGCACGCAGCGGCGGCAGTTCCTTATAATTCTTTGTGATAAAATTGGAATTCATCAAAACACCTTCTTCTTCTTTTTCCCTGACCAGAAAGTTTTTTGGAAAGGGTTCGGCTCCGACTTACAAGCAAGTCGGGGAAACCTTTTCCCTAAAAAAGGTTTCCCCAAGAATATCATTTATTTATTCAAAATCAACACAGCTGTCACAGTCGTCGCAGGATTCAGCCGCACCGTCCGCGAAGACGGTGTCGGAGGTACCCATTTCCGCCTGAGCGACCTTCATCATGATCGCGCATTCGATGCGCTTGCGGAAGAGCTTGCAGCCGTATTCGTACACGCCGGAGATGGAGCCGGTCGCGTGGTATGCATTTGCGGCACATCCGCCGGAGCAGTACAGCTTCGCGAAGCAGTCGTCGCATTCGCGGCGCGCGTAAACATTGCAGGACATAAAGTCCGTACGCAGATCAAAATTGGTCACGCCGTTCCATACGTCGCCCATCTTGTACTTTTCGTCGCCGACAAACTGGTGGCAGGGATACAGGTCGCCCGTCGGGGTAACCGCAAAGTATTCCGTACCGGAGCCGCATCCCGCAATTCTCTTGTAGATGCAGGGACCGTGGGACAGGTCGAGCATATAGTGGTAGAACGTGATCGGACGGCCTTCCTTTTCGCGGCGGATCATTTCCGCAGCGAGAAGTTCATACTGTTCGAACAGCTTCGGCAGGTCTTCTTCGGTCAGTTCATACGGGGTGCCAGGTGCGGAAACAACCGGTTCCATGGAAAGCTTGTCAAAGCCAAGATCCGCCATATGGAAAATGTCGTTCGTGAAGTCCACGTTTGCGTGCGTAAAGGTGCCGCGCATGTAGTATTCTCTGCCTTCGCGTGCCTTTGCCCACTTCTGGAACTTCGGAACAATCTTGTCGTAGCTGCCGTTGTTCATGTAGTCGCGGCGGCTCGCGTCGTGGATCTCCTTCCGTCCGTCAAGGCTCATGACGACGTTGTGGCATTCGCGGTTCGCAAATTCGATAACGTCGTCGTCCACGAGCATACCGTTGGTGGTGAGGGTGAAGCGGAAATTCTTGCCGTACTGACCTTCCACGGAACGTGCGTAGGCAACGAGCTGCTTGACCACATCGAAATTCATCAGCGGTTCGCCGCCGAAGAAGTCCACTTCGAGGTTGACGTGATTGCCGGAATTCTTGATAAGAAAATCAAGCGCCGCCTTGCCGACTTCAAAGGACATGACCGCGCGTTCGCCGTGGTACTTGCCCTGTGCCGCGAAGCAGTATTCGCAGTTGAGGTTGCAGGTATGTGCGACATGAAGGCAGAGCGCCTTCACGGATGTACTGCGCTTCTTGAAGTCGATGACCTTGTTCTTGTATTTGTCTTCGGTGAACAGCTTTCCCGCGTTCTTCAGTTCCGCGATGTCTTCAAGACATTCCGCAACTTCTTCCGCCGTGATGCCGTCCGCCGCATATTTTTCGCAGATCGCAGCGGTGATCTCGTCCGCAGTGTGCGCTTCGTACATCGCAATGATGTCGTACGCCACTTCGTCCACCACATGAACGCTTCCGCTGTATACGTCGAGTACAATATTGTACCCGTTCAATTGATACTGATGAATCATAGATTATTCCTGTATGTAAAGTTAATTTCTATATAAATAAAATTCCGCCTGCGAGGTGTCTCACAAGCGGCATTTTTCATGTGCAATTATTTCTTGGTGTTTTCGCACTTCTGGTTAGCAACACCGCAGGAAGTCTTGCAAGCAGACTGGCAGGAGGTCTGGCATTCGCCGCAGCCGCCGTTCTTTACGCTCTTTGCGAGGTCACGGGTTTCAAGGGTACGGATTCTCTTCATGATGATATCTCCTTTGATAAAAAAGATTGAAACGAACGAGTTTATTATACCGCATAGGACGGGTATTGTCAAGGTTTCTCCGAAAAAATATTCTGATTGCATGGGTGGAGGAAAGGGGAGACGGGGGAAACGGTCGCTTTTTGAAAAAAGCTCCGCAAAAACTTTTATACGGTGTAGCCGGATTGTGTAGTCGATATGGGTTTGAAAAAGAATTTTTGGATGGGTCTGTGCGTAGCCATTCAGTTTGTCCCAGTTGACAGGGGTAGAGCGATCCAAATTCTATGTAGTAGTGGAGACGGAAATCAGGGCATTCGCTCCCTGATTTCCCACGCCATAAGGAGAAGCGGCGATATAGT
>JAFYOX010000024.1 GCA_017547755.1 Clostridia bacterium | reverse complement strand
CGCAAATTAGGGTAAAGTTTCCAATTGTTCAGTAACATATACAAAAAATCAAGTGTTAATCTTTCGAAATCAAATGATTTCTTGTGTATGTTGCCGATGAATTGGTTACGATTTCCTAATTTGCGACAGCCCCTTTGATTTTTATAGGGATCTGTGAGAGGAATTTACGGCTGGTCGTCCATTTCCTGGAACTTTTCGACGATCTTTTCGATGGTCTTGGTCAGAGCCTTCTTCTGCTTGTTGTAGAAGGAAGCGAGGTCCTTGTTGTTTTCGGATGCCATCGTGTAAATGTTGGTTTTTACGCCGCCGAGACCGTATACGGTGGAGCAGTCATAGGTCGTCGTATCGAAGATGATATCCACCATCGCGGAGGATTCTTCGTCACGGGAATACTTGGATTTCAGGGTGATGTCATAGTACGCTGCAAGAACGGTCTTGGTGGATGCGGACTGAAGCGCTTCGATGATGATCGCCGCACGTTCAGGATCGCTTACCGAAACGGGAACGGACATACCGAAGAAGTTGCCGTTGTTGCAGGAATAATACTGAGACTGTGTTTCGTCGAACTTGGGCGCCGGGAGAATACCGAAGTTTGCTTCCATTTCACGCAGAGCCTTAGCCCAGCTGATACATTCGGACCAGAAGAGGACCTGATTTGCGGGGAACATGATTTCCTGTACGCGGTGGTTGTTGACGTCCTTTTCCGCGTCGAAGTAGATCTTCTTTTCGCCGTGGATGATGCTGAGGATCTTTTCGTAGGAGTTTACAAAGCTTTCGTTGTAGAAGGTGAAGACCGGAATGTCATCCGTGTCCTTTTCGATCAGCGTATTGCCGCAGCCGTTGAGAAGGAACATATAGAATACGCCGCGCCACGACATCATACCGTAGTTGTCCTTGTCGTCGTATACGCCGTCACCGTTGGCATCGTTGCCGGTGGTGGAAGCCATTTCGGCGAGTTTATCGAGCGTCCAGGTACCGTTTGCAACCAGATCGTAAGGAGATTCGAGATTGTGGTCGTCGATCAGGTTCTTGTTGAAGAACATACAGATGGTTTCGTCGATCTGCGTGGTCATGAAATCGCCTACGCCTACATACAGCTTATCGCAGATGGAGAGCTGTTCTACGGCATTGGCATCCCAGTAGGGTTTTTCGAAATTCAGGTACGGCAGAGTGTGCAGATTCATCAGATAGCCGGACTGTGCATGAGCGAGAATGTTCGAGCCCTGCATCAGCGACATATCAAATGCACCGTCACCGGCGAGGATCGTATTCTTGATCTGGTCGGCGGTCTGTTCCGTTTCGGAGATCTTGATGTTCAGACGGTCTTCCACAGCCAGATTGCGGTTGAAGATCGCGGAAGGAATCGCGTCTCCGGAATCTTCTTCCACGTCAACGTGAACGGTTGTGAACCAGGTATTGCTTTCCGGATTGGAGTTGAAGATGACGAATTCGTAGCCTTCAAAATTCGATTCCGGGAGGTCATCGGTGATTTCAGGTTCTGTTTCTTCCACGATTTCTTCAACACCGGTGACTTCAGCGGAAGCGGCTTCGGGTGAGGCAGTTTCTTCGGCGTTGTCACTGCTTTCGGCACAGGCAACGGTCTGCAGCAGAAGCAGGACAGCAAGGAGCATGGTAATGACTTTCTTCATGATTGGGATCCTTTCTGAAAATGATAGAATAAATGATGATACAGACGGCATCTGCATCCATGGAATACGGAGTCAGAGGAAATTCTGCAGCAGTGATGTTACAGTACGGAATTCATGGTTTCTTCAAGGGCGATTTCCGACCATCTCCACAGTCTCTGCGGATCGTTTCTGACGGTGGAGATATCCTTGAGGAGAAGTTCCAGTCCCAGACCGTTTGCCTTTGCCGCGGTGATGGTACGGCGGAGATCGGCGCGCACCACATCTTCGTCAAAGACGGATTCCGCAAGATAGGACGGATTGGGTTTGTTGGACATGATGTATTTTTTCGGCAGAACAGCGGCGAAGTGTTCACGGTCGCTCCACGGGCTGCAGGAGATCTTGCGGATGTTCGGCATCCGGTCAATAATATGCAGACGGTCGTCCAGACGTTCACAGCATCCGTAATAAACGGAGCCGAAATAGGAGAAGATTTTCGACATATACGGGACTTCGAATTCTTCGTTGATTGCGGGAGAAACCGAAGTAAAGAGCTGTGCCATGCTGAACGTCCAGCCGTCGTAGGAAGTCGGATGCTCGTGATCACAGGAATCGGACGGCAGACGGTCGGCGAAGGTATAGGAGCAGTGGCAGGTGTTGGAGGTGATATCGTAGAGACCGAGCGCGTTGATCTGCTCGATCTGTGCGATGAATGCATTGGTGTAGCGGTCCAGAATGGCATGGATCAGCTCCGGACGGTCCAGAAGATCGATATAGCAGGCTTCTACGCCTTTCCAGAAGGTGATGGAATCCCACAGACCGGAGTGGAGGAGGATACCGCCCGGCTTTACGGGAGCGATTCCGGCGAAAATGTCTTCCGCGGCAGCAAAAATTTCAGCTTCTTTTTCTTTGTTGTGTGTGAGAACGGGCGTTTTGATTTTTTCAACGTCTTCCATTTCTTCGAACTGGTCTTCGAAGAGATGGGAATGGATATTGCCGGTGGAATCGTGTGCCAGACGGCGTGTCGTCATTCCGAAGCCGGTATTGGATACCTGACGCGGCAGATTGATATAGGGATTGAGCACCATATCGGCGGGCAGATGTTCCCACTTGTAGATTTCCGAGCGGAGCTGCCATTCCACACCGCGGAAATACGGATCTTCCACGGTACAGATGAGAGAACCGTCCACATCCAGTTCGTGCCACGGCATCTGATCGATGGTGATCAGAGGTTTCTGCATATTCATATTGTTCAGCGCACGCCACAGTTCCCTCTTTGCGTTGTTCTGCTCAGAGAGGGCGTAGGTCATATATTTTGCAGCAAGGGTGCGCAGGGTTTCACGGTCTTTTACGGAAATTGTCATGATGCGGTTCCTTTCAGGGCGGCGAAGGCGGCAAAATACCGTTTGCCCAGTTCATAAATGGCAGCGCGGGAGAAATGGATCGGGTCAAACCAGCCCAGCGGATCACGATGAAGCTCCTGATAATTAGACAGGAGACCGTCCGTTTCGACGAAAGCACCGCATCGGATATCACGGCAGACGGCACGGATCGCATCCACGACCGGAGTGCAGATGGCAAGATTGTCGTTCTTCCAGTGCTGAACAAAGTCGGCGGCGATAAACGGCAGATCCGGCACGCGGAATTCTTCCGCTACGGAACGGAACAGCGTCATCAGATGCTGATAGTGTACATCGTAGGAAGCATTCAGAGAAGCATCGGTTTCGCCCTGATGCCAGAGGAACGCGGTGAGACGGTTTTCAGGATTCAGAGAGAGCGCCGTACGGATCATTTCCATCATGCGGAGATAGAGATCGTCGGTGAGTTTCCAGTTGTTGTCCAGAAAACCGGTACCGCCGACGGCCGTACGGAGGATCAGCAGATTTCTGCCTTCCGCGAGACAGCCGTTATTCATATATTCCCGTACAAACGGGAGTGCGAAATTGCTCTGGATTTCGTTGCCGGTTACTTCTTCCACCGCCGGGACGATGGTGAAATCCCCGTTCAGATACCATACGCGGTCAGAGGGCTTCCAGGGGTCGGAAACGCTGCCGAAGCCGTAGCCTTCCGCATTGGACTGTCCTGCCTGAACGATGATGTCAAATGCACATTTTGAAAAATCTTTTAACATTTGATAACCTCCAATGAGTTTTTCGGGAGTATGATTTGTGATAATTATACCATATCATTAATCAATATGCAAGAATGTTTCGGCATTTCGTTATTTTTGAAGATTTGAAACCGGCGATTGAAAAACAGCGGAAAGTATGATATAATCGAAGCACCAAAAAATCATACTCAGGAGACAGGTCATGAATCTGAGACATTATATCGAAAATCCCGCGCTTCTGCATGAGAACCGGCTTCCTCCCCGTTCTCTGTTGATCCCGGCGCAGAAAAGCGGCATTACCCACCGGAATTGCACCGACTCGGACAGAATCACTTCTCTGAACGGTGACTGGGCGTTCTGCTATCTTGCCGACGGAAAAATTCCGGCGGAAGTACGCGGTTTTTATTCCGCGGAATACGATGACAGCCGATGGGATACGCTGGAGGTTCCGTCCATGTGGCAGTTCCACGGATACGGTACCTGCTATTACCCGAATGTGGAATACCCCTTCCCGGTCGATCCGCCGTACATTCATGCGGTGAATCCGATCGGTCTGTACCGCCGCAGAATTTCGCTGACCGCCGTTCCGGACTGTGCGATTCTCCGGTTTGACGGTGTGGAAAGTGCGTATTTTGTATGGGTCAACGGCAATTATGTCGGTTTCTCCAAAGGAAGCCGTCTGAGTTCCGAATTTGACATTACGGAATATCTCTGTGAAGGAGAAAACATCCTTGCGGTGCAGGTGCACCGGTATTCCGACGGTTCCTATCTGGAAAATCAGGATATGCTCATGGCATGCGGTATTTTCCGGAATGTCACGCTGATTTCCTGCGGTGCGGATTATGTATGGGACTATCTGCTCCTTCCCACGGAAAACGGGTTTGAACTGACTGCCGACTGCCGTACGGCAGAGGACGGTGCGGTCCTCAAAGCGGTTCTTTATGATGCGGACGGACAGGAACTTTGCAGAGCGGAATCCGCAGCTTCCGGAAAAACCGAGCTCTCTCTTCCGGTCAAGCTTCCGCATCTCTGGAATGCGGAAGATCCGTATCTTTATAAAGTAGTTCTTTCCCTTCTGCGCGACGGAAATGCAGTGGAAATCCATACGAAAAAAGCCGGCATCCGTTTCTCTGAGATCGACGGACATTTCATAAAGCTCAACGGTTCGCCCATCACGCTCAAGGGTGTGAACCGCCACGAAAACAACTGCCGGCGCGGACGCGCGGTGACGGCGGAACAGATCATTGCGGAACTGGAAGACATCAAGTCCTGCAATCTCAACGCGATCCGGACAAGCCATTATACCAATCATCCGCTTTTCTTTGAAATTGCTTCGGAACTCGGAATCTATGTCATGGATGAAGCGGACATCGAGTCGCACGGCATGGCGGAAACCGGGGATATGGGAAGACTTGCAAAGATGGACGAATGGGCAGGCGCTTTCCTTGACCGTGTTTCGAGAGCCTATTATCAGGATAAAAACGAAACCTGCATCAACCTCCGTTCTCTCGGCAACGAAGCGGGCGAAGGCAAAAATCTGTATGCCTGCATCGAATGGCTGAAGGAACAGAAGCCGAAGATTCCGACAACGTATTACGCATCGCAGTTCGATGCAAAGAATCCCGCACCGTTCCGCGATACGGGATATATGCCGATGTCCGTTCTGGAAGGGTTCTCTCCCGACGGTGCGCCGGTAATGATGCTGGAATATGCTCATGCGATGGGCAACAGCCCCGGAGGTCTGGAAGATATCTGGCGTTTCGTTTACAGCCATGATTACATCTGCGGCGGCTATGTCTGGGAATTCAAGAGTCACGGTTTTGCACGCGATGATGAAGAAGGACGTACGGCGTATCTCTACGGCGGCGATTTCGGAGATCTTTATCACTGGTCGAACTTCTCTCTCGACGGCTTCCATACCAGCGACGGTACACCGAAACCGGCATGGAACGAACTCCGTGAAGTATCCGCTCCCGTATGGGTGGAACGTACGGAAGACGGCATTGAGGTACGCAATACGTACGACTTCCTGCCGCTTGACGGTGTTGCACTGCACTGGACGCTGTATGCGGACAATACGCCGGTACGCTCGGGTGTTCTGCCGCTTGACGGAATCCTGCCGCATCGGACGAAGAATTTCGCGCCGGATCTCTCGACGGACGGCTGTACCGGCGATTTCCGTGCGGATTTCATTGCCCGCAGAGGCGAAGAAGTGATCGCGCACAAGCAGATTCTTCTCGGAAGAAGCGAATCTGTTCCGATGGAATATAAGCCGTTTGAGTATACCGTCACGGAAGAATATGGCCGTATTTCCGTGACTGCCGGAGATGTCTGCATCGAAGTGGAAGACGGTCTGCTCTGCCGATATGCGGTCAGAGGGCAGGAGCTGATTTCTTCGCCGGTTCGTCCGAATTTCCATCGTGCACCGACCGACAACGACGGTATCACCGGATTTGACGAACGCCATGCCGGCGAATGGAAGAGACGGCTCGTGCAGGATCTTCATTTCGGAATGCACACACAGACGTACGAACAGTTTGAAGACCGCTGTGTCATCCGTGCGGTCGGAAAGATTCTTCCGCAGAGCCATTTCTGGGGCTTTGATGCGGAACTTACCTATACGATCTCGGCGGACGGTGTTGTTGAGATCGGCATGAAGGGAAAACCGTACGGCGGTCATCCCGGAATTCTGCCGAGGATCGGCGTGAGTGTATGTCTGCCGGAAGAAGCGGACCGTACGGAATGGTTCGGCAGAGGTCCCGGCGATTCTTACTCCGACCGGAAGCACGCATCTCCGGTAGGACTTTACGGCATGGATATTGCCGATATGAATTTCATCTACGATGTTCCGCAGGAAACCGGCAACCGTGAAAATACGCGGTTTGTCCGTGTTACGGGAGAAAATTACGGCATCTGCGCAGTCGGGGACTTTTCGTTCTCCTGCCACGATTTCACGCTGGAAAATCTTACTTCCGCACGTCACAGAAACGAACTGCGGACAACTGCGGAAAAGTATCTGTACATCGATCACCGTCACAGAGGTCTCGGAAGCCATTCCTGCGGGCCGGAACCGGAAGAAATGTATGAGCTCCGTACGGGAGAATTTGATTTCACATTCCTTCTTATGCCGGACAGCGGCAATGAAGCGGCGTTTGAACGGATGAAGAATATCTGAAACAGGATTATGTGATCTTATAAAAATTATAAAGACAGGACTGCTGTATTCCGGAGAATTTTCCGGATATGGCAGTCCTGTCTTGCTTTTTGCGCCAAAATATCTCCGGAAGGATGGCGGAAAACAGTTGACTTTGTCTGAAAATCATGGTAGACTTATCTCAACAATATTACATCCTTCAGGAGGAAATTTTATGCAGAACGATTACCGCAATGTACGTCTTATCGGCGGTTTCTGGAAACGGAAGGAAGACCTGAACCGGGATTCCACTATTCCCGCCGTATTCAATCGCTTTGACGAAACCGGACGTATCGAAGCTTTCCAGTGCAATTGGAAGGAAGGCATGCCGAAGCAGCCCCATATTTTCTGGGATTCCGACGTTGTAAAATGGATGGAAGGTGCCGCCTATGTTCTGTCCAGAGAAGCAAATCCGGAACTGGAAGCACAGGTTGAAGCTCTGATCGACGAGATCGAAAAGAATCAGGGCGAAGACGGATATTTTAACATCCATTTCACCGTGGTTCGTCCGGAAGCACGCTTTACCAACCGCGACTGGCACGAACTGTACTGCGCCGGTCATATGTTTGAAGCAGCAGTGGCATATTATGAAGCGACCGGACGGGACCGTTTCCTGAAGATCGCGGAAAAATATGCCGCATATATCAAGGCGGTATTCATGGACGGTACGGCAGAACCGAAGCCGAAGTTCCGTACTCCCGGTCATGAAGAAATCGAACTGGCGCTGTTCCGGATGTACCGCTGTACCGGAAACCGCGACTGGCTTGAACTGGCGGCGTTTTTCCTGAATAACCGCGGTACCTGCCCGGAAGAAGACGATCCCAAGAAGTGGGGCGCCGTTCAGAAGCAGGTACAGTCCCATCTGCCGATCCGTGAACAGTTCTCTGCCGTCGGTCACTCCGTCCGTGCCGGATATCTCTATACCGCGATGGCGGATCTCGCTGCGGAAACCGGAGACGAAGCTCTTCTCTTTGCCTGCAGACAGCTTTATACCGATCTGACCGACCGAAAGATGTACATTACCGGCGGTCTCGGCTCCACCTGCCACGGCGAAGCATTCACGATCCCCTATGACCTTCCCAACGATCAGGCGTATACCGAAACCTGTGCATCCATTGCCATGATTTTCTTCGCTCACCGGATGAATCAGATCGAACGGGATGCAAAGTATGCCGATACCATCGAAAAGGAACTGTATAACGGTATGCTCTCCGGCATTTCTCTGTCGGGCGATGCGTTCTTCTATGAAAATCCTCTGGAAATCCATCTGGACAATTACAAGAAACAGGGCGGACGTTATCCGATCACCCGTCGTCAGAAGGTATTCGGATGTTCCTGCTGCCCGCCGAACCTGAACCGTGTACTCTCCTCGCTCGGTCAGTACTTCTACGGCTGGGAAGACGGCAAGGTATGGGTCAACCAGTTCGGTGACAGTGTATTTGACAACGGACAGATGAAGGTTACCCAGACCACCGGTTATCCTGTCGACGGAAAGATCGTTCTTCAGGCGGAAGGTACCGAAACCGTCTATGTACGTATTCCCGCATGGTGCCGCAAGTTCACCGCAAATCGTGCATACCTCATGGACAAGGGATATGCCGTATTTACGGGTGACGGTGAGATCATCGTGGAATTCGTGATGGAACCCACGCTGATGCAGTCGGCGACCGGCGTATACAAGAACCTCGACAAGGCGGCGCTCCAGTACGGACCGTTAGTCTACTGTGCGGAAGGCATCGATAACGGCAATGACGTTCACAGCCTGTATTTTGATACCCGTTCTCCGAACTGGAAGATGGAAGTCTGCGAAACCTGCGGATGCCCCAGATTCATCGGACACGGTTTCCGCCGGATCGATCCTTCGGACAGTCTGTATTATCCGCTTGCGGAAAGCTTTGTTGAAACCGAAATCACCATGATTCCCTATCATGTATTCGCAAACCGTGAAGAAACCAATATGCTGGTCTTCCTCAGCTACAGATAAGAAACGGCGGGGATTTACTTATGATTCATCATTACAAATTATCGGAAGGGCTGATCCCGCGGTATGCACGTCTGCTCTGCGATACCGTGATCCCTTTTCAGGAAGCGGTGCTCAATGACCGGATCGAAGGGGTTGCGCCCAGCCATGCTGTCGACAATTTCCGGAATGCGTCCATTCTGCTCCGTACCGGAAAAAAGCCCGAAAACGGGGACTTTTACGGAATGGTCTTTCAGGACAGCGATGTTGCCAAGTGGATCGAAGCGGCGGCATATTCCCTTGTCATCAAGCCGGATGCGGAACTGGAAGCACGGATCGATGAACTCTGCGATCTGATCGCCGGTGCGCAGGAAGCGGACGGATATCTGAACACGCATTTTACGCTGAACCGTCCCGACAAGAAGTTCACCAACCTGCTGGAAGGTCATGAACTGTACTGTGCAGGACATATGATGGAAGCGGCGGCTGCACTGTATGAAGCAACGGGCAACCGTAAACTGCTGGATGTCATGCAGAAGAATGCCGATCTGCTGTACAGATATTTTATTACCGAAGGTACGGAGGGTTATCCCGGACATCCGGAAGTTGAGCTGGCTCTGATGCGTCTGTGGCGTGCATCCGGGAATGAAAAATACCGTGAACTGGCGGAACATTTTGTCAATGTCCGCGGTGTGGATTCTGATTTCTATAAAAAAGAAGCGGCGAAGCGCGACTGGAAGGTCTGGGGCAACGACGCATCGAACAAGGAATATCAGCAGAGCCATCTTCCCGTAAGAGAACAGCCGGACGCTGTGGGACATTCCGTGCGTGCGGTGTATCTGTATACCGCAATGGCGGACATTGCCGCAGTTACCAGGGAACCTGAACTGACCGAAGCATGTATGCGTCTGTTTGACAGCATCACAAAGCGCCGGATGTACATCACCGGCGGCATTGGTTCGATGGTTTACGGCGAAGCGTTTACAAAGGATTACGATCTGCCGAACGATACCGTTTATGCGGAAACCTGCGCTTCCATCGGCTTGATCTTCTTCGCATCAAAGATGCTGAAGCTCAAGCGGGATGGACGGTTTGCGGACATTATCGAGCGTGCGTTCTATAATACTGTACTTGCGGGCATTGAACTGGACGGTACAAAATTCTTCTATGTCAATCCTCTGGAAGTTATTCCGGGAGTATCCGGCGTGATCCCGACGCACGGACATGCTCTTCCGAAAAGACCGGGCTGGTTCGGCTGTGCATGCTGTCCGCCCAATGCGGCACGTCTGCTGACCTCCGTTTCCAACTATCTCTGGGAACAGGAAGACGGAATTCTCTATTCCAATCTGTTTGCGGCAGGCAGACTGACCCTTCCTGAAACGGAAATTCTGGTGGAAACCGAATATCCGTTCGGTGATACCGTACGGTATACGGTCGTTTCCGGCGAAACGAAGCTGGCGATCCATATTCCGGCATTCTCGGAAAAGAAGTATTCCGTATCGGTTCCCGGGGAATACCGAGACGGTTACTATTATCTGACTGCCTGTGCAGGAGATGTTATCGAAGTGAAACTGGATATGTCTCCGAAGCTCAACCGTGCCAACAGCCGCGTTGCCAAGGACAGCGGTATGGGTGCGGTCACCGTAGGACCGGTGGTTTACTGCGCGGAAGGTGCGGACAACGGCGGCGATATTTTCAGTTTCTCGATTGACGGTTGTGCACTGCGGCTGAATCGTGAAACTCCCGCGGATCTCGGTGGTTTTGCACCGGCAACGGACGATCTCGGAAAGATCTATACCGTGACTGCCGGAGGTACCCGTCTGGTGCAGGACGATCCCGACGCGCTGTACTTTACGGACGGATACCGCGAAGAGGCGGCAGAAGTGAAGCTGATCCCCTATTTCATGTGGGGCAACCGCGGAATCAATCAGATGCGTGTATGGATTCCGGTGAAATAAAACGGGATAGAGAAAGAGACAGGATGAAGTGTCCTGTCTCTTTTTGATTTTGTGGTAGAATGCGTCAGCTGTGTTCGGAGAGCCAGAGGTTTACACGGGACTGGATGACATGAGCACAGGCAGATGCATCCTTTATACCGCCAAGATATGCGGATATTTCTTCAAGGATGATTGCATTCAGTTCATCCGGAATCCGGTCGATGATTCTTCCGCCGATGTCGTTTGAGAGGAAGCGGATGAACGCATCAAGATCACCCTGTGTGGGAATGACGCGCGCCGCAGGTTCACGCGGTGCGGGTAAATCTTTCGGAATGATGCCGTTATTGAAGGTAGAGGTACTGTGTCCGTTCATCCCGAAGCGGAAATCATAGACAGTTTTCAGTGCACTTTCGTTTATCTTTTCCAGCAGCTGATTCCGCATGACGGGAATTCCGCGGGTATACCCGAAGGATGAATGAGTATAGACCGACTTGTCGCCGAGCATAAAGCTTATGAATTCCCATGCGGCATCGGGATTTGCCGACGTGGAGAGGATGGTGTAACTCTCTGCAAAATCCAGCTGTGCTCCTTTTTCGGATGCTTTTTCGGTCGGATATCCGATGAGTGTGTAATCCTCAGAATTATAGATTGCTTTCAGAGAGAGCCAGTTTTCAAGTTCGGAGATTGTATGTCGGTACAGCGCAACCTTTCCTTCATGGCGTGCGAGGTATTCTTCTTCTTCGGAGCTGATCCGTGGTTCCTGCGGCAGAGATTTCATGAATTCCAGAAACTGTTCGAATTCCGCCGTGGAAAAATTACAGGTTCCGGCTTCCATGTTGATAAAGGAGGCAAAGGCGTTGTTTCCGAGCAGATTTTCAAGAACATTGTTTCGTGACAGTCCCTGCAGAATATGGACATTCTGTGGCAGAGCAGTGTTGAAATTCATCATTTCTGTGAAGGTCCACGAGTTTTTTGTTCTGGTAAGTGCATTGTTTGCGACAAGTGTACGGATTTCGAAACACAGCGGAAGACCCCAAACTTTATTGTCCGCTGTGGAGTAAGAATACAGGATGCTCGGGAAGATGTTTTCGGTATTGACTTTTTCGTCTGTTTCGATGTACGGCAGGAGATCGACATAGAGGCTCTGATC
The DNA here is from genome assembly GCA_017547755.1 of Clostridia bacterium. Lineage (GTDB taxonomy): Bacteria > Bacillota > Clostridia > Oscillospirales > CAG-272 > UMGS1696. The sequence goes on along the minus strand of JAFYOX010000024.1, from coordinate 86,311 downwards.
GACGATGGATTTTACGAAAGGATGCTCATACGTTCCGAGAAGAATATCCGGCTGATAAACTCCTGTCACTACATCCATTGCAAGACGGTTTTTGCCGGCTTCCGGTTCCATTTCACTGCTGAAACGGGAGTAGTCCTGCAAAATGACCATTATATCGTCATGCTTTTTGTTGAAATTCATGACATCGGCTTCGAAATAATAATCCGCTTCAGTATAGGCAACTTCGATAACGGTGATTTCGGAGAGATCGCGGTCGGGAGCTTTCCGGTAAAGTACCGGAGAGATTTCCTGATTTCCGACCGGAGAAACTTCCGCGGCGATCATCGTTTCTGCATTACAGACGTTCAGCAGGGTAAAACTTGTGTGTTCCACACCGGAATTAAGATAGTTCATAACGATCGTGCTATCCGGTTCCGCACCCTCTTCCGTAGCATAATTCACACCGTAAACCGCTGTCGCGTTATCGGTATAATAAAAGTCATATCCATCTCCGAAAAACAGATTTTCAATACGCAGTTTTCCGAGAAGGTGCGGTGTACCGAGAGATTTTGTACCCATATCCACCGGATACAGCCCATAAGTTTGCCCGGTTCCCGCGGCAAGCCAGACCGTTTCGTCCCTGTCTGCCGCCATTGCCGTTATACCGCCTTCCGGACGGAGAACAAACTGTAATACAAGATCCTGTGAAAATACCGCCGCTTCCTGTGCGGTACAGAGATAAAGATTGCCGGACTTATCCGTGGCGATTGCCTTAATATTGAAGCCGTACATATCGGTTGAGGCAAAGATATCGTTCAGCTTGACCGGAGAGCTGACGGTGTGTTCTCCCACAGAGAACAGACAATTCGAAGCACCGCCGTCCATCCGTTGGGTGTAGTATACGGAATTGTTTGCTGTGGTAATACGATCGATGTTGTATCGCTGGTCATAATCCACCGCAATCCGGTTCAGAATTTCTCCTTCCGGAGACAGGGTCAGCATGGAATACTGCTTTTCGTTGTTAACAACAGTGTATGTAAAAATCGTCAGATTGCCGTTTTCGTCGTATTCCGGGCAGTATCTCCGACGATAGGTTACGTCTTTGGACGGCGTGAGTGCTTCCGATTTGAATATACCCGTCAGATGTGTGGTACGTGTTACCGGTTCATCGCTGTTGACAGTATCAGCGATTTCTGTATCGGATGCCTGTGTTCCGGAAAGCGGAACGGATGAATTGTCCATCCGGCAGGATGTCAGCAGAACAGACAAGATCAATAGTCCCGCAAGAAAAGAGGATGTATATTTTTTCATGATTTCTCCTGAAATATAATTTGAAATATAATTTATTTATATAATGCTAATGCAAATGAGTGGCATTTTATTGCACGGACAGAAGAATTTGTTATTTAACATTATACCACAAATATAACATATTTGCAAGATGCAGCATGTTTTTTGACGCTTCAGCAAAGGAAGGGCTTGACGCGGCGGAGTATTTGGAATATAATAAACTCACGCATTTATTCTTATTTGAAAAAGGAGAACATCATGTCCGAAAATAAAATTCCCGCTGTAATTGACGGGCAGAAACATTCGCTTCGCTTCCGTGAAAACGGAGAATTCCGTGTGCTTTTATTTACCGATATTCAGGGACACCCACCGGTTCCCGCAGAAAGAACTGTCCGTGATATGAACGCGGTGATTGACCGGGAGGATCCCGATCTGATTCTGCTGGGCGGAGATATCTGCTCCGGATGTGAGACCGAAGAACAGCTCCGCGGATTTCTTGAAGTTCTGACGGCGCATACGGAAGAACGGAAAATTCCGTGGGCGCATGTATACGGAAACCACGATACGGAGCGCATCGGAAAAGACCTTACCCGTGAAGAAGAACAGGAAATCTACGAATCTTTTGCGTACTGCATCTCCAAAGCCGGTCCCGAAGAGATCCCCGGTGTCGGGAATTATGTGCTTCCCGTCTATTCCTTCGATGTCAGCCGCAGCGATCCTCTGTTTGCGGTATGGGGTCTGGACTCCGGTGCCTACGTTCGTGATCCCGGTCTACCGGGCAATCAGGCGATCATGCCGAACGCGCTGTTCCTCGGACAGCCCAGATCGGATTACGCGTATATTCCCTTTACGCAGATTCAGTGGTATTTCAACAGCTCTCTCAAGATGGAAGAATATGCCGGCCACAAAGTTCCCGGGCTGATGTATTTCCACATTCCGCTCCAGGAATTCTATACGGTTTATCTCAATCCCGAACAGACCGGCATGACCGGTGTGATGGAGGAAGGCGAAATCTGTGCCGGTGTACTGAATTCCGGACTGTTTACCGCCATGCTCGAACGCGGGGATATCCGCGCAGTCTGCTGCGGTCATGACCACTGCAACGATTATGCAGGTACGTACTGCGGTATCTGTCTTGCCTATGCGGCGAATATCGGCTACGATACATACCATCACGAACACATGATGGGCGGACGAATGTTTGTTATCCGCGAAGAAGATCCTGCGGATGTGAAGACCTATATGTCCTATATTAACCGTGACTGAGTAAAAATGAAAGCACCCGGATGTTTTCGGGTGCTTTTTGTAGTGCGGCAGAACGATTCAGTCCAGATGCGGACTGCGGAATGCTGCGGCGGCAGTCAGAATCAGCGCGATTCCGGACAGGATCATGATTCCCTGCAGCGGAACGATATCTGCCAGGGGACCGAACAGTACCATCCCGAGCGGATAACAGGCAGAATAGAGAGAGCTCATCAGCCCGAATACCCTTCCCTGCATGGCGGTATCTGTTTTGGATTGAAGCATGGTGGTCAGTACCGTCTGTACTGCGGTCAAGGCAATGCCGTACAGTGCCATGAACGCAAGATACAGAACAAACTGACGGCAGGCGCCCATACAGACTGCCATTGCGCCGAACATTGTCAGACCGGCGGTCAGCGTATGTCGGCGGCTCCGGAATCCTTCCGTGAAACTCATGAGCAGACCTCCAGCGAGCATTCCGCCGAAACCCGCAAGTTCCACGGCGGTCAGATACCAGTAGGTATCCCCGTAAACACGGCTGACGAGAAGTCCGGAAAGGTAACCTGCCGGTACGGTGAGGAAAACAAACAGACTGTAGAGGATCAGCAGAGTACGGATCGGATGACTGGAAGCGGCATACCGGATACCGCTTCCCATATCCGACAGAACGTGGGATTCTGTCGTGATTTTTTGCTGTCCGGAAAGCGGGATTCCGGCAAGTACTCCGATACCGAGAACTGCTGTCAGGAGATCGACGGTCAGCGTCGAACGCAGGGATCCGGCGGTCAGGAGAACTGCGGCGGCTGCCGGAGCGGAAAATTGTACGACGGACTGCATGGCGGCATTGATCCCGTTGAAGCGCATGAGCTGTTCCGCAGGGACGAGCTGAGGAAGGACCGCATTGACTGCCGGTGTCTGGATCCCGGCTCCGGCAGAGCGGATGACCGAAAGAATCAGCAGGACGGACAGCAGAAGAGGTTCGGCGGTAATGTATGGAAGGAACAGGATCATGAGCAGAGTGACTGCGGCGATCAGAGCATCGGCGGCAATGATGAGGAATTTACGGCTGTACCGGTCTGCCAGAACTCCACCCGGGAACGAAACAAAAAACTGCGGGAGACTGGAGCAGACCGAAAAAGCGGCGACCCATATGCCGCTGTCTGTCCGTAAGGTGACATACCATACGATCGCCATCTGGACGATCTGGGAACCGAAGAGAGTGATACACTGACTGATCAGAAACAGGATCGTACGCTTTTTCCATGAATATTTTCCGGGCATTTTATGTTTCCTCCTTCTGCTCACGATCGGGCGGATAAACGAAGCGCTGGGTTGGGTAACCGAACTCCACCAGCAGTTCCCTTTCCGCAAATCCGAGCTGTTTCAGCAGTTTGCGGTATCCGGTATCGGCTTTGTCTCCTTCCCGGAAGGTTGTCATGCAGATTTCGCGTCCGGGAAGATAGACTTCCAGAAGGACATCCAGAAACAGTTTCTGGATCCCTTTTCTGCGGTATTGCGGATGGATTCCCAGAAACTCAATGGAACCGCTGTCGTACGAGAACATCATAGCGCCGATCATGGTACTGCCGTCTTCCAGAACAAGGGCTCTTTTCTCGGCGATGCACCGGATGAGATTGTTTTGGTAGTCGGTCTCATCCATCACCGGATAGCCGTCGATGACCAGACGCATCAGCTCCATCCATGCGGGAAGATCGTCCGGAGTTGCAGGGCGGATGTCACTTTTTTCAAAACCGCATCCGGCATTCTTCCGATACAGAGAAAAACGCAGCTGCAGAGGATAAAAAATGCAGTTTTCACGGTATTCTGCCGGCGGAAGTTTGTACATGGATTTAAAGGCTGCAGAAAACGCCTGCTGGCTTTCATAGCCGCAGAGAAATGCAATGTCGATGATCGGTTTGTCGGAGAAAACAAGAAGTTTTGCGGCTTCGGTCAGCTGACGTCGCTGGATATAGTCGTGGATGGTCATGCCCGTGGTTTCCGTGAACATCCGGTGCAGATGATATTTTGAAAAATGTACGGCTTCCGCGACGGTTTCCAGTGTCAGTTTGTCATTCAGATGATTTTCGATATATTCTATGACGATTTCAATGTTCGCCACTGCAGGATTTTCCATAGGAGCATCCTCCTTTCTTCAGAAACAGAATAACAGATTTTCATGGATTTGTTTACATAATTCTTGCTGTCCTGCTGTTTCTTCGGGAATACCGGAAGCTGACGAAAAATCTCCGCATGAACGGAAGTCGTCCTGCGGAGATTCGAAAAACTGCGGAAAGGATTATTCAACGGTGCTGACTAAGGTATCCAGATCCTTGCGTTTTTTGGAACGGAGCTTGTCATCTTCCTTCGCATATCCCAGCGTGATGACAAGACGTACAGCGCCGTCCAGATGACAGATCTTACGGATGGCATCGTCATCCAGCCATCCGAGAATGCAGGTGCCGAGCCCCTGTGCCGTGGCTTCCGCGGTGATATATGCCGACAGAATGCCGATATCAATGGAGCGGTAGTCGATGCCTTTGAGTTTTGCGCCGAGACCGGCGGTCGCAACATACGGCTTTTCCGAGAGGACCAGCATCACCGGTGCATCGGACGCAAATTTGTTCATGCCCATACCCTGCACCGCTTTGGCGACATCTGCGGCAGCCTTTCCCTTGCATACGGTGATGTGGTACGGCTGACCGTTGCAGGCGGACGGTGCGAGACGGGCGGAAGCGAGGATCCGGTCGAGTTTTTCCTGTTCCACCGGTTTTGTGGGATCATAACTGCGGCAGGACTGACGGTTTTCTGCAATTTGCGTGAAATTCATGAGGAACTCCTTATTTTATTTCTTCGGATTCCGGGAATTGGTTTTCCGGACAGGATTGTTATGCTTACAGGAACAGCTCGTTTGCCTTGCGGCCGGTGCACAGCGGTTTCAGACGTTCGTACAGGGGTGCCAGAAGTTTCGGTTCGGGACGTCTTGCTCCGGTAGGGCATACGGAGACACAGCGCATACATTTGATACAGCGTGTGGGATCAATGTCTGCCGGTGTATTGCCGATGGCATCCGTGGGACATTCTGCCCGGCAGGTTCCGCAGTTTACGCACGCATCGGTTTCCGCAGGAACAAACGCGGAGTTTGTGTACGGTTTATAGCTGCCGTGTGCGCCGGGAACGGTCAAAGATCCGGCATTGGGGGCGGCAAGACGTTCTCTGATTTTTTCGCCGAAGAGGTTCAGTTCGGCAATATCGGCATTATCGGGTCTGCCTGCTCCGAATTCGCGGAAAATCGAATGTTCGGCAATCGCCGCCGCGGCGGCAACGCAGATAAATCCCTGTTCTTCCAGAAGATCCTGCAGTTCGCTGAGTGTGTCTTCGTAAGCACGATTGCCGTATATGCAGAGCAGGACCGCTCTGGTACCGTCTGCATGGATGGAACGGAGACGTTCGGCAGATAAAGTGGGAATTCTTCCGCCGTAGGACGGCAGTGCCACAAGGCAGAGGTCGTCGGCAGAGAATAAAAGATCGGAAACGGGTTTCAGCAGGTCAATTGTCTCCCAGTGTTCCGCAATGGCAGAGGCAAGAATCCGGGCGGTTCTTTCGGTACTTCCCGTAGGACTGAATGTGATGAGAGTACAGGACATGATGTCTCCTTTTATCTGGAAATGGTTTCGGAGTCTGCGGGATCATTCCGCAGCTTCCGGGAAGCTGGCGGATTCGATCCCGTGGAACAGAAAGTGCATCCGGTCGATCCGTTTGTCAATATGCCAGTGTCCGCAGAACCAGGCGGAATATCCGGTGTTTTCTTCAATGGTGTCTAACCAGCGTTCTGTTTTGGAATCTACGGTGTTCTGATTGACGGACGGAAGAAAGGCTTCCGTGGGGATATATTTATGCGGACAGGTATGGGACAGAATGATATCGATCTTATTGTTTTTCAGCTGCTGTTCCACATATTCTTTGATCGCGTCGCTCGGCTGTTCGTCTACCCACCACGGCATTTTGTTTTTCAGGCGGTAATGCTTGTCCACACTGTAGGCACCGCCGATGGCGATATGCCGTTTTCCTTCCAGATCGTAGATTTCTCCGTCTTTGGCAAACAGCAGATTCGGGAAGGCTTCTTCATACCATACCGTGCCGCCGTTCCATTCCATGGTGCGGTAGGTCGGAAGATTGGCCGGACGGATTTCGTGATTTCCGTGGATGCAGAGGAATGTGGGGGCTTGTCGGGAAAACTGAGTCTTCAGATTTTTGTCCCAGTCGCCGCCGTAATAGTTTGCACCGACGTCGCCGAGCAGAATTACGGTGTCGTTTTCCGTCAGTTTCTGTTCGGTACACCATTGGAAGAGTGCTTTTCCCGAACCATGGATGTCTCCGGTATAAAAAATCATAGGGCATCCCCCTTTTTGTGTATACTATTATATCACTTTTTTGGATAATCGGCAAGATGCTTATGGGAAAGTCTGTAAAAACAAAGCTGTCCGCATAAGAGACAGCTTTGTTTGAAATATAGTTATAGCATATTCGGAATTGCTTCGCAGGTATGCAGAGAATCGAAAGCATAGAATTTTACGGCATTTCCGGCAAGGAAGGCTTCTTTTTCGGCTACGGTCAGTTCTTTGCTCTTTAACAGGAAGTCATAACTCATTTTGTAGGTGATCTCCACCATGGTTCGGGGATAATCGCTGCCCCACATGAGTTTGTCCATCCCGCAGATATCTGCTGCTTCCCGGACGGCACGAACCGCGTCCGGATAAGGATAGAACTGTTCGTTGAACAGCCACGTGATCCCGCCGCTTTCGATGAAGACGTTCGGATAGCGCGCCAGTCTGATCTGTTCGAGCCATCCGGGACGGGTCACCATACCGAAATGACCGACAGCGATCCGCAGATCGGGATACTGACGGATCATTTCTTCGAGAGAACCGGTCTGAAGATCGCCGTCCGCAAGGTCGATGGAAATAAACTTCCCTTCCTTTGCGGCACGTTCAAAAACTTCTGCGTGGCGTGTGAGATCGGCAGTGGGCAGACGTCCGGCGCATAGCTTGATCCCGTCAAACCCTTCTGTACGGAAGGGTTTGTTTTCTTCATACAGGCTGCAGATCCGGAAACGATCCGGCCATTTCTGACGGACGGTCAGCAGATAATCGTCCTGATTTCCGTCGATCTCCTCCTGTGTGATAACGGCGGCGGAAACCTGTGCGTAATCCATGTTTGCCAGAAAACGTTCGGCAAGATTGGCGTCGTCGGTCATGTACGGCGGCATCATCTGGCGTACCGAGCCGCCGAAATTGCTCTTTCCGTTGCCGACCGGGAAGACATCTCTGCCGTCGACTTTTCCGTTCTGGCGCAGCCAGAGGTGTGCGTGAGCGTCGATAATATACATTACAAGGTCACTCCGTCTTTGAAAATTGCAATTTCGCGGTAGCCGCACTGTTCGTTCCGGCTCGGCTTTCCTTCAGCGACTTCACGGATGTACTGCCAGAGATCGTCGGTACAGTCGCGCTCCAGGATCTGCTGGGCATCAAAGTCGATCCAATGGGACTTTTTTCCCGCAAGAGCCGTATTGGTGGCGATTTTTAATGTGGGAACCGGTGCACCGAGAGGTGTTCCGCGTCCGGTGGTGAACAGGATCAGATGGCATCCGGCGGCAGTCAGATTGGTGATCGCGACGATATCGTTGCCGGGACCGTTCAGCAGATTCAGCCCCGGTTTCCGGACGGTATCGCCGTAATCGAGCACATCCGTGACGACCGCACTTCCGCCTTTCTGAACACAGCCGAGCGATTTTTCTTCAAGTGTGGTAATGCCGCCCGCACGGTTTCCGGGAGAAGGATTTTCGCTTACCGGCTGGTTGTGAGCGATATAATAGTTCTTATAATCGTTGATGAGCCGTACGGTTTTGTCGAAGATTTCGCGGGTCGCACAGCGTTCCATAAGGATTTGTTCCGCGCCGAACATTTCCGGTACCTCGGTCAGTACGGCACTGCCGCCTGCCGCTGTATGACGGTCGCAGATCCGTCCTGCCAGAGGATTGGCGGTGATGCCGGAATAGCCGTCGCTGCCCCCGCATTTGAGACCGATCACCAGTCGGGATACGGGAACCGGTTCGCGCCGGTCATCCGCGCAGATCGCCTGCAGTTCGCCGATGATGCGCTTCCCTTCCGCGATCTCGTCTTCGCAGTCCTGTACATTCAGAAAACGGATGCGCCGGGGATCATAGTCTCCAAGGACTTTTTTCATCTCGTCGATGTTGTTGTTTTCGCAGCCGAGTCCGAGAACAAGAACGCCTCCCGCATTGGGATGACGGATCAGTCCGCACAGGATCTGCATCGTACGGACGGAATCTTCGCCGAGCTGACTGCATCCGTACGGATGCGGAAATGCGAACGCACCGGTTTCCCGGCTGAGAATTTCGGCAGTCTTGTTCACACATCCGACGGTATTGATGATCCAAACGTCATTGCGGATGCCGATCTGTCCGTTTTCGCGGACGTAGGCGAGGATGGTTTCATCGGAATCGACATGCCGGTCACGGAATTTCGGGGTATACGTGTATTCCAGAACACCGTCGAGGAGAGTTTTCAGATTATGCGAGTGAACAAGCTCTCCCTGTTCGATGTCGGTCACGGCTTTTCCGATCGGATAGCCGTATTTGATGACGGCTTCTCCCGCCTCGATTCGGCGCCGGGCATATTTCTGTCCGTTTTCAAGACAGATCTCGACGGTATCGTCGGGATGAATTACGAAATTGCCCATCGTACTGCCTCACGTGCGTCTTTTGCGAGACGTTCCATTCCTTCGAGAACCGCATCGGTGCATTCCGAGAGATCACATCCCCACAGGTCACAGTTGGCAAGAATGGCGGGGATGTCGTTGTCAAGGATATATGCGGCAGCTTCGGGGCTGTCGGATACTTCCTGTTCTTTATAATATTTCAGCAGGCACGCCAGAGAGAATACCAGACTCTTCGGCCATTCACCGTTCTGCTTCCGCCAGTCTGTCATGGTAGGAAGAACGCGGACGGTGAATTTGCTGACGGAGTTGAGTGAAATTGCCTTCCAGAGATGACGGATGTACGGATTCGAGAAGCGATCCAGTACAGCTTTTGCGAATTCTCTGTTTTCTTCGGTGTCACCGAGCATCGGGAGAATATATCCGTACAGATTTTTTCCCAGAAACTCGCGGATCAGCGTGTCGTTCATGGCTTCTCCTACCGTTTCGACACCGCAGAGGAGTGCCGGGAAAACGGTAGAGGTATGTGCGCCGTTAAGGACGCGTACCTTGCGCTTTTTGTAAGGCGATACATCGTCCGTCCAGACAACGGGAAGTCCGGCTTTCTGCAGAGGAAGTTCGTTTTCGAAATTGCCTTCGATAACCCAGAGTCCGAACAGTTCTGCGGTGTTCATGCACTTGTCGTCAAATCCGGCGAGAGGAAGAAGCGTGTCTTTTTCGGCTTCCGGATATCCGGTGACGATCCGGTCGACGAGGGTGTTGGCAAAGATATTCTTTTCTTTTACCCAGACGGCAAATTCCGGTTCAAGGTTCCAGTGAACTGCGTACTGCAGAACGCAGTTCTTCAGAGCATCGCCGTTGTTGTCGATCAGTTCGCACGGCAGGAAAATGAAGCCGTTCAGCCCCAGTTTGTACCGGCGGTAAAGAAGCTGAGTCACTTTTCCCGGGAACGAAAGACACGGAGTGTCTTCCGGACGGCAGGAAGGATCGAATGCGATGCCGGCTTCCGTAGTGTTGGAGAAGACAAATCGGAAATCCGGATTTTCCGCCAGTGCGGTAAATTCGTCGTATGCAATATACGGATCGATACAGCGGGAGACAGAGCCGATGGTGTACTGTTCCGATACGGCTTCACCGTCACGGATGCCGCGCAGGAAGAGGTTGTATTTGCAGTCCTGTTCCTGCAGAGGCTTGACTTTTCCGCCCGGACGGGGCTGGATCACGACGGCTTTGCCGTCGTAAAGACCCTGTTTGTTCAGAATATCCAGAAAATAGTCGGCAAATCCGCGGAGAAAAACACCTTCTCCGAATTGAATTATAGTTTCACGCATGATTATTCTCCGATCCGGATCAGCAGTTTTGCGAGATCGCCCTTGTTGTTCGCAAGCGCTTCAAAGGCTTCGATGGCGCGATCCATCGGGTAGATACCGCTGACCATTTTATTGACATCGGTTTTTCCGGCGGCGACCTGTTCGATATTGGCAAGGAAATCCTGCTTCAGAGCATTGCGGCTGCCGAAAATGTTCAGTTCTTTTTTGAGGATCACGGAATGGACAAACGAGGTTTCCCGCTTGCCGTTGCCAATCAGGATAATGTTTGCGGCGAATGCGGCCTGATCGATGCACATCAGGAAGGTTTCCGGCTGACCGCAGGCTTCGATGCAGACATCAAAGCCGTTGCCGTCGGTGAATTCTTCCGTGAATGCGGCGAGATCGCCGGTTTTTGTGTTGATCACACTGTCCGCACCGTAAGCGGAAGCGAGTTCAAGGCGGTTGTCAAGGATGTCCGCAACGGCGATTCTGCCTGCCGTATGCTTTGCCGCAAGAAGGGCGAAGAGACCGATCGGGCCGGCACCGACGATCAGAACATTGTCCGTCGGTTTGATTTCCGCACGGGAAACGGCGTGACGGGAGATGGAAAACGGTTCGATGAGTGCGAGTTCTTCCGGAGACAGTCCCATACCGGGGAAAATACGGTCGACCGGCATTGCGATGTATTCGCAGAACGCACCGTCGCGCTGTACGCCCATGGTCTGGTTGTCGGTACAGCAGTTGACATGACCGCGGCGGCAGGAATAGCAGGTTCCGCAGTTGAAGTAGGGATTGCAGGTAACGATATCTCCCGGCTTCAGACCCTTGTCATTGTCCGGAATTTCCACGATTTCCGCAGAAAATTCATGTCCGGGGATACGCGGATAGGTGGTAAACGGCTGATTGCCGGTGTAGGAGGCAACGTCCGCTCCGCAGATCCCGACACAGCGGACGCGAAGAAGGGCTTCGCCTTCTTTTACTTCCGGCATGGGGAGATCGCGGATTTCGATTTCATACGGTTTCGGGATCACGATGGCTTTCATATCACTGATCCTCCTCGATATAGTCTTTGTTCCAGATCACGCCGGTTTTCAGCGGCGCACCCTTGCAGTAAATTTTATTTTCGTAGGCGTCGATGGGATCGCGGGTGAATTCATCACGGTCGATCAGTTCGACGATTTCGTCGTAACGGCTTTCGGCGAGAATTTCGATTGCCTTTTCCATGTGGGACTGACGGAAATTGATGGAGGCAAAGATGAGATGGTTTTCGAAGCCGAACGGCATGGTGTCGAATCCGACAACCGGTCCGAGGGAGAAGCTGTTGTAAATGCCGTTGCAGCCGAGAACTTTCTTTTCGAACGCGATCCGGTGTTCCACAGCACTGCCGCTGCATCCGATGAAGAGCGTTGCACGTCCGCCGAGTGCTTCGATGATCGCCGCTGCGGTCTGGTCTTCGTTCATGCCGTCGGTGCAGAGGTAATCCGCCTGCGCGATTTCCTTGGAGAATACGACCTTGCGGCTGGTTTCGGGACTTCTGCCGACGAACAGGATGTTCGCGGACGGATGACTGCGGCGGATCTGATCCGCCATAAAGAGACCGGTCATGCCGAGACCGAAAACAACCGTTTTTTCAAAGATGCTGTTTTCTGCAATTTTGCGTGCTTCTTCTTCGGAACACTTATGTTTTGCCATTTCCACACGGAAATTGTGCGCGGAACCGAGGTCTTCCATACGTTCAAGCTGGAAAACGGCGCAGGCATAGGGATCCGCGAAGGAAAGACGCTTTGCCGCAGAGAGAGGAAGCTTTGTGCATCCGTCATACTGTGCGGGAAGACGCAGAAGCATATCCGGATGGAAATATCCCTTGTCGCAGAAGATGCCGTCCGCCTGGTCACAGCCATATTCGAAGTAGGTTTCGTCTTCCGTATAGCGGGTCGGGTCGTAGCTGTCGCCGCCGCGGATCAGAACAACGGCAAAGCGGTTTTCGGAAGGAACCCAGACGACACCTTCGTGACCGTTGATCAGACGTTTTTCGCCTGCCGGGAATTTTGCGCCGAGTTTTCCGTCTCTGCCCATGCGCATCAGTTCGTAGTCCGTTCCGCAGAAACCGCAGAAGACCGGATGAGCGGCAATGCCTTCCTTTTCTTCTTCTCCGCGCAGACGCTTCCGCAGGGGATTGATCAGATTCACCTCTCCGTAACGGAGAGGATGAGCCGGATCATTCTGAAAATATGTACCGTAAGTTTTCATGAGTTCCTCCTTATGCGAGGGTGACCTTCAGACAGTTGGTGTACTGCGTAGGAAGATTTTCGGGAAGAGATACGGTAAGAATACCGAAATTCTGTGCGAACGGCACTTCACCGTAACCGAGAAGCGTTACCTTTTCGACGGTATCTTCCACGAAGGACTTGAGAACTGCACGGCGGTTTTCCGGAGCGCACATCATGAATGCGTAAACGTCCTTGCCCTTGCAGGTGAAGCGATAGTCGGAGGGCCCCCATGCAACTTCGGATTCACGGAAACCGTCGATGATGACCTTGGATTCCCCTTCTCCGTATACGCGCCACGGTCTGGATGCGTAGACGCCTTCTGCGGCAACGTCGAACCAGGTACCGATTTCTTCAAGAGTCCAGCGTTCCCATTCGTCGATGGTACCGTCGGGACGCTGCAGGATGTTGAGAAGCATGGTACCGTTCTTGGAGATGATGTCGACCAGCATTTCGATGATATGACCGGGCTTCTTATAGGTCTGACGGACGTCATAGAACCAGTTGCCGATGCAGGTGTCAGTTTCCCACGGATCTTCCTGAATGCCGGGGAGCTGGCTCTTTTCGATGTCGAGAACGCCGACTTTGAAAATCTTCGCGTCACGGTTCTTCTGCGTGTAGACAGCCTTGTTGTAACCGTTCTTTGCGATGGAATCGTTGTAGTAATAGGAAACTGCTTCCAGACCGTGTGCGTATCCGTCGTTGCCGAAGGGCAGTTCGCTGTCGGAATACAGAAGATCCGGGTGGTACTTATCGATCATTTCCTTGACTGCAGTCAGCCAGTAATCCTGGAAGTCGGCATTTTCGGTCAGCCACGGAGAATGTCCGGTGGTATGTTCGTAGTTGTCGTAGTAGAAATCACGGTATTCGGGATCGTTTCCGTCATAAGGAACTCCTGCGTACGGACCGGTCTTGTCGCAGTCCTTGTTGTGGTGCCACCAGGAGAAGGAAGCCGCAAGATGTTCCGTCAGACCGAACGGCATATTGTACTTGTCCGCAGCAGCTTTCCATTCGCCGCAGATATCGCGTCCGGGACCTACTTTGACGGAATTGAAGCGGTTGACGTCGGAGTCATAGTTGAAGAAATGATCGTGATGGGTTGCCTGTGCTACAAAGTAACGAGCGCCCGCTCTGTAGTACAGTGCCATCAGTTCGTCTGCATCGAATTTTTCAGCTTTCCACAGAGCACAGATGTCCTTGTAACCGAACTTGGACGGGTGACCATAATGGCGTACATGGTACCGGTACTGTTCGGATCCTTCGATATACATGTTTTTTGCGTACCAGTCGCCGTACATCGGAACGGACTGCGGTCCCCAGTGGCTCCAGATACCGAACTTGACGTCGCGGAACCAATCCGGCACTTTGTAATTGTACAGAGATTCGAAGGAAGCGTTGAAGTTGTTTTCCATAATGAGATCCTTTCTTTGAGAGAAATAAAACGTTCGTGTGAGCTGTCTTCATTATATCGTATCAATGACGGAATTACATGAGAAAAACAACCACAAAATATCAAAATCCTACCGTATCCGATGTGCCGCCGTCTGCGGAATTTCTATTGACAATATACAGGAAAATATCTTATAATATATACATAAAAGACTTCAATGACGGTGATTGATTTGGAGTTTTTCATCACGGAGGCGGTTTTTTATGAAATCAACGGAAAACGGTGTTCTGGATATCTCGGATCTCTATTTCTTTTCCCCCACACAAATTGCGAAAAAACTTCATTTTTATCCCGGCAGTGCGGGACATTTTTTCTGCGTCCGGGGATATCATCTGATCCGCAGCAATTATGACAGTCTGCTCATTACGCATATCCTTCGCGGTTCGTTCACTTATGTGAAGGACGGAAAGCACAGTACCGCATATGCCGGAGAAACTGTGATCTTAGACTGCTACAGGGATCATGAATACTACACCAACGATTCGTTTGAATCCATCTGGGTACATTTCAGCGGGAGCAACTGTCTGAGTCTGTATCATGAGATCGAACGTACTGCGGGGAGTACGGTGCGGTGCCGGGATCCGCGGCGGATGGAAAACAGTCTGTTCCGGATTTTTGATGCCATCCGCGGGGAAAGTCCGATGACGGAAGCCGCACTTTCTCTGGAACTGTACAAGCTTCTTATGGAACTGCTTTCGGCGGACGGTTTGTCCGGAAATCAGCCGGGACGGTATGAACGTCTGATCCAGGATGTGAAGGATTACGTTTCTCTGCATCTGAGTGAACGTATGAGCGTCAAGGAACTTGCGGATCAGGTATACATGAGCAGTACGCATTTTTCACGGGTCTTCAAACAGCAGACCGGACTGTCACCCTACGAATATATTCTGATTTCCCGCCTGAACCGCGCGAAGGAACTGCTGCATCAGACGGACATGAGTATTTCCGGGATTGCGGAAACGGTGGGCTTCAACAGTGAGTCGAATTTCATTCATTCGTTTTCGCAGAATACCGGAATGACTCCGAACAAATTCCGGAAACTGAAATACTGAATACAAAAAAGAGATCTGCGGGATCTCTTTTTAGATGTTGTTTATGTTCAGATTGACTCAAACCAGCACAGGCGGCGGTCGGCGTTGTCTGCGCCGGTTACTTCTTCACCGTGCCAGCGGTAACGAATCCGCTTGCCGCGGAAATCGTAGGTGATATCCGTTGTTTCAAACGCAAAGGAGATTTGAACGGCTTCCCCTGCCTTCACAGGCGCGGGATACAGCCATTCCCCATCTGCAGTAAACGGAACGTTGACCGATTTGACCGAAGCACGGACAGGAATACGGATTTTCATCCGAAGATTGTCTGTTTTGGGGGTGACTGTCATGATACCGTTGTTCCGGTAAGGATCGGTTGCCGTATGGGTGATGCGGTCTGCCGCAAAGTGCAGAGGAATCGTGAGGAGACCGTTTTCGGCAATACCGCAGCTTTTGTACGCTTCACAGAGACCGTTCACACCGCCGCCGACGATGTCCCAGTTAAAGGAGATCCATGCGCCGGGGTGATCTTCGTGACCGTACGGTGTGGGGAATCCGAAAGATCCCACGGAACGGCTTGCCATGCGGTAGGTATCCGCATGCGATTCGTCCTCATCTTCGGGGATAAAGCAGGGATCAAGAAGCTGTGCGGGCAGGAAATGTGCCCGGAGAATCTGTTCTGCCATGGCGTAATATCCGGGATAGCCGTGCTTACCCATAATGAGACATGCTTCCATGATGTCGGAGGTATTGTTGATCTCTCCGACCAGATCGTTCCGGTGATTGCCTTCGATGCACCAGCCGAACGGGAGCGCGATTTTCCGCAATCCGTTCTGGAAGAAGGCGTGGATCCGCCGGAAGATTTCGGGATCATTTGTGACATCGCCGAGCTGTGCCAGAGAAGAGATCATTGCGGTGGTCGAATGGGTATGACTGCCGAACCGTACGGCATCGTAATCGCCGTCTTCCAGAAGAATATGGCGGAAGCAGGTATCCTTCAGACGGAGTGCCTGTTCGAGAGCCGCGGGTTCTCCGGATGCGCGCCAGAATTTCACAAGAGGACCGATATAGCGGCCGAAATGAACGGGAAACAGAAGTCCTTCCGACGGTGCACAGCAGGAATACATTACACCGGCTCCCGTTTCACGGCGGTAGGATTCTTCATCGAATTTTCCGGTTTCAAAATCAAAGAACCGGTTCAGGGAACGGATGACTCCGAGTGCAAGTTCTCCGGCGTGATCGTCCTGCCGCCATTTCACAAGAGCGGACAGCGCGTGCATAATTTCACGGAGATTGTGCAGGTCGGTGGCATCGATGAATTCCATTTTGTCAAAATCCATGCACGCCGGGAACCCGATGGGATGCTTTTCCAGTGTGGCAAACGCCCATTTCCGCAGATGTTCCACAGCTTCGGGAGAAACGGAGATGCCGGTCACTTCTTCGGCGTGAAGGAGTGCCGTGAGCCAGCGTCCGGGAATGTGTGCCGCGCTGAAGGTCGGATGATGGGAATTATGGCAGTGCGGTGCCATTTCGTTGCCGAAGAAAGGCAGGTGATCCCGGGTAGGGTCAAAGAAGGTCTGCATGGGACGCATCCCTTCCCGGAGTGCAAGGTCGAGATCACAGGTATTGCAGTTTACATATTTTCTGAATTCCA
This sequence comes from Clostridia bacterium, assembly GCA_017547755.1. Lineage (GTDB taxonomy): Bacteria > Bacillota > Clostridia > Oscillospirales > CAG-272 > UMGS1696. Next base: position 69,356 of record JAFYOX010000024.1, on the reverse strand, counting down.
TGACTGGTTTCCTCATTCTGCGCCGCAGCACATCATCAGCAGGCCGTGAAGCGCGATTTCATAATCATAATCGTAGGGATTTGCGTATTCTCCGCGTACCAGAGCGGCAAAATTCCGCATCATGGCATCATACCGGTCGTATTCTTCGGTTTCCCATGCTTCGGAGCAGTCCGCCCAGGAGGTCGCCATGGCAGCGGTGGTATATCTGGCGTAGGTTTTCTGCCCTTCTCCGCTGAACATTTCGAGCGGCTTGATTTCCACGGTACCCTTTGTTCCGGTGATCACCAGCTGACGTCTGGCGAATCCGTTGACTTCCGCGGCGGAGGTTTTTACGAACGAGATTCCTCTGCGGTACTGCAGAACCACAAATCCGTAGTCTTCCGAGGAGATCCCACCGATTCCGGTTGCCATGTTCATGGGCATGACTTTGTCCGGCATTCCCTGCAGACGGTACACCAGATCGACCAGATGACAGCCGAGATAATACATCATTCCGCCGGGATGTCTGCCGAGCCATGCGCGGTTGTGATCATTGTGGAGGCAGTTCATCTGTGCTTCCACGGAAAGGATTTCTCCGAGTTCTCCGGCGGCGATTTTTTCGTATGCCCGCAGGATCAGCGGATTGAACCGGTACATATATCCCAGATGGAACGGAAGATTTTTCTCCTGCAGTGTCCGTGCGAGTTTTGCAAAAGCCGCATGATCGGGAGAACCGGGCTTGTCCATATGGACGGCGATGCCCTTATCTGCGAAGAGCTGGGCGTATTTCGTCATGAATTCTTCATTGGTTTCAACAGCGACCGCGTCAAGGTCGTCCATCTGCAGAAGTTCATCCACGGTATACTGCGGTGTATCCCGGTATAAAGGGGCGTTCAGATTATGTTTCCATTCGTCAATGGGTTCCGCAATACCGATCAGATCAAAGAGATCGTTCTGTTTGCGGATGCTTGTAAAGGTCTGGCTGGCATGGGTCATGCTGTTGGTGCCGACCTGCGCGATTTTGATTTTCTTTGTCATTGTATTAGTCCTCCAGCAATGTCCAGTCGAACTGTACGATGGGGAAATGTTTTTCTGCGGCAAGTTTGCCGAATACTTCCGGGGCTTCCATGGGCGAATGCGTTTCTTCCACCATGGATTCGAGCACGATCCTGCCGTTTGCCGCAAGCTGAAGAAGCGTACGGAGATCATCACGTGTGGTCCACATTCCCGGTGAAGATTCTTCCTGTGGTCTGGCGTTGGTATGAGCGCCGATCAGAGAGATGCCGGGACCGTGTACTTTCCGGTAATAATCGATGGTAAAATCGGAGCTGCGGGTACATCCGAGAAGCGCGACGCGTCCGAACCGTGCCATGCAGTCGAGCACCTGATCGAGCGCCTTGCCGTTTCCGGTAACTTCAACGGCAACCCGGACACCGTTTGGGACGATCGCGCGGATCTGTTCGGTAAAGTCCGGGGCAAAGGGATCGGCGGTGAAATCCGCACCCAGAAGATGTGCTTTTTCACGCTTTTCCGGTACAGGATCCACGGCGATGACAGGATACGCACCGGCGGCACGGAGAAGCTGGACGGCCAGGAGTCCGAGAACGCCGAGTCCCATTACGATGGCGGATTCTCCGATCTCCAGACGGCATTTCCGGATCGCCGCCAGAGGAAATGTGCCGATCAGACCGAGGGCACCGTCGCGGAGAGTATTCCCTTTTTCGAGAAGATGGACATTCGCTTCGGATACTGTCTGGTAACGGCTGTGGATCCCCCACGAAACGGCGACCAGGTCTCCTTCTCTGACGGAACGGACATTTTCGCCGACCGCGCAGACGATCCCGGAAGAACTGTAGCCTACGGTTCGTGGAAAAACAGCCGGAGCTCCTGCCGATTTCGGATCAATGCTGATGTTGGGGTTGCCGGTCAGATTTGCTCTTTCCGTACCGCTGCTGATGGTGGAATAACAGGTTTTGACGAGTACCTTTCCCGGGCCCGGCGGATCGATTGCTTTTTCGAACAATTCCGCTTTTCCGGGAGCCGTAAAAGTGATGTAGGTGTTCAGCATGATATTTCTCCTTTGCTTCCCTGCCGGATTTGTGTCCGGAATTCGCTTTGGTTTGTTGTACACAGTATACAGGATAGGAATCGTGATGTCAACTGTTTTGCTGAAAACTTCACAATACAGATTGCATATCTGCCGGGAATGTGATATAATCCATAACAGATTTGAACGAAAAGGCGGAACAGCAGCATGAACATTGCAATTGATATCGACGATACTCTGGCGGACTCCTTTGAATATTTCCAGCCGTTTGTTGCGGAATATTTCGGCGTAGATACGGAAGAAGTGCGCAGAAGAAACATTTCGTACGGCAATCTGCCGCCGGAATGGAAAAGCCGGGGACTGGATTTTTACCGGGCATATTATGACAGAGTGGTTCCGGATACGCCATTCAAGTCCGATGCGGCATGGGGTGTGGCGGAACTGAAGAAAATGGGGCATCGGATCGTGATCATTACCGGACGCTCGACGGCATTTTATACGGACCCGTACAAAACCACAACGGAAGAACTGGAAAAAGGCGGGATCGTTTATGACAAACTGATCTGTACCCTCGATAAAGGCAGTGCCTGTCGGGAAGAACGGATCGATGTTCTGATCGATGATCTTCCGGCGAACTGCGATGCCGCCGTAAAGGAAGGTGCGTCTGCGATTCTTTTCACCAGCAAGGCCAACCGTGAGGAAGAAACCGTGTATCCCCGTGCGGCTGACTGGAAAGATGTGATCGGGCAGATTCTGGCAATGGAAAACAGATAGAGATAAAACCTCATCACAGACCAGACGGTGTGATGAGGTTTTTTGTTCGGGTGCACAGGATTTTCCTGCATTGTTTTACTGTTCGGACGGAATCTTTTCGCGGACAATGTCTGCGGCGGGTTTGCAGTAATCCTGCGGATCGATCCGTAAATCTGCGAACAGCTTCATTGCTTTCCGCGGAATATGGCAGTATCCGCCCGGATTCTTTTCCAGATAGTTCTGATGGTATTCCTCTGCATCATAGAAATTCCGGAGAGGAGAGATTTCTATATAAAACGGATCAGAGTTGTTTTTTTCAATTTCTGCGATCCGTTCCACGGTTTCACGGATACGGTCGTTTGTGTAGTAGATGCCTGCCTGGTACTGGGTGCCGATGTCCTCACCCTGACGGTTCTGTACTGTCGGATCGACAACATAGAAATATGCCAGAAGAAGGTTTTCGGGGCATACTTTTTCGGGATCATACTCTACCCTCACCGTTTCACGGAACCCGGTTGTTCCGGTACATACGGTTTTGTAGTCCGCATCTTCTTTGCCGGTACCGTTGGCATATCCGCTCCGGGCATCGATGACACCGGGGATCGACTGCATAAGATGTTCGATTCCCCAGAAGCATCCGCCGGCAAAGTAGATCACGTTTTCTGTTTCATTGATGTATTCCATTCTGTGTATCTCCTGATTGATCAAAGTGTTATTTTACGGACGTTTCTTTCAGAATCAGCTTCTGCTGTTTCCGCAGAATGGTGACTTCTCCGGAAAAGGGTGCCGGAATATCCCGCAGTGCGTCGGTGTTCCGGATGGTTTTCCCACGGATTTCCGTGATGACATCGTCCGGCTGAAGACCGATTTTGTCTGCCGGAGAGTTTTCTTCTACCGTGAGAACCAGAACGCCGTTGTGTTCCGCTGTTCCGTAGACGGACATTTCCCCGTCTGTTTCGATGTTTTTGCCGGTCATGCCGTCCAGACAGATACTGCTGTCGGTTTCGGAGGCCGCGCTGTCGGAACAGTATGAGGGCAGAACCGGTGTATCGGCTATCCGGCGCAGAGGTTCATAGCGGACACCGAATTCCGTCGGAAAACCGGCAAACGCCGACAGCAGCGGATGCGTGGGAATATAGTTTCCTGTGGAAGGATCGGTAAATCCTGCGTTCAGGGAGATGGAATCCCGATCGTTCGGGTAAATTTTGTTCAGAGACGCCGCCGGAAGGATTCCGGAAATATCTGCGGAATGGAGAATGTTCTTTCCAAAGGAAGTTCCCCATTTTTCCGGCATACTGATCGGCAGATAGGAGTCAAATACAATATTTTCCTCTACGATGTCTTCACTGAACGGATACCATACGTGGCAATGTACGGAATTGTTTACGATGATGTTATGCTTTACCGTCCGACGGAAGCCTTCACGGAGTTTCAGACCGCCGTGAAGACAGAGATTTTCGGTAATGATATAGTTGGAAGAACCGTCGTCCAGGTCAATGTCCCAGCCGTGGTCACAGCGGAAACGGCTGCGGGTAATTACATTGGGAGCAAGCATATCGAGCGAAGCCAATGATCCGGCATCGGTGTCCGCTAGATCAGGGACGTGCCAGAAACGGTCTCTGCCCCAGGAATTCAAACTGCCGTGGTCGCCGGTTTCCCGGACGGTATCGAAGACGTCACAGCCCTCGATCCGATGTCCGCCGAAGGTTCCTTCGGAGATATTGATGCCGGCACGGGAGGTGTGGCAGATGGTGGTGTCACGCAGGGTGATGCTGTATGCCATGGAGATCTGGATGCCGGTCGCCTGCTTTTCCGTGGTTCCCACGTATTCGATCAGGCAGTTGTCCACGGTACATTCGGCGGGATAGCAGTCTGCCTGCGGTCCCGGCGTTTTGTCAATTTCCGCAAGAGGCAGCGTTTCGTTGTACTCGAACAGAGGACTGCGTACAGCTTCCGGATGTCCGACAAAGCAGACGGCTGTTGCCCCGATATGCGAGAAAAGACTGCGCGAAACGGTGATATTCCGGTTCTTGCCGTCAACGAACACACCGTTGCTTCCGACATTCCGCAGAGTCATACGGTTGAGGGTACAGTCTCTGCAGTTCCGGAGAACTACTGCGCCGCCGCGGTAAATCGTCCAGTCACTGCGGAGCAGAGGTTCTTTAGTTTCCATGAATGTACGGCGGCTGTATTCCAGCGTCAGATTTTCCAAAGTCACGGATTCGCAGTTTTCGAGCAGGAAAAAGGAAGCATTCACCACCGCTTCCGCATCCGTCAGGCAGTCGCCTTCCCGCAAACGGAGCCGGATCCGTTTTTCACGGACATCGTAGTACCATTCTCCTGGTTCTGTCATTTCTTCGTGGATATTTTCGGCGAAGCGGTAGGATTCGTGCATCCCCATCTGACGGTTGTTCTGCCAGCCGCCGGACAGACGAAGGGTGCCGTCGGGATTTTTACCGTCAATGGCATAACTGTATCCGCCCCAGAGATGCCGGTGCATGGCGTGAATATAGCCGCCTGTGGGGTCTGCCCAGTCTGCAGTTTTTGAAGGATCCGTGCAGTCTGCGGCATATCCGCCGAAAACTTCATCCGGATCGGTGAATTTGGGATATCTTGCCATGATATACGGCTGTCCGCTGATCAGCAGTCCGTCCGCCGGGTCCGGACAGGGAGCGGAATAAATGTTTTCGCCTTCATACTGCCAGCTATCCGTCGGGATCCGCCGGGTACCGCGAAGGACTGCGCCGTCCTCGCCGAGAATACGGATATTTCTGCCGCTGACACGGACAGGTTCGGGGAGACGGTGAATTCCCGCCGGAATACGTATGACTGTGAAATTGTCTGTGATTGGATTCGGGATCATAGTCAGACCTCCTGGATGTATTTCGTATAGTTTATATGTATTATACAGAAGGAAGCACGGGAAGTCAATAAAACGTGGCTTCTTCTCTTTTCAGAAAATAAAATATTCAGAAAATTTACGGACAAATCTATTGACTATTATGAGAATCTATGGTAAAATACGCTTCCATACAAGAAAAGCCTGAGAATTTTTTGTACCTGTTGGATGACAGAATGAGGGATCTATGACTTATGTAATGTCTGACCTGCATGGATACTATGAAAAGTATAAGAAAATGCTGGATACTATCTCGTTTTCCGATGAGGATGAATTATATATCCTCGGAGATGTTGTTGACCGCGGACCACAGTCTGCAGAACTGCTTCTTGATATGAGTATGCGTTCAAATGTTTATCCGATTCTCGGGAATCATGATATGATAGCATCGATCCTGCTGAAGAAGCTTTGTGTGAAGATTGAAGAAGATACCCATACGGCTCTTGCGGATGACAGCGTCCTCCGGATGCTTGCGGCATGGCAGCTTGACGGCGGTCAGGCAACGATCGAAAGTTTCAAAAAACTTTCTCCGGATGACCGTGAGGCACTGATTGATTATTTTGAGGAATTTGTTCCGTATGAAGTGATCGAGGTGAGCGGCAGAAAATTTCTGCTTGTACACGGCGGAATTCCGCTCGGTAAGCGGCATATCCCGCTTGAAAAGCAGGAGACCGCCGATCTGATTTCGGAGCGCCCGGATTACGGTCTGCGCTATTATGAAGGAATCACTCTTGTGACCGGACACACGCCGACTGCAGTGATTGATCCGGAGTACCGCGGCAGGATATTCCATAAGAACGGACATCTTGCCATAGACTGCGGTGCGGGATTCGGACTTCCCCTCGGCTGTATCCGACTCGAAGATTTCCGGGAATTTTATGTGGAATAAAGAGAAACGACTGAAATGATTGTTTTAAAATCATTTCAGTCGTTTTTTCGTTTATGGGATTCAATGAGTCCTGTGGAAGATGCAAATTATCCGATCAAACCGAAATGCTCTGCGATTTTATCGCACACTTCTTCCCTGGTATCGATGCCGTTGTCCTCACGGATTACTGTGAAGAAACCGCTGGAGGCATATTCTTCATAGTGTTCCCTGCTGTTGATGCGTGCGAGACCCTTGCGGTAGTTTTCCATAACGGCATCGCGGTTTTCGCAGCTGTCGATGACATTGAGCAGGAACTGTTTGTCGGGGTCACTGCGTTCAAAGAAGCGTTCCACGCTCATGGACTGGGGACTGAGCATGACGGCAACATGGTGATAGTCGGAAATTTCCTTCAGAATGTCCAGCGGAATGTTGGTGTCAACAATGACTTTTCTGTCAGCTGAGATCCGGATAAGTTCCGCCACTTCGAATTCCGCCGCTTCTCTTCCGACGCTGTAGATCCAGCGTTCGTATTCTTCGGGAGTGCGGGTCACGAAATCCCGCCAGTCCGTCAGACTGCGGTTGTAGCAGATGTCCGGCTGGATCGCGGGATCCGCCACGACGTCGGCGACGTCCATATGGTAATTTTCGCCGCAGAAGATCATGTCATAGCGGTCTGCCAGCATCCGGACGGTGGTGGATTTGCCAGCATAGGCGGTACCTGTGATAAAATATACGTTTTTCAGATAGTGCTTCAGAATATTATCTGAGATTTTCATGGAATACTCCTTATTTTGACGAGCGGTTTCCGAAAACGGAAAACATTTTTCAGAATGCGTAAATGACAGCGCCCAGACAGGCGGAGATCAGAATCAGCGGAATGGACGGGAGTTTCTTTTTTCGAAGGAAACGGTATCCGGTCATGATTGCGATGAGAAGAACAGTCAGCAGGATCGCCTGCGGAGAAACGGCGGTAACGGGGGATGTTTCAAGGCAGTTTCCGAGGATCATTTCCAGACCGGTGGCGGCAATGATCCCGATGACGCACGGCTTCATCCCGCGCAGAGCGGCCTGCACGTATTTGTTCTTAATAAGATTTTTCAGAACGGCGGTGACCAGAAGAATGATCAGAAAAGACGGCAGAACCACTGCCAACGTTGCGGCGGCGGCACCGGGAAAACCGGCTTGACTGCTTCCGATGTACGATGCAAGATTTACCATGATCGGTCCGGGCGTACTTTCGCTGACCGCGATCATATAGGTCAGCATTTCATCGTCGATCCATCCGTAAGACAGGACGACATCCCGGATCAAAGGGATCGCGCCGTATGCTCCGCCGAACGCAAAGCAACCGACTTTCAGAAATCCGAGGATCAGTTCCAGAAAGATCATTTTCCGGTACCTCCCTCTTTGGGTTTACCACTGCCTTTGGTCAGGAATACCGTCACACTGACTGCGGCGGCAAGGAGCATCAGGCTGATGGAAGAGAAATTCCATGCGAAAACATTGATCATCAGCATGAGCAGGAAAGATGCTGTCATAATGGCGAGCGGAAGCGGCTTTTTCGGCATTTTGGAGATCATTGTGAGCGCGGCATCGGCGATCAGAAGTCCGACTGCGATTTTTATTCCGCGGAATGCGTTCGCAATGATCGTCAGTTCCAGAAATTGATCCAGAAACATGGATATCAGCCAGATTACCAGAAAGGAAGGCAGGACGATCCCGATGGTTGCGGACAATGCGCCGGGAAAACCGGCTTTTTTATACCCGGTAAAGGTGGCGCAGTTGATGGCGATGGGGCCCGGTGTGGATTCGGCAATGACGGTGATATCCATCATTTCATTATGGGTGATCCAATGTTTTCGTTCCACACAATGGTCTTCGATCATGGAAAGCATTGCATATCCGCCACCGAATGTAAAGAATCCGATCTTTGCAAAGATCAGGAATAATTCAGTCAAAATGTTTATTTTCATAGGCTGTCAGGCATTCTGTGTAAGGATCAGACGTTCTCCGGAAACGGTATTTACGGTCGTGAATTGCTCGGTCAGCGGAACCGCAGTTCCGTCTCCCGTGAGAAGGATATATCCGCTGCCGGGGGATTCGATGGTCAGCCGCATTCCCTTTTCACTCAGAATTTCCGCATGGATTCTGCCGTTTTCCAGACCTGCGTCAATGACAAAGGCACCGTATGCGCGGAGTCCGCGGAAACGGGCATCCTGTTTTCTGTCCCATACGGGGAACAGACGGAGAATGCCTTCGTAGCTCTGAAGAAGCATTTCGTTCACGGTCATGGGGATGACGGAACTGTTTTCAAGACCGCCGCCGCCAAACCGGAACATTCCGTTGGGGAGACCGTACTTTTCAATGTTGGTATGGATGTGAGCGATGATTTCTTCCGCCGGATATTCCAGTCTTGCCGCCATGGGGTAATAGGAACAGAAGCGGTTGTGGCTTTCCCAAATGGAAAGATGCTGGTGGGTATTCTTTGCCGCTTCGTACAGCGTGGGCGTGGTGTATTTGCCGATTTCACCGGCCGGGAACATACATTCGAGCGCGAGTTCCCGGATGTCATGATGTCCTTCGATTCCGCGCAGATAGGTCTTTCCCTGCATTTCGAAGGTTTGTGCGGATACAATGTTGTCGAGGATATGCTGCCATTTCGGGATTTTATCGGTGTTCATTCCCAGTTCTGCGGACAGGTCGATCATCAGCTTCATCAGCATCCGTACGAGACCGCAGGAAACGATGGGGTTTTTGTCGTCATGACCGTGCGGCATATAGGAGGGACCGGAAAACCAGCCGACTTCGTTCAGGGCATCGTTGTAGATCTGATAGTTTCCGTCCTCGAAGACGAGATAATTTTCCCAGAATTCCGCGACGGAGAGAAGATAGTCGTAATATTCGCGTTTGGCAAATTCCGTATCTCTGGTTCCGTACCAGTGCATCATGGGAATGACCGCACCGTAGGCAGCATTGCTCTTCTGACCGAGGAACAGATGACCGTGTTCCTTGGTATCGGGACGGTAGTCGGTTTCCAGACCGAGCGGTCCGATGCCGACCGGGAAATACGCACCGTCGATTCCAAGATAATCTTTTGCGTATTTCCGGGCGATCGGCAGAAAATCGTTGAGCGGTGAAGCGTAGCATTCCATCAGTTCGAGATGGTTGGACGAGGTGAGCACATAGAACGGCGCTTCAAAATTGTAGTTGAGATGATAGTCACCGAACCATCCCATGCCGTCGTCGGTGGAATAGGAGCCCCAGAGACCGGGCGGGAACTTCTTGTTCCGTGCACAGCAGGCGATGGAATAAAGCCCCGCGTACCAGTACAGTTCCAGACGTTCGTCGGGAAGTTCCACAGAACTCCGGGACCAGAAATCCTTCCACCATGCGGCATGGGCGGCAAGAAGATGCCGGCAGGCGGTTTCATCAAGGATCTGCGCCCGTTCGACAGCCTGTCTGCGGTAAGCGGCGGTATCGTGATTCGTGCAGACGCACATTGCCCAGACAATGCGTTCCCTGCCGTCAGTGACGGTTCTGGAAATCTGTTTTACGGCGCAGATACCGTAGGTGGGGAATCTGCATTCGGGTGTATCGAATCCGCGGACGGAGTAGGCAATATCCCCGTCCGTACCGAGGCAGGTCACTGCTTCCGAACCTTCGAGAGGGATCAGGGAGAAGGACGCCGATACCATGGGATGCGTGCGGTCAAGTTCAAAAATAACGGTGTTTTCTGATGCACAGACCGTGATTTTCAGATCTGCGGTGAGTTTTCCGGAGGAAAGATGCAGACGGATGCAGGCTTCATCCAGATCCTGTTCCGCACGATAGTCGGCATATGCAAGCTGCGGCAGAAGAATTTCCGCCATTCCGAGCGGCGCAATGCCGCCTTTGTGTTCCGTATAGACTCTGCCGTCCGCTTTCCAGAAATCTGCTTTGCCGATGTAGATGCGGACTCTGTCCGGAGTACCTGCCAGAACCGCGGTGACGTCACCGTTGCCGGTGATCGCTCCGTCGGGCAGATTTTTCGCAGGAGTTTCTTTAGCGGGATGCAGGATGGTTAACTGATGTTTTCTCATGGGATTTTCTCCTTTCCGGAATCATTCCATGGTTTCGATTTCGATGACATTGACGCTGTGCGGTTCCAGCGTGACGGAGATTTCTTCCGTACAGCCGGTCCATTCTCCGGTGCGCAGAGTGATGCCGTTGACATCGATGTCGTTGTAGCTGTCGCAGGATTCGCCGTTCAGCGTGTGGATGCGGTATTTCTTTGCACCCGGTACGGCAAACGAAATGGTACGGCTGTTTTCCGCATCCTTGTTGATCGCGGAAACTGCTGTGATCCCGTCGTTCCGGAGGGTTGCCAGAACATCCACTGCGTCAACGGTACGGCGGCGACCCCAGCGGTCCGTCGGATGCAGGACTTCCTTTTCCTTCGTCCAGAGATCAAGGATCGTGTCGCCGAGCAGTTTAACATACATATAGAAGACATAATATGTGCCGCGCAGGACGATCCCGTCCTTATGGGTATAGATACAGCCGCGGGTATTCACGATCGGAGCAAAGTTTGCCATTCCGACGATGTCGGCGTTCCGGTTGCAGGTATTGAGGAAGCAGGCGGTGAATACGGTGTCCGCCATGGTGTACAGATAGTTGTCGTCGTTCCGGTCACGGGGATCGAGGATGTCCTTCTGACGGTCAAGACCGCGTCCGTAGGTGTTGAAATCCGGATGATACCATCCGCGCAGATTCCATTCGTCAAACGCGATCCGGATCCGGTTTTCCATTTCCAGTGCGGACAGAAGACCGCGTACTTTCCGGATCCCGCGGTCGAGCGAATCGGTATAGGCGATCGACTGCTCGTAGGTGGCGAATTCGTTGCTCTGATGGATGCCGTCCCAGTATTCATGGATGGAGATCCACTTCAGACGGTGTCCGGCACTGCGGAGAACATTGAGATTCCAGTCAAGGTCGGTCAGCGCGGCGGCGGACAGTTCGATTTCCGGGTCAACGCGCTGCATCATCTTGGCGGATTCGTTGACCAGACGTCCCCATTCGGACGCGGGCTTTGCACCGATTTCGTGGTCGCCCCAGTTTTCGTTGCCGATGCTCCAGTATTTTACGTTATGCGGTTCCGGATAGCCGTTGGCGATGCGCTGTTTTGCATAGATGCCTTCGGTTTTCAGATTGCAGTATTCTACCCAGTCGCTCATTTCTTCCGCATTTCCGGTTCCCGCATTGGTACAGATATACGGTTCACAGCCGATTCTGCGGCACAGTTCGATGTATTCGTCGGTACCGAAGGTGCAGGGTTCCTCAACGTGCCATGCCTTGTCAAAATACGGAACCCGGTTCGGACCGACCGCATTTTTCCAGTGGTATGCCGAGACGAAGCATCCGCCCGGCCAGCGGAGAATCGGTACTTCGATCGCCCGCATGGCTTCAAGAACGTCCGTGCGGAATCCCATATCGTCGGACAGCGGATTTCCGGGATCATACACGCCGCCGTAGATCTGACGGTGGAAATGTTCGATGAAGTGACCGTAGAGCATTTTATCGCGCCGGAACAGTTTTTTTGCGGGATCAATTGCATATTTCATGACAGAAACTCCTTATATATCTTTGTGTTTGGTGATTATATACATGATTGTACTTATTATATATCAGCAATCGGACGGTTTGTCAAGGTTTTTTTCGGAAAAGTTCTGTTTTTCCGGAATTCTGTGGTATAATGATAATATTATGAATTCAAGGAGAACAAAACGTATGAATATCAATCTTTCGGATTACTGCAGTCGGCGGATCCGGTGTTCCTGCGGACGTGAACATTTCTGCCCGATTTCCGATATTGTGATCTGCAGCGGTGCTCTGAACCGTCTCCCGGACATCCTGCAGGGATACAATAAGATTTTTCTTGTTGCTGACACCAATACTTACGCAGCCTGCGGCAGGCGTGTGCAGGAACTGCTCGACGGAAAAACTGCCGGTCTTCTGGTATTTGAATGCGAAGGCGCACTTGTACCGGACGAAGAAGCGATCCGTACTCTCGGCGGACAGGTGCCGGAAGAGGCGGATCTGATCCTCGGCGTCGGTTCCGGCGTAATCAACGATCTCTGCAAATATACGGCGTGGAAACGGGGACTTGACAGTGCGATCGTCGCTACCGCACCGTCCATGGACGGTTTTGCATCGTCCGGAGCGGCGATGATCATCGGCGGAATGAAAGTTACCTATACCGCACAGCCGCCGAAATACATCATTGCGGATATTGATGTCGTGAAGAATGCTCCCATGGATATGATCCGTTCGGGTTACGGTGACATCATCGGAAAATACAGCTCCCTGAACGACTGGAAACTGAGCCATCTCATCTGCGGCGAATATTTCTGTCAGGAAATTTATGATCTCGTTCTTTGTGTGACCGACGATATCCACGGTCTGGCGGCAGGAATTGCCGCGAGAGAGGATTACGCCATCGAACAGCTCACGAAGGCGCTGGTGCTGATCGGGATCACGCTGAGTCTGGTGGAAACAACGCGTCCCGGTTCCGGCAGTGAACATCATCTGTCGCATTTCTTTGAGATCGTCGGACTGGTCCGTCATCGGAAGCATTTCCCGCACGGGACCGATGTGGCGTACAATACCATTATGACCGCAGGAATGCGGGAACAGATCTGCCGGATGGAGGAACCCTGTTTCTGTGAGGAAAGTGCAGAGGACAGAGACCGTGCGTGGGAGAGAATTTATGCTTCCGTTGCGGAAGAAGTCCGGGCACTTCAGCAGGAATCCGGCAGTTATGAGCGTGATCTGAATCCGGTTTACCGTGAAAAATGGCAGGAGATCCGGGAAATTCTTGCGGAATGTCCTTCGGCTGCCGAATGCGACCGAATGATGAGCGCGGTCGGACTTTCCTTCCCGGAATGTGAACGGATGTACGGCAAGGAAAAAATCCGGGATGCCATGCTGTACGGCAAGGATCTCAAGAACCGGTACAGTATGCTCTGGCTGTACTATTCCCTGTTCTCCGGAAAGAGCGCGGAAGTCGACGGCACGGCATTTCTTGCAGAACAGGGGTAAAGCATGATTTACGATTTTGAAGCGCTGGCGGAAGTGTTCCGTCAGCTGCCCGAGGATGCGGCGGAACGTGCGGCATCTGTTATCTGTGATCACCGGAGGGTCTTTGTTTACGGTGCGGGACGGTCGGGACTGATGCTGAAGGCTCTTGCCATGCGGCTGTCACAGGCGGACCGGACAGTATATGTGGTCGGAGAAACCGTAACGCCTGCGATCACGGAAGGGGATCTGCTGGTTCTTGCGTCGGCCTCGGGAAATACAGCCAGTGTCTGCCGGTATGCCGAAACCGCAAAGGAAGCCGGAGCGGATCTTCTGATCCTTACCGCTTCTCAGAAGTCAAAGCTGACGGAAATCTCCGGAGCGGACGTATGCTTCCGGACACCGACCAAAGACGACGCGATCAATCCGGAAAGTCTGATGGGAACTTTGTTTGAACAGGCACTTCTGCTCTTCTGCGACCGGGTGGTTCTGTGTCTGAACGATGATTTTTCCGCCATGCGGAAACGCCATGCGAATCTTGAATAAAGCGAAACAATATGAAACGGGAGCGATTCTGTTTCTGCAGCTGAATTTTCGCTGCAGAAAGAACCGCTCCCGTTTGTTATTTTATTGGACGCAGTATATCCGGATTATTCGGGGAGAACTTCCATTTTCATGACGCCGTCCGTCCACGTGTCAGCGGAGAGATGGATGCGCCAGAGAGAATTTACTCTCCATTCACGGAGAAGTTTTCCATCAGTCAGCGGGAATTCTTCAACCGTCAGGCGGAAATCACCGCCGGAGAAGTTCACACGGCATCCGGCATTTGCAAAGTACAGTGTATTGCCGGCGATTTCCGGCTTTTCGGCACACATCCAGTACCAGCAGACTTCTTTGGCATCCGTAAGCTTCAGCATATCGGTCACCGTGACTGCGGATCCGGTCATGGCGGATTCTCTGGTGAAGCGGACAATGCCGGTATCCGCCGGCCATGCGGCGGTCAGGTCGTAGGTAACGCTGTCGGCTGTACGTTCCGCGAGTCCGGAACGATAGCTGCCACCGGGTTTCTGTTCAATACCGCCGATATCGGGCAGATTATGATAACAGGAACGCATGGTCCAGAGAGTATATCGTTCGGACGAGAAGGTTTTCTGGGTATACTGTTCGACACCGGCATCGATGAATACGGGATGCTCGCCGCGGAACAGGACGATGTTGCCGACGTCATTGTGGTTATGGCTTTCCGCATTGCTGCCGCCTTTTGCGGCAAGACAGAGGCCGGAGGTTTCGTCGCGGGCAATGAAAATTTCAAGTCCGTCGTAGTAGGTACGGTTTTCCGGCTTTACAGTCATCGGTTCCGGCATCGGTTCGATCGGATCGCGGAAGGCACGGTAAATGGTAGAACCGTTTCCGACATCCAGCGCTCTTGCATCGGTTTTTCTGTCCGCAAGTTCGATGGCGAATGCGGTCAGCTTCGGGGATGCGGTACGTCTGCCGTAACGGGCGATCAGTGCGGAATTTCCGCCGAGACGGTGTGAAGCGTCCGCGAAGTTCACGTACAGATCTCCGGTGATGTGGACATCGGCGATGTATTCGCCCATGCGTCGGATGAGAGGATCGCCGAAAACATCGATTTTTCCGCCGGAAAGATCCCACAGGAGCTCGAGACAGTCAAAATAGGATGCTCCGGCTACGCCCCAGTATCCGGGACCTTCGTCGCATCCGCCGTCGCTCTTGTAGAAGAGGATGAACCGGTCAAGGATTTCCATGGATTCCCGGACAACCTCGATCCGGCGGCCGGCATCGGTTTCGCACAGCAGAAGTGCGGTCAGAACATTCGAGATGATCCACGGCGTCCAGTTGTTGAGCACCTGCCCTGTGGCTCCTTTCCACCACATGGTGTCCTGGAAACACTGGAACGGGTGGAAGATACGGCGCTCAAGCAGACCGAGCATACGGCGGGTGATCACCGGCGTCAGGGCGTCCAGTTCTTCGTGAAGGAGATGATATACCATGGCGATGTCTGCGCCGGTTGCGGCGGAAAACAGGTCGATGTAGTGGACGTCATCGCCTTCGCCGAGGTCAAAGTGGTCGACCAGACGCTCCCTTCTGCCGTGACGGGGATTGTTATGTGCGGGGATGACCCAGGTGGATTCCTCGCAGATCGCCCAGATATAGTCAACGAGCAGGTCAAGGAAATGTCCTTTCCCTTCCGTTTTTTCTGCGGCGGCAAGGAGCATCATGGCATGACGGCGCGCAAAATAGGGGCTTTCATAGTTGGAACGGTTTCCGTTTTCGTAATACTGACGGTACAGCGATGCTGGCAGTGCGGGGATCGGCTGACCGAGAAGTGCTTCCGCCTTGGAAACCGCATCCGGATAGACGAATTCTGCCGCGGGAAGATCACCGTACATACGGACGTCTTCTGCCGGGAGAAGCAGCGAAGCGGTATCGGAGATGAATCGGGTGAAGATAGGTTCCATAAATTTCTCCTTTTCGATTTCAATCATTGTATGTCATGTCGGGATTCCGGTGCTGAAAATACTCCGGAAGAACAGTACGGCAGATTTATTCGATTCCGAAGGTTTTTTCCTTCAGATCGAGATAGTAAAGATAATTTTCCGGGGTGACATCCGGCGGACAGCGATGGTCGCAGAACGGGATATATCCGCCGCGTGCGACGAGCGGTTCGAGAGTTTTCATATAAGCTTTGATGGCGTCTTTTCCTTTGATCAGCTGCATTTTGTCGAAGCCGCCCATGATGTGCAGATCCTTTCCGAATTCTGCAAACAGTTCGGCGGGATGTGCGCAGGAATTGACTTCATATGGGAACAGGCAATTGATGCCCGCTTCGAGAAAATACGGCAGAAGCGGACGTACGTCGCCATCGCAGTCCGTATACCAGAGATCGACACCGTGTTTGTGCAGTTTGTTGCCGATGCGCTTGTAGCAGGGGAAAACAACGGATTTGAAAAAATCCATGTTGACGAGCGGACCGTTCTTGCAGCAGATGTCTTCCCAGCCTGTGGCGAAGTCAAAGTGATACCGCGGGAGCACGGCATCGAGATAGTCTTCGATGAGCTGACAGCGGGTTTCCACCATATCTTCGACCATTTCCGGATAATCCGCGATGGCATAGGCTAACCCTTCCACGGTCAGCATATCACGGATGCGTCCGATCAGGGAGCCGCAGCTGATCCCTACCGGATAAGTGCGGTCATCCGCGCAGATCTTGTCGAGCCAGTCGAAATTCGGTTTTCTGCATTCGTCATCGCGGACAAAACTGCGTTCTTTGACCGCTTTCCAGTCTTCGGGCGTTTCGATGGAGCTGCCGAGATAGTGCGGGATGGAGGAGTGTCCGTCCTTGGCGATTTCGGTGATCAGACCGGTGGATTCGATCTTTACAATGGTATTTTCGCGTTCCTCAAGGATTTTTTCTTCGAATGCCGGCGACATCTCATAGTGTCCGCCGACGCCTGCCGGAGGTTCGAACGCAAAGAAACGATTGGCATCCCCTTCGTTCCGGATGTTGTTTTCGAGGAAAATATCCCATGTCAGATAATTTTCGCGCCAGTAGCCGAATTCCATGTTGACCGTCCGGTCAAAGGAGCGGTAGTGCATCTGAGCGTTGAAGCGGTCACGCTGAGTCATTGTGCCTTTCCAGGGTTTTCTGGGTTCCATAGTTTGTCCTTTCTACCGTACGCGGGATTTTTTTGTTTATATTGGAATTATTGTTTATTTTGTCAGCTGTGTTCCTTCCGCAGCCGGTCTTTCGCCGGAATACCAGACGGGTTCCCTGCCGGAAATCTGATTTTCCAGAAATCCGAATGCAGGTTCCGCAAGGATATCGTGTCCGCCTTCAAAGAGGGTGAGACGTACTTTTCCGGAGGTTCTGCGCATCAGGACGGTATGCGAACCGTATGCCGGATCTTCTCCGTGAAACTGGAGATGTTCGGGGATTTTTTCGGTTTTTGTAATATAGTCGATGTCGTCCTGAGCGATTCTGTCCTGCGGTTCTGCGATTTCGTTGTATGCCAGGATCGCATGGGAGACGGGGACGCTTCCCGTATGTCCGTCGTGGATCCCGGTGCCGATGTCGACAATCACGCTTCCGCGGGCATTTTTCAGCCACGTCAGGGGGGAACGGTGTTTTGCCTGACGGGAAGCTTCCGCATCGCTGACGGGATCTCCTCCGCAGGCTTCGTAAATGTGAGTATCGTACCCTCTCTTTGCGGGATCGGTCTTTTTCTGACGGGTTTCGGTATACCATGCGCCGAGATCGCTGATGGGACACCAGGAGGAAACTGCCGTCCAGAGTTCCGGATGTCTTCCTGCCATGAGCAGAGAGGCATGTCCGCCGCCGGATCCGCCTACCAGATAAATCCGTGTTTCATCGACCGCGTAATGCTCTTTCATATAATGAACCGCATCGGCAAGGTCGGAGACGACGAGATCGGAACCGCAGGCTTCCGGATTCCAGTTCGGACCGCGGAAATACGGGAAGATAAAATGCCAGTTCCGGTTTCTGCATTGTTCCAGAAAATGATCGCAGGGCTGTTCCAGTCCGTAGCTCCATGTATGCAGGCAGACGGCAAGAGGACGGGCATCGGTTCCGGACGCTTCCCATACCAGTGCCGGCTGCATGGTGTTGTCAGGTTTTGATAAATAGGTGATTTGTTTCATATCTGCTCCTTCCGGATGTCCGAAGGTGTCGGGATCCGTTGAATTCTGTATGGTAATTCGGATTTTTCAGTTCCGCTGTGCATCGATGCAGGCATCGATTACCAGTACCACCGCCAGTGCTGCGACTTCATCCGCATTGTCTGCGATATGAATTTCATAGGCGTCCCCGAAGGTGAACCATTCCTTGGATACGGAGGCGATCGTATTCTTTCCGTCCGTTACGTCATAATCGTGATCGAAGAAATCCCCGTGGACCGTCCAGTTACTATTCATGCCGGGACCGCTGACCGTGTATTCGGGATGGAAAAAGGTGAATTCCTTGACCACTTCGGCAAATTCTTCTTCGCCGAGGTAGATCAGATATCTGGGACGGAAGGTGAAAAGCTGCTGTTCGATATAGGCAAGTTCCTGCCCCTGCAGATCATACAGGTGAAGTTTTTTCCCGAGGGTAAGCACTTCCCCTTCAACGAAATATTTTTCATTTCCGGCTTCATCGTAGATGGAAAATTTGTCGCCCCATGTGAAAATTTTCTGCTGAATATACAGATTCATAAAAGACCTCCGTGATCGTTTGAAAAGATCGGTCATGTTTTCTTGAGTATACCATATAAAAGAGAAAAGATAAAGAACAATTCGGGAATTTTAATAAAAAAATGAAAAAATCCATGGGAGAACCGTGCAGAACGCCGCATTAACAGGAGGATTTGGTATGAAAAACAGAGGAATCTCTGCCGTGGGTTTTACGGAGAGATTCCTCATTTTTTATGGATCGGACAGGATCAGCCGGCTGCGTTTGTTTTTTCCGTCTTCCGCATGACTTTTGCCGCGCAGAAGTTGATGCCGGAAACGACCTGACAGATCAGGGACAGCGTCAGGAGGACCGGGAGCGGAAGGAATCCGGCGGCGACGGTTGCCAGCATGGTACCGCCGTTGTGCAGGATCATCCGCCATGCGTTGTAGGTACCGGCAATTTCCACTGGGACCGCATACAGCAGAGCGGCGGGAACCGCGTAATCCACGAGTGTGCGTCCGAACAGCAGGACCGCATACAGAATGAGGTACAGGATCGGACGGTTCCGGATGAGAAGCAGCGGAAGGGTCAGGAAACAGAGGCTTCCGAACAGGATCACGTAGCGCGGAGGGATCCGGCTGGAGATCACGGCAAACAGCGCGCAGGCTGTCAGCGTAGCGACGGAAGAGACCGACACCATCGCGGAGGTCAGTATTTCGTCATAGCCGATGCTGAGTGCGGCGGCGGCAAGGATGGTGGTGGTGCCGTTTGCGAAACCTCTTGTGAGATTCCCCACGAACAGGCGTGAGAACGCTTCATGACGGAAGGTATTCATCAGCGGAAGTTTTTCCGGCTTCTTTTCCGTGTCTTTCGTGTCGGTATCTTTGAGAAGAGACTTCTGGAAGAACTGCAGGATCGCCGCGGAGAGCATGAATGCAAAGGAGATGCCGAAAGCGATCAGCATGATCCGGTCATAGGAATACCGTGTGCTGAAGAAACTGATCAGCGCACCTACGCCGAAGGATACCGCCGACGACAGGATCCCGCAGACGGACATTACCATGCCGTATTCTTCGATGCGGTAGATATAGTACGGAGTTTTGTATTCACAGATCGTGTGCAGTGCAATGGTGACGGACTGCAGGACGCTGATGAGCAGGAGCCACAGATAGGAGATTGTGGATACATCATTCAGCATGCAGAGCGGCAGGTAGAACAGGAACATCAGGGCGCCGGGAATCTGTACAATGGCGGATCGCCGGATCACGTTTCCGGTATCCGCGAAACGGGCGCAGAACAGGATGGTCAGTACATTTACCGCCTGATACAGCGATGCGTGGAAATAGATATACTTTTCCGGGAAACCGGTAATGCTGAGGAAGGTCTGCATTACGGATCCGCTTGCACAAAGGAGAGCGGCGGTCCGCAGAGCGTAGATCACGATTGCCCGGATTTTGTTTTGTCTTACATGGTTCACAGAAAATACCTCGGTCAGGGAGATGGATTATTCGTTTTTCAGATTCCAGCGCGTACAGAGGAAGGACGGAAAATCGTCTTCGCCGTATGCCTGATAATATACCGTCAGCAGAGAGCCGTCGTTCAGCTCTGTCGTTGCGGCATAGCCGAGGTCGATGGTTTTTCCGGAATCGTTCAGGATGTATTCGTCCGTCCAGGTTTCGCCGTTGTCGTAGCTGACCACGGCGCGTTCGCCGTAAGGCACTTCTCTTCTGCCGAAGGTCAGGATCAGCGCACCGGAAGAATGGCGGAGCAGATGCGGCGGTGTATATCTGGTTCCCGCGATGTCTGTAGGAACGATTTCCGACCAGGTACGTCCGCCGTCCGCGGAATATGTCTGGTGAATGACCGGATGCGGAGCATCGGCGGCGCCTTCCCAGCGGATGCTGCCGAGGATTCTGCCGTCGTCCAGTTCGATCGCATGGGGTTCATCGTACCAGACCCACGGAACATCGTCCTGCTTGTCAAGGATACACAGACGTTCCCATGTTTTGCCCTGGTCACGGCTTTCGTATGCGGCGACGCAGTCCTTGTCCAGTCCGTCCTGCGCGTACATTTCCTTTCCGAGATACAGGAGAGAGCCGTCTCTGCGGAGGATCGGTCCGTGAGGCGCAGATACGGGAACCTGTACGGTTTCTCCCCAGGTCATGCCGCCGTCGTGAGACACGCGGATGAACGAGCCGCCCCTGCTGTGTTCTTCCGGGATGGAGGGATACTGATCGAGCACGCCGCCGGAGCCTTTCCATCCGTTTCGGATCGCATTGCCGTATTTGTTCAGATAGACTCCCGTCGGGTGGGTGAACCAGCTGACAAGAAGGGTGCTTCCGCCAAGCCACAGGATGCCGACATCCCGGTCGTCAAGCCATGTGTCATTGATGACCATGGGGATCGACCAGGTCTGACCGTTGTCCCAGCTTTTGAAGAGAAGGGTTTTTCCGAAGGGACAGATGTGTGCCGCACGGATCCCGGAACAGACCGCGTATAGTACGCCTTCTCCGTCATGGCAGACGGACGGCCAGCCGCAGTACGGGAAAAACGAGTCCGGATTATGATATATTTTGCGCTGGTCGGTATTTGCATAGAATTCCATAGAAATGTCCTCCGTGATTTCTGAAGGTTATTTCGTATAGCTGTCGTATTCGGGGGCAGTATACGGATGCGTTTTGTTCTGCAGCATGGTCAGCGTTTTTCTGCAGGAGAAGCTGTGATAAAGTGCCGTTACACCGGACGGCGGGCAGACATAGTCACCGAGTCCGGCGGTGATGACGGTTTCCGCACTTACACGGGATGCCATCGAAACGGTGTCGTAATAATCGAGACCGGTATCTGCCGCGGGTCTCCAGCCGCTGAGACGGCTCTTTTCCGTACCGCGCAGGTCGCACATCCACGGTACGGCGATCTCCAGACGGGTCACGGAAGGATCGAGTGCCGCCGCCGAAGTCGCCTGGAACGCGCCCATGCTTCCGCCGGCAAGCGTAATGTTCACGCCGTCCCACTGCGGAAGGGTCCGGCAGTAACGGATCGCCTGCAGAGCACGGAGGATCATATATTTGAAGTATACCGTGTCGGGATTTTTGTTTTCGTTCCGGTCAAAGCCGAAACCGGAGAAAATTTCTCGATCCATTTTCTGATAATATTCGATCGGCTGTCCGTTTTCGATGCCGTGCTGGTTGAGATTCAGCTGGATCGCACGTCCCTTGGTCGGAATTGCCGCACTGCTTACACCGTAGCCGAGGAATCCGACGCGGATCGGCAGGGATCTTTCCCCGGCGTCACGCGGCAGACGGAGATATCCGGAGACCGGATATTTTCCCGGGCAGGCGATCTTTACGTCATATACGATATCGCCCGGGTCGCCGCAGTGGAATTCTTTCTTTTCGATTTCCACAGGAGCGGCGGAGTCAAGTTCTTCCGTGATCACACGGCTCCAGAAAGCATCAAAATCTTCCGGGATCGTTCCTGCCTGGCGGATCTCGTCAAATCCTGCGCAGGCGCCGCCTTCGAAGACGTCGTAATCCTTCCGCGGATTTCCGTTTTCATCACATGCGGTCACGATCAGATGGACATAGCCCGCGCAGTCGAGCGTAGTGCGGTATTCGAACGTACCGTCTGCGGATACGGTCATACCTTCGTCCGTTTTTCCGTCGTCGCCGCGGCGGACATAGCGGAAATTGGTTATTCCGGCAGGCTGTGTCGTCAGATGGAAGACGATTTCTTCACCGATTTCGTAGGACAGTGCGTCCTTTTCCGTGGATCCGATGAAATACTTCGGTTCCGGCAGACGATCGGTGAAGATCTTTGCGCCGTACCGTCCGCATCCGGTTTCGGCAAACCATGCTTCGGTTTCGGCTTCCGGATCGGGTGTGACATATTCCGCGCCGGGTTCGCCGTATTCCGCGAGGTATTTGTCGAATTCGTCCGGACGGTAGCTGCTGCCGCCGACCAGATTCATGAGATTTTTGTTGGTCGTCCAGTAGAGGTTATCCTTCATGTGCATCTGCGCGTCCGCTTCGGGCGAAATGATTGCGTACATCGCCGCACCGGAGGCGTCGTAGAAGCGGTTGCGTGCCACAAGAAAACTGCCGTTTTCCGTGGCTTCGGGGATCCGCCACATGAAGAGGTGGTGTCCCATCGGCTGGGGATAAATTTCGGAATTGCGGGGCTTGGTATCGCCGAATCCGGAGAATCCGCCGCCCGCACAGAGACAGAGGTTGTCCGTGAATTCCATATTGACCGCCATTTTGTCGCGGCCTTCGTAGGCACCCATGCCGTAGTTCACGAACAGATTCCGGCGCATCACGAAGTTTTCCGCCGGTTTGCACTTCGTTGTTCCCTGATGGGTGATGCAGGAGTCGTAAATGTTATTGAAATAACAGTCTTCGATCAGAATATCGTCTCCGCGTTCCCAGAATTCGATGGCGTTGCCGAAGCGGATGCGGAGATTGCGGTTCCAGACGGCGCCGCCGATGAAGCTGAACGTACAGCGTCTTACCGTAATGTGATCCGAACCGCCGGACAGCGCATGAACGCCGCTGCCAAAGAAAATCAGATTTTCACAGACGGTGCAGGATACGTTCGACGAAAGATTCCGCTGTCCCCAGACCGCGCATTCGATGTGGGAATAGACTTCGCCGGGATTTCCTTCGGAATACAGAAGAACTTTTTCTTCGTCCACGGTTCTTCTCTGTTCGCGGCATCCCATACGGCTGTCGTACCAGTCGCCCTGTGCGGACAGCAGGTGTTCTTCCCAGCGCAGAGTTGCGCCGATCCTGCCGTTGTCATAGATGAAGTTGCACGCTTCGCTCGGAAGGGATTCGGTATATTTCCAGATGTTCGGGCGGATCTCCGTCCATTTTGCGGGATCGCTCACGTCCACGGATCCGCAGAAAACGGGATTTTCGCCTTCCCCATAGGCACCGTAAGTGATGGGTGCGTCCGGTGTGCCGGAGCATCGTTCGAGATTTGCACGGATGAAGCTGCCTCGGCGGAACAGGACTTTATCGCCGGGTTCGAGCGCGAGATCACGGTATTCACGCCGTGCGTTTTCCGGCGACCTGCCGTCGGCTTCCGGACAGCCGTACATCGGGTCAATGTAGTAGATCATAATACCTCCTTAAAAAATACGTACGGAAATTGACTGACTACATCATACAATAATTTTCTTCCGATTGCAAGGGATTTGAAAAATTCGCTGACGCTAAAAAAGCAGACATCCCTCTCCGGATTTCCGAGCGGGGGATGTCTGCTTTTCGTTATTTGAGATATTACCAGCGGCTGGTGTACTGCGCGCAGGCTTCGATGTACGCGACAAGATTTACCACGGGAACGTCCGGTTCCAGCAGATGGGTGGGTGCAACAAACAGACCGCCCTTTCTGCCGGCGATATCCAGATTGTCAAACACCATTTTCCGGACGTCTTCCGGCGTGCCGAACGGCATGGTGCTCTGGGTACCGATGGTTCCGTGGAAGGACAGGACGTCGCCGTACTGCGCATGGAGTTCGCGGAATTCCATACATTCCGGCTGTACCGGATTGAGGACATCGATCCCCGCATCCATCAGATGCGGGATCAGTTCGTTGATATGTCCGCAGGAATGATAGATCACGATCAGATCCGGATTGATTGCCTTTCCGGCATCGATCAGCCGCTTCAGTCGGGGCTTGAGCCATTCACAGTACAGTTCTTCGCTCATCATGAGGGTACGCTGCATGCCGACATCATCTCCGAAATAAACGGAGTCCACACCGGCGCGGGCAAGGCTTTCCATCTGGGCGACGGCGATATCGGTGACTCTGTCAAGCAGTTCCTCCGCCATGGGATCCTCGCTCATCATATCGCAGAACAGATTTTCCATGCCGCGCAGATACCACGCCTGCTCCCACAGGGAACATCCGAGGTCTCCCTGGACAGCTTTTCCCTGTGCATGATATGCTTCGGTCTTTGCTTTCTGCTGATCCGCACCTTCCGGAAGGAAGACCGGGAAAGGATAGGACCGGATCTGTTCAAGAGAATCGAAATGCTCCATGGGATGGCGCATATAGGTCATGTGGAACGCCGCTTTGGAGCCGGGTTCGTGCCCGACGCCCCAGGAGTCGATCTGTCCGCCCGGACGGATGGGGTTCTCCGCGTAATACTTTTCGAAGTCCGACGGAGATGCACAGCGCATGGAGAGCGGGCCCACATGGCACGGTCCTTCGGGAATAAACAGATCATGTTCCCTGCGGTACTGTTCGAACCGTTGCTGAAGATCGGGGCACATACTGAAATGCACCGGCATGTACTCGTACTCCTGCCGACGTGCGATGGCGAGGTAATTTTCACGGTGAGTCATGGTTCTGTTCCTTTGTCTTTCCGTTTTTCTTCAATGTACGGGAGAAACCGTCTTTGCCGGACGGATCATTCCTTTTCGAGCGATACAAGCACGGTTCCGAACAGCGGCAGAGTTACATAGGAAACAGCATCGGAAACGGTCGTTTTTTCTTCGCGTACCAGAGTGCAGTCGTGTTCCGCGTCAAGAAGACGGTAGGAGATCTTCCATGTGCCTGCCGGAAGACCCGTGAGGGAGAGTTTGACTTCTGCGGCAGGAGCGGTGTCATCGTCGGTGTAATTGGTCAGAAGAACGGCGCATTTTGCATCAGAAGCGGCGGCAAGCGCATAGATATTGCCGGTCTGTGCGGGAACTTCTGCTTCGGAACCGATCTTGTAGAGTTCGTTGTACATGGGGAACGGATAGTAACCCTTCAGCGGAAGCAGGGTGTCGGTGTCGTACATGCCGTTCATGCCGCAGGGTCTTGCGTCGTAGTACATGAAGTGGGTCATGGGAGAATCCTGCGCGCAGATCATGGAAGCGGTGATGAAGGATGCGCCCTTCAGTCCCTTTTCCATCCGCAGGGAGTATTTCCAGTCTTCGTTCAGCCATCCCTTGATGTAGTTCCATTCGTTCAGGATGATTTCGGTATCGGTGAAACCGTATTCATCCAGTGCTTTCCGGGCTCTTTCTGCCTGCAGACGGTAATCTGCCGGGTATTTCGTATATCCGTGGAAGGAGAAGAAGTCGAACGGCAGACCGGATTCTTTGACTGCATCAAAGATGCGCTTGTTCCATGCGTCGTTCCAGGAGCTGCACAGCGCGGGACCGCCGATCTTCAGATCCGGGAAGCAGGTTTTCAGATGACGGAGTGTGGTAATGAACAGATCTGTGAACTGTTCGTCCGTTCCCTGCCAGCAGGGATTGGAACCGTCGGCATTGCGGCAGTCGGGTTCGTTCCAGATTTCCCAGTATTCGATGCCGTAATGGAAACCGTCCGCCCAGCCTTCGTTGTAGTGACGGATGATATGTTCGCAGATTCTTGCCCACTTGGCAAAATCCTTCGGCGCATAGGTGCCGAACTTGTAGCCGTGTTCGATGGTGGCGCCGAGACGGTAGAAGACTTTCGTTCCGCATTCGATGACATCCGCCACATAACGGTCGGTAGGCGCGAAAATATACGATGCGGGATCGTTTTCGTCGGCGTCAAAGTTCCGGAAGATACGGTGGACGTCTACGGTATGTTCTCCGCCGTATCCGGAGTAGAAGGAGGCGTCATGGTTCCGGGCAAAGGGGATTCCGGCTGCGGCATAGGTGTCAAAATTGGAGGTTCCGCGGACTCTGGAACCGGCAGGACCGTTATTTACCGAGTGCATCGGCTTGATTGGACCTGTGATATTGGAAAAATTGACGGTGATCTGTTCCATAGATGTTCTCCTTATTTTAAATTTAATTTTATTCTTTTACCGCTCTGACAGCGTATTCTTCCAGTAAGGCAACATAATCGTGATACCGTTCCAGCGGACAGTCCGGAGGAGTCTGATGGTCAACGCTCGGGATGAAGCCGCTGGTCTTCATGACGGGAAGGAGCCGTTCGAATTCACCGCGCATGGCTTCCGTACTGCGGCGCATCGTCATTTTGTCGAACGCGCCGATGAACAGAAAGTCCGGATAGGCTTCCCGCAGGGCGGCAATGTCCACGCCTGCCTGCCGTTCGAGCGGAAGGACGCCTTCGATCCCCACGTTTTTCATCCATGGGATCATTTTCGATACGTCGCCGTCGGTGTCCACGATGACCTTGGTTCCGTGCGACTGAATGACAGGGATCACTTTCCGGTAATACGGTGCCAGAAATTCGTTGAAGCAGTTTTCGGAGATCATGGGGCCGTTGTTGTAGCTCATGTCTTCGCCGAATGTCATGAAGTCCGGTGTCAGGATTTCGTAGATCCGTTCGATCTGCCGGATCTGGTAGTCGGCAAGGTCGTCAAGAATCCGGTGGTAGAGTTCCGGGCAGTCATAGAAGGAATACAGATGATTTTCGATCCCGAGCAGAGTGCGCGGGAACCAGAAACCGCCGTCGAGGGAGAACCAGATCGGGAATTCTCCGGCATCATGCTGCGGCTTCAGACGGCGCATGGCTTCCAGCTGTCCGTCCGGACCGTGTTCGGGATATAAGTATGGAAGAAGATTTTCGTAATCTTCCTCGGTTTCCATGATCGGGCCGCCGTGGAATTTCGGCTGCGGACAGTTTCCTGCACGGTGAGGAAGCCAGAACTGCATGTGCTGATCCAGTCCGAGAGACGGTGCGATGTCTCCATAGGAGATCTCTCTGGACAGCCCCTGATTCTGCCATGCCTGAATGGTTTCTCCCCACCAGGATGCCCATTCGATCATGGGAAGGCGGTCGTCCGGCTTTTCAAAATGCAATACCGCCTGAAAGCGTTCTCTGTTGGTCATATCGCAAATTCCTTATCTGAAGATTTCCATGATTTTTCTTGCGGAGCGTACCGCGGCATCAAAATCGGCACCCCAGCTGCATTCCAGACTGATCCGTTCCGCTTTCGGACACTGTTTCAGAAGTTCCGCCAGACGAAGGAGCTGGCTGCGGTCTTCTTCCTGCGGAACACCGCGGTCACAGAGGCGTGCATAATGGGTATGATACAGCAGATCGGCATACTGCGGCAGTGCGTCCAGATCATCGCCGTTTTTTGCATGATGATAGAAATCCGCCAGAACACCGACCGCCGGATGATCCGCCGCACGTGCGGCAGCAGCGCCTTCTTCCATGGTGTGGATATAATTGCATTCGTTGCGGGACAGCGGTTCCACGACGATCTTCATTCCGTGACGGGATGCCGCTTCACCGCAGACGTTCAGGACACGGGCAAACTGACGGTCGGTCTCTTCACGGGTCATATCGTCTCGGAGACCGCGGACAAAACCGCTTCCGATGACGGCAATTTTGCCTCCCCATACGGCAGCGCGGCTGAATCCCTTTTCCGCGTAGGCGTCGACTTCACGCAGGAGCGGATCCTGATTGCCGTCGGGAGCGTAGAGCTGTGTCCCGCCGCGGAAAAAGATGTTGTAGACTTCCCCAGCGAGAGGATATTTTTCAACAAGCGCTGTCTGTGCACGGAAATCATCTTCGCTCAGATCCGCCAGCCAGCTGAAGCAGGCTTCAAAATAGTCATATTTCAGTTCCGTAAGGAGAGGAAGCTTGTCCGGAGATGTACATACACCGATTTTCATGGTCGTGTGATCCTTTCTGTGATTTGATTTTTTCGTTCTTCTTTTGTTGTAATTATATAACAGACGTTGCTTTTTTGCAAGCGGTTTATGCAAATATTCCTTAATCTGCGAAAGAAACAGCAGGAGACAAAAACGCAAACGATCTGTCTTCTGCTGTTATTCGGCAGTACTATTCGATTTCTGCTCCGTCGGGATGGATCCCAAGCAGACGGTAAGCATTGTTTCTGGCGATGGCATCGAACATATCCTGTGTCAGACTTCCGTCGGACAGCAGATTTTTCAGAATCTGCGGCTGCGGGATGCGCTGGTCGCAGTAACAGAGATCCGTGCCGAACAGAACTCTTTCGTGGAATTCTCTGAGGAAGTGTCCGGCATATTCCATATCACGCATCATGGCATTGGCACCGCTTCCCGCGGACAGATCCACCCACAGATTGGGGTATTTCCGCATCAGATCCGCCACTCTTCCCTCTCCGATGACCGGATAAGCCGGATATCCCGTCCGGTCGGCGGGATCACGCAGAACGGAGATCTCCGCCCAGAACGCGGGACCGTGACCGATGAAGATCAGATCCGGATAACGTTCCAGACAGCGTTCCAGCTGCGGCATGCCGGGATCATCGTAGATGCCGTAACTGCATCCGAGGCGGCCGGTCATATCAAAAAGAAGCGGAAGACCGGCTTTTTCCGTGCATTTCAGAAGGTTCCGGAGCAGAGGATCTTCCCACGGAAGGTTGGGCATGACTTCTCCGACACCGCGGCATCCCAGGTTTTTGTAATGTTCCAGGAGAATCCCGAGCGGTGCATCGGACGAATTGGTCAATGCACGCGGATCGACATTGCAGAAGGCGACGTATTTTCCGTCAGAGGCATTTGCCATATCGATGACTTCGCCGACGGACTGCGGGACATACAGCTCGGGACCGAGAATCGGAAGGATTGCCGCACCGGTGATCTCAAGTTCCCGATAGCGTTCTGCGACCTGTTCCGGCGTGGACATGAGGTATTGTCCGGTTTCGGTGGGATAGGGGTATTTGTACATATGGGCATGAATATCAAAAAACATATGGATCACCTTTCCTGCGGATTTTTCGCCGCCTTTCTTATGATTTAAGGATTATGAACATGACCGCATTCCACCGCGATCTTCATCACCCCGTCAAGTTTCTTTTCAAAAAGTTCGTACGCTTCAGCGATCTCCGCAAGCGTACAGGTATGGGTGATCAGCGGTTCCGTGTCGATTTTTCCTTCGGAAATCAGACGGAGCGTTTCTTCGCAGTCGCATCCGTCCACACCGCCGGTCTTGAAAATCAGATTTTTGCCGTACATTTCGGGCAGAGGCAGGATCTGGTCACGGTCATACAGCGCGACCACCGTGACAACGGCATTCGGACGCGCGCATTCCCATGCAAGACGGAAGGTGGAGTCTGCTCCTGCCGCTTCAAGCACCACATCCGCGCCGCCGTGGTCGCTGTTTTGACGGACATAATCCGCACAGTCTTCGGGACGGACGGTCAGAACGGAAGGATAATGCTTTCTGACGAACCGGAGACGGTTTTCGTCCTTTTCGCAGACGATGATGCGTTTCGGATTTTTCAGCATCACACAGAGAAGCGTGCAGATTCCCGTGGGTCCCGCGCCGATGATCAGAACGGTGTCTTCTTCGGTGATCTCCGAGATTTTTGCCGCCCAGTATCCCGTGGCGAGAACGTCGCCGACAAACAGTGCCTGACGGTCGGTCACGTTGTCCGGGATCTTATTCAGACCCTGATCCGCGAACGGTACGCGGACGTATTCCGCCTGACCGCCGTCGATCCGGCATCCCAGCGCCCATCCGCCGTTTTTGTCGGTGCAGTTGTTGACAAATCCCTTTTTGCAGAAGAAACATTCGCCGCAGAAGGTCTCCACGTTTACCGTGACACGGTCGCCGGGTTTTACATGAGTGACTGCGGAACCGGTTTCTTCCACAATGCCGACCATTTCATGACCGACGGTGATTCCCTCGACTGCACGCGGTACACTGCCGTGGCGGATGTGCAGATCACTGGAGCAGATACTTGCAAGTGTGACACGGACGATCACATCGCGTTCATGCAGAAGCGTCGGTTTCGGCTTTTCGGTCAGTTCGAATTTTCCTTTGGAGATGTAGGTATAGGTAAGCATATTTCCTCTTTTTTGAATCGTTTATAAGTAAGTTAACCGGATTATATCACATTTCCGGCGGCGGTGCAATCCTTTTGTGTCCGGACAAGCCGGTTTCCTTTTCGGAATTGTGCGATTTTCTGCGGATTCCCGGAGAAATCGGAACTTTTCGGGAGAGAGCACTTGACAAATCCCGTGAGGCACAGTATGATGAAACTATTGAATTCCGTATCGCAAAGAAAGAGGAAAAGAAAATTATGAAATGTTCTGATATCAACATCCGCGACCCTTTTGTGGTCTTTGAGGATGGGATCTTTTATATGTACGGTACCCGTGCTGCCAATTTCGGAAACAGAACCGGCGGGGTTGATGTGTATACGTCCGAGGATATGGAAACATGGAGCGATCCGATCCCCTGTTTCGATTCCGTTCGTTTCGGAATGAACCGCGGTGTCAACTGGGCGCCGGAAGTTCATGTTTACAAAGGTGCGTACTATATGCTGGCAACGTTCACCCGTGAATGCGGTCTGCACGGAACGTACATTCTTCGTGCGGACAGTCCGCTCGGTCCCTTTGTTCCGCATGGTGACAAGGAACTGACTCCCGCAGAATGGGAATGTCTGGACGGAACCCTTTATGTAAGTCCGGCAGGAACGCCGTATCTGGTGTTCTGCCATGAACATACACAGATTTCGGACGGCACCATCTGTTATGTAGAACTGAGCGATGATCTGACGCACGCGGTCAGCGAACCGGTTCTGCTGTTCAGGGCATCCGAATCCGGCTGGGCGGAGTCGATTCCTTTCGGCGGCGGCCGGAACTATGTTACCGACGGTCCTTTCATGTACCGTTCGGAATCCGGAGAGCAGTTCATGATCTGGTCTTCGTTCATCAACGGAAGATACGTGGTGCTTCCCGTGAAATTCGCGGACGGCAGACTCGGATCCGAATTTGAACATCAGGAACCCATCATTACCGACGACGGCGGTCACGGCATGATTTTCCGTGCAGAGGACCGTCTGTACCTTACTTTCCATACGCCCAATGCTTCCGGCTCGGAACATCCCTGCTTCGTGAAAATCGAAGATATGGGCGACCGGCTCGTCCGCAGATAAAACCGATCATACTTTGAAAGGATAAATATACATTATGGATCAGTACAAGAATCCCGCACTCTCTCCGGAGATCCGTGCAAAAGACCTGCTCTCGAAAATGACACTGGAAGAAAAGATCGCCCAGATCAACATTCTTCGCGGTGTTGAATACTTTGAAGAAAAGGAGCCCCGTTCCTCGACCTGTACTGTGGAACCCGGTGAAACCTTCAGGAAAGAAGAGTTCCGCGCGACGGTTGCCGACCGCGGGATCGGATATATCCACGATATCTATTCCCTGCCGGAAATCAAGAACCAGGTTCAGAAATACATGGTGGAAGAAACCCGTCTCGGAATTCCCGCGATCTTTACTGCGGAAGCTCTGCACGGT
Source organism: Clostridia bacterium (assembly GCA_017547755.1). Classification (GTDB taxonomy): domain Bacteria; phylum Bacillota; class Clostridia; order Oscillospirales; family CAG-272; genus UMGS1696. The sequence goes on along the minus strand of JAFYOX010000024.1, from coordinate 37,367 downwards.
CTGAGCTTTGCGGGATGCTCGATCTTCCCGGTGCCGCTGACGCTTTCCCAGACCTTCGATCCCGATCTCGTCAACAAGATCGGGGATGGCATCGCTTCGGAATCCCGTGTTTTCGGACATCATGAAATTCTTGCACCGAACCTTGACGTTGCCAGAGATCCTCGCTGGGGCAGAACGGAAGAAACCTTCGGCGAAGATACCTGTCTTTCCTCCGAAATGGCGGTTGCGATCATTTCCGGGGAACAGAAAGGCGATATTTCCCGTCCCGACAGCGTCATCACCGAACCGAAGCATTACGTTGTCCACGGGATCCCGGAAGGCGGTCTGAACTGCGCTCCCGCACGCGTCGGTCAGCGTGAAGTGGAAACCAGCTACCTCCCCGTTTTTGAAGCCGGCATCAAGCGCGGCGGTGCCTACAATGTCATGGCAAGCTACAACAGCATCGACGGCGACGCGGTTGTGTGCAGTGAACATTATCTCAAGGAAGTTCTCAAGGAACGCTTCGGACTCCGCGGTATTTCCCGTGCGGACTGGTGCGGCGTCAAGCGCATCCGTCATGCGCATCATCTTACGACCAGCGTCAAGGATACGGTCCGGATCGCCATCAACGGCGGGCTGGATATGCAGGGATGCTGTGACTTCGAACCGCGTGAATGGGAAGAAATCATCTATGATTTTGTCATGGAAGGCAAGATCAGCGAAGCGCGGATCGACGATTCCGTTCTGCGCATTCTGAAGATGAAGTTCGAACTCGGTCTGTTTGAAAACCCCTATGTGGATGAAAATGCATACAAATCGGTCATCCGCTGTGACAAGCACAAGGAAATCTCTCTCCGTGCGGCGGAAGAAGGCATCGTTCTTCTCACCAACAACGGCGTTCTCCCGCTGAAGGACAAGTTCACGAAGATCGCTCTGATCGGTCCGTCTTCTGCGGCGCAGAAAGTCGGCGGATACTCTTCCGTTCCGCGCGGATACACCATCCGTTCCGTCTATGACGAACTCAGAGACCGCTATCCGGATGCGGAGATCCATCAGTGCGACGGCTGTGCGATCACCCGTTCGAATGGTGAAACGGTTCATTACGTTGACGGTCAGCCGCATCTTACCAAGATGATCGACTCCGACATCAACGACATGATCGACGATGCAGTTCTTATGGCAAAGAATGCGGAAGTCGCTGTTCTTGTCTGCGGTGACAACAATGTAACGAGCGGCGAGGGTTCCGACCGGTGCCGTCTGGTTCTGAACGGACGTCAGCGCGAACTGATCCTCCGTGTTGCGGAAACCGGAACGCCGGTGGTTCTCGTTCTGGAAAACGGCAAGGCGATCGATCTTTCCGCAGAAACCGAAGTCTGCGCGGCGATTGTTGTTGCGGGATTCGGCGGTGAATTCGGTGCAAAAGCGATTGTGGAAGCGCTTGCCGGTGACATCAATCCGGCGGGTCGTCTGACCGTATCGTATCCGAAGGACGAAGGAATGCTTCCCTGCTATTACTCCCGTCTGCCCGGCGGTTCCGATCATTATCTGGAAGGCAATTTCGATCCCCTGTTTATTTTCGGTCACGGTCTTTCCTACACGACGTTCGAATATTCCGATCTTGAGATCCGTTCTCTCGGCGGTTTCACGCAGGAAGTTACGTTCCGCGTGACCAATACCGGTGACACGGACGGGGATGAAGTCGTACAGCTTTATGTGAATGACCGCGAATGCTCGGTCGTCATTGCCGAACGCCTGCTCCGCAAGTTCAAGAGAATCTCCCTTCGTGCCGGAGAAACGAAGGACGTTACCTTTATTCTTGATTATGATGAGTTCAAACTCTACGGTCTTGACAACAAGTGGAAGGTCGAACCGGGTGAGTTCAATATTCTGATCGGTGCGTCCGCGTCGGATATCCGGATTCAGAAAATGATCACGATCAAGTAATTGCGATTATATAAAGTTATAATATCCGTCTGCGGGTCTGTCGGAAATGGCAGACCCGCAATTTTTTGATATCCGGGAATTGTGGAAATGGTTGTAATATCGAAGGGAATGTGCTATAATTTATATAAATCATTCACAGTTTGAATTTCTGAAGGAGGAACGATATGATTCTGTCAGTATGGATGTGGAGTAAGAGCGTTCGGGAACGCGGTGCGGAAACGGTGGTTTCGCAGTGTGCGCGTTTCGGGATCACCGATATTTTTTATCTGGTCAAAGGGCTGTTAGGGACAACGGCATATCCGGGAAAGTATGCTCCCTGTGATGAGGAACGTGATCTTCTGGGAGAACTGCTGACGGAGGCACACCGCAAAAACATCCGGGTGCACGCATGGTTCACGGTCGGCGGAGACAAGAACTACGTGCGTCTCCATCCGGAATGCGGACGTTATCATTACAAAAAGGGGCCGGATGACTCCTTGGTATCGCTGACGGACGAAGGATACCGGCAGTACATGGAGCAGATCACCCGTGAAGTCTGCACTCTCTACCCTGTGGACGGGATCCATCTGGACTATATCCGGTACAATCACATTGTTTACGGCTGGTCGCCGGAAGACCGTGTGCGTATGACGGCGGAAGGTGCCGATGAAGGAAAACTCTGCCGGATGCTGGAACAGATGTACTATACCGAGAATCCGGACGGAAATCTTATGTTTGATGCATACCGTTCCGGGGATCCGGATGTGCAGGTTCTGGCGGATCTCCGCCGCCGCGATGTGACGGCGGTGGCGGATCGTCTGGCGCAGGCTGCACGGAGTACAAAAAGCGGGATCCAGATCACGGCCGCGCTGATGCCGGAAGGAGCTTCCAAAGACCCGACGTTTGCGGATCTTCATTACGGTCAGAATTACGACGATGCCGTCGGACGGTACGATGCGGTCCTGCCCATGGCATATTCCCGGTCATACGGACGAAACGGAAGCTGGATCCGCAATGTAGCGGAAGGAACACAGCGTCACGGACTCTCCGTGATCATGGGTCTGCAGGCATTTGCGGAAGCGACCGGTCCCTCTCTGCGGGAAGATATTTCCGCGCTGAACGGTCTGGATGTGTCCGGGATCTGTCTTTTCAGGGAAGGAACTTACGCGGCGGCAGTTTCCTCCGGACGGAAACTGAATGTATGGAACACCATGGAAAGCGGCATCACCCGTCTGACAGTCCAGCGCGGCGACTGCATTGCGGATATTGACGAGACCATTGCCGCCGGAGAAGAAGCGGTTCTTACACTTCCGTTTGAACCGGAATCCGTACGGGCATATCAGGGTGAACGGGAAGTCTGCGTGCATTGGACGGAAGAAGCCTGAACGATATCGAAATTGCGAGGCAGCATGGAAACGATCCCTTACAGAGAATATTTCGGAAAATACCGATCCAATACCATGGCGTCCACGTCAAACAACAGCACGCTTTTCTATGACGAAGAAAAAACCATCACGGGACGCCTATATTACAAAGTCGTAAAAAGCGGAAAATACAATTATCGTTTTCTTTTCTCGAACATTGCCGACAGTACGTTTGGTACGGGGGAATATTCGCGTGCCAACCGGAAAGGCGATGCTTACGAAATTCTCTGCGCATTTGCCGGAGACAGCGCGACTGCGGAATGTGCTTCCCTTTCCGCGGATACTTTACTGAAAGTCACTTTTGATGGTCAAACCGGCAGACAGGTCGGTGAAGGAGAAGTTTTCTGGAGCGATGCGGCGGAACTGGACATCAAGGAAGGACATTACCTTGTTTTTGAATGGACGGTCCGCGGGAAATGTCTGCCGTATACGCCCGACAAACTCATTCCGGCGTTTGTGAAGGATGAAGACGGCGTATACCGTGCCGGATGTGATTTTCCTCAGCCTCAGCTGATCGGCTGTGATGCGGATTTTGAGAAGAATATCCTGTTCCTCGGAGACTCCATTACAATGGGATGCGGCACTGCTGTGGATGGGTATCGGTTCTGGGCGGCACATATTGCGCGCGGACTCGGCGATACTTTCTCCATGTGGAACATCGGGCTCGGTTACGGACGCGCACAGGATGCAGCGTCTGATGGAATCTGGCTTGAAAAAGCACGCCAGTATGACACGGCAGTCGTATGTCTGGGAGTCAACGATATTCTGCAGGGCAGAAATGCGGAGCAGATCAAAAACGATCTTACGTATGTTGTCGATGCGCTGGAGAACGCCGGAGTTTCTGTATGTATTTTCACGCTTCCCGCTTTCAACTGGAACGGTGAACACTGCGATACGTGGGACGATGTGAACCGGTACATCCGCGAAGTCCTCGCGGGAAGAGCGCATACATGGTTCGATATGGCGGCGGTCAGCGGACACCCTGAAAAACCGTATGTGTCCAGAGATCCGCAGAACGGTCATCCGACCGACGAAGTCTGTGCATATATCGGACAGGAATTTCTAAGAGAATTCGGATATGACAAGAGTTAAAATATTTACAGGAGGATTTGAAATGAATCAGAGAACACCTGCCGAATACGTCAATCCGTATATCGGTACGATCGGGCATCTTCTGACGGCGACCCGTCCGGTCACCGCACTTCCGCACAGCGCGGTACAGATTTTTCCGAATGTGACGCCGAATATGCAGGACTATTTCATTGCGGAAAAGATCGCATCCTTCCCGCTCTGCACCCTTTCGGTCATGTTTGCCGGAACCGATGCGGGTTCCATGGAAAATGCGGTATCCCGGTTTGATATGAGCGCGGTGAAGTCCCATCCGTATTCCTTCAGCATTTATCTGGAAGATCCCGAAATCGATGTCTGCGGTTCGACGACGCTTCACGGCTGTATCTATAATGTAAGCGGAGCGGACAAACTGTTCCTCCGTGCCGGCAGAAATGCGGTGATCGTTTCCGAAGACAATGCCCTGCTCATTGAACGCAGAGAAAGCAGAGACAATGCAAGAAAGTCGTGGACGATCGTAAAATTGTCCTGCGGATTCACCGCCGAAACCGAAGAAGGAACGGCAGTGATCACGCCTGCCTGCACTTCCTTCGAAATTTCTGCCGCTGTTTCCTATATTTCGGCGGAAAAGGCGCGGGAGATCTATTCCATCGAACTGGAAGGAAAGAATTGTGAGGCCGTTGCGGCGGAATCCAAAGCCGTATGGGAAGATCTTCTCGGCAGAGTCAAGGTGCGCGGCGGAAGCGAGGATCTCAAAGCGGCATATTATACCGCGCTTTACCGTTCGTTCGGCAAAATGTTTGATTTCGGGGAATACGGGCAGTATTATTCAGGATATGACGGAAGAGTCCACGACGGGGAGTTCTACACCGTTGACCAGCTCTGGGACAGCTTCCGTTCCATGCACCCGCTCCAGCTTCTTCTGGAACCGGAACGGCATCGGAAAATGCTGGACAGCTACGTGCAGATGTACAGGCAGTCCGGCGCAATGCCTTCGTTCCCTTCCCAAGACGGCGATTCTCCCGTTATGATCGGTTTCCATGCGGCGTCGCTCTTTGCCGACGGGCTGGCAAAGGGGATCGAAGCGGATTACGAAACCGCGTACGAAGGAATGCGCCGCAATGCGACGGAGATTACCATGCTTCCGTGGGTAGGCGACAAGCCTGCCAACGAACTTGACCGCTGTTATTATGAAAAGGGATTCTTCCCCTCTCTTGAGATCGGTCAGGAAGAATGGGTTGCCGACGCACATTCCTTTGAACGCCGTCAGTGTCTCGCGGTAACGCTTGAACATGCCTACGACGACTGGTGCGTCGCTCAGCTTGCAAAATACCTCGGCAAAGATGAGGATTACGAGCTGTTCATGAAGCGTTCGAAGAACTATGCGAACATTTACAACCGGGAAATCGGCTTCATGGCACCAAAAAACGCCGACGGCAAGTGGATCGAAGGCTACGATCCCATGCGCGGCGGCGGACAGGGCGGACGTGCGTATTTTGCGGAATGCAATGCGTACACGTTCAATTTCTCTGTGTGGCATGACATTGACGGACTTGCCGGACTGATGGGCGGTCATGAAAAGCTCTGCGACCGTCTGGATGAGCTGTTCACCACGCCCAATCCCGGAAAATACGGTTTCCTCGATCAGTTCCCGGATTCCACGGGGCTGATGGGAATGTTCTGCATGGGCAACGAACCGTCGTTCCATATTCCCTATTTCTACAATTACTGCGGCAAACCGTGGATGACACAGCGGAGACTCCGCACCATTATTGAACTGTGGTTCACCAATTCTCCTCTCGGGATCTGCGGTGACGAGGACAGCGGTGCCATGTCTTCGTGGATGGCGTTCTCTGCGCTCGGTATTTATCCCGTATGCCCCGGCAAGGCGGAATACGCGCTGACTTCTCCCATGTTCGATGAGATCGAACTGACCGTTTCCGGCGGAAAATTCGTTATCCGTGCGGAAGGTGCCGGCGACGGTCTCCGCTATATCAAGTCCGCCAAGCTGAACGGCAGAGAGTACAACTGTGCGTTTATTTCCCACGCCGATCTTGTGGCGGGCGGCGAACTTGTTCTTGAAATGAGTGACCGTCCCAACAAGGCATGGGGACTTGAAAACTGAAGAAAACGGTCTAAAGAGGACACTGTATAACAAAAATCCGGCAGGAATGAATTTTCCTGTCGGATTTTTTGGTTCTATATGACGGCATAAATGCACCGGAGAAGGAGTTTCCGATACCATGGCAGCTGTTTCAGAACGGGCTGCAGCTGCTGACGGCAGCGTTCAAATTGATACAGCTCCTCTTCGGTGAGGATATGGCGGCTGAATTTAGCTTTCAGCGCCAGTTCCTCCAGTTCGCGCGGAAGGCGGATTTTCAGAAGCTGTGCAAGCCGTTCCAGCTGGTTCCAGCGATTAAGTGCCATCGTGTTGGATGTACCCGTATTCCATAAACGGCGTTTCTGCTGTACTCTGAGATATCCCTGAACTGGAAGTGCGGACAGCAGGAGAGCAAGAACAGCCGACGCATAGATCCATCCCGGGATTTGTTTTTCTTCTTCCGGAAGGACGGTGTTTCCGATTTCCGCGGAATCGTCCCAGAGGCTGACGGCGGATTCTTCCTCATCTTCCTCTTCTTCATCCAAAATTCCGGAATCCATGCTGCCGGAGAACCCTTCAGAGAGATCGGGCACAACGGTTTCTTCGTTTTTTTCGGGTGCGGCAGTATCGTATTCAAGGGCATTGTCTTCGGATCCGTTATCGTTGGAATCCGTTTGTTCGAAAACGATTTCCGAGATTTCTTCCACGTTCATGGGTGTGGCGTCGAGGATCCACCAGACCGAGAACACCGGGTCGAAGTATTCGACCCATGCGTGTGCTTCCTGATTGGTTACGATATTCTTTTCTCCGCTCTGACAATTGATCATATACCCTTCCACATACCGTGCGGGAATTCCGGCGGCACGGAGAAGGATCGCGGCTGCGGTTGCAAAGTGGACGCAGTAGCCGGTATCGCTTTCTTCGAGAAACCACTGTGCGAAATCGTCGGACGCGGAATTCATTGCCGCGGTGGAGCGGTCGTAGACGGCGGAGCGCTGAACATAATTCTGGATCAGCCGGATCACACGATCCGGAATGGTCTCGCCTTTCAGAACGGTATCCAGCAGGTTTTCTGCCCATTCTCTGGTTTCCTCGGGAAGATCGGTGTATCCGGCATCCACAGAAGAGGAACCGAAGACAACGTCGGGAATTCTGGAGTACGGGAAACTGTACGAATTCAGATTGTCCCAGTTTGCCATGTAGCCGCCTGTGAGCGTTACCGTATCGGTGGAATAATACGGGACATACAGCATCTCACGGACGCCGTAGGTGATGACGGCGACACTTCCGGAGGCTGTGTTTTCCGAACCGGGAGTGAATGTTTCACTGCGTTCCGGAGAAGATTCCCAGGAAGTTCCGGTGTAAATGTCATAATCCTGTCCGCGGAGATAGACAGTGCCCGTAAAGGGCGTATATACCCGCATGACGGAAAACGAAAGGTTGTTTTTCGGACCGACGTTCCGGAGGTTCAGCGTCTGGTTCGAGAAAATTCCGGAGATATTTCCGTTCATGACGGATTCCACAGAACTCATTGCGTTCTGGAACCATGTGACGGTTTCTTTCTGAATTTCCCCTGCACGGCTGACGTACTCCGTCTGCGGATTCAGAAGGAACAGAAGAGCCAGCGCCGCCGTCGACGGAACTGCGGCAGCCAGAGTCAGAAGTCCGCCATGTACCGGATTCCTGCGGCGTACCAGATCGGTCAGGAACAGCAGAACGATCCCGACGATCAGGAGGAAGAGATACGGTTCCTCCGGCAGAGTATCCGTTGTGACGAGACATAAAACGAGCGGAAGGAGAACCGGCGGCAGGAACAGGAGAATATGCAGACTGCGGCAGAGACCGATGCTTACGGCAAGGACTGTGATGCCCGCCAGCAGAAGAAGTGCAAGCTCCATCTCTGCGGAGACCGGTTCGCCGACGGTATTCCAGCCGTATACATTGTGAAAATGATGGGAGATCGTGAATGCGAGGGATTTGAGCTGATCCCACAGGAGTCCGCCGTTCCAGAGGTATTTTGCAGCCGGGATCAGGAGAACGGGAAGGAAAAATCCGCCGTACGGGATATACAGGATCAGCGCGGAAACGACGGAAGCCGCACCGCAGATTTTGTGGATCCACAGGATGGATTCCCGGGGAATGTTCAGGTCAAACCCGGTCACGAGGCATCCGACGGTACAGACGGCAAAAAGGAAGGCGAAAAATGCTCCGAGGAGATGATTGATCCAGTGTTTACGCTTCATCCGGCTCACCTCCTATGTGATATTCCCATGCCGCGGCGTCCTTCCGGTCGCCGACCGTGCCTTCTGCGGCAAACGGTGCGGCAAGGAGATCATCCAGACACTGCCGGAAGACGGAGCGTTCCGGCACAAACCGGGTTTCGATGCCCCTGCCGGTCAGCACGAGGATCTCAAAAGGGATCTGACGGCTTAACAGCCATCCGCCGAGAAAAAGCAGACGGCTGAATTTCCGGTCAAGTTCCTCGGGGGTACCGCACAGATCCATGGTCAGCCGCATCATGCCGCGGTCCGGTTCCATCGGTTCCCTGAGAAGGAGATCATCCGTCTTTGCGGAGAGTTTCCAGTGGATCAGATTCAGTGTATCTCCCGGACGGTAGGGACGGATCTCATGGTTTTCCGCATAGCCGTTCCCGTGTTTCGGACGCCATGCTCCGGAAAGATAACGCGTCAGTGCCGGCGGGATCGGGATCTCCGCAGGCTGCGGCATGATCCGGATCATCTGTGCGGAGGGTCTGCGGATCTTCATCCGGAAGAGACCGAGATAATCGTATACTTTTGCGCGGTACGGGCAGATGAGAAGTGCGCCGCAGTGTTCCGCGGGAAGCGGATCCCCGGAACGGAGAAGCCAGTGTTCGCCGGTATTCGGCTTTGTGACCTGAATTTTATAGCTTACGGGCGGCCGGGGACCGGTACCGGCGGCTTCTATGCACAGCGGTGTATGGGTTCCCTGCGGAAGTCTGTCGGCGGTGACAAGTTTCAGACGGGTGGTCAGCATCGGCCACAGACTCAGCAGGAGAGAAAACAGCGGGAGCAGAAGGACGGTCAGCAGCACGATCCATGAAAACCATTTCTGGTACGCTCCGTAAAAAATGATGCTGCCGAGAATGAGCAGAGCGTAGAAAATTCTTCGAAGGAACATATCAGCGGACTTTCGGAACAGGAGTTTCATGAAGGATCCGGCTCAGGATTTCCTCTGCGGAACTTCCCTGTCCTTCGGCTTTGGAGGACAGCAGGAGACGGTGTGCGATGGTCCACGGGAAGACTTCCCGTACATCGGACGGCACGACATAGTCGCGTCCGTGCAGACGTGCCATCGCTTTTGCCATGGACGTGACGGCGAGCGTTGCACGCGGACTTGCTCCGCGCAGGATGTCGTCGGATGTCCGGGTGGCGGTGATCAGATCCACAATGTACTTGACCACAGCTTCATGGATGAAGGTTTTTGCGACCTCGTTCTGCATGGCGGCGAGTGCATCGCGGGTCATCAGCGCGTAGAGGCGGCTGAGCGGATTTCCGTCCTGACGGCCCAGAACCATGGCGATCTCATCCTTCGGTGCGGGATAGCCGAGACTCAGACGGATGGTGAACCGGTCCATCTGGCTGTCGGGCAGCATCTGGGTCCCTGCGGCACCGGTCGGATTCTGCGTTGCAATGACGATGAACGGTTCCGGAAGAGGATGGCTGATCCCGTCCACGGTGACCTGTCCTTCTTCCATGGCTTCCAGCAGAGCGGACTGTGTCCGGGAGGTCGCGCGGTTCAGCTCGTCCGCGAGGAAGAGATTGCAGAGGATGGCACCTCTCTGATAACGCATTTCACCGGTCTGACGGTCGGGGATGGAATACCCGGTTACGTCGGACGGAAGGACGTCGGGCGTGAACTGGACGCGGTTGTATTCGAGGTCCAGGACACGCGAAAACGCAAGAGCCATGGTTGTTTTGCCGACGCCGGGAACATCCTCCAGCAGGATATGGCCCTTTGCCAAAACAGCCGCCAGTACCTGGAGCAGGATGGGATCCTTGCCGACCACGACCTGCCGCACCTGACTCAGGATCTGCTGAGCGTAAGCTTTTACTGTATTTTCTTCGGTTGTTTTCACGGAAAGACCTCCTGTTATTTCAGCATAATATTCTTGGTGATAATGAATCGAACGGGACTGTGGATTGTATCTTTTTTCGGATGTTTCAGACTTTACAGAAAGCGATGTTTCGTGTATAATATTCAGTGAAAATCGGGTGGTTCTGCGCAGATTTCTACAGAAAATTATACAATGATATTTCCGTATCGTCAACAGAAAAATGGAAAAAACATAGTTTGTCTGCCAGGGAATATGAATCTATCCGAAAAACTGCAGTTTTCCGGAAGAACGGGAATGCAGGAAAACGACACAAAATTCTTGATGCGGAGTCGTAAAACAGAAATGAAAATCAGACAGAATCTTCACGTGCACAGCACCTGGTGTGACGGCGCCGACACACCGGAAGAAATGATCCGTACAGCCATTGAGAAAGGATTTTCCTCCATTGGTTTTTCGGGGCATTCCTATATGAGTTATTCCCCGGATCACTCCATGTCTCTGGAAGGAACGGAACTTTATAAGAAGGAGGTCCGCGCGCTCCGGCAGAAATACGCGGGTCAGATCGACGTATTCTGCGGACTGGAAGTCGATATGTATTCCGGAATCGATCTGACGGGATACGATTATCTGATCGGATCCGTGCATTATCTCCGGGTCGGCGGGGAAACCGTCGGTTTTGACCGTTCGCAGGCGGAAGTACAGCGGGTGATCGACCGGTATTTCGGCGGCGACGGAATGGCATATGCAAAAGCGTATTACGAAGCGATGGTATGTCTGCCGCAGTACGGCGATTTTGACATTCTCGGACATTACGATCTGATCGCCAAGCACAGCGACAATATTGCTTTCTACGATGAAGAATCGAAGGCATACCGTGACTGGGCGATCGGAGCCCTGGAAGCTCTTGCAGGTAAAATCCCGTTATTCGAAGTCAACACCGGTGCGATCGCACGCGGATACCGGAAGACACCCTATCCGGCGCCCTTCCTGCTCCGGGAAATGAAGCGGCTCGGATACGGGGCGGTGGTATCCTCCGACTGTCACGACCGACGTGCGCTGGACTGCTATTATAAGGAAGCGGAAGCTCTGCTGGAAGCCTACGGTTTCCGGGAAGTATACATACTTACGGCGCCGGGACGCTTTGAACCGGTTCCTATCGGAGGAATGTCATGAGTGTGATCACCGTTGTAATGGTCGTTTTTTCCATGCTCGGGGCATTGGACCGGATTTTCGGATGCCGGTTCGGACTGGGGAAAGAATTCGAACGCGGATTCATGCTTCTCGGGACGATGGCATTGTCCATGATCGGGATGATCGTGATTTCTCCGTGGATCGCGGAAATTCTTTCGCCGGTGTTTGATGCGGTATGGAATCTTCTGGAAATCGATCCGTCCGTGATCCCTGCTTCCCTGTTTGCCAACGATATGGGCGGTGCGCCTCTTGCGGTGGAAACCGCAAAAAACAGCGAGATCGGTCTGTTCAATGCGCTGATCGTTTCTTCGATGATGGGATGTACCATTTCCTTTACCATTCCCTTTGCGCTCGGCGTGGTGGATCCGGAATTCCATAAACCCGTACTGCTCGGCTTTCTCTGCGGGATCGTAACGATCCCCGTCGGCTGTTTCTGCGGCGGACTGGTTTGCGGTCTGCCTCTCGGAAGTCTGTTCCGGACGCTCCTGCCTCTTCTGATCTTCTCTGGACTGATCGCCTGCGGACTCTTTTTCTTCCCGATGAAGTGCGTAAAAGTGTTTGGAATCTTCGGTACAGGCATGAAGATCCTGATCACGGTCGGGCTTGCGTTCGGGATTCTCCGGTATCTGACGGGAATCGAAGTGCTTCCGGGACTGGCGTCTCTGGAAGAAGGCGGTCTGGTGTGCCTCAATGCCAGCGCGGTAATGAGCGGTGCGTTCCCGCTGATGAATCTGCTGTCCCGCATTTTACAGAAGCCGCTGAAAATTTTTGGCGGCAGGATCGGCATCAACGAAACGGCGGCGCTCGGTTTTGTGGCTTCTCTGGCAACCAGCGTGACAACGTACGGGATGATCCACAAGATGGACCGGCGCGGGATCGTACTGAATTCCGCTTTTGCGGTTTCCGCCGCATTCACGTTTGCCGGACATCTGGCGTTTACCATGGCATTTGACGCGGAATATGTCTTCCCCATGATCGTCGGCAAGCTGATCGCCGGTGTGACCGCACTGCTTCTTGCAATGCTGGTGGAAAAGAAAACTGCGGATATATAATAATATGATAAAGAAAAGGAAGTACGGATTCCGGAAAGAATCCATACTTCCTTTTTTATGCAGTCAATGATTTATTCCGCTGCGTAGAATTTTTTCAGTGCGGCGAGGTCGTCGTTGTTCAGCGCACGGTTCGTGATGACCAGTTCGTCGATCAGAACGGCAAACGAATTTCCGTAAGTACCGGTACCATCCTGACCGATGCGTACTGGAAGATCGGTATCGAAGGATGCGCCGCGGAATTCTTCCTTGATCGGCGTTGTACGGAACGGTTCAAAGTCCATCGATACTCCGAGGGTGTTGGCTTCACGGTCAACGGACCAGACCACATAGATCCAGCCGTCCTTGAAATCCAGCGGAAGAACGGCGCCGGTATCGAATCTTCCGTGACCGTTGCCGCAGTTGAAGAAGGCGGAGGTGCCGCTCAGACCGAGAACGAAGCCGGGATTGCCGCCGCTTCTCCAGTCCTTGTTGGAAAGAAGTGCCGGGTCGCCCGGGATACCGCCGGTCTTGAACCAGAGACCCACGGAGAAGCTGCTGCTGCCGGGACGGAAATCTTTCGCGGTGATATAGCCGTCGTCCATGCGTACGCCTTTTCCGAAATAACCGTCAAGGTGGTAGAATTTGCCCGTGGATTCCGAAGCGAATTTGCCGGTAGCTTCGTTGTTGTCGCCGTCAAACGGGAAGTAGCCTTCCACGCAGTCCGCGCCGAGGACATCGACAACGCTGTTTTCGGGTGTGGGCGTGCTTTCGTGTGTTCTGTGGCTGCAGGAGTATTCGACAATGAATTCGGGACGTTCGCCTGCCGTTATGCCTTCAAATACGCCGGTCGGAACAAGGGACGTCCAGTTTTTGGACTGTTCGTAGCCGAGTGCGTACAGGACGATGGATGCGGAGTCGCGGATCTGCATATTTTCGGGCGCGCCGCCGCGTACGACGGTCTTGCCGCGGAGTGCATACATGACGCGCATTTCTTCTTCGGTGATGCCGCCGTGGCTGCGTCCGAATCCGCCGTGGTCTGCGGTCACGATGAACAGCGTATCGTCCGCAAAGCCGCGCTTTTCGTACATCTCCCAGATCCGTGCGATGTAGCCGTCGGTGATGTTGATCTGATTCAGATGCTTTTCGGTACCGTAACCGTGACCGTGACCGGCACCGTCCACTTCGTCGAACTGAACAAACAGGAATTTGGGGTCATGATCCGCAAGATATTCGCAGATTCTGTCGCAGAGCGGACCGTCGGAAGCGGTTTCCTCGTAAACGCCGAGATTGTTTTCGATGATCCCGTGGTTGATCGGGTTCCAGTTGCAGAACGATGCCAGTTCGCAGTCGGGATCGTTTTCACGGATGATCCGGAACACGCTGGGGAAAAGGGATTCGGTATCGTAGGGAACGCCGGCGACGATACCGTTGGTGAGGCGGTGAAGGTCGGGGGTCACGCCGTGGAGCATGGATCCCCAGCATTCTGCGCTGATGGACGGAATGGAAGTGTAGACATCGTATGCGACGGAACCGTCCGCAAAGATACGGTCAAGATTCGGTGTGGAAGCCTGTCTGAAAAAGTTACCGGCACCGTCAACGCCGATGAGAGCTACCCGTTTGTAGGTGTACATTGTTTTCCTCCCTGAAAAATGAATTCTGATGTGTTTATTTTAACGTGTTTTTTTGAAAAAGTCAACCGGTATGCAGAACGCGGATCATTTCTTCCCTGCTTCCAGGTACTGCAGGCGTACGTCCGGCGGAACCATGCTTCCTCCGGTCGCCCAGACGATCTGTACGGCGTTTTTCAGTACGTTTTCCGTCAGTCCGTTTTCGGCGCAGTATCGGATCGTTTCGGGAGAATCCGACAGATGCGCAGGACCGGCGAAAGCGGCACAGGAAGAAGGTTCGATTTCGATTCCTTCGGTATGATACAGCATTCGCAGATAGTGATAGAGAGAATCATCATCGACCGTGAAAATTCCGGAAAGATGAGGTGTCATGATCCGGGTCACAAAGTCGGACGGAGACGCACATGCAAGGCCGTCCGCTTCGGTTTTTCCGGAAAGACCGTAGTCCTGTACGCGGACTTCACCGAATTTCCGTGTGGCGATCCCCAGAAGAAGAGAGGGACATTCCACGGGTTCCGCGAAGAAACAGTGGACGTGGTCACCGAAGATCTGACGAAGACCATAGGAGATTCCGCCCGGTGCTCCGCCGACGCCTGCCGGGAGATACACGATGAGCGGATGATTTTCATCGATCTGCAGGTTCTTAGCCTCAAGCTGATCCTTCAGGCGTCCGGCGGCAACGGCGTAACCGAGGAAGAGATCCATGGATTTTTCGTCGTCCACAAAATAGCTCATCGGGTCGGCATCGGACAGTTTCCGGCCTTCCGCTACGGCACGGGAATAATCATCCGTATATTCGATCACTTCTGCGCCGCGTGCGCGGAGCAGGTCTTTTTTCCACTGCTTTGCATCGGCGGACATATGGATTTTCACACGGAATCCCAGCGCCGCACTCATGATTCCGATGGACATTCCCAGATTTCCGGTGGATCCGACCTGTACGGTATACCGCCGGAAAAAGTCTTTTTGTTCGGTCAGGACGGCGTAATCGTCCGTTTCACGAAGAATCCCCGCGGACAGCGCCAGATCTTCCGCATGCTTCAGGACTTCATAGATTCCACCTCGTGCCTTGACCGATCCGGCGATGGGAAGATGGCTGTCCATCTTCAGAAACAGTCTGCCGGAGGTTTTCAGTCCGGTCTGCATGGCGGGGATTTCCCGCAGTTCGGATTCGATGATGCCGTGCGACGGAACGGTTTCCGGGAAAACTTTTTCGAGAAAAGGTGCGAACCGGCGGAGACGTTCTTCCGCATCCCGGATGGACTGCGGCGGAACGATCAGATCACACAGAGGTTCGACGGAAAGAACGGGGAGTTTATAGGGGTTTACCCATGCGGCAGGCTGATGGGCAAGGACTTTGGAAAAAGCAGAATCGGACATGATACCTCCTGCGGGAACGATTTTTGTTTCGGTATAGTACAGCGTATATTTTTGGGGATTGTCAGATGATATCCGGACGGACAAATACGGGATATTGCTGTATTATTTCAGCGGATATGCGATATCCGTGAAAATATAGTCCACGTCGAACGAATCGTCCGCTTCATGGATGGTGATCTTTGTGGTGCCGAGCATGGCGGGATCGTGATAATCGCCGGTCCCGGTTTTCAGACCGTAGGTAAGGCGTATGCCGCGATAGAACGTACTGATCGCCACTTTATGCTGGTGTCCGGCGAAAATACCGGTACAGCGAATTTGTTCTGCGGCTTCCATCAGCTGTCCGTGGGTGTCAATTCCGCCGATGGCTTCCGTGGCAATCCCCATATCACCGCCGCGGTCTGCGGCGAACGGCAGTTTACGGCAGGCATCGCCGTATTTGTCCGCGAGAGCGAGATATGCTTCGACCGGCGGGATGTGCATGAACATCATGGAAGAAGCATCGGGGGCGTATGCCGAAATTTTTCTTCCGCAGTCTCGGATCCATTCGAGCTGATCGGGGAAAATTCCTTCGGTCTGCTGAAGATCGGTGAGATCCGGATTGTACGGGAGAAGGGATTCGCCGAAATTATGGGGCTTGAGACGGCATCCGTTGGTGTCCAGCATATAGAGTACATAACGGAGAGTATTTCCCTGTCTGATTCCTACGGTGTAGTTGCAGTTGCCGTTTGTGGTCGTGCCTTCTTTCAGACAGCCGTATCCGGATTTCCGGACGGCTTCGCTCTGCCAGTGAACGCCCATCTGGCTTTCGTTGTCGTGATTTCCGTAGACGCAGAGCCACGGAATTCCGAAGGAATCCAGAAATTCGATCATTTCCGTCCACAGAGTTCCGCGGTCGTCGGTTTCTCCGTAGATGTTGTCGCCCGTGAGTACGAGAATGTCCGGATTTGTCTTCCGGATGCCTTCTTCGATATACTGCCATGACCGGGTATACGCATCGGTGACGCCGTTTGTGAAAAAGGCGTGGTGAACCTGAAGGAAGCGCCGGTCATCGTCATAACTTCTGCCGTTTTCGTCGAGGAAAGTTTTGCGGATTCCGTCATAAAGCATTGCCTGGGCATCCGTGATCTGAAGGATGGTGATATCCTTCCCTTCCGGAACCTCGATGATATAATCCAATCCGGTGAATCCGTCGGTGTCCGCCGGTTCATAGACTTTCGCTGAAATGATTTTTTCCATAGTTCGTTCTCCTGAAAATTCATGGAATCTGTTATTTATCATTATAGCATTCCCCGGCGTCCATTGCAAGAAAGAGATACGGATGCCGCGAATATTTTTCGGCGGAACGGTCGGAAAATTTCTCTTGTTCTTCCGGAAAAAACGGTGTATAATATTCTAAAACATCAGGAGAAGGAGTGCATTATGGCAAGCTGGAATTTATGGCACGGCTGTACGAAAATCAGTCCCGGCTGTCTGAACTGTTATGTCTACCGCCGCGATGCTGAATTCGGCAAAGATGCTTCTGAGGTTGCGAAAACCGGCAGTTTCAATCTGCCTGTCCGGAGAAAACGGGACGGAAGCTATGCCCTGCAGCCGGACGGTGATTTTGTGTACACCTGCTTTACGTCCGACTTTTTTCATCCGGATGCGGACGGATGGCGGCCTGAGGCATGGCACATGATGCGGGAACGGTCGGATCTGCAGTTTTTCTTTGTGACCAAGCGTCCGGATCGCTTTTATGTCGGTTTACCGGAGGATTGGGGGAACGGTTACGGGAATGTCCACATCTGCTGTACCTGTGAAAATCAGCAGATGGCGGATGAACGGCTGCCCGTTTTTCTGGAATTGCCGATCCGGCATAAGCATATCATTCACGAGCCGATGCTGGAAGGGATCAATACGGAAGCGTATCTGTCCTACTACGGAAATGTGATCGAATCCGTCTCCTGCGGCGGTGAATCCGGAGAAGGCGCCAGAGTCTGCGATTATGACTGGATTTTATGGATGCGTGAACAGTGTATGCGGTACAACGTGAATTTCAGTTTCCGTCAGACCGGAGCGAATTTCCGGAAAGACGGAAAAACATATGCCATTCCGCGTGCTCTGCAGAGCAAACAGGCGGCGAAAGCGGACATAAACTTCCGGAAAAAGGAATAAAATCTGATAAAAATCAAAGGAAGTACGGATTTTCACGGGATCCGTACTTCCTTATTTTGTGAGTGATATTTAATCTGCGATTCTGCCGGTTGCGTAGCCGATGTATTCGAAGGATTCGCGGCGTCCGTTGTACCAGAGATGGCAGGTGCCGTCCTCATCGCGGATCACGGTGGGTTTGTAGCAGGAATCTTCGTCCCATCCGCCGGGTGTCGGCATGACGAGCGGATTTTCCGGGACTCTCTGCCAGCCGGTGATGCCGTCTTTTGAGCGTGCGGCACAGATGCAGGCGGTGTTGATGTCGCGGTAGCCGATGTAGAACATGAGATATCCGTCGTTTTCCTTCAGAAGCTGTACGGCGCCGATGCGGTTCTGTTCGTATTCGTTTTCCGGCGCACAGCGGAACATGGGGTTCTGCGCGTACTTTTCCCAAAGGATGCCGTCGTCGGATTCCGCGTAGCAGATGACATTGGGTTCATAGGTTTCGCCTGCCGCGTACCACATACGGAATTTTCCGTTTTCGTACATGACAAACGGATTCATGACGGATTCCTTTTCGAAATCCATTTCCGGTACCAGAACGGGTGCCTTATAATGACGTTCGAAGCGGATGCCGTCGTCGGAGCGTGCGATGCCGATCCACGATTTTCCGTGACTGCCTTCCCAGTACTGTCCGGTATACCACATCAGGTAGCCGTTTCCGTGAGGATCCGGGATGACGCAGTTGCGGTTGAGATTGTTTTCGCCGGCGGACGGGTCACATTCCAGCGTGATTACGGGATCTTCCCAGTGGATGCCATCGTCGGAGAAGGTGACGGCAAGGGCTGTTTTCGGACGCCAAGAAACGTCCATACGGAAACGTCCGTTCTGCTTCCAGACGTAAGCGTCAAACATGGTGCCGGTTCCGATGTCTCCGAATACAGGAGCATCGCCGTACTTCTTGAAAGAGCCAGAGTGTTCCATAAGATACCTCCTGTGGGATATGAATTTTTATTTCTGATACTGTTCTACAAAGCGTTCGATCAGCTTTTCCGCTGCTTTCTGAGAACGCTGAACGGAGGATGCGAGGATATCGGAAGATTTGTTGTCCAGCATCTGCGTATAAATACCACTTAAACCAATAAAGTTATATACAAGCTCCGTATCCATTGTGCGGGAACTGCGGATAATATTCAGCATTTCGACGGAATCGGGGTCACGCATGGACTTGCCGGCAAGCAGAACATCATAATATGTCACGGAAGTGGAGTAATAAGCATCCGCATTCATCGCTTCCAGCATATGACCGGTAAAATCGGTTGTGGAAGAATTTCTTGGAATCACGATGATGCTTGCCCAATATGTGCTGAAGGGATGGTAATATCTGTCCTGAGTTTCATCATACTTGGGCAGAGGAAGAAGACCGATATCCGTGTCCAGGTCGCGGAAGATGATCATTTCTTCCATGCCATTTACAAGGAACAGCGCACCGTTCGAACGGAAGTTGCCGCGAAGTCCGTTCCCCCAGATATCATCAACAAGTCCCTGCAGGGATTCCGCTCTCATATAATTACCGCTGGTCATGATATTGCAGACCTTTTCGGCAACATTATAGAATCGTTCCGTGATATCCATTTCAGGATAACCATTTTCATCCTTCTGGATTGCAAATGCACCGGAAGAAATCATATGCAGATTGAAGCCGAAATTGGTGCCGGAGATTCCGTAACGGTCATTATGATCCCATACGCCGTTACCGTCAAGGTCCGTTGTTACTTTTTCGGCGATGGAATAGAAATTATCGATGGTCCATGTATTATTCCGAACCATTTCGTAGGGATCTATCTGATAGGCGACGGCAAGTTCTTTATTGAAGGTAACGCCGTAAGTGTGAGAGTCCGTCCAGGTATTGATCGCACCGATCGCACCGTAAAGAGCTCCGCCGATTTCCATAGCTTCCGCTACCGCAGTATCCCACCATGGTTTCTCAATATCGATGTATTTGACATCCCTGAAGTCAGCGGCATAACCATTCTTCATGAGATTGGTTCCGGTACCAAAACCGGGGATAATCACATCCCAGTTCTGTTCTCCGGCAAGATAGGAATTGCTGTATGTCTGCTCGATTGTTTCTATGTCAAGCACATCGTTGACAATTTTTATGTCATAATTGGTTTCCATTCGCATGGTACGTTCAAACGTAGCATCATTCATAGCTTCGCCGTTTGTTTCACTGGAAGCTACCTCCGAATAGAAACGGACTACGGGATCAATGACTTCGCGGGAGAGGAAGCGCAGGGATGCACCGTTGTAGGTAGCATCGGGGATGTTGGGTTTGATACGGTTATCTTCGGTTTCTCCGGGCTGTTCCGCCTGTTCTTCCGTCTGAACAGCGGGAGCGGTTTCTTCGGATGCCGGAGCATCGGATGTTGTTTCGCCGCAGGCTGTCATGGAAACCAGCATAGTGAGAATGAGGAGTATGCTGACATTTTTTTTCATGTTGTTTTTGCCTTTCTGGTTGGTTGTTTTATTTACCGGACTGTTTGGGTTACAGTTCGATTTCCAGCGTGATATCTTCTGCCGCTTCACGGAAATATTCGCGTGTACCGTCTACGGTGACACACAGTCCGGACGTTCTGTCCCATGCGACAGCAAGGGTATGGTCGTGATACTGTACATCGGAGACCGCGAAAGTATCGAGCGAAGTGCCGAGCGGGTGGATGGTCAGACGATTTCCTTCCGACGGACGGATGCCGCAGATCCCGGTCATGACAAGGTCGATAAACGAGGAGTGGTTATAGTGCTGTCCGCGCGTGGGGTCTTTTCCCGGACGGTTCCACTTCCGCATGATTTCACGTGCCAGCCAGATTCCTGTGTCGGGATCCATATTTTCGTCCAGACACGGGGTTCCGTCCGTATCACGGTGGGAATATGCGTAAGTCAGAAGCAGACTCATGAATTCCGCAGGGGAGATGGTCGGATGTTCTGCGGTATGCAGATATTCGATCACGGCAGTCAGTGTCTGTGCGGTTGCAAACGGCCAGACGGGACCGTTCCAGAGACATTCGTGATTAAACGGTTTCATGTAATCGGGGTGCGCCGCATCCGCAGTTCTCAGTCCGTACGGAGCGAGGAAACAGGAGGTGTCGAGAAGATTGCGGAAGCACGCATCCTTTCCGGCGTCAGGAATGCCGTAAATCCACGGGACATAGCCGATCTGCTCACGGACATTCTGCACTTCACCACGGTCGGAAATCACGCCGAACATACCGGTTTCATTGTTCCACAGACGTTCATTGATCTGAGAAGCGAGTATTTCCGCGTCTTTGCGGTATTTCTGAGCCTGTTCGGCATCCCCGAGACGTTCTGCGATTCTGCCGAGCGCACATTTGTCTGCATACATATAGGAATTGATGGTCGGACGAATTCCATCACCGGAGATGGAGAATTCCATACCATCCCGTCCGCATTCCTGCCGGTACATTGTCTCATCCGCGCGCTGGTCGTCCCATGCCTGATGGATCTCCGCCAGTTTCGGATAGAGTTTTTCCGCCGTACCGTAATCGCCCGTGACATTGGACAGAGCAAGGATACTGTCGGCGATCGGGAAACTGTAAAGGCGCGGATTTCCTTCGGTACACCAGAAGTTTGCGTATTCTTCCAGAACAGACGGATCCTTCATCCAGCGTCCGTCGCGGAAATGGTGGCTTGCCGCACAGCTGATGGTGTTGTAAATGCCTGCCCACGGGACATCCGGAAGAAATTCCGTGATCACGTACCCTGCGGGGGTCTGTTTGACGTGCCGCTGATAGACTTCACAGCGGTAATTGTAGGTGATGTTCAGTTCGTTGTCGGACGAAACAAATTTCGGGAAAGTTATGGTCATACTGTGTTTCTCCTTGCTGGAATTATGATCAGAGTTTATAAAAATCATGGATTGTCCTGTCGGATGCTGTGAAAAAAACTCTTGCATTTTCGGGAAAAATCCCCTATAATGAAAGAAGAATTGGTGAAACTGCGTAATCGGACACAGGAAAAATGGAAGAATTCATGATTATTATAACAATTCTTCTGTGATTGTTCCATAGCAGTATGTACGGGAAATTTGTCATTTTGTCCGGAGGATTTTTATGAAAAGCACGAACATTCCCCTTTCGGAAGCGGAACATCTCATCCGCTGGTGCCGGGTGGAGGATTTTCTTGTCGGTTCGCTTCAGGACCTTTATTTCAACATGACGTATACCGGCTGCTATGTCTGCCGGGATACTTTTTCGATCCAGCGGAGGAATATGGATTCCATGCTTCTTCTGCTGACGCTGGAAGGCAGAGGTAAACTGCGGTATCAGGAAAAGGAATATATTCTGACACCAGGCAGCGTGATGCTGATCAATCTCTGGTATCCGCATGAATATCATGCGCTTGAAGACGGCTGGACGTTCAAATATCTGCACTTCTGCGGAGCAATGAGCAGAGAGTACCAGACATACATCGAGACCCGGCTCGGGCCGGTCTTTACGCTGAGCCGCAAGATGTATCCGGAAACGGAGGAACGGCTGGATATTCTTTACCATGCTGCGGAAAGCGAAGAGCATCCGGATTATGCCGCCGTATCCGGTGTGATCTATTCCCTGCTTACGTCATTTTTGTCGGAAAAAAACACGGTCGGCTCCGCGCAGAAATCCGCCGAAGCGATCCGGCGTGCCGCGGCGTATATTACGGAAAATTACAGCAGGAATATCACGACGAAGGAGATTGCCGACGCAGCATTTCTTTCGAGATCCTATATGTCCGAACTGTTTGTGCAGACTTACGGGATGCCGCCGCATGAATATCTTGTCATGTACCGGCTGTCCCATGTGAAAGAACGTCTGCTGAATACAGGAATTTCGGTATCGGAAATCGCGGAAAGCACCGGATTCCGGGATGTATTCACGCTGTCGCGGGTATTCAAGCAGAAATTCGGCATATCGCCGTCCGAATACCGGAAACAGATGCTGGAGTAAGGCGTAGGAAAGGAGATTTTATGAAACGAAAACATATTCTGTGTTTGGTGGGACTTATATTGTCCGCGGCGGTCACGGTGCTTGCTCTGGCGCCGTCGGATCGGGAGGTGCAGGATCATTCCGGCTGGATGGGTATGCTTCCCGATGAGACGGAACTGACCGGGATGACGATTCCCGGGACCCATGATTCCGGGGCACTTTATTCATTTGCCGGGGTATCCGGGCAATGCCAGTCGGCAGCTGTCGGACAGCAGCTGAAAATGGGCGTGCGGTTTCTCGACATCCGACTGCAGCTGGATCATGACGAACTGAAGGTTGTCCACAGTTTTGTCGATCAGAAGCAGAGCTTCCGGGAGGTACTGGACACAATCGCCGCGTTTATCCGGGAAAATCCGTCGGAATTTCTTCTGGTTTCTCTGAAGGAAGACAATTCTCCGAAGGCTTCCACAGTATCCTTTTCCGTGCGACTCGAAGAAATGTTTTCCGGGTACGCGGATGTGATCGTACCGGATTCCGGACTTCCGGAACTTCTCGGGGATGCACGCGGGAAAATCTTCCTTTTGTCACGATATGATAACGCCTCTGTAGGGATTCCGGCATATCATGGGTGGAAGGATTCCGCTTCGTTTGCGCTCGGTTCAATGTATATTCAGGATCATTATGAAATATCGGGAATTTCCGAGAAGCAGAACGATATCCTGGCGGCTATGGAAGAAGCAGCGCTGAATGAAAAAACGCTTGTTCTGAATTTTACAAGCTGTTATTTCGATCATGGATTCCCGCCGATGTCTGCCGCCGTGCCCGCCCGGACGATCAATCCGTGGCTGACGGAATACTGCAGGACTGCGGAGTCCTGCCGCGGGATCTTCATCTGCGACTATATCAACTCAGAACTGGCATCTGTTTTGCTGGAAAGAAATTTCTCGTGAGAAATGCTGGTGTATCCTGCGGAGGATTTTATGCGTTGTTTCCTGAACCGATGACTCCTTGGTGGTTATCTTGCTTTTTTTGGGAATTTATGCTATAATAACGTATCACAGATTCTTTGATTTTCAATGATATGAAAGGAGTTTTTATGAAAAAACATACCCGTATTCTCGCAGGGCTTCTTGTGTGCTTTCTGGCGGCAGGAATGATTTCGTGCAGCAGCGGCGGAACCAATGAGGAAACTGCCGCATCGGATACCGCCGGACAGATCTCTGCCGAACCTTCCGCAGAACCCGTGGAAATTCCCGAAGAACCGAAGGGCAACGGCCGTTCCGAGGTGAAGGACTCGCTTCCCGATACGCTTGATTTTGAAGGGGTGGATGTGCGCGTCTTCTCACGCGGCGGCGACAAGGATACGCTGATGGAATTCAGCGCGGAAGAAATGAACGGTGATGTGGTCAACGATGCGGTATTCACCCGGAATCTTGCGGTACAGGAACGGCTGAATGTCGTGATGGATCTGATCCTTGATACCGGGCTGAACCGTCACAGCGGTGCCGGAAATACGATCCGTGCGTCCATTACTGCCGGATCCGATGACTATGACCTGATCGGCAACGCGATGTACAATACCATGCCGCTGGTTGTTGACAATATGTTTCTGCCGCTGAACACCCTTCCCTATCTGGATTTCAGCGCACCGTGGTACAATCAGGCGTTCCTTGAAACGACCAATCTGAACGGAAATAACTATGTTATCATGGGGGAACTGAGCCAGACGATGATCTCCGGTACGTTCTCAATGTTCTTCAACAAGACGCTGTTTGATGAATACTACAACGGTTCGGAAAATCTTTACGATATCGTCAACGAAGGAGAATGGACGCTCGACAAAATGGCGGCTCTCTGTGAACCGCTTTACACCGACACGAACGGTGACGGTGCTGCCAACGAAGGCGATACGTTCGGACATTTCTTCACAGATACGAAGACGCTCGGTGCCGACTCGTTCTTCGGCGCGGCGCAGATCGAATATCTTGCAAAAACCGACGACGGTACATTTGTCTTCAACGGTACCAGTGAGCGGATGGTCGAATTCGCCGAAAAGATGCACAAGCTGCTCTTCCAGAACAACAACACGCTCCGTACGCCGAACAACAATGATCAGATCATGGACATCATGAAGAATCATCAGGCAGTCTTCACGACGTGGATGCTCGGCGGTATCGACTATCTGCGCGATATGGAAGACGATTTCGGGATCATTCCCATGCCCAAGCTGAACGAAGCGCAGGAAATTTACACTTCCTATATCCATGACGGCAGCTCCGCGTTCACGATTCCCGTGACGGCACAGAAAACGGATGTCACAGCCGCTTATCTGGAAGCAATGAGTGCGGAATCCTACCGTACGGTCACGCCGGCTTACTTTGAAACCGCGATCAAGTCGAAGTATTCCCGCGACAGCGAAACTTCCCAGATGCTCGATCTGATTGTCAGCGGCGTTTATCTCGACTATTCCTACATTTACGGTCAGAGTCTCGGTGCGCCGATCGACGTTATCCGCGGAATCCTTGCCGATGCGACTTCCTGCGAAAACTCGCAGTCCAAGCTGAAGGGTCTTGAAAAAGCAACTCTCAAAATGTTTGACAAGGTTGTCGAAAAATATCAGGATTTACTGAACTGATCGCTTTTTGCCGCCGGACGGCGGTGCAGAAAAAGGAGAATTCCATATCCTTTCGGGGATGCGGAATTCTCCTTTTTTGTGTGAAAATGACGATTATGAGGTACGTTTATTCTTTATCCCAGTCTTTCGGGAGTGCGGCTGATTTGCGGATCATACCGGGGGGCAGTCCTGTTTTCCGGCGGATCACTGTCGAAAAATGCGACGGACTGACAAATCCGCAGGAAGCGGCGATTTCACTGATGGGTTTGTCCGTATTGAGAAGCATCGAAACGGCTTCCTCGGTCCGGCACTGGAGCAGGTACTGATACGGTGTCAGACCGAAATACCGCATGGTCAGACGTGTCAGATAATACGGATGGAAATTCAGCGCGGCGGCGATGGACTGCTCGTTGATCGGTTCCCGGAAGTGTTTTTCAATGTATTTCATGGTTTGTTCTGCCGTGGCAAGACTGCCGCCGGGGTGGTTTTCCGCATCCGGCTCCTGCTGTTCGGCAAGTGCGGTGAAAAGGATTTCCTTGATGATCCCGGAACAGCGTTCCTGATAACAGACGGGTTTTCGGCGGTAAAGCTGATAGATCTGCCGGATTTTATCGCATAAATCCGGACAGTCGGTCAGCAGAAGCGGAAGACACAGGTTGGAGATATCCCGTGTCCCGGTACGGATCTTCTGGTCGATGAGATATTCCGGCCGGAACAGCGGCACAAAGGTCGGAAGGCGATACCGCAGACTTCCGCAGTATTCCTGTGTCAGGTCAAAACTGATGCAGAACATATCAAACGGCTGGTCCGAATCCTTACGCCGGAAATTGTACGGTTCTCCCGGTGCGAGGATCAGAAGCGAATCCGACGGCATAGAGACGGTTTTGTCACGCAGGGTGAGTATTGCCGTTCCGTGAAAAATCGCAAACATCCGCAGGTCATAGGCGATCGAATCCGCCGCATTGTCATAGTTCCAGTTTTCAAAATATCCGGATGTACGCAGGTAAGGATTGATTTCCGAAAATTCCATGGAGATTCTCCGTCAAAAAAGTTTGAAACAGAAAAGTGTTGGTTTGATTCAGTAATTTCTATCGAGCATTTCATCTGATATAATTATAATGGAAACTGCCTTTTTTTGCAAGCATTTTCAGCAAGTCTTATCAGTATCGGGAGGATGTTTATGGCAGAATACGATCGTTTCAATACAGCGGATGACCGGACCGTTCTGCGCAGTCTCGCGGAAGCTGTCCGCGAAATCGCGGCGGATCCGGCAAACAACGAAGAAAAAGTCATGCAGTGGAAGAAACACACCGGACTTCACGGAGAACGTCCGATGGTGTTTGTCTTCCCGGACGGTTCATGGCCGGAACTGCTTCCGTGGAGCTCCCTGCAATGCACGAATTCCGCCGCGCGGAATGTGGAATACGAACTGCGGAAACGCCTGATCCGTCATCGGTATATCCGCGACGATGTTCCCATCACGGCGGATGTGGAAGTGCCGAAAGCGATCCGGAATACCATGTGGGGTATCGATCCGCAGCGGACGTATCCCGGCGGAAACGGTGCGTTTCATATGGTCAGCATCATCGACAAGCCGTCCGACTGGAAGAAGCTGTCCGCGCCGGTCGTCACGCACGATGAACGGCAGTCGCAGGCGGATTATGAGTATATCGCCGACGCGATCGGGGATCTTGTGCCGGTAACGCTGGTCGGACGGAAAAATTTCAGTTTTCATCTGATGCACTGGTACTGCGATTACCGGGGACTCGACAATATGCTCTATGACCTGTACGATGAGCCGGAAATGGTTCACGAAGTCATGCGGTTCTTTACGGACGGCATGAAGTCCATGCTCCGGCAGTACGAGGAACAGAATCTGATCTCGCTCAACAACGACCGTACGTTCCACTATACCGGCGGCGTTGGATATACAGATGCCCTTCCGGCACCGGGATTTAATCCGGACAATGTACGTTTGTGTGATATCTGGGGTGCCGCCGAAGCGCAGGAATTTGCGCAGGTATCGCCGGAAATGCACGAAGAATTTGTTCTGCAGTACGAACGGGAACTTCTGGAACCGTTCGGTCTGAACGGCTACGGATGCTGTGACGATCTGTCCGGTAAACTTGACGGCGTTCTGAAGATCCGGAATCTGCGGCGTGTGGCGGTCTGTCCGTGGGCGGATATCGCGAAATTCACGCCGGTTCTCGGAAAAAACTATATTATGACATGGAAACCGAAGCCGATGCCTCTGGCGGAAACGGAATTCCGTCCGGAAATCGTCCGCGCGGAACTGGAAGACGGGATCCGCAAGGCACGCGGCGGTATTCTGGAACTGGTTCTGCGGGATACGCACACCTGCCGGAATGATCCGGAACGCTTCGGACAGTGGGTGGACATCGCCCGCCGCGCCATTGACAAATGTTGGAATTGATAAAAAATTTATTATATTTTTACAGGAGGCAACTCATGAAAAAACGTCTCTTTTCTCTGCTTCTTGCCGCTCTGCTGGTCAGCACCGCTGCTGTTTCCTGCGGCAAATCCGAAGATCTCGGCGATCCCATCGATAATTCCCAGACTGCCGCTGCACCCGAAGATGCTTCGGCGGAAACCGAACCGGAGAAAACATTCGATGATTTTCCGGCACAGGATCTCGGCGGCGCTACCCTGCGTCTCGGCGATACCGAACAGTATGACATTTACCGCTTCTCCATCCGCGATGAACTGAACGGCGATGTTCTCAACGACGCGATCTACAATTCTCTCCGTGCGGTCGAAGAAAAACTGAACGTCGTGACCCAGCCGGTACTGTTTGCCGATCCCGGTCAGCTCAGCAACACGATCGTTGCCGGAGACGATGTCTGCGATATCATGACCGGTCAGGACCTTGCCATGGCAAATCTTGCTCTGAACGGCTACACGATGGACATCAGCCACATGGAACAGCTCGATTTCTCTGCTCCGTGGTGGCCGGAACACGCGGTCAGTTCCTATCGGATCAACGATAACATGCTGCTGTTCTCGAACTATATGTCGTATTTCGGCGTATCCCGTGCACGTGCGTGGTTCATCAATAAGCAGCTTGCCGCCAATTACGGTCTGACAGTTCCGTATGCCGATGTATTTGCCGGAACCTGGACGCTCGACAAGCTTCACGGCATGATCGGCTCGGTCTATGAAGATACCAACGGCAACGGTACGGTCGATGCGGAAGATACCGTCGGATTTGTCAATCAGAACATCTTTATCTGTATGCAGCCCTCCATGGGAATCCACACGTTTGCTTCCAACAGCGAAGGCAAGCTGGAATTTGTCTTTGATCTGGAACGCGCATCCACCGCGCTTGACAAGATGTATGCGATGATCTATGAAACCAAGGGCGTATATCAGGCGGACACCAGCGCCGGACGTCAGGACCAGACGCTCTTCCAGAACGGAAAATCCCTGTTCTATTACGACTCCCTCGGCATGGCGGAAACCATTCTCCGTGATACCGATGTCGAATACGGTATTCTCTGCACGCCGAAGCTCGATGAAACCCAGGCAGACTATATTGCCGGCTACACCGACTATTCCCACGCTGTTCCGAAGACGATTCAGGATGAAACTCTGGTCGGATGGGGCATCGAAGCTCTGACCGCTTCCGGTTACTACACCATTATTCCGGCATTCGTTGACGTTTCCCTGACCAACAAGTACGTTTATGACGAAGATTCCGCCAAGGTGGTCTCCCTGATCGGTGAAAAGATGCACGTGGAACTTGCATATTCCTTCAGCGCGAAGATGGCGAATATGTTCCACAATCTGCTCAACAGCGCAAATCCCAGCAAGGATCTTGCGTCCTATTATGCGGCAAATCAGCAGCTGGATATTGATTTTGCAGCCGAACTGAACGATCTGTACGGCGCGAACTGATGCGTGACGGAATTCCGACACCGGAGGTATTGACCATGGAAAAAACATGGAATTTTGTCTGGGAACGTCTGTTTGACGGACGGACCTGTATGTTCTATAATTATCTCGTCGGGCAGGAACCCGATGCCGCGACCCGGTATCTGCCGGAACCCGAGCTGATTCGTCGGCTGGTTCCCAATCCGGGCGGATACGGGACCGGTATGGAAGACTGTATGCTCAATGCCGGGCTGATGATGGACGCCGTAATTGCGCGGTATGAAGCGACCAGCGATGAGACCATGCGCGAATATGCGGCGAAGGTTTACCGCGGAATGGAGCTTGACGCGACAGTTTCGCCGCAGAGGGGATTCCTTCCGCGCGGTGTGACTCCGGCAGACTGTCAGAGTCACTATATCGACACCTCGCGCGATCAGTATACCAACTGGTTTTATGCTGCGCATCGGCTGTATTTCTCTGCCCTCTCCGATGACGCGCAGAAAGAAAGCATCCGCCGCTGTCTGACGGCGATGGCGGAAAAGATGGAAGCGGATATTATTCCGGAAAACAACTGGAGTTTTCGCCGTGAAGACGGAAAATTCGGCTTTGTCGGTCAGATGTGGGGCGATGTCCATCCGCACGAAGCCCTGCGTCTGCCGATGCTGTACCTCTTGACGTGGAAGACCACGGGAGATCTGCACTGGAAGGAAATGTATCGGCGGTACCGTGAGGAAGCGCTGGCGAAGACGATGGATTTTGTTACGCTGTCGGGAGCTACGTATGTCGGTCTGCAGCTTCAGTTCTCTGTTCGCCTTGTTTACGATCTGGACGACGATCCGGGCGTACGGGAAACCTGTCTGAAGTTTATGCGGAAAATGGCGGAACCGTATGAAGCGATGTCCGTCCGGAAAGCGGAAGAACTCATGACACCGGAAGGTGCACAGTGGCTCGAAATTCCGTATACTGCGTGGAAACAGTCCAAATTCCGTTATGCCGGATTCTGGGGGGACTACGGTTATTTTGTGCCGGAACCTTCGGATTTCCGCGAACATCAGTCGTATTATCCTCTGCGTGCGGTCGGTGAAGGCATTGCGGTTGCGGCAATGTGTCCCGGATGGAAGGTATCCGATACCGCGGCAGAACGGCTGGTACAGATGGCGGAATTCGTGGATTACGATAAGCACGCTACCTGTGCGCCGATCGCGCTGATCGAGGCATACTGGCTCGTACAGGCGACGAAATAATGTACACTTTTTGAAAAAAGAATGCCATCCTGTGGGTTTGCTTTCTCACAGGATGGCGTTTTGTTATGTTTGGTGAAAAAATTATTCGGAAATCCGGTATTTCTGCTTTTCGACAAAGTACGGCGGGATGTAGACTCCGTCCGCTTCTCCGTCAAAGGCATAGCCGTCCACGAAATAGAACCGGCTGTTTCTGTCAATGCCAAGTTCCGTGAATTCACGGAGCATTCTTTCGGTGAAAAGTACGCACCACCTGTCTTCATCGGCGTGATCGTTCCGCAGATCGGGTGAGGTGAGCATATAGGCTTTCCGGCTGCTGAGGATATACGTATTGTCCCGCAGGAACGTTCCGGTGGTATCGCCGCGGCAGAGGATCGGTCTTGCCCAGAAGCAGGCGGACGACGCGAACATGCAGAGATTGCGTTCGAATACCACATTCTCGGGATCCTGTCCCGCACCGATCCCGAACTGCAGGATGCAGGCATCTTTGGCGGTAATGATCTTGCGGTTGCCGAAATGGTAGCCGACATAACCGAACAGATTATCCCGGATGCGGACATTGGCGACAAGGCGTACCTTGGGCGAATAGTTCCATATTTCCACGCTGGAGTTGGCGTTGATCGCCACACAGTTTTCCACGACGACGTCGTGCATGATCGCAGTGTCGTCGTTTACGCCCTGCGTGCTGAATGCCGCGTCAAGGGCCTGGTTGGAATAGCAGTTCCGGATATAGAAGCCGTCACAACTGCACCAGTTCTGAATGCCGCCGCCGAAAATGGTGGTTCCCTTTTCCTGGATGGCACCGCCGGTCCATTCGAAGGTGCAGTTCTGGATGGTCAGATTTTTGATGTTGTGGGTACTGATCCCGAAGGTGCCGATATACCGGAAGGCAAGGTTGTCCACCAGACAGTCGGAACCGCCGTAGGCACCGATCCCCTGCCGGGTAAGGATCACAGATTCGTAGACCTCGCCGGGGTTTCCCTTGTCGCAGTACAGATAGACTCTCGCACTTTTCCAGTCGTGGATGTATTCGAGATTATTCCGCAGACATCCGGGAGAGGTGAACGGGATACCGCCGGATTCATAGATCTCAAAGCCGTTCGAGATCATTCCGAAGGGTACGGTTTTCTGACCGTTGAAGGGGTCTTCCGGATTTGCGGCAAGGACTTTGATGCCGTGTCCGGTGATACCGTCTCTGGAGCGGACTACAATATTGGCGATATCGTTATAGCTTAACTGTGTGGTAAAAGACGGGATCTCCAGCGTTTCATCGAGCATCCAGACGTGTTCATATTCGGTTTTTACCCAGTTCCGGCTGCCGTTGTAGTCCACACAGCAGGTGATCACCGGTTTTTCGCCTTCTCCGTAAGCACCGTAGGATACGCCGTCTGCGAACCACATGGTATAGTCGCCGGCGTGGCCGGTTACGAGTTCCGCGTTGAATACGCTTCCGCGTTCCAGAAATACACCGTCACCGCGCTTTACGACGTGTTCCATTGCCGGGTAACTGGTCAGCGGTGTGGAGAACCATTCCCCTTCTTTCGGAAGGATCAGTTTTGTGATGGATTTCCATGCCGTTTCGGGGGAAAGGCCGTCGTTGCTGTCATCACCGTGTGCGGAGGAAATGTAGTAGCAGGTTCCGCGGATCTGATCGGGCGTCAGGACATTGGGCGTGTTCTGAATTTCCCGGACGCGGCGTTCGATTGCGGCATTGTTTTCCGCGATGATTTCTTCGGTCACCGGCTGATACTGCGGATGGCGGACGGTATCTTCCGTGACCGCATACCGTGCGGCATCTGCGGCGGCGGTATACTGCTCTGCTTCTTCGCGGTCGGCAAAGAATCCAAAATACAGGATGTCGGCGCTGACATCGGTTTCTTCCCCGAACGGGTAGAATGCGAGACGAAGATAGCGGCTGTTGAGTTTTTTCAGGTGCATCCGGCGAAGCGGAAGATCTGTGGAATCGGCATATGGATTTTCCGCAGTCAGGCAGGCATGGCGCAGACTACGGAAGGTATCTTCGATCGGGAAAAGGTATGCCGTAAATCCGCTTTGTTCCTCAACGGAACAGGGATAAACCGTTCCGCTGAAAACAGGCGACGACAGAACAAGGTACGGAGATATCTGCTTCTCAGCCCGGATACAGATTTTGCAGTATTTCATGGCACTGTCGGAAACATCCCCTGCGGCATGATCCAGCCCCATATACCACGGTGCCGTGTGGGTCGGATACGGCGTAAACCGCATCACCGAAAGTGATCCGTCGTTTCTGACGGAGGAAGTCATATTGCTGTACACCGAACGCGGAGAATCGATCATATCATGACAGGTGATGATTTCTCTGGCATGGGTTCCCTCTTCCGTTATTTTCCGCAGAACGGATACGATCTCATCCGCTTCGGTTTCGGTCAGCGGTTCCTTCGGACGGAAACTGCCGTCCGGAAATGTCGGAAACAGACCGGTCATCGCACAGAAATCCACACCGAAGCGGCATCTGGAAGATACATCCTCGATGTCGGTATACTCCTTGTCGATCTCCTTTTTGAACGGCAGAAGAACACGGCAGATATCCGCACGGTGTGCAAGGATATCTGCCGCGGTCTCACGTGTGAGAACAGCGGTCTCGTCCGAAGACCTGTCGGCGGTTTCGGGCAGTACCGGATTCAGTTTTATGTGGAATTCGTTTATGGTCATGTGTTTCATGGTGTCCTTTATCAGTCAAGCGGGAGACGGCTTTTCTTCAGTACGCTGATCAGTACGATGCCGAGAATAAGACCCGCAATTCCCTGTACGCCGTTTGCCGGAATGTTGACTGCCGACGCGCCGAATCCGTACAGGAAGCCTTCAAATACGTAATAACCCAGAATCATCAGGATCTCAGCGGCGGTTCCGCTGATCACTCCGGCAGCAAAATCTCCCGTTTTCTTATGGAAGACGCGGAAACCGTAGTATGCGGCGACTGCCATCAGACCTTTGATGACGAAGGTTGCCGGGACATATACGACATATCCGGCAAACAGGTCCGCAAGCGCGGAGCCGATGCCTGCCGCAAGAAAACCGTATACGGGAGAAAGGAGCCAACCGGCGGTGAGAACAACGCAGTCACCGAGATTCAGATACCCTTTCAGCGGAGAAGGGATTTTGATGATCATGGTTGCGATGCAGACAAGTGCCGCAAGAAGAGCCGCCATGACAAGTTTTTTGGTTTTTCCGTTCATTTTGTTTTTACCTCTTTACTTATTCTGGCAAATAGTATATACTATATCTGATCCTGCGGCAAGCACCAATTCGGGAGTATTTAATATAACCAGATGAAATATGCTATTGATAAAACCAACCGCCCGGTCTATCTGCAGCTTTACCGGAAGCTGCGGGATGACATCATTGCCGGGAATTACGCATACAATACCAAACTGCCTTCCAAGCGATGCCTCGCGGAAGAAACCGACGTAAGTCTTATTACAGTCGAACATGCCTATGCACTTCTCTGTGAAGAAGGATATATCCAGTCCAGGGAACGGAGCGGGTATGTTGTGATCTTCCGGAAATCCGACGGCTTTGCCGCGGCGGAAGAACTGCCGCCGAAACCGGCGGAACGTCCGGTTTCTCATACATATCCGGATTTTCCGATGTCCGTACTCAGCAAGACCATGCGAAAGGTACTGACCGAGCGCGGCGAGCTTCTCATGGAGAAATCCCCCGGAAGCGGATGCATCGAACTCCGGAACGCGATCCGGCATTATCTTGCACGCAACCGCGGAATCCATGTGGACATCGATCAGATCATTATCGGTTCGGGATCGGAATATTTTTACGGACTGATCACTGAACTTCTCGGCAGAAACCGGATCTATGCCATTGAATATCCTTCCTACAAGCAGATCGAACAGGTTTACAGAGCTGCGGAGATCACCTACGAATCCCTGCCGCTTGCGGATAACGGCATCGACGGAAATGCTCTGGCAGAAACGTCGGCGACCGTTCTGCATACAACGCCGTACCGGAGTTACCCGAGCGGCGTCACTGCGACTGCCACCAAACGGCATGAATATATCCGCTGGTCCGGACAGGAGGAACGATATATCATTGAAGATGATTTCGAATCGGAATTTTCGGTGTCCGCAAAGCCTGCCGAGACGCTGTTCGCGCTTTCCGGACATGAGAATGTCATCTATCTGAACACGTTTTCGAAAACCATTTCTCCCTCTCTGCGGATCGGGTATATGGTTCTTCCGAAGATGCTTGCGAGACGTTTTGAGGAAAAGCTGGGATTTTATTCGTGTACTGTTCCCACGTTTATGCAGTATGTTCTCTCCGAACTGATCGACAGCGGGGATTTTGAGAGGCATATCAACCGCGTGCGGCGGAAACTCCGCAAAGCGCTGGCGGAACAGAAATAAAAAATAAATTGTAATTACGAAATATAAAGAAATATAAATTCAAGAAGGAGTTTTTGATTATGAACAATATCGAGCAGATGAAAAAATATCTTGACG
The DNA here is from genome assembly GCA_017547755.1 of Clostridia bacterium. Taxonomy (GTDB): domain Bacteria; phylum Bacillota; class Clostridia; order Oscillospirales; family CAG-272; genus UMGS1696. The sequence goes on along the minus strand of JAFYOX010000024.1, from coordinate 2,192 downwards.
AGTTTCTTCTGAGTCTGAGCGATGAATATTCCATGCCGGGATGTGACCTTTCGGTTTATCTTCATCATAAGCCGGTGTACCGCGGAATGTTCGGCTATGCCAACATTGCGGAGAACATCCCGATCAGCGAGAATACTCTTTACAACATTTATTCCTCAAGCAAGTTTATCACCTGTACCGCCGGAATGCAGCTTCTGGAACGGGGAAAAATCCGTCTCGACGACAAACTTTCCCGCTATTTTCCGGCATTTGAAAAAATGTACGTGAAAACGCCGGACGGCGGACATACGGAAGCGAAAAATGCCATCCGGCTCAAGGATCTGTTCTGCATGACGGCAGGTTTCCGGTATGACGGATACCAAAAGGAAACCGAAGCGTTTATCCGCGATACCAACGGCGAATGTCCGCTGATCGAGTTCCCGAATTATCTTGCAAGAGCGGATCTTGAATTCGAACCGTCATCTGCATTCTGTTACAGTCTCTGTCACGATGTACTCGGTGCGCTGATTGAAAAAGTTTCCGGAATGCGGTTTTCGGAATATCTCAAAAAGAATATTTTTGAACCGCTCGAAATGGAAAATACCGGTTTTTATCCGGAAGAACTGAAATCGCAGGAACTTGCCATGCACTACTCCTTTGACGGAAAGGACAAACCTCTCCGTGAACGGGGATGCAGAAACTGTCTTGTTCCTCCCCAGCTCAAGGAAAGCGGCGGAGGAGGTCTCATCACTTCTGTGGATGACTACATGAAGTTCGAGGAAGCGCTCTGCAAAGGCAATATCATCCTCCGCAAGCCGACCGTCGATCTCATGCGCAGGGATCATCTTACTCCCGCACAGAAAGCCGGTTACGGATGGACTCCTCACGGGATGAGCTACGGTCTCGGCGTACGCATCATTATCGATCCGGCACAGATGAATACGACTGCCGGGTATACCAGCTTTGGCTGGGACGGTGCGGCAGGCTCGTTTGCTTCGGTGGATCCGGAACGTGAGATCAGCATTTTCTATGCACAGCATCTGTTCGGCTCGTCGGATTACTTCATCAATTCAACGATCCGCAATATCGTATATTCCTTTGCCGATTGAGCAGGAAATCACAAGAAAGGCGGCTGTAAATATGAATAAGAACGAAAGACGTCTGGAAAACGGCAAGTTATACCGGAAATTCCATCTTGAACTGAGTGAACCCACTGTGGCGGGTCAGGGAAAATGCAGTGTATGGGGACCGTACCAGTTCCCGGAACTGAATTATACCCGCTCCGGCTCCATCCTTTGCTCCTGGGCGATGCACATGGATACCATCGAATATACCGGCGAATCCGGGGATGCGGTATCCGATGACGGCGGACGGACCTGGCGTGCCCGTACCGCAGAGGATATGCCCGTTTACGATGTACCGCTCGGCAACGGAAAATGCTTTGCCGGGTTTGTCGGAAAAGGTGCCCATCCCGTGGATTATATCGGGAAATATACTCCGGTCTGTCAGCGGAACGATCTCCGCGTCTATTCCGCAAACGATATTCCGGAATGTGACAAAACCGTTTATTGTCAGGAATACGATCCGGAAACGGGAGAGATCACCGCGTTCCCGGTCGTTCTGAACTGGCCCGATATGCCGTGCATCATCTATCCCGGCGACCGGATCTATCCCATCTGTCAGCTGATGGCGATCAGCAACCGCAACGGCATGGTCGCTCTGGACGACGGTCTGTATTTCTGTACATACGGCAACGGGTATACGCAGGAGGAAAAATACCGGGGATACAATACTGTATACGTGTTCCGTTCCGCCGACTGCGGACGGACATGGAACCTTCTGTCGAGCGTTGAAGTGGATGAGACCACTTTCAACCCTGCAGGACATTTTGAAGGTCTGGATGAACCGATGATGGGACAGATGCCCGATGGTTCTGTGGTGATGCTGATGCGTTCCGGTTCCGGACTTCCCAGCTGGATCGTCCGTTCCACCGACGGATGCCGGACATGGAGTAAGCCGGAACAGTTTGACGAGATCGGCGTTCTGCCCTTCCTGCTGACGCTGGACTGCGGCGTAACGCTTGCCTCCTACGGCAGACACAAGCTGTATCTTCGCGCTACTTCCGATGCGTCGGGGATGGTCTGGGAAGATCACATCGAACTTCCGCTGACTCCCGGGGAAGGAAACCATTCCTGTTATTATACCGATATCTT
>JAFYOX010000023.1 GCA_017547755.1 Clostridia bacterium | reverse complement strand
CCTGGCGTATTATCGAGTCGGCGCGTACGACGATGCCGCCCGGGCAATGCGGAAGATAGAATCGTTTGCCAGGTCGTTCCGGATGGATAACCCGCTCGTCGACTTCGGCAACGATGTCTACCAGCCGAAGGAGCCGATTAACTGCTGCTACGACGCCTGGGGAGCACCGGCGGCAATGATCCGCGGTCTCTTTGAATATGTGTATACGGCTGATTCCCTGACCCTCTTCCCGCATATTCCGGCAGGGATTACCGAACTGATACAAAAGTTTCTAATACGGTTCGGAGACCGGAAAATATACATTTCGGTCTCGGGAAACGGACCGATCGAATCGGTCTCGGTAAACGGGAAAGAGTGGGACAGATTCGGGGAGGAATCAGTGGAATTCCCCTACGACCGCCTGCCGAACGAGGCACAGGTTCATATCGTGATGGCCGGCGGCAGCGGGAATATCCCGCAGAATGGTTCCGATCTCCGATACCCCTTTGAACCGGCGGCTTGCGGATCGGTTGAAGGAATGGCGGTTTCACCGGAAACGCTCGACGGTTTCTACCGAAAGATGTGCGAGGCGGGATTCCCGGATTCATACGAAACGCGTCATGCGCGTCTGATCCTTGAATACCTCAGGGTGATCGACGAGAGAAACCGGCTTCTTGCCGACGGTGAACTTCCCCCTCTTTCGGAACCGTCGCAGAAGGCGGCCGACCTTTCCTACGCGGAAGCCGTTCGGAGACTGTCAGACGGTTTCTTACAGGCGGTAACCGGTTCTTCATCCGGCGAAGACCCGTATCGGGCCCAGGTCAGAAGGATCTGGGCCGAAGTGCAGCCGCGCCCATAGCATTTTCAGAATACATTCCCCTAAACATGAGAGGAGATGAACGAGGTATGAATTTACGGCCATCTTTACGATTCTGTTTTCTGACCGCGGTCTGTCTTACGGCTGCAACCCTCTTATCCGCTTCCGAATCGGCCTCCTGGGGAACAAAGGGAACGCCGGCGGTTGTTCATCCGGCGGTTCGGTCGCCCCTTTCCGATACCGTTTCACTTGACGGCCAGTGGGATTTCATCGCCGGCGGAGTGAATTACAGACTGGGGGTAGGCGACCCGGCCTGGGGGGCGAGACCGTTTGACTGGTCAGGCGCCCGCAAGATCCTTGTTCCGGGAAACTGGGAATCGCAGGGGGTCGGCGAACCGGGTCCGAACCAGTCATGGGATTGCGAATGGGACCGCGACTTCTGGGATTTGCGTCACGTTTATCAGGGTCGGGCCCTCTATCGTAAAACCGCGCCGATTCCCGGCGGCTGGACCGGAAAGACGGTCTGGCTAAAAATCGGCGGGGTCCGTTCCGAGGCGTATATATGGGTGAACGGAAAAAAGGCCGCTTATGTGAACAACTACTGCGCGACGGAAAAATTCAATATTACCCCCTTCGTCCAGCCCGGAGAGGACGCGGAGATTGTCGCGCAGGTCCGGAACGACATCCCTTCGCGAAAGGGGCTTCTGTCGGTAACCCACGCATTCGGCGGATTCTATCGGAGCATCGAGCTGGAAGCGACGCCGGCTGTCTATCTCGACGATGTCTGGGTGCGTGGCGAAATCGACGGACCTGCGGCGGAGGTTCATGTCATCGCCGCTTCTTCTGATCCGGAACATTCCGAATTCCGCGGAACGATCCGCGTTACGTTCCGGACTTCGGACGGAACCCCGGTTTGCGACTGCGAGAGGGAGATCGAAACAACAGGCGAATACGTCCTGAGCAAGCAGATCCCGAACGGTCGGCTCTGGTCACCGGAAGAGCCCAACCTCTACCTCGCCGACGTCATTCTGTACGACGGCGGCGGCAATGCGGTTCACGGGTGGACCGAGCGTTTCGGAATCCGGAAGCTGGAAGTTCGCGGAAAACAGTTCTTTCTCAACGGAACGCCCTATTTCTTCCGCGGGCTGGGCGACCACCATTACGATCCGATGACCCTGACCGAAGGACCTGACCGCGACCGTTTCATCCGGCATCTCCGGCTCTATAAGGACGCGGGATTCAACTACGCCCGGCATCACACACACACGCCGCTGCCGGAATACTTCGAGGCCGCCGATGAAGTCGGTTTTCTGCTCCAGCCGGAACTGCCGTATTATCACGACGCGACCTGCGAAGGGTTCGAATTCGACCCGATGCGTGACTTGCGGGAACTACACAGGAATTACAGAAGGTACACATCGTTTGCGACATATTGCTGCGGCAACGAAGGTTGGCTCGGAAGCCCGCTTGACGAAATCCTTTATACGTGGGCGAAAACGCATGACCCGGACCGTCTCTTCATCCACCAGGACGGAGGACGGAACATCGCAGGCGTGAACTCCGACTTCCTGACCGGAGACGACAAAGAGCCCGGATTTACCTCAGCCCTGATTCGGCCGTGGCCGGCTGGACAGTTCGACCATCTGAACGCCCCGTTCGTCGCCCATGAATACTTAAATCTCGCGATCAAAATGGACCCGCGCCTGGAGGAGCGGTTTACGGGCATCCGTCTTTCTCCCGTTCATGCCGATATCTTTCGTGATCTTCTGACCGAATGCGGTCTGAATGAAGAGTGGGGCGGCGCAACGCTCCGTGCGGCGGCAAAACTTCAGGCCTATTACCAAAAGCAGGGAATCGAATCCGCCCGGCTCGATCCGGAATGCGACGGCTATGACTTCTGGTCGATTACGGACGTTTCCATTCCCTCCGGCCCGGGGAATGCCGTGGCCGCCCAGGGATACCTGAACGTCTTCTGGGAACCGCGTCCCGACGG
>JAFYOX010000022.1 GCA_017547755.1 Clostridia bacterium | reverse complement strand
GCCGATTTCGTCTGTTAGTTTCAGGGCTTCTTCTTTGAATTCTTTGGTATACTTCATGTTGTCGCCTCCATTTTGGTTTTCCTTTATTTTACCATACTTTTTGGGTCTTTGGCGACTGCACTTTTAGTATATCAGTTCAGAGACAGACATCATGTTTATCCCCTCTGAAATCCAAAAACTGATCGTCCAGAAGACGTATACCCTCGATGATGTGGGAATGTCCGGGTCGCAGGTGCTCTGCTTCGACGATATGGTGCTGAAAATCGGCAGGCATACCGACGCGCACGACCGGGAAGTTTCCATGCTCGCGTGGATGACGGAGAAAAAACTCCCCGTTCCGCAGGTGCTTCATGCGCAGGTCACGGACGGCACCCGCTATCTTCTGATGTCGCGCGTTCCCGGAAAAATGTCGTGTTCGGACGAATACCTCGACAACGCGGATACTCTTCTCGAAATCCTCGCGGAAGGGATGCACATCCTGTGGAAAACCGACGTTTCCGACTGCCCGTGCGACAGCCGCCTCGACCGTCATCTGAAAGCCGCCGAACGTCATGTCGTGAACGGTCAGGTCGATGTGAACGCCGTCGATCCGGCGACCTTCGGTCCCGGAGGATTTGCGTCTCCGGAGCATCTTCTCGCATGGCTGTACGACAATCGTCCGCCGGAAACGCCCGTTTTATCCCACGGCGACTACTGTCTGCCGAACATTTTTGCAGAAAACGGACACCTCTCCGGCTTCATCGACCTCGGCGACAGCGGAATCGCCGACCGGTATCAGGACATCTCCCTCTGTTACCGCAGTCTGACCCGGAACATGGACGGCTCCTACGGCGGACGTGTCCGCGAAGGCTTCGATCCCGACCGTCTGTTTGATGCTCTCGGAATCACGCCCGACCGCGAACTCCTCCGCTACTACCGTCTGCTCGACGAATTGTTCTGAACACATCAAAAAGCCGCCACATCTGTAGCGGCTTTTATATTTTACCTGTTGACCGCGTCGATCACGCACTGCGCGACCTCCTTTGCGGTTCTGGCGTCGCACCGGATCCGGATCTCGCCTTCCTTCGGCGCGCGTTCCATGAATCTCCGGTTGATCTCCACGGCTTCGTCCGCATTGCGGTATTCGTTCCCGTTATCGCGCGTGAGGACACGTTCCCGGAGCACCTCGTCGGATCCGCTGTACAGGACGACCACCCGTACCCGGTCACCGAACTTCTCCCGCACCTCGTCCGTGAATTCCTCGCGGATGTCGGTCAGAATCACGTTTTCGTATCCGTGGCGGAGGTAATTTTCAGTCACGAGCATCAGGTTCTCGAACGACATCCGTTCCTCGTCCTCGTAAGAGATCTCGGTATGCGGATTCAGATTCCGGAACTCCGGGATCCACCCGAATTCGAACCACGGACATTTCAGTTTTTCGTGAAGCATCGCCGCAATCGTGGATTTTCCGGTCCCCGGCGCGCCGGTGATAAAAAGTACGCTCATATTCCCTGCTCCTCTTCGTTTTTTCTTCATTATATCATTTCCGACTGGAAAATTCAAGAATTCATTCCCCGGTTTTCTTGACTTCCAACCGGAAATGGAGTATAATGAGAGGCGGAAAATTATCAGTACGCAAAGGAACTCTCCATGAAAAGAGATACCTATACCATCGGTCTCGACTTCGGGACCCTCTCCGCACGTGCCCTTCTGGTGAGAACCTCCGACGGTCTGGAAATCGGCTCCGCCGTGTTCGATTATCCGCATGCCGTCATGGACGAAATGCTCATCACGCCGCACGGTGCGATCAAGCTCCCGCCGGATTTTGCGCTCCAGCATCCGCGGGACTATTTTGACGCCCTCGATCATGTTCTCCCCGCCCTGCTGAAGGAATACGGCATTTCCGCCGAAGACATCATCGGTATCGGCGTGGATTTCACTACCTGCACGCTCATCCCCACCGACCGCACCGGCACGCCGCTCTGCTTCGACGACCGCTTCGCGGACAATCCGCATGCCTATGTCAAGCTCTGGAAGCATCATGCCGCCGAACCGTACGCGGACCGTATGACAGAACTTGCCACAGAACGCGGCGAATTCTGGCTCGAACGCTACGGTGGACGTATCTCCAGCGAATGGATGATCCCGAAAGTCTGGGAAACTCTCGATAAAGCGCCCGACGTCTATGACGCCGCCGCATATTTCGTGGATGCCGGCGACTGGATCGTCTGGCAGCTCACAGGAAATCTCACCCGCAACACCTGCGTCACCGGCTACAAAGCCCTGTATCAGAACGACGAATATCCGTCCGCGGACTTTTTATCCGCGCTCGATCCGCGTCTTGCCTCCGTTTTCTCCGACAGACTCTCCGGTCCGGTCACCCCGGTCGGCACGCTCGCCGGACATCTGACCGAACAGGCAGCCGCACGCTTCGGACTCCGTCCGGGCATCGCCGTTGCCGCCGCCGTATCCGACGCACACGTGACCGCGCCTTCCCTGAAAGTCACCGCACCCGGACAGATGGCGATCGTCATGGGGACCTCGAGCGTCCATATGCTCGTCTCCGAAGAATGCCTGCCCGTTCCCGGGGTCTGCGGCGTTGTCAGGGACGGTCTCATCCCCGGTTATTACGGCTACGAAGCGGGACAGACCTGCGTCGGTGACCATTTCGCATGGTTCGCGGACACGCTCTGCCCGGCAGATTATAAAGATGAAGCGGCAGAACGCGGCATCTCTCCGATCGCCCTGCTCACCGAAAAAGCGGCGGAACAGAAGCCCGGACAGTCCGGCATTCTCGCGCTCGACTGGTGGAACGGCAACCGCAGCGTTCTCGCGGACTTTGACCTCTCCGGTCTCTTCCTCGGCATGAATCTGAATACCCGTCCGGAAGACCTCTTCCGTGCTCTGGTCGAAGCGACTGCCTACGGTACCCGCATGATCATCGAAAACTACCGCCGCCACGGTGCGGCCGTCGACGAGATCCGCGCGGCAGGCGGCATCGCCGTCAAAAATCCGTTCATCATGCAGATCTACGCGGACATCACCGGCATGGAGATCCGCATTGCCGGATCTGCACAGTGTCCGTCCCTCGGCTCGGCGATCTTCGCAGCCTACGCGGCAGGAAGTGCCGCCGGCGGTTATGATTCCCTTGCGGAAGCCGCGGAAACGATGGGCAGTCTGTCCGACCGCTACTATCGTCCGATCCCGGAAAACAAGGCCGTTTACGACCGTCTGTACGCGGAATACGAACGTCTGCACGATTACTTAGGACGCGGCGGAAACGACGTCATGAAGCGTCTGCGCAAGATCCGCGCGGAACAGAACGCCTGACTTACGTCCCAACACTCTTTATATAAATTTTCAGTTTTCAAGGAGATTCTCCCTCATGAAAAAGAAACTTTCTCTCATTCTCGCGCTCCTGATGCTGGCGTCCTCCATGATCGCCTGCGCGGAAAGCGAAGAAAACACCGACACCTCTGCCGGTGAAGTCACCTTATCCGGTGATACCGCGCCTTCCGCCGGCGAAGAAGTCGTCGCGGAAGAAGAAACCGAATCCTTCGATCCCGAACTCGGCGAAAAGGATTTCGGCGGCAAGACCTTTACCTTCGTCACCAAGTCGCAGGCATCCTTCACCGACTGGGCAGAAGGAAGCATCTGGGTGGAAGGTCTGACCGGTGAAGTTCTCAACGACGCCGTTTACAACCGCAACTCCTACATCGCGGAAACCTACAACACGAACATCGCCGCCTTCGAATGCGACAACGGCGTTCTCGTATCGACCATTCAGAATGCGGTAACCGCAGGTGATGCGACCTACGACGTTGCGATGCCTCCGCTCGATCAGGCAGGTACGCTCGTAAAGAACGGCTATCTCGTTGACCTCGCGGCCGACGCGACCCACATGAACCTCGAACGTGCATGGTGGGACCAGCGTTCCATTGCCGACCTCAGCATCGCGCACAAGCTCTACATGGTTTCCGGTGACATCAGCACGCTGAACAACGACGCGACCTGGTGTACCATGATCAACCTGCAGGTTCTGGAAGACCACGGCTTCGAAACTCCCTACTACTATGTAGCAAACGATCAGTGGAACCTTGACACCTACAATACCCTCTGCACCGGCGCATCCATCGACCTGGACGGTGACGGCGACCTTGACTCCAAGGACTCCATCGCCAACCTCACCCAGAACGAAAATGCAACCGCCATGTTCGTGACCTCCGGCTACCACCTCATCGACAAGGACGAAAACGACATTCCCGTCTTCACCCTCGAAGGTGACGAACGCGCATACGGCATCCTCACGGATCTCTCCAAGCTCATGAACGATACTTCCGTATCGCTGAACTACCACAACTACGGCAGCGAAGGCTACCACCTCTGCACCACCAAGATGTTCGAAGAAAACCGCGGTCTGTTCTGGATCACCAACCTTCAGATGGTCATCCGTCTCCGCGAAATGGAAACCGACTTCGGTATCGCACCCTGCCCGAAGTATGACGAAGCACAGGAAAACTACCGCAACGTCGTATGGTTCGTAGGTTCCTACGCAACCATTCCGATCAGCGCAGGCAGCACCGACGACAGCTCCTTCATCCTCGAAGCAATGTCCGCGAAGTCCCGTGAAGTTCTCCGTCCGGCATACTACGAAACCGCGCTTTCCATGAAGTATCTCCGTGACAAGGAATCCATCGAAATGCTCGACCTCGTTATCGACAACCGTTCCTACGAACTCGAACACGCCTTCTCCTTCGGTGCGTCCAACGCCGTACAGACGATCGTCCTCAACGGCAAGGAACCCGCTTCCACCTTCGCATCCCAGAAGAAGGTCATCACCAAGATGATCGACAAGACCCTCAAGGATCTTGTCGGCGAATAATTCTCCGCTAATCCCAACAAAAAGGAAAATATATCATGTACAAAGACAAAAAAGTTGTATTCTCCGGTGTGCAGCCGTCCGGCGTGCTCACCATCGGTAACTACCTCGGCGCGATCCGGAATTTCTCCGAATTCTCCGACGTCTACCACTGCTACTACTGCGTAGTTGACGAACACGCGATCACGGTCCGTCAGGTTCCGGCAGACCTCCGCAAGCGCACCTACGAAACCCTTGCGCTCTACATCGCCTGCGGTCTCGACCCGGAAAAGAACACTCTGTTCGTACAGAGCCACGTTTCCGCCCACGCGGAACTCGGCTGGATCCTCGACTGCTACACCATGTTCGGCGAACTCTCCCGCATGACCCAGTTCAAGGACAAGTCCGCGAAGAACGCCGACAACATCAACGCAGGGCTGTTCACCTATCCGTCCCTGATGGCGGCGGATATCCTGCTGTACCAGACCGAAATGGTTCCGGTCGGCGTTGACCAGAAGCAGCATCTTGAGCTGACCCGCGACATCGCGACCCGGTTCAATCAGGTCTACGGCGACACCTTCGTTGTTCCGGATCCGTACATTCCGAAGACCACCGCGAAGATCATGTCCCTCGCGGAACCGACCAAGAAGATGTCCAAGTCCGACGAAAACGAAAACGCGGTCGTCCGCATTCTCGACCCGAAGGATGCGATCATCCGCAAGTTCAAGCGCGCAGTGACCGACTCCGGCTGTGAAATCAAGCGCGGCGAAGGCAAGGACGGCATCATGAACCTGATGTCCATCTACAGCGCGTTCACCGGCAAGACCGAAGACGAGATCGAAGCGGAATTCGAAGGCAAGGGCTACGGCGACTTCAAGCTCGCCGTCGGCGAAACCTGCGCGGACGCTCTCGTTCCCGTCCAGGAAGAATTCGCACGCCTCATGGCCGACAAGGCATACCTCGAAGACGTCATGGCAAAGGGCGCCGAAGCCGCAGCACGCGACGCCGCACGCACCATGTCCAAGGTCCGCCGCAAGCTCGGGTTTATTGAACTGAAGAGAAGATAAGTGGATACGTTTGGGGGGACTTTTTGAAAAAAGTCCCCCCAAACCCCTTCAAAAACTTTCGTACTGGGTAATATAAATTCAGTCTGTGCAATTCCGGTGCATCAAATATAGTTGATACAAATCACGAGAAGACCGTTCGCGAGCTCGCGGAGGCTTTCAGACTCCACTCGCCACAGCGGGATGTCGGGTGCGGATTTTTTGGGATTTTATAATATCCGATTGACGGAATTTATAAAACGTGTTATAATAAATCCGAAAAAAGCAACTCCACCCCTGCAGAAACCATATATTTTTTATAGTATAAAGTTTTTTGAAAGGGG
>JAFYOX010000021.1 GCA_017547755.1 Clostridia bacterium | reverse complement strand
GCGCTGACATTTAGGATTTCCCAGCCGACAAAGTAGGAAATCCTAAATGTCAGCGCACAGACCCATAAAAAATCCCCTCCAACCTCAAATCCGCACAGACACAGCGATCTGTAACCGTATAAAGAGGTTTGGAAGGGAGTCTGAGGGAAACCTTTCCTCTGAAAAGGGTTCCCTCAGAAATCTGCACACAGAATATTTTGTAATCACTCACTCCGCAGAGCTTCCACAGGATCCTTCTTGGCAGCAATACCAGCCGGGATGAGACCGGCGATGAGGGTGAGGGTCATGCTGATGAGGATGAGAGCGACGCCGCCGACAGCGGGGAGACGGGCGAGGTTGGAGATGTCGGTGAGGTGCTTGATGATGATGTTGGCGGGGATGCAGAGGAGAAGGGTTACGGCGATGCCGATGGTGCCGGAGGTGAGGCCCACGAGAAGGGTCTCGGCGTTGAAGACGCGGGAGATGTCCTTCTTGGAAGCGCCGATGGCACGGAGGATACCGATCTCCTTGGTGCGTTCGAGGACGGAGATGTAGGTGATGATGCCGATCATGATGGAGGAAACTACCAGGGAGATCGAGACGAACGCGATCAGGACGTAGGAGATGACGTTGATGATCGTCGAGATCGAGGACATCATGAGCGCGACGTAGTCGGTGTAGTTGATGATGTCTTCTTCACGACCGTCCGCGGAACAGCGCTGGTTGTATTCCGCGATGATCTCCGCGATCATGTCCTTGTCTTCGAAGGTGCGGGCGTAGATGTTTACCGAGGTCGGGGAAGTCTTGTCGCTGTAGCCGAGAAGGGACAGATTCTTTTCGTACGTGGAGTCGGAGAACCATGCGGGCATGTATTCCGCGTAATTTTCCGCAACCGCTTCGTCCGTCAGGGTTTCGAGAAGAGCGTCAAGCTGTGCCGCCAGTTCGTCGGTCGACAGCGTGCCGAGCTGGGCTTCGATTTCCGCCGCGTACGCCGCCTTTACCTGCGCCGTCACGATCGACAGTGCCGTTGCCGACAGATCTTCCGCCGACATCGACGCCATGTAGCCGTCAACTGCCGCCGCTTCCATGCCGCTCTGTTCGATCATTACGGTGCGCACCATTTCCGTTACCATTTCCGCGGGCATGGATGCGAGCTGCTGTCCTGCCTGTGCCGCCGCATCTTCGTCGGACAGGGTGGAAGCCTTCTTTGCGTAGACCGCCGCGCGGTCTGCGCTGCTCATCGACGCGATTTCTTCCCGGATGTAGGGCGCCATTGCCGCGCCCGTCGGGATCTCCGTCGTGCCGTCGTCAAATTTCAGACCGGACAGAATGTCAAACGTTTCGTCCGCAAGCTGCGCTTTGACAACATCCGCTGACGCCGTTTTTTCGAGAATGAAATCCGTCAGTTCCGAGGTGTAGCCGATCGCACCCGTCAGGGATGCCGCGACCGCTTCCGGATCCGGCCGGACGATGCCGGCGATCTTCAGTTTCAGGGAATCTTCGATCTTTACCTTCATGAACGATTCGTTTTCGCCCATGAATTCGTACGTGCCGTCGTCCGCTTTCCGGAAGCAGTCGGACGGCAGAACAAGCGCAAATTCACGGCCGAGAATATCGTCGTACGCCCAGCTCGTGCTTTCCGCATTGAAGTTTTCTCCCGAAGCGACCGCGGACATCATGTCCTTCAGTTCTTCGCTGTCCTTGAAGCCGAGCGCATACAGGAAGACGTCGTTGACTTCGTTGTTCTGGTCGACCACGAGAACCACTTCGTCGTAGGATTCCGGCCAGTGCCCGGCGATGACGTCGTACTGCTCTGCCATCAGTTCTTCGTTGTCGATCATTTCCTGCCAGATGCTCAGCCCTGCCGAGGTCGACATCAGACTGCTCATGGAGCCCATGCCCATTGCGGAAGATGCGGAGGAAGATGCGTCGCCGGATGCGGACGATCTGCCGCCCATCATGCTGTCAAACATCTTCGAGGGGTTGAGCTGGGTCACGCCTTCCGCGGTGTCGGTCGAATAAATATGCAGTGGCACATCGTAGCCGTACATGATGGTGGAAGCGTATTCGGACATTCCGGATTCTTCGCTTTCGATGTATTCAATGAAATCCGTGAGGTTGTTTTGACGGACGTCTGCGGACATCATCGTGTCCATGAGGTCGTACATCATGACGTTCGAGTAGACGCGGCCTTCTTCATGGGATTCGAGTTTGTCTTCGCGGGATTCCATGAGGGAGGTCATGAGCGAGGACATATCCACCGTCGCCTGCTGGATCGAGATCGGGTAGGTCGACAGCGTGTCTTCCTGGACTTTTTCGATGTAGAGATTGATCCCGTGCGAGAGCGAGAGGATCGACGCGATGCCGATGATACCGATCGAACCGGCGAACGCGGTGAGGAACGTGCGTCCCTTTTTGGTCATGAGGTTGTTCATGGAGAGCGAGACCGCCGTGCCGAAGGACATGGAGGTCTTCCCTGCCTTGCCGGCATCCGCTTCCGAAGGTGCGTGGACTTCCTTTGCTTCCTCTTCGGGAGAGTACGGGTCGGAGTCGGAGATCACGCGGCCGTCGAGAAGACGGATGATGCGCGTGGAGTACTGAGCGGCGAGGTCGGGGTTGTGCGTGACCATGATGATCAGCTTCTTTTCCGCGATCTTCCGGAGGATCTCCATGATCTGCACGCTCGTTTCGGAGTCAAGCGCGCCGGTCGGTTCATCCGCAAGGAGAATGTCGGGGTCGTTTACCAGCGCACGCGCAATGGCAACGCGCTGCATCTGACCGCCGGACATCTGGCTCGGCTTTTTCTTCAGCTGGTCGCCGAGACCGACGGCTTCAAGGGCGTCGACTGCACGTTTCCGGCGTTCCGCACGGGAAACACCGGACAGGGTCAGTGCCAGTTCGACGTTGGCAAGCACCGTCTGGTGCGGGATGAGGTTGTAGCTCTGGAAAACAAAACCGATGGAGTGGTTGCGGTACGTATCCCAGTCGTGGTCGCGGAAATTCGTGGTCGGAACGCCGCGGACGGAAAGTTCCCCGGACGAATAGCGGTCAAGACCGCCGATGATGTTGAGAAGAGTCGTCTTCCCGCAGCCGGACGGGCCGAGAATGGAGACGAATTCGTTCGGACGGAACGCGATGGATACACCGCGCAGAGCCGCAACGTCCCCGGAAGGGTAGGTTTTTGTGATATCGGTTAAACGGAGCATGAGATACCTTTCAATAATAATATAAGCGATAATAATTCAGTATACCCCCAAACCTGTGCGGATTCCATTCTTAAATGTAAAGAAAAAATAAATTACCGAAATATTGTAACGCTGATTAGGAAACAAATTGTTCATTTCCTGCGGGGCAGGATCTGTTTTCTGACGGGATCCGGTAAAAAATTCCTTTCCGCGTTTATTTTGTGTCTTGTCTTGCAATTCCTTCCGATTTGTCGTATAATAGATACAATTGTAATGTCATCTCCGGAGAAACTGCCAATGATACAGAACCGCGCATTTCTGCGCAGAACCGTTTCCATAATTCTGATCCTTCTTCTACTCTTCCCGTTTGTACCGTCCCTTGCGCAGAACGTGTCTGCCGCCGGGGAAAAAATCGTCGTTGTTCTTGACGCCGGTCACGGCGGCTATGACGGCGGTACCGACGTCGGGATCCGTACCGAGAAGGAATATGACCTGCTTCTGGCACTGTATATTGCCGAGATCCTGCGGAACAACGGGAATTTCGAGGTCATCCTGACCCGTACGGACGATACGTATCTGAAGTTCCTGCCGCGCGCGCTCGTTGCGCTGGAAAACAACGCCGACGTCCTTATCAGCCTGCACTGCAACAGCAGTAGTGTTCCGGAAGCAAGCGGCGTTCTTGCCATCGTTTCGAAGGTCGAGCCGTTCGGCGCATACACACTTGCCGGAAAGATCCTCGATTCCATCAGCGCCGCCGTCGGTCTGAACCGCCGGAGCGTTGAGACCCGTGCGGATACCGGCGACTCGCTCGGCGTATACTACTGGAATGCCGAATATCAGTGGGATATGCCCGCCGCGTCCCATCTCGGACAGACGAGCGACTATTTCAGCATCAATACCTGGGCTTCCAAATTCGGGATCCCGTCCATTATCGTGGAACACGGCTACCTCTCCAACGAGCATGACCGTGAACTGATGGACAAGGACGAGAATCTCCGTGCCATTGCCTATGCGGAAGCGCAGGCGATCATTGAATTCTACACCGGACACGTACACCAGTTCCCGGCGTATGCCGCGGTGGACCATCCGTCCAACTGCACCCTGACCGGTACGCAGTCCTACCGCTGTACGATCTGCGGCATGAGGACCGGAACGACCTATCTTGCTGCGGCACCCGACACGCACTACTGGCGTCAGACGGGGAGCCGTGCGGCAACCTGCACCGAAGACGGATACATTGAATATCTCTGTCAGATTTCGGACAACCTCAACAGTAAGGGGTATACCTGTGAAGTACATACCCTGACCGAAACTCTTGCGGCGAAGGGACACAATTATCAGGTGATCGAGGATACGCCCGCATCCCACGGACGCGACGGACGCTTCCTGCAGAAATGCGCGAACTGCGGCGACACTTTGGACGAGATCCGTCCGGGAGATCCGCATCAGTACGAGGTCACGTCCGATACCGAACCGACCTGTACGGAAGACGGCGGTACGGTATACACCTGCTCCGTCTGCACCGACAGCTATACGGAAACGAAGCCGGCGCCCGGGCATGTATACGAGGAGACCGACCGGAAGGACGTTTACGGGGATGAAAACGGATATATCCGCTATGTCTGCCGTACCTGCGGCGATGAGTGGGAAGAGATCCTCCATGCCTGCGAGCATATTTACGGAAACCGGACGGAAACGCCCGTTTCCTGTGAGACCGACGGAAAGATCACGGAGACCTGTACGATCTGCGGGTATGTGCGGGAAGAGATCCTGCGTGCGCCCGGACATGATCTGAACGTCATGATGGATGAACCCGCATCCTGCGAAGCCGAGGGCTACTACCGTGCGGAATGCAGGGTCTGCGATTATGAAATTCTGCAGCCCCGCGCCGCGCTCGGCCATTCTTATAATATAAAGGAAGAAACCGCGTCGCACGTGGTGAAATCCTGCATCCGCTGTGCCGCGGAGATCACGGAAGAGATCGAGCACCGGAGCCTTCTTTCCATCTTCAAAAATCCGGTGGCGGCGGTGATCCTTGCGGTGATCCTGCTTCAGCTGATCGCGGTGCCCGTGATCCTGTTCCACCACCGTCAGCATCAGAAGAAGCTGCGGGAAGCGCGGCTCCGCCGTACCGCACACTTCTACGAAGAAGAGCCGGAACCGGAAACGCACAAGCTCCGGAAGTAAACCGGCACGGATACGCTTTTTTCACAGACCCAAGTTATCGGAAAGGGGATCGGCCGGGACTTTTCTTATAAAAGTTCCGCCGGCATACAGAATCCTATGTCATTCACATCGCTGTTATCCACGATTGCCACGCTGGCGCTTCTTCTTGCGGCGGGCATTACCACGGGAAAACTGAAGATTATCGACGAAGTATCCACGGCGAAGCTGTCGACGCTGATCGTCAAGCTCGGACAGCCGTTTCTGATCATCAATGCGCTCATCGGGATCGAGGCAACGCCGGAAAACATCCGCAGCGGGTTCCTGATCCTTCTGCTGGGGCTGGGGATCCACATTTTCATGGCGATCCTCGCGCATCTGTTTGCGAAGCCGATAGGGGGCTTTGACGAGCGGAAGCTGACCGAGTTCGGGATGCTCTTTACCAACTGCGGCTTTATCGGATTCCCGATCCTCGAATCGATTTTCGGGGAGACCGGGCTGTTCTACGGCGCGTTTTATGTGGTGAGCTTCCACCTGTTCACATGGACGTGGGGCATTGCCATTCTTGCGCGCGGACGTGAGGATATCAAAATCACGCCGAAGAAGGCGCTGATCAACTTCGGGACGATCCCGTCCCTGATCGGGATCGTACTCTTCCTGACGGGACTGCCGCTTCCGGAATTCGTGACCGATTTCAGCGCCTACATCGCCGGTCTCTGCACGCCGATCTCCATGCTTATCACCGGCGCGAATCTGAGCCGGCGCGGCGTGAAGTCGATGCTGACCAATCCGTCCGTATATCTGACGAATGCGGTCCGACTGATCGTGATGCCGCTTGCCGTGACGACCGCGCTGTGGCTGGTCGGCGTACCGGATTACATGGTCGTTTTCGGATGTGTCATGGCGGCGATGCCGACGGCTGCCGTCATCACCATGTTCGGCGAACTTTACCGGATCTCTCCCGGCTGTGCCGCCGAGCTGGTCGGTTCCACGTCCCTGCTGTCCGTGGCGACCCTCCTGCCGGTCATCAAATTCGCGGAATTCCTGTGCCAGCACAGGCTGTAAAATATTGTTTCCGTGAAGAAGCTTTAATACTGTAAAATTGACTTTGCGCGCTGCAGACCGGTGAAAATCGGGGTGCGGCGCGCTTTTTTGCGGCAATATTACGCTTTGCGCGGGATCTTTGTAACATATCCCAATATTAAGCAGAGTTTAATATTTCACTTATATTACACATAAAGGAAATCTATTGCAATAAAAATCCGGGTATTGTATAATATCGGCGTAGGGTGGAGGTGAAACGGCACTTCCGTTGTCCCTAAATTAACTTACTTACATTTATAAGGAGTAAAAGATGAAGAATAAGATTCTTTCTCTCGTTCTTGCTCTCCTGATGGCTGCTTCCTCTGCATCCGCTGTTCTCGCTAATGACGACGTTGCTCTCATCGACGAAACCGCAGAAGAAGTTGCAGTAGTTGACGAAGTCGAAGCTGGTCAGTATGACAAGGCTATCGCATTCCTCGCTAACTATGGCATCATGAAGGGTATCACCGACAATGATTTCGGTGCAGAACTCGACGTACAGCGCTACCAGATGGCTCTGTTCGTAGCTCGTATTTCCACCGGTTGGATCAACGACCATCAGTGGCTCAACGCTCCGGAAAACTGGACTGCATTCACTGATATCTCCGAAGGTCCTGCTGCTAACTACTGGGGCGCTCTTTCCTATGCTAGCCAGGCTGGCATCATCGAAGGTTACGGCAACGGTAAGTTCGGTCCGGAAGATCAGATCACCTACCAGAACGCTCTTACCATGGTAGTTCGTACTCTCGGTTACGACGGTCTCGACTGGCCTTGGGGTTACATCCAGAAGGCAGTTGAACTCGGTCTCACCGAAGGTATCACCGGCGTTTCTTACACCGATAACCTCACCCGCGGCGAAGTAGCTCAGATCATCTACAACGCAATGTTCGCTAAGATGAAGAACGGCTCCAACCTCGCTCTCAAGAACTTCGGTATCGAATTCGGCTGGGAAAAGGTTGTTGTTACCGCTTCCGACCTCAACACCTTCGTTGCTGACAAGGAAGATGCTGAAAAGAAGCTGAAGAATGACACCACTCCCTACTGGAACAAGTCCAACAAGCCTTCTAAGGGCTTTGTAACCTTCCAGCTCCTCAACGACGACGGTTCTCTCGCTGACGACGTTTACTACGTTCAGGCTTCCGAACTCGGTCTCAAGGGCGACCACGACGACGAAGCAGCAGTAGGCGAAGCTTACTACGTTCTCTTCGAAAAGGACGAAGACGGCCTTGCAAAGGTTGCTGCATACGAATCCCTCAAGCTCGGCACCATCTGGAACGAAGGTAAGACCGACGACGACGGTGACGCACAGGATTACGCTATCAAGGAATTCCTTGAAGATTACGCTCTCGTTGGCAAGTACACCACCAACGAATACCTCAACGTAACCGCTTCCACCAAGAACGAAATCATGGTTTACGCGGCTAACGGCGTTATGACCGAAAAGACCATCAAGGACAACCTTGTTGCTATCGACTGGGTAACCGGCGACATCCTCGTTCCTGTTGACAAGAACGAAGACGGTAAGTGGGACCTCGTTGAAGGCACCACCGACAAGTACGTATACGATGTTGAATGGTACTACAACGATGTTACCGGCAAGTACTGGAACTATCGTTACGATACTAAGTACGAAAACCTCGTTGGTCGTGACTGGATGACCGAAAAGGAATTCTCCGACACCTACGCTAAGTACTTCGAATACAAGGATCACACCTACAAGGGCTTCGCTACCACTGTAGACAAGATCGCTGACTCCGCATACGCATCCCTCGAAATCTTCGACACCAACCTTGACGGTGTTGCAGACCGCGGTATCTACGAATCCTACGCTCTCGGTTACTTCACCGAAGACAAGCACTCTGACAACAAGTCCTACAAGATTTCCAGAGTTGACACCTTCGGTCTCGCTGAAAAGGCTGCTAAGCTTGATGACGCTTACTCTGTAACCGGCATTGAAATCTTCAACGAAATCCAGGAAGGCATCAAGGACGGCGACGATGCTGACCGTGCATGGTTCGTAGAAGGCTACACTCCTGTTGCTGAATACGACGAAGACGGCGAATTCACCGGCTACAAGGCTGGCTACGTTGTTTACAACTACGACGCTGAAACCGGCGCTATCAAGGTTGTAAAGAACATCGACGGTTCTGACGAAGACTCCTACACCGCTAAGGGTGTTCTCCGCGCATACAACATCACCGCTGGTACCATCACCATCGACGAAGAAACCTACCACTTCGACCAGTACGCTGAACTCGAAGGCAACGGCTTCAAGTATGTTAAGGAAAACGCAAAGACCAAGGCTATCTACACCGCTGAACTCCGCAAGCTCTTCAACCAGTTCGTTAAGTTCGTTGTAGTTGACGGCGAAATCGTTGACATCGACGCTATCGGCGACACCACCACCGAACTCATCGTTGTTGAATCTTACGCAGGTCTCTCCTCTGATGGCTACATCGTTGTTAACGGTTACTCCACCAACGATCTCGTTTACACTCAGTTCAAGATCGCTTCCTACGACGGCTGGCAGAAGGGTGACTACTACTACTACCTGACCGACAAGGCAGCTGCTGAATCCTTCACCAAGGGTGCTATCTACACCATCACCTCCAAGGACGGCGACATTTACAATGTAGCTCTCGCAGGCGAATTCGACGAAGTTGACAATGATGGCAACGCATACGGTGAATACACTGTATACGGCTACGAAACCAAGCTTACCAAGCTCACTGCTACTGAAGACGGTTACGTTCTGAAGCAGACTTGGGATAAGACCAAGAAGGATGGTCTTGGCGACTGGACCACTGGTTCCTACATCAAGATGAACTCTGATGACAAGTATGTTATCGTAGACGCTTGGGAACCCAATGATGTATACGCATCCGTTCAGGTATATGTTGGCAAGCTCCCGGCTAATGCTGTAATCTCCGGTGAAGTTGTTAAGTACTCCGACGGTTCTTCCGACACCTATGTATTCGTTAATGTTACCTCCGCTCCTCGCTTCGACAAGTACGATGCAGGTCTCGTAGTTCTCCTCAGAGACGCTTACTACTCTGCATCCTACAACGGCACTGGTGCTGAAGACTGGTACCTCCTCGGTGCATCTGAATACACCGTTGCTACCGTTGATATCCTCACCGGTAACCTCGAACATGTTGTTGGCGCTACCAACAAGAAGTACGAAAAGGGTCTCGCACTCACCACTCAGGGTAATGTTCTCACTCTCGAAGAAGGCTTCTTCGTAGACGCTGACGAAATCGTTGACTGGGTTGCACGTTCTTACACCACTGATACCTACAAGGCAGCAAAGATCGCTAACCTCGTTGATGCTAAGTCCCTCTACAACACCAAGGACAGCAAGCACAAGGAAGCAATCGAAAACATGATTTTCGGTGAAGCTAACTACCGTGGCGACAAGGTTAACACTGTTACCTACCGTGTAATCTCCATCGACAAGGATGGTTATGTAGAAAAGATCGACGATTCCGTTTACGGTAATGACAACAACGCTAAGCTCGATTCCTACATCACCAAGAACTCCTACACCACCGTTCCTGCATTCTACATCTACAACGTAGAAACCAAGAACATCGTTATCTACATCGTTGAATCCGATACTATCGCTACCATCGCTGGTACTGATCTCGCATGGTCCAACGAAGTTGTTATCCGTGAATGGGCTAAGGACGACGCTAAGATCACCGGTAAGGTTGGCTTCACCACCACCAAGGTTAACGGCAAGATCGATACCCTTACTGTTAAGACCATCGAATTCACCTTCGACGGTGAAGGCGTTAAGGGTCTCCACTCCAAGATCGCTGAAGGCGGCTACGCATTCGGTCTCGCAGACGATCATTATGCTGAAAAGTATGATGTAACTGTTGAATCTTGGAAGAACGGTGACGCAGACTGGACTACTGACGCTATTTACACCAGCATCGTTAAGGCAGAATATGCTGACTGCGCTGACTGTGAACTCGTTAAGACCATCCGCGTTGACCTCAAGACTCCTATCGTAGTTAAGCTTGCTGATCTCAACGAAATCCAGATCGACGTTGCTGTTGTTGCTAAGGATTCCGACGCTACTGGCTTCGATTTCTTCGCAAGCGTTGACGGTAAGTGGACCACTTCTCTCAAGGAAGACGGTTCTCTCAAGGAAGTTAAGCTCGTTATCGAAAAGGATAACTCTGAAACCAACGATTTCGTATCTCCTGCATACCCTGTACATGCAGTTGATGCATACGTTGCAGACCTCCTCGACTAATTCTCATCTTTTAAGTCCCTTATAACTTAAAGATATAAACCGCCTCCCGGCCGTTTACGGGAGGCGGTTTTCCTTTTGTCCGCACTTTTGTCCGGTTTATGAACAATATCAAACATTTCCCGCGCATGATTGACAGGTTTTGCGGAGTATGATATAATTTAAACAACATTAAATTATCATAATCAGGGGAAGCTCTGCTTTGAAATTCATTAAAGAAAACAAACTCTGGTGCGCGGTCATGGCGCTCTGCGTTGTCCTGCTCGCGCTTTACGCCGGATGGTATTTCACCCATCCCCGGCTGACTTTTGTGACAAACTGCGATGCCAAGGTGGACGGTCAGATCGTCCCGCGCGGCATGAAAACCCTTCCGCCTCTCGACGGCGACATCGAAAACGCGGGCTATACCCTCGAAGGCTGGTACACCGAACCGGAATTCGTCAACCGCTACGAAGGGGAAGAACTCTACGAAAATACTACCGTTTACGCCAACTGGATCCCCAAAGTCTGCACGGTCACCTTTGACTCCGAACTCGGCCGCGTCACCGGCAAGAGCACGCACACCGTCACCTACGGCAGCGTTCTCGACGATGCGCCGAACGCGACCCGCAGCGGCATGAACTTCGAAGGCTGGTACACCGAGCCGGAATGCATCAACCGCTACGAACCCGGCAAGACAAAGATCCTCGACAACATGACCCTCTGGGCGAATTATGTCTACCCGACCGAACAGATCGACGGTCTGATGGCGCCGGTCATCTACATCGAAGCGAAGTCTTCGAACATCCAGAAGGGCGTTTACACCTCCTGCACCGTCAACGTGACGAGCGACAAGAACAGCTGGAACGAAAAGAATCTCACCGGACAGATCCGCGGCCGCGGCAACAGTACGTGGGTGTACTACGAAAAGAAGCCGTACCGTCTGAAGTTCGACGAAAAGGTCGACCTGTTCGGCATGGGCCGCGCGAAGGACTGGATCCTTCTTGCGAACACCGTCGACATGGCGATGCTCCGCAACTTTACCGTTTATAAAATGGCGCAGCAGTTCTCCAGTCTCGAATATACCACGGACTGTCAGTTCGCGCACGTTTACATCAACAACGACTACAAGGGTCTGTATCTGGTGGTCGAACAGGTCGAAGCCGGCGAAAACCGCGTGGACATCGGGGACGGCACCGACAGCCTCGGCAATGCTCTGGCTCCCGAAGACTGCGGCTTCCTCATGGAATGCGGCAACGGCGGCGCCAACGACGGTCAGCGTGTCTTCTTCCCGAAGGCATACAAGGAAGTATCGGTCGGTTCGGTCGTCATCAAGAGCCCCGATGCGGACGTGATCACCAACGAACAGGTTAAATACATCAACGAATACATGAACGAGGTCGTGAAGGCGATCGGCAAGGACGACTTTGAAACGCTCTGCGAACTGGTGGACATCCAGTCGTTCGTGGACTCGTTCATCTGCACGGAATACATCCTCGCGGGCGACATGGGCTATGTCTTCTTCGCGTACAAGGAACCGGGCGGAAAGCTGTTCCTCGGCCCGCTGTGGGACTATGACCAGTCCTCCGGTACGTCCGAGCACGGCGGAAACAACTACAAGGGATGGGCGGCGGCGTCTCCCCATTCGTGGTACATCAAACTGATCAAAAACGAGCAGTTCCGCGCACTCGTTGTGGAACGCTGGCTCGAAAAATATGACTATATCCACGCAATTCCGGACATGCTCTACGAAACGGCGGAATACTACAAGGCGGACATCGATGCGAACTACACCCGCTGGGACGGTTTCCTCGGTTCGAGACAGTGGCGCAGCCTCCCCGAAGTGGACAGACTGAAGACCTATCCGGAACACGTCGACTACTTCGTCACGTGGCTGAACAACCGCGTCGCGTGGATCGAAAACGAACTCGGAATTACGGATTGAGGGGAGAACGTTGGGGGAAACTTTTGAAAAAAGTTTCCCCCAAACCCTCTTCAAAACCTTTTGGACGGGGACAGATACAAGGAAAGTGCAGACTTATTCGACAGAAAATTTAAGCTGCACTTTGTTATTATAATAGATTGAAGTTTTTTGAAAGGGGTTTGGGGAAAACTTTTTCGAAAAAAGTTTTCCCCAAGAACGATTATGTCAACGAAATTTCTTCCCGTGTCGCCTGACGAGGTGCAGGGACAGGTGGATTTTGTATATGTGAACGGGGATGCCTATGTGGATCATCCGTCGTTCGGCGCGGCGATCATCAGCCGTGTGCTGGAGGATGCCGGATATTCCGTGGCGATGCTCTGCCAGCCGGACTGGCGGACGCAGGACGATTTCAAAAAATTCGGCAAGCCGAGACTCGGCTTCCTTGTATCGTCCGGGAACATCGACTCCATGGTCGCGCATTATACGGCGGCGAAAAAACGCCGCAGTGAGGACTACTACAGCCCCGGATGCAAGGCGGGACTCCGTCCCGACCGCGCCGTGATCGTCTACTGCAACAAGATCCGCGAGGCGTACGGCGATATCCCGATCCTCATCGGCGGTCTGGAGGCTTCCCTTCGCCGGTTCGCGCATTACGACTACTGGACGGACAAAGTCCGCCGCTCCGTGCTGATCGACAGCCGCGCCGACATTCTCATGTACGGTATGGGCGAACGCACCGTCGTCCGTCTGGCGGAACTGCTCGACAAGGGCGTGCCGGTCAAGAAGATCCGCGACGTCCGCGGCACGGCGTACCTCGGCAAAAAGGGGGATGAGATCCACTTCCCTTGTGCCGGACGTCTCGGTGTGAAGCCGGAAAAGGGTGAGGTCGACGGATACGATTACGACGATCTCAAGACGGACAAGAAGATCTACGCGGATGCCTTCCGTATCCAGTATATGAACAACGACGCGGTCAGCGGCAAGGCGATCGTGGAATATTACGACGACCGGATGCTTGTCGTCAATCCGCCGCAGCCGCCGCTCGAACGTGAAGAACTCGACAGGGTCTATGCTCTTCCCTACGTCCGCACGTATCATCCGATGTATGAGGAAATGGGCGGTGTTCCCGCGATCTCGGAAGTCCGCTTCTCGATCACGCACAACCGCGGATGCTTCGGCGGATGCAATTTCTGCGCGCTTGCGTTCCATCAGGGACGTGCAGTCCGCTCGAGAAGCATCGAATCCTGTGTGAAGGAAGCCGAACTCATCACCAAACTCGACGGATTCAAGGGTTATATCCACGACGTCGGCGGTCCGACCGCGAATTTCCGCGAACCTGCCTGCGAAAAACAGCTGGAACACGGCGTATGCTCGAACAAGCGCTGTCTGTTCCCGAAGCCCTGTCCGAATCTCCGCGCCGATCACCGTGAATACATCGAACTGCTGAAGCAGATCGAAGCCGTTCCGGGCATCAAGAAGGTCTTTATCCGCTCCGGAATCCGCTTCGACTACATGATGGCGGACAAGTCCGACGCTTTCTTCAGAAAACTCGTCCGCGACCACGTCAGCGGTCAGCTGAAAGTAGCGCCCGAACACTGTGCGCCGAATGTCCTGGCGCATATGGGCAAGCCGTCGGTCGAAGTGTACGACAAGTTCCGCGAAAAATATATGCGTCTGTCCGAGGAATGCGGCAAGGAACAGTACCTGGTTCCCTACCTCATGTCGAGCCATCCTGGCAGTACGATGGATGATGCCGCAAGACTGGCGCTGTACACAAAGAAGATCGGTCTTGCGCCGGAACAGGTGCAGGACTATTATCCCACGCCCGGCACCGCATCGACGGTCATGTATTACACGGGAATCGACCCGTTCACCGGCAAGCAGGTCTATACGGCGACGGATTACCGTGAAAAGCAGCTTCAGCGTGCGCTTCTGCAGTGGAGAAAGCCGCAGAACCGCCCGATGATCCGCGAAGCGATGAAGTACTGTTCGGAAGCCGGACGTGCCGATCTGCTCGAACTGCTCGGTGCACCGCGCGGCGGTCAGACGGAAGAACGTGCGCCGAAGAATCCTCAGAAGCAGCAGCCGAAAAAGGACGGACGTGCGCCGCAGAATCCGCAGAACAAGCCGAAAAACGACCGGAAACCGGCAGACAGGCGTGCGGACAGCCGCAAACCGGCGGATCCCCGCAAAAACAACGCAAAAAATCCCGCGAAGTCTGATTACAAACGCCCGGACACGCGCAAAAATAACAGCAAAAAGAAATAATCTGAATATACCCCCATTTGTTTTTAAGTATCAAGTTTTTTGAAAGGGGTTTTGGGAAAACTTTTTCGGAAAAAAGTTTTCCCAAAGTATTTTCCATGAAAATCTTAATGGTCACGATGGCGATGAACATCGGCGGCGCGGAGACGCATATTCTGGAACTCTGCCGGGAGCTGAACCGGCGCGGACATGAGATCACGCTGGCATCGTTCGGCGGGGTGTATGCCGATGAGCTGACCGCGCTCGGCGTGAAGAATGTGACGCTTCCCCTGCATACGAAGCGTCCGGGCGCCGTTCTGACGGCGTATCACGGACTGGAACGCCTGATCCGGGACGGAAATTTCGATCTTGTCCATGCGCACGCGCGCATTCCCGCGTTTATATGCGGTCTTCTGCACGACCGGATGAAGTTCCGGTTCGTCACGACCGCGCATCTCAATTTCTCCATGAACGCGCTCTGGCGGAAAATTTCCCGCTGGGGGGAACGCGTCATGGCGGTCTCCGACGACATCGCGGATTACCTCGTCAAGGAATACGGCTATCCGCGTGAGAAGATCTATCTCACCATCAACGGCATCGATACGGCGAAATTTTCGCCCGAGATTCCTTTTGATGCGCTTCTTGCGTCGCACGGTCTGAAGAAGGAACGCAGACGTCTTGTCTATATCAGCCGTCTGGATGCCGACCGTGCCGATCCCGCATACCGGCTGATCGAAATTGCGCCGAAAATCGCGGAATCCTTCCCCGATACGGACATTCTTGTGGTCGGCGGCGGTACGGAATTCGAAACGCTCTGCGCGATGGCGGACAAAGTGAACAAAGACGCCGGGTATCCTCTGGTCACTATGACGGGCGCGGTGTCGAACATCAACGAATACGCGTCGGCGGCGGATGTGTTCATCGGGGTATCCCGCTCCGCTCTGGAAGCGATGTCGGCGGCAAAGCCGGTCATCGTTGCCGGCGGTCAGGGTGCCATCGGAATTTTTGACGAAACGAAGACCGCTCCCGCGGTGGACACGAATTTCTGCTGCCGCGGATTTGATCTCGCGGACGGCGAGACTCTGTTCGGCTGGATCGCGGATTGTCTGAATCGTCCGGCGGACGAACTTGCCGCGATGGGCGAATACAACCGCGCGTTTGTGATGGAACATTATACCGCCGGACGGATGGCGGCGGATTACGAGGAAATGTACCGCGCCGCGATGGCCGCACCGGTTCCCTTCCGCGGCAAGGCGGACGTGGTGGTCAGCGGCTACTACGGATTCGGCAACATGGGCGACGAAAGTCTGCTCGATGTCATTGCGGCGACGCTGGCGGAAGAAATTCCGGGCGTAAAGATCGCGGCGCTGACCAGACATCCGAAAGCGGATGCCAGACGTACCGGACTGCGGTGCGTGCCGCGCTTCAGTCCGCAGGCAGTCGGGACGATCGCGGGTGTAAAACTGCTGATCTCGGGCGGCGGAAGCCTTCTGCAGGACTCGACGAGCCGGCGCAGCCTGAAATATTACGCGGGCGTTCTCGGAACGGCGGAGATGTTCGGCGTAAAGTCGTATATATACGCGAACGGAATCGGCCCGGTGCGTGACAGATCGAACCGGAAGCTGACGGTGAAGGTCGTCGACCGTGCATCGGAGGTATCCGTACGTGATGCGGATTCCGCAGACGAACTGCGGCGTCTCGGCGTGACGCGGGAAAAGATCCGCGTGACAGCGGACCCGGCGTTCCTGATCCGGCCGTACGACGAGCACCGGCTGGCACGGACGATGGAGCGGATCGGCGTGAAGGACGGTTTCTTTGCGGTGTCGCTCCGTCCGCCGGTACAGAAAAATACGGATATCTCGCCGACGCACACCGCAGACGAAGCGGTGGAAGCGTGCGTGAAGATCACGGAAAAATACGGGCTGGTTCCCTTTGTGATCCCCATGCAGACGGTGCAGGACGGGGAGATCTGCCGTTATTTCACGGAAAAGTACAACGAGCGGATGCGCGGAACCGGGCGCACGGCGCTTCTGTACACGCCGGAGAATGCGCCTGAGCTGATCGGAGTTCTGTCGAAAGCGGAATTTGTGATCGGTATGCGTCTGCACGCGATTATTTTTGCGTCGTCGGCGGAGGTACCGGTGGTAGGTCTGGAATACGACCCGAAGGTAGCGTCGATGATGAAGGCGCTCGGTCAGCCGTTTGTGGTGGATCTGGGAACATCGTCGGACATCGGCGGAGAGGTGCTGTCCTGTGTGGAACGGATCATGGAAGACCGGGAAGGGATCGGGCGTGCTCTCGCCGCACGGGCGGCGGAGATGCGGCAGAGATGCCGGGAGGATCTGGCGACGGCCCGGGGGCTGATACAGTGATTTTTGAAGTGCGCGGCTTCGCCGCGTGAAGGAAGAAAAAAGGGGCTGTCGCAATAAGCCCCACAAAAACGAAAAACGACCGGGTTATCCGAAAAGGATAGCCCGGTCGCTGCTTTCGTGGTATAATAAAGTTGCAGCAAAACCATACCGGAAAGCAGGTACAGTATAACACAAT
>JAFYOX010000020.1 GCA_017547755.1 Clostridia bacterium | reverse complement strand
GCCGGACCGGAAAAAGTCTCAACCATTCAAGGAGGTGAAAAGATGTCCGACTCTGCCCGTTCCGATTCCCAAATTGTCTTCAGCGGTCCGGAAGGAACCGTCCGAATTGAGAAACGCCGCTGCTATTCCGAGAATGGCGAATGCACGGCGGAAATCCCCAAAAAGGTTACATCACTTTTTCTCCCCGATTCCGTTACGGTAATCGGCGAAGACGCGTTCGACGGCTGTTCTTTCCTCACCGCTGTCGATCTTCCCGGCTCGGTTCGGAAAATCGGCGACGGGGCCTTCTCCGGATGTTCTTCACTCACCTCCGTTACAATTCCACGCGGTGTTACGGTGATCGGCGAAGACGCGTTCCGCGACTGTTCGGCGCTCGTTTCCGTTGAGATTCCCGATACGGTCACGGAAATCGGATTGCTGGCCTTTTCCGGCTGCTCTTCCCTTGTTTCGGCTGACATTCCGAATTCCGTCCGAATCATCGGCGTTATGGCTTTTTCCGGCTGCACTTCCCTCGTGTCCGTTAAAATTCCGGACTCGGTTGCCCTGATCAGCATCTGCGGGGTTTTTTACAAATGCTCTTCCCTGCGTGAAATCAAAGTCTCGCCCGGCAACAGGGTTTTCCATGACATCGACGGTGTTTTATACGAAGGAACCAAACTGAGAATCTATCCGCCCGGGAAGGATCTGGAAACGTACAGTATCCCCGATTCCGCCACGGAAATCGGCGACGACGCCTTCCAGAACTGCGCCAAACTCACCGCCGTTGAAATTCCCGGCTCGGTCCGAAAGATCGGCGAGGATGTCTTCGCCGGCTGTTCCTCCCTGCGCGAAATCAGGGTTTCGCCCGGCAACAAAAAATTCCGCAGCCGGGACGGAGTTCTGTTCGGAAAGGGGAGACTCATCGCCTTTCCCGCGGGGAAATATCTGAAACAATACACCGTTCCGCGTTTCATCAGGGAAATAGCCGACAATGCCTTCAGCGGCTGTACATCCCTCGTGTCCGTCGAGATTCCCGACTCGGTCGAGACCATCGGCGAGAGCGCCTTCTGGGGCTGCACGTCGCTCAGATCCGTCCGGATTCCCGCCTCGGTGACGGAAATCGGCGAGTGTACCTTCTACGGCTGCTCTGCGCTCGAGTCGGCCGAAATCCCCGATTCGGTGACGGAAATCGGCAGAAGCGCCTTCGAGGGGTGTTCTTCGCTCGCGTCGATCGAAATTTCCTATTCCGTCACGGAAGTCGGCGACGACGCCTTCAAGGGATGCCGTTCCCTGAAAACCGCGTATCTGCCGGAAGACCTTCCCGTCAAGATCCACGATTTTCCCGATTCCCCCGACATCGAAATTATCCGCTATTAGGACCGGCATCTTGGCGGACGAACCGGCATCCGCGGGACACCGCGTTTGTGAGAAAAAAAAAGACAAAATTTTTTATTGACTTTGATTTGGTTCTGTGGTAGACTCGCTATGGAGGGATTGTTGTCCGTTAAAATTTTTCGACGGGAGCGGTTCCGGATTTTTGTGTGTTCCGAGTCTTGCAAGGAGTCCTGTCATGAAACCGATTGTTCGTATTTTCGTCCTGTTTTGTGCGGCGGTCGGCTGCCTGGCCGCGCAGAATCTGTTTGCCGGGGAAGGCGAGAAAGACGCGCTTCTGAAAAGCCTGCGCCAGGCGCGGGAGGACTGGATTGAAAACGCTTCGTTTTACGGGCATTTCATAGACAGAAGCGGGAGCTTCGCCTCGGAAGAGGAGGCGTTGGCCGCCGAACTTGATGATGCCGGAGCCAGCACCGGTTTTGCCTGCAAACTGAAAAACAAGTACCGGCGGAAGATTATTCTGCCGCCGCGCGACCGCGGCGGGGAAACAGTCCCGCAGGCGACTTTCGACAACATTGCGAACGACCGGTT
>JAFYOX010000002.1 GCA_017547755.1 Clostridia bacterium | reverse complement strand
GTCTGTAAAATTGGATAAATTCCTGTTTTATCAGCCGAAACAAACGATTTATCGACAAAATTCAGGAAATTCAATTCGTTAATCGGGCGATTCGTGAATCGCCCCTGCAGATGTACGACATCAGCGCACAGACCCATCAAAAATCCCCTTCACAAACCCATATCAGCCTAACAAACCGTCAGCAGCAGATTGAAGTTTTTGCGGAGCTTTTTTCAAAAAGCGACCGTTTCCCCAAAACGAACCCCTTGCACTCTCTTTATTTTATCGAGCGTAAAGTTTTAACTTTTCCACAAGATGTGTGAAGCGTTCTTCGGAGCGGAGGAAATCATAGCGGGAGGAGGCGCAGGTGCTGAGAAGCCAGGTGACTTGGTTGTGTTCTTCCTGCCAGGCTCCGCCGTCGGGGATGCCGCGGGTGAGAAGGGAGGTGAGGGTGTCGTCTTCTTTCATGGTGACGAATTCGATGGCGAAGTTTGCCGCCTGTTCCAGGTGATACAGGGTTTTTTCGGTGTTTTTGCGGTTGGCGTGGATTTCTGCGCAGGCGAGATGCGCGATTTTCGGGTACTGCGCGTGATAGAGATAGCGTCCGTCGTCGAAGTAGAGGGCGAACATGGCGATCTGCTTTTCGTAAATCCGCAGTTTTTCGTCGTCCGTGAAGACGTCTGTACCGTCGTCGTGCCTGCTTTCGGCGAGGTCGGTGAGTTCGCCGACGGAGTTGGTGAATTTCGAAAGGATGTCGTCACGTTTGGTTTCGTACCGTTTTGTGCCGGAATAGAGAATGCACAGCATTTCACGGCGCGTGAATCCTTCCGGAATGCTTTCCGCGAGCTTTACGGCGTCGTCGTACCGCCCGATTTCGGGATAGAGAAAGCACGCCGTCTGAACGGCGGATGCGCGGATGGTGTCGTCCGTGCATCCGGCGAGGATACGGTCGAGATACATTTCCATCTGACGGCGGTACGCGGCGAGTTCTTTTTCGCCTTCGCCGTCCTTCGGCGGACGGCAGCGGAGTTCGGCGACGAGAAATTCCATGAGTCTGAAACTGTCCGGATACTGCCGCAGACCGTCGCGGAGAATGTCGATGGCTTCGTAACGGCGGCCTTCCTGCGATGTTTTCAGGGCAGTGTGATAAATTTCGTCGATTTTTTTCGCTTTGCTGTCCACGTCGATGCCGAGAAGAACGTCTGCGCTGACTTCAAAAAGATTTGCAAGGAGAGGGAGCTGGGTGATGTCTGGCATCACACGGTCGCATTCCCATTGGGAGACCGCGGATGCGGAAAGATTCAGATATTCGGCAAGCTGTTCCTGCGTGATGCCGCGTTCGCGGCGGATTTTCCGGATGCGCTGACCGATGGTCATGGTGAATACCTCGTTTTTTCATGAATTCGGAACCGGTTCTGTTGAATACAGTATAGCGTTTTCCGGCAGAGATTGCAAGAGAGCGGTTCAACAGTCGGGTACAGCGGGACTTATATTTTTGAAGCGGATATACGGCTGTGGAAACTGCGCGGATTTCGTGCGCTTTTCCACAGGAAATCGTCTGCCCTGCCATTGCAAATGCGGGCGCGGCGTGCTATAATTAGATTTATAATAATTGTAGGATAATTGCTTCCGGGAAAGCGGAAAGGAGACGCAGCGTGGAAAAAACAAATATCCGCCGGCTGGTCGGGGTGATGATGCCGTTTGTGATCATGGTGATCCTCCAGCGGCTTCTGCTGGTTCTTTCCGGAATGTCCGGGATGCCGGACGTGATCGGAAGTACGCTTGCGTTTCTGGCGGCGTCGGCAGCGGGGATCTTTTTCTTCCGGATGAGCTGTGGTGCGGAGGCACTTCGTCCCGGAACGCAGACGCAGCCGGAGCCGGACGGCGAAAACGGCGGGAAAGAGAATCCCGTTGTGCCGTTTCCAGTGAAGGATACGCTTTTCGGACAGCTGATGTATGCGCTGGCCGGAGTCGGAGTCCTGACCGTGACGATGTACGCGGTCACGGCGGCGGTGGGATCGGAACCGGTTTCCGCTTTTGCGCCGGATACGCTTGCCGCGGAATTTGTTTCGCTGATCCTGATCCATCCGTTTCTGGAAGAGTATATTTTTCGCTGGCTGTATTACCGGGAACTGCGCCCGATGCAGCCGATTTTTGCCGGACTGACGCAGGCGGTCATGTTTGCGATCGTGCACGGTTCCGTCGGCGGAATGATCTATGCGCTCTTTGCCGGGATCGTTCTTGTGCTGATCACGGAGCTGTCCGGTTCGCTGTCTGCGGCGGTGATCGCACATATGCTGATGAATCTGCGGTCGTTCGTGTATCTGACATGGCTGACGGAGGCGGAACCGATGCGGCTGATGCCGGATCTGGTGCTGATATCCGTCGGTTTTGCCGCGATGCTGTGCCTGCTGGTGCGCCGCGGTCTGCGGAAAGCACGTGCCGGTGCCGGAGAAACGGAAGACGGAGGGGAAAATGACGATGATTGAAGAACGTGCGCAGGCGATCGAAGCGGTCGTGACGCGCTATGACGAGCCGGGTGAGGAAAATGCTGACGAATATTATATGCGCGCGGCGCTCGAACTGGCGGAGATCGCGGCGGAATGCGGCGATGTGCCGGTCGGATGCGTGATCGTACGGGACGGGAAGATCGTCGCGGCGGAATGCAACGGACGGGAAGTTTTCCATGATGCGTCATATCACGCGGAAACGGCGGCGATTTCGCAGGCCTGCAGGAAACTCGGCGGATGGCGGCTCACGCGGTGCACGCTGTACGTGACGCTGGAACCCTGTCCGATGTGCGCCGGTGCGATCTGGTGTGCGAGAGTTCCCAGAGTCGTCTGCGGCGCAAAGGATGCGAAAGCCGGGGCGGCGGGATCGGTCATCAATCTGAATTCGTATCCGCTGAATCATAAATTTGAAATGAAATTCGGCGTGCTCGAAAAGGAATGCCGGGAAGTTCTGGCGGAATTTTTCGGGAAACGCCGGAAAAATAAGGGGAACGGTGCATGAAATACGAAAAATCCAAAGTTCTTTTCGTTTCCGACCTCGACGGGACTCTGCTGACTCCGCAGGCGGTCCTGCGTGACGGCGATGCGGAGCGGATCAACGCTCTGACCGCGCGCGGTCTGCGGATCACGTATGCCACCGCGCGGACGATCCGGTCGGCGGAAAAAATTCTGTCCGATCTGCATTTTTCGCCCGATGCGCCGCCTGTTTCGCTGATGAACGGGGTGCTTGCCTGCGATATGGCAAAGCGGCAGTATGTCGATTGTGCGAAGTTTTCCACAGGATGTGCGCGCGAACTTCTGCGGCGGATGCGGGAATCGGATTCGTATCCGTTCATTTATTCGCTGGCGGACGGCGGAGAACTGCGGACCCATTATACGGAGATTTCCGGTTCGGCGATGCAGGAATTCATGGACGAGCGGAAGATCCGCTACGGAAAGCCGTTTGTGAAAATCTCCGACGTGATGGATGTGCAGGGCGATGTGATCTATTTCTGCCTGATCGCGCCGGAAGCGGATGTGCTCCGGGCATATCATGCCGTGGATGACGTTTCCGGGATCAAGCGGACGTATTACGAGGATTCGTATGCACCGGGAACGTGGTATCTTGAGATTTTTGACGAAAAAGCGTCGAAAAAGCACGCGGTCGAATTCCTGCGTGCGTATACCGGCGCGGAATATATCGTTTGTTTCGGCGACAACCGGAACGATCTGCCGATGTTCGAAGCGGCGGACTTTGCCGTCGCCGTGCCGAATGCGGTGCAGGAAACGAAAAATGCGGCGGACGATATTGCGGAAAACGGCGTTGTCGCGTATATCGAAAAATTTGCGGAAAACATGGGCTGGTGAAGGTCAAACGATCTGCATTTTCTTAATTGGAATATATTATATAGATTGAAATTTTTGGAAAGGGGTTTGGGGAAAACTTTTTTATAAAAAAGTTTTCCCCAGAAAAAAATATATCATGAAAGATATCGAAAAGCAGGCGGCGGAGGCTGTACGTGAGCTTTGTGACATTGCGAAGGTGAAGGAAGGCGGCATTGTGGTGGTCGGATGCTCGTCGTCGGAAGTCGGCGGCGGTGTGATCGGTCACGATTCTTCGCCGGACATCGCGGCGGCGGTCTACCGCGGGATCGTATCCGTTCTCGGGGAAAAGAAACTGTATCTGGCGGCGCAGTGCTGTGAGCATCTGAACCGCGCGATCGTGGTCGAGAGGGAAGCGGTTGCGGCGGCACTTGCCGTATCGAACCTCGGACTTACGGTGTACCGTGAGGTGAACGCCGTTCCTCAGCCGAAGGCAGGCGGATCGTTCGGAACGTGCGCGTATAAGAATATGAAGGATCCCGTGGTGCTCGACGGCATCGCGGCGGATGCCGGACTGGACATCGGCGGAACGCTCATCGGGATGCACCTGAAGAAGGTAGCAGTGCCGGTGCGTCTGGCGGTCAAGCAGATCGGCTGTGCGTCGATCCTGGCGGCGCGGACGAGAATCCCGTTCACCGGCGGCGGCAGAGCGGTCTATGACGAAGAAAAAATGTGAGGGAAAACCGATGAAAGTTACGAAAATCCATTCGAAAAACGCGGCGTATCAGAAACTGGAGGTTCTCTCCACCAACCGGAACAAGCGGTACAAGTATTACGAATTCCTCGTGGAAGGCGTGCGCAATATCAACGAAGCCATCAAGAACGGCTGGGAGATCGTTTCCCTGATCTACGCGCCGTCGCTTCCGATGTCCGACTGGGCGAAGGGTGTGATCAGGTCCACCCGTACGACGGAAGGGAACATTGAACTCGACGCGCCGCTGATGCAGGATCTTTCCGATAAGGAAGATACCTCCGAACTGATGGCCGTCGTGAAGATGCGTCCGGACGATCCGGAACAGATCCGGTTCAAGGGCGTGCCGCTTCTTGCCCTGTTCGACCGTCCGTCGAACAAGGGGAACCTCGGGACGATCATCCGTACCCTCGACGCGATGGGGGCAGACGGTCTGATCCTGACCGGGCACGGCGTTGACCTGTACGACCGCGAAGTGGTCGGGGCATCGATGGGTTCGTTCTTCAATGTACCGGTCATCCGGATGCCGCGTCACGACGATCTTGCGGCGTTCATTGCGGATGTTTCCGAAAAGTACGGGGCTCTGCAGGTGGTCGGTACGACCGCGCACGCGGATGTGATCCTGCGCGAACTCGATCTGACCGTGCCGACGATGTTTATGATCGGCTGTGAGACCGACGGTCTGTCCGAAGGTCTGCGTCCGTTCTGCACGACCATGGCGACCATTCCGATGGCGGAAACTTCGTCCGCGTCGAGCTTCAACGTTGCCTGCGCGGCGACCGTCATGATGTACGAAGCTGTGAGACAGAGAACAAAATAAAGTTTTTCGGGAAACCTTTTTTTGAGGAAAAAGGTTTCCCGAACCCTTCCAAAAACCTTTTTGAATGAGGAAAGATATGAAGATTGTGCGGATTTTCAGGAGAAGTACGGCGGCGGTTCTGGCGGGGCTGATGCTCGGCGGATGTGTCCTGCGGGATGCGGAAGTGCCGGCGGTGACAAGGGAGATGCCGGTGATCCCGGAAGAAACGGAAGTTCCGGAGCCGGAAGTCGTTCCGGAGCCGGAAGTGATTCCGGAAGAGGAAGAGATCACGGAGATCGTTACGGAAACGGAAGTTATGCCGGAGCCGGAAGTTGTTGTGACTCCGGTTCCGGAAATCATTCCTGAGCCGGAGGTATCTCCGGAAGCGGAAGTGATTCCTGAAACGCCCGAACAGGTGCGGGAACGGCGGATCACCGAGGAGCTGGCGAAGATGACGCTGCGCGAAAAGCTCGGGCAGATGTTCATGCCGGCGTACAGCAGTGCGGCGGCGCAGCAGATCACGGAATATGCGTTCGGTTCGTATATCCTGTTTGCGGCGGATTTTGAGACCGAAACGACGGACGGTCTGTCCGCGAAAATGGCGGCATTGCAGGAGCAGGCGAAATACGGGCTCCTGACGGCGGTGGACGAAGAAGGCGGCACGGTGACGCGGATCAGCCGGTTCACGCAGTACCGCGCGGAAAAGTTCAAGTCGCCGCGGACGCTGTATTCGTGGGGCGGCATGGATCTGATCCGGTCGGATGCGGCGGAAAAGGCGGCATTGCTTGCTTCGCTCGGGATGAATCTGAACATGGCGCCGGTGGCGGACATTTCGCAGAACGAAAGCGACTTCATGTACTGGCGTTCGGTGGGTCTGGATGCGGACGGTACGGCGGAATTCGTGCGGACGGTGATCCGTGAATCCGCGATCCTCGGCGTTGGCAGTGTGGCGAAGCATTTCCCGGGATACGGCAGTGTGGCGGACACGCATACCGGCATGGCGTACGACGACCGTTCGCTGGACGAACTGCGCGCGAAGGATTTTGTGCCGTTTGCGGCGGCGGTCGAGGAAGGGGTGAGTGCGATCCTCGTGTCGCACATCATCACCGCGTCGATCGACGCGGAAAAACCGGCGTCGGTTTCGGCGAAGACCGTGGCTCTGCTCCGGGACGAGCTGGGGTATGACGGCATCATCATGACGGACGATCTGGCGATGGCGGGCATCACGGATTACTGCACCACCGGAAACGCGGCGCTCGAAGCGATCCTTGCCGGATGCGATATGCTCTGCTGCTCCAACTGGAGCACGCAGTATCCCGCCGTATGGGAAGCGGTCGGAAACGGCACGGTGACGGAAGAGCGGCTGAACGAATCGGCGGCGCGGATCCTGCGTGTGAAATACGACATGGGTCTGTGGCAGTAACGCACGGCGTCTGACGGAAAAAGGAAATTTGATATGGTATTGACCTTCGGGGAACTCTTTTTTCGCAAAAGGGTTCCCCGAATTTGCATAAAGTGAAAATTCACCCTTCCAAAAAGCTTTTTTATATGTTATACTATTGAAAATATCACCAAAATCCCACAGAAAGAGAAATTATGAAACAGCAGCAAAACAGACGTCAGCCGCAGGCTCCCCTGCAGAGTGCGTCCGAAAAGGCGAATTCGCGCTATATCTTTGCGTGCGTGGCGAATATCCTGTACGTCATGCCCGGGCTGATGTGCCTTGCGTTCGGCATTCTTTCGGACGGCTTCTCCGCCGCGTTCTTAGTCGCGATCGTCACCGCCGTTCTCGGTATTCCCGTCGCGTTCACCGGACTGTACTGCTACAAGCAGCACAAGGGACGTCCTCTCGTCCTTGCGCTCGCCGCCGTTCAGCTCGGTATGCACATTCTTTCCGCGTACCTCGTGATCACCTGGTACCTCATCCTTCTTCCCGCGTTCATCCTGACCCTCGTGCTCATTGCGAATTCGAAGGTCATTGAAAATCACTGAAAATCAAAAAATATTTCACTTTCCATAACGGAGGATCATTATGATCAAAACCATCCTCTCCGCCGCCGGCGAACCGATTTTTCACCTGACTGCCGGTGACGCATCTTACGTTATCTCGATTTTCCACGGCTTCCCGCTTCATCTGTATGCCGGTCCCGCCATTGACGACGACGATGTGGAATATCTCCTCGTCCGCGTCGGTCACGACTCCGTCGTTCCGCGTCCGGCACACACGCCCGAAGGCTGGTTCTCCTGCGATATCGCGCCGTTTGAATATCCCGCATACGGCTCCGGTGATTTCCGTCCGTCCGCGGTCATGGCAAAAATGCTGACGAACGCGCAGGCAGACGGCAGCGTTCCGGTGACCGGCGGTGCGCCCACCACGGCGGTCATGTACGAATCCCACGAAATCCTCGCGGGCAAGCCGGTGCTTGACACCTGCCCCGCGATCCACGCGGCGGACGACGAATGCGAAACTCTCGTTCTGCACTGTGCCGATCCCGCGACCGCGCTGAAGTATGATCTGTACTACACCGTTATGCGCGACTATCCTGCAGTCTGCCGCCGTACGGTCATCAGAAATACCTCTGCGGACATTTCCGCGACCCTTCTCCGTGCGTACAGCGCGTCCCTTGACTTCACCACCGTCGATCCGCAGGCGGAACTCGTTCACCTCTGGGGTACCTGGGGCCGTGAACGCCACATGGAACGCACGCCCCTTCTCCACGGCAGTATGTCCGTGAACAGCCGCCGCGGTGCGTCCAGCCATTATCACAATCCTTTCGCCGCGCTCGTGACCTCCGAAACCACGGAAGAATCCGGCATGGCGGTCGGTATGTCCCTCATCTACTCCGGTAACTTTGACATCACCGCCGATGTGGATGCGTTCGGTCTGACCCGTCTTATGGCAGGTATTTCCCCGGACGGCTTCGAATGGCGTCTCGATCCCGGCGCGGAATTCGTTACTCCCGAAGCGGTCATCGTTCTCTCCGGCGAAGGGCTGGGAAAGATGTCCCGCGTTTACCATAAGCTCTACCGCAAGCATCTCTGCCGCGGTGAATGGGCGGACAGGGAACGTCCGATCCTTGTCAACAACTGGGAAGC
The DNA here is from genome assembly GCA_017547755.1 of Clostridia bacterium. GTDB lineage: Bacteria > Bacillota > Clostridia > Oscillospirales > CAG-272 > UMGS1696. Next base: position 2,813 of record JAFYOX010000002.1, on the reverse strand, counting down.
GACTTACTTCAACTTCGACGACGAAAAGCTCGTTGCCATCGCGGAAGACGCGGCAAAGTGCGGCATCGAAATGCTCGTTATGGACGACGGCTGGTTCGGCATCCGCAACGACGACCGCAGCTCCCTCGGCGACTGGTTCGTCAACGAAGACAAGATCCGCTGCGGTCTCGGCAAGCTGGTCGAAAAGGTCAACGCGCTCGGTCTGAAATTCGGCATCTGGTTCGAACCCGAAATGATCTCCCCGGTCAGCAAGCTCTACGAAGCGCATCCCGAATGGGCGCTTCAGACCACCGGACGTCCGATGTCCATTTCCAGAAGCCAGTACGTTCTCGACATGACCCGTGAAGACGTCCGTGACTACCTCTTTGAAACCATCTCCGGCGTTCTTTCTTCTGCGAACATCGAATATGTCAAGTGGGACTTCAACCGCAACCTGACCGAAGCGGGCAGTGCGCTCCTTCCGGCGGAACGCGGCGGCGAAATCTTCCACCGCTATGTTCTCGGTCTGTATGACCTTCTCGAACGTCTGACTTCCGCGTTCCCGCACATCCTTCTTGAAGGCTGCTCCAGCGGCGGCGGACGTTTCGACCCCGCGATGCTCTACTACTCGCCTCAGTTCTGGACGAGCGACGATACCGACGCGATGGAACGTCTCGATATCCAGCTCGGTACTTCGTTCGTTTACCCGGCATCTTCGATGAGCTGCCACGTTTCCGCGTCGCCGAACCATCAGACCGGCCGTGTGACTTCGTTCACCACCCGCGGCAACGTTGCAATGGCAGGTGCATTCGGCTACGAACTTGACCTAACCAAGCTCTCCGACGAAGAAAAGGATCTCATCCGCAAGCAGACCGCCGATTATCACCGCTATTACGACATCATCAACCGCGGCGATCTCTACCGTCTCGTTCTGCCGACCGACAATTACAACGGCAAGACCGGCAAGTGCGCGTCCTGGATGTACGTTTCCGAAGACAGGAGCGAAGCGCTGTTCACGTTTGTTGTGATCCGCACTTCCGTGCATCCGGTATACTTTGTGAAGCTGTGCGGTCTGGAACCGAAGGCGGTTTACGTCGATCAGGCGACCGGTAAGGAATACTACGGCAGCACGCTGATGAATGCGGGGCTGAATCTCACGAAGAACTACCGTGACGGCGATTCCGTTGTGGTACATCTTGTAAGAAAATAAGGAAAAATTTTCGATAAACTTCCGGTATAAAGTTTTTTGAATAGGGGCTGAGACTTCCGGAAGAAGTCTCAGGGAACCCCCATTTTATAAAGGAGGATTCTGCATATGAAAACCATCAAAATGTCGATCATCGGGCTCGGCGGACGCGGTACGTGGTGGCTCGGCGAACTTCTGAAAATGGAAGACGTCGAAATCACGGCTGTCTGCGACAAATTCGAAGACCGTATGGAAAACGGACGCAGAATGTGCGCGGAACGTTACGGGCACGACGTCTACGGTACGACGAAGTGGCAGGATGTCATTGCCCGCGACGACGGAAGCGAAGCCGTCATGATCACGACCTACTGGAACGACCACGTCAAGATCGCCATCGCGGCGATGAAGAAGGGCAAGTATGCTGCGTTCGAAGTCGGTCCGGCGCAGTCCATCCAGCAGTGCTGGGATCTCGTCCGTACGTACGAAGAAACGGGCGTTCCCTGTATGCTCATGGAAAACTGCTGCTACAACCGTGAGGAAATGACTGTTCTCAACATGGTCAAGAAGGGGCTGTTCGGCGAACTTCTGCACTGTCAGGGCGGCTACGAACATGACCTGCGCGGCGTTGCGAACTCCTTCAGCCGCGACCACGAACGTGCATGGCACTACCTCCACCGCAATGCGGAACTTTACCCGACGCACGAGCTCGGGCCGATCATGACCTACCTTGACATCAACCGCGGCAACCGCCTCATGAGCCTGAACTCCATGGCGACCAAGTCCCGCGGTCTGAAGAAGTATGTAAACGACAAATTCGGTCCCGATCATCCGTTTGCGAATGCGGACTTCAAGCTCGGCGACATCGTAACGACCACGATCCGTTGTGCGAACGGCGAAACGATCGTTCTTACGCACGACACCAGCTCTCCGAGACCGTACTCCCGCGGCGGCCGCGTGCAGGGTACCTGCGGTATCTGGATGGAAGATCTCCACGCGCTCCACATTGAAGGACGCACGAAGGGCGAAGTCTGGGAACCGATGGCGGACTACTGGGAAGAATTCGAACATCCGCTGTGGAAGAAGACGAAGGCTGCCGACTTTACCGGCGGTCACGGCGGTATGGACTGGCTCGTCATGCGCGCGTTCCTCGAAGCGGTGCGCCGCAAGATCCAGACCCCGATCGACGTCTATGACTCCGCAACGCTGATGGCGGTCGCTCTCCTGTCGGAAGAATCCATCTCCATGGGCAGCGCAACAGTCGCTATTCCCGACTTCACCGACGGTATGTGGATCAAGCGCGAACCCGGCCCGAAGTCCATCTTCTCTCTCTCCGAAGTCGACGACGCGATCTTCGAAGGAGACGTTGAGTTTTAAAAAAATAAATTTCCGGGGAGGACCTTTTTGAAAAAAGTTCCTCCCCGGACCCCACTTCAAAAACTTTTGAACGAAAAAGAAAACAAGGTACGGCTGAAATTGTTTGTACGAACGATTTCGGCTGTACCTTGTTGCTTTATTTGTTTAAAAAGGTTTTTAGGAGGGTGCGGGAATCATTTATGCATTTATCCTTTCCAAGAATAAGCGTCCTGACCGCAAGGGTAAGGTGCAGCTGATCAATGCGGTGAATATGTGGAAGCCTCTGCGGAAGTCC
>JAFYOX010000019.1 GCA_017547755.1 Clostridia bacterium | reverse complement strand
GGAGTATCTCTTACCGTAGAAGGATATCTTCATTTCGCACGAAATCACGTATATCCCTCACGGCGTGGGAAGTCAGGGTCTCGGTGGCCCCTGACTTCCGTCTCCACCCTTCCTCAGGCTTTGGATCGCTCCCATTTTGTCGACTGGGACAGTCTATATGTCAGCGCACAGACCCATCAAAAAATTCTTTTTCAAACCCATATCAGCCAAACAATCCGGCTACCCCGTATAAAAGTTTTTGCGGAGCTTTTTTCAAAAAGCGACCGTATCCCCCGTATCCCCATCCCGAAAAATCCGCACACAAAAAACCTTGACAATCCCAAAAACATCTGCTATAATACGTAGCATGGGATATGTCCCCGCACGAACTTTGTGTCCAGAGAGAAACGGCAGCTGAAAAGTTTTCACAGAGAGGCGGAGGGTACCACCCTGCCGAAGAAAACGGCTTATTAAATTTTATAAAATTGAGTGAAAGCTCGGGTGGAACCGTGCGGATTTATCTGCACCCCGAACAGTTTGTTCCGACCGCGGCTTTTTTCTTTTTCTTCTGCCGCAGAGGAACGTTTCCCCTATCTCATACCGGAGGTACACACTCATGTTCAACATTCGTTTTGCTGACAAAGTTATGGAGTTCGACGCGCCCGTTACCGTGTACGACGCCGCAAAAGCTGCCGAACTCATCTCCCGTGAAGTCATCGCCTGCAAGGTAAACGGCAAGGTCGTTGACCTCACCACTCCCGTGGACTCCGACGCCAATGTCGAACTTCTCACCTTCGCTGACGCAGAAGGCGCCAACGTCTTCCGTCACACCGCGTCCCATGTCCTCGCAGCCGCTGTAAAGCGCCTGTTCCCGGAAGCAAAGCTCACCATCGGTCCCGCAATCGCCGACGGTTTCTACTATGACTTCGACTCCGATGTCACCTTCACTCCCGAAAATCTCGAAAAGATCGAAGGCGAAATGAAGAAGATCATCAAGGAAAATCCCAAGTTCGAACGCTACACCCTGCCCCGTGCGGAAGCGCTCGAATTCATGAAGGATGAACCCTACAAGGTTGAACTCATCACCGATCTCCCCGAAGACGCCGAAATCTCCTTCTACAAGATGGGCGACTTCACCGACCTCTGCGCAGGTCCGCACCTCTTCTCCGCCGGCGCGATCAAGGCGTTCAAGCTCACCTCCTGCACCGGTGCATACTGGAGAGGCGACGCAAAGAACAAGATGCTCCAGAGAATCTACGGTACCGCTTTCCCCTCCAAGGACGGTCTCAAGGATCACCTCGCACAGATCGAAGAAGCCCGCAAGCGCGACCACAACAAGATCGGCCGCGAACTTGAAATCTTCACCACCGTAGACGCCATCGGTCAGGGTCTCCCGCTCCTTCTTCCGAAGGGTGCCCGCATCGTCCAGACCCTCCAGAGATGGATCGAAGACGAAGAAGAAAAGCGCGGCTACCTCCTCACCAAGACCCCCTTCATGGCAAAGCGTGACCTTTACAAGATCTCCGGTCACTGGGATCACTACCGTGACGGTATGTTCATCCTCGGCGACGCGGACGACGAAACCAAGGAATGCTTCGCTCTCCGTCCGATGACCTGCCCGTTCCAGTATCAGGCTTATCTCACCAAGAAGCGCTCCTACCGTGAACTTCCCTTCCGTTACGGTGAAACCTCTACCCTCTTCCGCAACGAAGACTCCGGCGAAATGCACGGTCTCATCCGCGTTCGTCAGTTCACCATCTCCGAAGGTCACCTCGTTCTCCGTCCCGATCAGCTCGAAGAAGAATTCAAGGGCTGTCTCGAACTCGCAAAGTACTGCCTCGATACCCTCGGACTCCTCGAAGACTGCACCTTCCGCTTCTCCCAGTGGGATCCCAACAACACCGCAAAGTACGAAGGTACCGCGGAACAGTGGGACGAAGCGCAGAATGTCATGAAGAACATTCTCGACAACCTCGGCATCGACTACAAGATCGGTATCGACGAAGCAGCATTCTACGGCCCGAAGCTCGACATCCAGTGCAAGAACGTATTCGGTAAGGAAGATACCATCGTTACCATCCAGATCGACATGCTTCTCGCAAAGAAGTTCGGTATGTACTACACCGACTCCAACGACCAGCAGCAGCTCCCCTACATCATCCACCGTACTTCCATGGGCTGCTACGAACGTACCCTCGCGCTCCTCATCGAAAAGTACGCAGGCGCGTTCCCGATGTGGCTCTGCCCGCTGCAGGTTGAAGTTATCCCGATCGCGGGTGACTTCGCGGACTATGCATGGGAAGTTACGAAGAAGCTTGAAGCCGCAGGCATCAAGGTTCACTGCGACGACTCCAACGAAACCATGCGCTACAAGATCCGTCAGGCTCAGCTCGCAAAGACTCCCTACATGCTCGTTGTCGGCGAACGCGATATGCAGAACGGTACCGTTTCCGTACGTACCCGTGCCGGCGAAGACAAGGGCGCTATGCCGACCGATGATTTCATCGCTCAGGCGCTCATGGAAATCGCAACCAAGAAGAGATAAAATCCCTTTCCCCAATCCCGTTTTTCCCCTGTAAAACCAAAAAACTACACATGACTCACGCGATGTCATGTGTAGTTTTTTTAACTTCCGGATTTCTTCCGGAAAACACGCCGATTTATTTTATTCACGAAATCACACCTACCGTTTTTGTGCATAAAGCACAATTCAACCGCTTTTAAAATTGCATTTTTTTCCACACTTCTTTTTGTTTTATGAAGAACTTATGTATACTCTTCCATCATTGTCTTTTCTTTCCTCTTCATTTCATGTACTCACGCAATGTACAATATGAACCTGTATATTTCCACCATACTATCGGACACAAGTTTGTGTTTCTGACAAATAATAGTCAGACAGTCATGCGGAACCGTATACATTATTAACCTTTCCGAAAAACAAAAATACTCCGGAATTCCGCATCCCGAAGTATATTGTGTGCAGTATTACAATAAAATAGTGCCGGATACCCTGCCTCAGATTTCGGACTTCTTGAGTTCTTCCATGCAGGACTTGCAGATCTTTTTGTCCTTATAGTTAATGACATTGTCTGCATCTCCGCAGAAAATACAGGAAGGTTCGTACTTTTTGAGGATAACACGGTCCTTTTCTACAAAAATTTCCACACCGTCGCCAGCAGCGAGTTCAAGACGCTTTCTGGTTTCGATAGGAAGTACGATTCTTCCGAGTTCGTCCACTTTTCTTACGATACCGAGAGACTTCATTGATTAAATTCCTCCGTTAGTATATTGATACTAAAATATCAATCTGAATTTTTAACATTTTTATGATGCCCACATTGTATCATACAATTTTCGCCATGTCAATAGATTTATTTACATCTTTTGCTAAATATCCGTATTTTTAAAGTATTTTTAAATATTCTTCACATATTTCCTTCCGGCATCTGCGGCAAAAAAAGTTCCGTCCGTGAATAACCCGGCAAGACAGGGCAACAATGAGAATATCCCATAGGACATATACCGGAGGTTTTCCATATGCACGGATGCCAGAAAAGAATGTACTGTATGAAAAATGTCGGCGGTCTCTATTTCGAAGAGGTCTACTTTGTTCTGAAAAAGACCGCTCCCGATGCGTCGTCCGTCCTCGGAAGCCGTGATCTTGCCGAAGAAGCCGAACGCATCGTCCGCGAAGCCGCCGGAAGTCTTCCCTGCCGCCGCGCGGCGCGTACGCCGCTCTTCGGACGTGCGGCAGCCTTTGCGCTTGGCGCCGCATCGTCTTCCGCCGTCATCGGCACTGCCGCGCTGATCCTCGGAACGATGTGAGGTTCCGCACATCCCGGATCCCGTGATTTTTTCGGGCGAATTTACATTCATCCGCTTGACTATCGCTCTGTCCGGTTGTATAATAAGGATGGGTTAATTTGTCGCCGGATACGCAGTCACTCGGCGGAAATTCAATTGAAAGAACCGAACCCGTTTTTCTCCGCCACGGACGATTCCGCCGCCTTCGGAAAACGCCGCGACACTTCACACACTGAAAACGCTCCGGTTCCTCGGTATTCCCATGCCCTTTCCCTCTTTTGCGGCGGAACGGCATGGTGCTTTTTCCGTTCTTTTTTCTGCACCGGGATCTCATTCTTACGCAGCGTATGAAGGGTCTCCCTACATAGATGCACGTAATTGGTCGTGATTTTTCGTACAAAATAATTCAGGGAACTCCGCATTTTCCCTTTTTCTACTTATCTTTTTCATTATAAAATTTCATGTAAACGAACGAAAGGAACTCTTATGGCTAAGAAGCAGACCAGCAAGGTTCGCGTCATGATGCTCGGCGGTCTGAACGAGATCGGCAAGAACATTGCGGTAATCGAATATGAAAACGATCTGATCGTTATTGACTGCGGTCTGGCATTCCCCGATGAGGACATGCTCGGCGTTGATCTCGTGATTCCGGATTTCACCTACCTTGAAAAGAACGCGGACCGTATCCGCGGCATTCTTCTGACACACGGACACGAAGACCACATCGGCGGCATCCCGTACCTTCTCAAGCAGATCAACGTCCCCGTCTACGGTACCCGTCTGACGCTCGGTATCCTCGAAAGCAAGCTCGCGGAACACAAGCTGCTCGGCGAACGTGACCTCGTCACCGTGGAAGCCGGAACCGTTCTGAAACTGGGCGCATTCAAGTGCGAATTCATCCGTGCGAACCACTCCATCGCCGATGCGTGCATGATCGCGATCCGCACGCCCGTCGGTACCATTTTCCATACCGGCGACTTCAAGCTGGACGTTTCCCCCGTCAGCGGCGAAATGATGGACCTCACCCGCATCGGTGAATACGGCCGCGAAGGTATCCTTCTTCTGATGTGCGAAAGCACGAACGTTGACCGTGCCGGCTTCACGCCGTCGGAACGTGTGGTAGGCAATGCCCTCGACCAGATCTTCATGACTCACACCGACAACCGCGTCATCATCGCGACCTTCTCGTCCAATGTCCACCGCGTACAGCAGATCATCAACGCCAGCGTAAAGTTCGGCCGCAAGGTCGCGATCACCGGCCGCAGCATGATCAACGTCGTCGGTGCCGCCGTCGAACTCGGCTACATGGACGTTCCGGACTATGCCCTGATCGACATTGCGGACATCGGCAAGTATCCGCAGGAAATGATCACCATCATCACCACCGGCTCGCAGGGTGAACCGATGTCCGCCCTGTACCGCATGGCGTTCGCCGATCACTCGCAGGTGGAACTGACGCCGAACGACCTTGTCGTCCTGTCGTCCCACGCGATCCCGGGCAACGAAAAGCTGATCAGCCGCATCATCAACGAACTGTACAAGAAGGGCGTCAGCGTTTACCACGACGAAGCGGTGGTACACGTTTCCGGTCACGCATGCCAGGAAGAACTGAAGCTGATCCACGCGCTGACCAAGCCGAAATTCTTCATGCCGATCCACGGCGAATATCATCATCTGATGCAGCACAAGGAACTGGCGGAATTCATGGGTATGGATCCGAAGAACATTTTCGTGTGCGACATCGGTCAGGTCCTCGAGCTTGACCACGACTCCTGCAAGAAGAACGGCACCGTTACCAGCGGCCGCATGCTCGTTGACGGCTACGGCGTCGGCGACGTCGGCAACATCGTTCTCCGCGACCGCCGTCATCTGGCACAGGACGGTCTGATCGTTGTGGTTGCGACGGTGGATGTGGACGAAGCGACCATCGTTTCCGGTCCGGACATCATCTCCCGCGGTTTCGTTTATGTGCGTGAAAGCGAAGAACTGATGGACGCAGTGCGCGAAATGGTGCGCGACGTCCTCTGCGATACGCTCGACTCCGGCGTCACCGAATGGACGCAGATGAAAACCGCCGTCAAGGATACGCTGTCGAAGTACCTCTACACCAAGACCAAGCGCAAGCCGATGATCCTCCCGGTTATTATGAATGTCTGATTTTCTTGGGGAAGGAACTTTTTAAAAAAAGTTCCTTCCCCCTGAGACTTCCAAAGGAAGTCTCGACCCATCTTCAAAAACTTTTAATCTATTATAGGACAAAGAAAGGTTTAAATTTATGGTAAAGCATATTATTCTGTGGAAACTGAAGGAATCTCTCTCCGAAGAAGAAAAGGCAGCCGCACGTGCGGAAGCAAAGCGCCGTCTGGAAAATCTCAACGGCAAGATCCCGGGGATGATCTCCCTCAAGGTCGTGACCGACCGTCTGGCATCCTCCAATGCGGACATGATGCTCGACTCCGAATTTGAAAACGAAGAAGCTCTCGCAGGCTACCAGGTCAATCCGCTCCACGTGGAAGCGGCAACCTTCGTAAGAAGCGTAGTGGAAGCGCGTCTCTGCCTCGATTTCTGATATGGCGTATTCCTCCAGAAAGGCAGAACTTCTTTCCCCTGCCGGCAACTATGAAAAAATGAAAGCCGCCGTGAATTACGGCGCGGATGCGGTCTATCTTGCCGGAAAAAATTTCGGGATGCGTGCCGCATCGGGAAATTTTGACCGCGAGGAAATGATCGCGGCGGTCTACTACTGCCACAAGCACGGCGTAAAGCTTTATGTCACGCTGAACGTCATGCCGCACACCCACGAATACGAAGAACTGCGCGGATACATAAAATTCCTCGACGCGATCGGCGTGGACGCGGTGATCGTTGCGGACATCGGCGTTCTGATGACGGTGCGCGAAGTCGCTCCGAAGATGGAGATCCACATTTCCACGCAGACGAGCGCAGTTTCTGCGGCAGCCTGCATCGGATGGCACAAGCTCGGCGCAAAGCGCGTGGTTCTCGCGCGCGAACTGTCGCTGGCGGATATCAAAGAGATCCGCGCGAACATTCCGGATTCGCTCGAACTGGAAACCTTCGTTCACGGCGCAATGTGCATCGCCTACAGCGGACGCTGTCTGCTGTCGAACTATTTCACGGGCCGTGACGCAAACCACGGTGCGTGCGCGCAGTCCTGCCGCTGGAAATATTCCCCGACGGCAATGGATCTTTCGGAAGCCAACCGTCAGGATATCCCGTCGGTCGCTTCCATCGAAGAAGAAAAGGGCGAGACCTTCTTCATCGCATCGAAGGATATGTGCATGATCGAGCACATTCCGGAGCTGGAAGAAGCGGGGATCTCGAGCTACAAGATCGAAGGACGTGTCAAGAGCGCGTACTATACGGCGGTCGTCACGAACACCTACCGTCTGGCGATCGACGAATACCGGCGCGATCCGTCGGCATATCGTTTCAGGGAAGAATGGGCGCGTGAACTCGACGGTGTCAGCCACCGCGAATACGGCACGGGCTTCTTCTTCACGCCGCCGCACGAAGATGCGAATGTGGTCCACGAACTCGGCTACATCCGCGAAAAGGCATACATTGCGACCGCAGTCATGGATTCGCTCAAGCCGGACAGCGACGGTATGTACGACGTCCTCTTCATTCAGCGGAACAAACTCACAGCGGGAGATACGGTGGAAATCATTTCTCCCGGTCATGTCGGCCGCATGTTTACGGCGGACACCCTGCGCGACGCGCAGAACCGTCCGATCCCGTCGGCGCCGCATCCGTCGATGTATTTCCGGCTGAAGGTTCCCTTTGCGGTCCATGCCGGGGACATCATGCGGCTTGGTTAATACATTATTTTCTCGGGGAAAACCTTTTTGAGGAAAAGGTTTTCCCCGACTTGCTCCGTAAGACGGAGCCGAACCCCTTTCTAAACCTTTTCAAACAGAAACAAATGACAAAATCGGGTGCTGATTTTATGGAATTTATTTTTGAGATACTCAAGGCATTTTTTATCGGCGTGGTTCAGGGGATCACCGAATGGCTGCCGATTTCAAGTACGGGGCATATGATCCTGTTCGACGAATTCGTGAAGCTGAACGTATCGCCGGAATTCATGGAAATGTTCCGCGTGGTGATCCAGCTCGGCTCGATCCTCGCGGTCGTGGTGATGTATTTCGGACGTCTGAACCCGTGGAATCCGGCGAAAAGTCCTGTGGAAAAGCGCGAAACATGGCAGTTATGGCTGAAGATCGTGATCGCGGCGGTTCCGGCAGGGGTCGTCGGGATCCTCTTTGATGACCTGCTCGACGAATATCTGTACAATTACGTGGTCGTCGCGGCGATGCTGATCGTGTACGGGGTCGTGTTCATCGTGATCGAACGGAAAAACAAAAACCGCGTTTACCGCGTGACCGAAGCGGAAGGTCTGACGAAAATGACCGCCTTCAAGATCGGATGCTTCCAGATGCTCTCGCTGATCCCCGGGACCTCCCGTTCCGGCTCGACCATCATCGGCTCGATGTGCGTGGGCGTATCGCGTACGGCGGCTGCGGAATTCTCGTTCTTCCTTGCCCTTCCGGTGATGCTCGGCGCAAGTATGCTGAAAATCGCAAAGTACGTTCTCGACGGCGCAGTCGCGTTCACGGGTGTGGAAATGATGACGATGATCGTCGGGATCGTGACGGCGTTCGTGGTCTCGCTCGTTTCGCTGAAATTCCTCGTGGGATTTGTCAGACGGCACAGCTTTGAAGTCTTCGGCTGGTACCGGATCGTGCTCGGCGCGGCGGTAATCCTGTATTTCCTTGTGACAAGGTAATCTTCATGCGGCATATCGGAACACAGCCGTTTGAAACCGCCCGGCTTCTCTGCCGTCCTTTCGTTCCCGAAGACTGCGAAGCCATGTTCAGAAACTGGGCATCCGATCCGCGCGTACAGCCGGAATACGGCGAACCGGTCTATGCCACCCTGCCGGAAACGGGAGAACTTCTGAACCGTTATCTCGACAGCTGCCGGAATCCGGACGTTTACCGCTGGGCGATCGTCCGAAAATCCGACACGGAAGTGATCGGACAGATCGCGTTCTGCCGGGTATATTCCGACTGCCGTACCGCTGAAATCGAATACTGCATCGGTGTCCCCTTTCAGGGAAACGGTTATGCCGGAGAAGCCCTCGCGGGACTGCTGGAATTCACGTTCCGGAACACGGATTTTGAGAAGCTCGAAGCCTATCACCGGATCGAAAACACGAAATCCGGACGTGTCCTCGAAAAATCCGCAATGTCCGTCACCGACACGGTCGAACGATTCCGACGCGAGGGCGTGCCGCCGCATGGCGAGGTCTGTTACTGCATCACAAAAGAAAATTTCCGCAAAAAATAAGGAAAGTCTGTGCGATTGCCAAAAATCCGCACAGACTTTTTTTATCCGAGAATATTTCTTTCGATAAACCGCGCCGCGCCATCCTCGTCATTGCTGTCCGCAATGCAGTCGGCGGTTTCCATCACCGCCGAAATCGCGTTGGAAACCGCGACACCCAGTCCGCAGTTCCGGATCGGCTCGATATCGTCGTTGTCGTCACCGAAATACACCGCATCGCTCGATGAGATTCCGAAACGGTCGAGCATCCGGCACACGCCGTTCCATTTCGTCGCCGCCGTACTCATGATCTGTACAAGGTCACGGTTGGAAACGGTATGATAGACGTCGTCCGTCAGAACTGTGCCGATCCCGTTGTAAAGTTCACGCTCACCGCTGCTTGCCAGAATCTTATACGTCATCACGTTCTCCGGAAGTTTCGGAAAATCCTTATAAACCACGGGCTCCCACTCGGGGATCTCCCGGTTGGAGTACAGTCCGCCGCTCGTTTCGACGGACAGAAACACATCCGGAAACCGGAGCAGACCTTCCAGGATCCGTTCCCCGCTTCCCGGGGAGATCCCGTATTCGAGCCGCCTGCCCGGAAGTTCAATGACCGCACCGTTGGTCGCTGTGACCGCGTCAAAACGGAACAGCCTCTCAAAATCCCGGATATCGCGCAGAGGTCTTGCACTTGCGGTCATGACAAAAATCCCGCGTTCCCGGCATTTTTCCAGCACCTCCACGGTATACGCGGATATGCTTTTGTCGGTGCGCAGCAGAGTACGGTCGAGGTCGGTGATAATCGCTTTTATTTCCATCGGCGAAACCCTCTCTTCGTTTTTTTACATTATAGCGAAAAGCACGGCAGTTTGTCAAGGAAAACGCGTCTGTACTTCTTCCGCGGACGCACTCCGCGTATTTTTCTTCCGTAAGACTTGATTTTCTGCCGCTTTATCTGTTATAATATAATGATAAGATTTTTCCAAAAACAAGGAGTCATTATGTCTCTTACCGAAAAGCAGAAGCATATTCGAAATTTCTCGATTATCGCTCATATAGACCACGGCAAGTCCACCCTTGCCGACCGTATCCTCGAGTTTTCCAACACCGTCTCCGAACGTGAAATGGAAGACCGTCTTCTCGACAACATGGATCTCGAACGCGAACGCGGCATCACCATCAAGGCGCGCGCCGTCCGCATCGACTACACCGACGAAAACGGCGAACAGTACGCCCTCAATATGATCGACACCCCCGGTCACGTCGACTTCAACTACGAAGTTTCCCGTTCGCTCAACGCGTGCGAAGGCGCTCTTCTCGTTGTCGACGCAACGCAGGGCATCGAAGCGCAGACCCTTGCCAACGCATACCTCGCCGTAGACGCGAACCTCGAGATCGTTCCCGTCATCAACAAGATCGACCTTCCGTCCGCCATGCCCGACCGCTGCAAGCAGGAAATCGAAGACGTCATCGGCATTCCCGCCGATATGGCGCCCGTTGTTTCCGCAAAGACCGGTCTGAACATCAAGGACGTCATCGACGCGATCATCCGCGACGTTCCCGCACCGGAAGGCGATGCCGACGCACCGCTCCAGTGCCTGATCTTCGACTCCGTATACAACAGCTATCTCGGCGTCGTCGTTTACATCCGCGTCATGGAAGGTACCCTGAGCGTCGGCGACAAGATCAAGCTCATGCACACCGGTGCGGAATTTGACGTTGTCGAAGTCGGCGTTATGGACCCGTTCGGTCTCCGTTCCACCGGCACCCTCTCCGCCGGCGAAGTCGGCTACTTCACCGCATCCATCAAGAATGTGGCGGATACCCGCGTAGGGGATACCGTAACGAAGGTCGAAGAACCTGCCGACGAACCGCTCCCGGGCTTCAAAAAGGTACAGTCGATGGTTTATGCCGGCATTTATCCCGCCGACGGCGCACGCTACAACGAAACCAAGGATGCGCTCGAAAAGCTCCAGCTCAACGACGCGGCGTTCACCTTTGAACCCGAAACGTCCATCGCTCTCGGCTTCGGTTTCCGCTGCGGCTTCCTCGGTCTGCTCCACATGGAGATCATCGAAGAACGTCTCGAACGCGAATTCAACCTTGACCTCATCACGACTGCACCGAGCGTAATTTACGAAATCACCAAGCGCAACGGCGAACTCATCCGCATTGACAACCCGACGAACTATCCGCCGCCGGACGAAATCGAAACGGCAGCCGAACCGATCGTTGCGGCGTCCGTCATCACCCCGACCGAATACGTCGGCGGCATCATGGACCTCTGTCAGGACCGCCGCGGCGTGTTCATCGACATGAAGTACATCGACACCGAGCGTGTTGAACTCCACTACAAACTGCCGCTCAACGAAATCATCTACGACTTCTTTGACGCGCTGAAATCCCGCAGCCGCGGTTATGCATCCCTCGACTACGAACTCGAAGGCTACGAAGCCTCCGACCTCGTCAAGCTCGACTTCCTTCTCAACGGCGACATGGTCGACGCGCTGACGTTCATCGTCCATTCCGAAAAGGCCTACGGACGCGCCCGCAAGATCGCCGAAAAGCTCAAGGACAATATCCCGCGTCAGCTCTTCGAAGTACCGATCCAGGCAGCCATCGGCTCCAAGATCATCGCCCGCGAAACGGTCAAGGCACTCCGCAAGGACGTCCTTGCGAAGTGTTACGGCGGTGACATCACCCGTAAGAAGAAGCTTCTCGAAAAGCAGAAGGAAGGTAAGAAGAAGATGCGCCAGCTCGGCTCGGTACAGGTATCTCCCGAAGCCTTCATGGCCGTCCTCAAGCTCGACGACGAAGACTGAAATGACTAAGGGCTAAGGACTAAGGGTGAATGACTATGATTGACTTTTCGGCTGTCGGCTGATATAAGGTTCAGTTATAGTCATTCACCATTCACCATTAGTCATTCACCAAATTTATTACGAAAGGCATGAGTTTCATGCAGCTGTATTCCAACGAACAGAAACGGCTCGGACTGTATTTTCACATTCCGTTCTGTCTCTCAAAATGCGCGTACTGCGACTTCAACTCCGCGCCGGTATCGAATCCGGAGATCATCTCCCGCTACATCAGCGCGCTGATCGCCCATATGGAAAGTTACCGTGCGGGTGCGGCTTCCTACGCGCCCGACACCGTATTCATCGGCGGCGGTACACCGACGTGTATTCCGCCGGAAGAGCTGTTCCGGCTCATCCGCGCAATCAAAAAGAATTTCCGGCTGACCAAAAACGTGGAATTTTCCATCGAAGCCAATCCTGCGACGGTGACCTATCCTACCCTGCTCCGTCTCCACCGCCTCGGCGTGAACCGGCTGAGCATGGGCCTGCAGAGTGCGCACGATATCGAACTGAAAGCGCTGTCCCGCCGCCATACGCGGAAGGATTTCGAGCAGTCCTTCCGCATGGCACGTGATGCAAAGTTCGACAATATCAACGTCGACCTCATGTTCGGCATTCCGCACCAGACGTATCAGTCCCTGATGCACACGCTTTCGTATCTCACCCGGGTCGCACCGGATCACATTTCTCTCTATGATCTGAAAATCGAGCCCGGCACGGCCTTCCACCGGAACTACAGCGAAATCGCGCCGTATCTTCCGGACGAGGATACCGAAGCCGATATGTACTTCGGTGCGGTGGAATATCTCCGGAACGCCGGATATCTGCAGTACGAAATCTCGAACTTTGCCAAGCGCGGCCATATGTGCGCGCACAATCTGAAATACTGGAACTGCGACGAATACCTCGGCTTCGGGGTATCCGCGCACTCCTACTTCAACGGCAGCCGTTTCTCCTTCACCTCCGACATCGGACGCTATATGCAGGGTGTGGAAGGGATCCGCGAAAACCGCATCACCATCACCGACGAAAACGAAGCCGTCGAGGAACGCGAACGCATCGGCGAGTACATCATGCTCCGTCTGCGTCTGTGCGCGGGGATCGATTCCCGTGAATTTTCCCGCCGGTTCGGGCTGGATTTCGACACCCTCTACGGCGACAAATGCGTCCGCTATATCCAGAACGGCTTCATGACCTTCCATAACGGCGTCTACGCACTGACGCCCGCCGGAATGTTCATCTCCAACTACATCCTGTCCGACATCCTGGAATTCGAAGATTTCGGCCGCTACTACTTCGGCGGCTGACCGTTTCTTCATTCTTCACCACTCATTATTCATTATTCATCAATCACAAGGAGGATCCCCCACATGAAAAAAGCTGTTTTCATCGGTTCGGCTGACCGCGTGGCATACGTATACGCAGAATCCACGCTGGACAAACTGCACTCCGAACTCGACTTCGTCACCGATCACGTCATTGCAAAAAGCGAGATCGACACATACCGCGCGGAACTTGCGTCCGCAGACTACATTTTCTCGACCTGGGGGATGCCTGCCTTCACACGCGAGGAGATCCGCGAATATCTGCCGAATGCAAAGGCAGTTTTCTACGGTGCCGGCTCCGTGCAGGGCTTCGCGCGTCCGTTCCTTGAGGAAAACATCGCGGTATTCAGCGCATGGGCGGCCAACGGCGTGCCCGTAGCGGAATACACCCTCGCCGAAATCATTCTGGCGACCAAGGGCTTCTACCAGCGTCTCCACCGTCAGGCGGACGGCGCTGCATGGCCGAACCGTTCGGTCGGCGTCGACTTCCCCGGAAACTATGAGATCACCGTCGGGATCATCGGTGCGGGCATGATCGGCAAAATGGTCATCGAACGCCTGCACACGCTGGATTATGTCGATATTCTCGTCTTCGACCCGTTCCTTTCCGACGAAAAGGCGGCAGAACTCGGTGTGAAGAAGACCGATCTTCTCACGCTGTTTGCAGAATCCGATGTCGTCTCCAACCATCTTGCGAACAATCCGCAGACCGTCGGCATGCTGAATGCTGACTGCTTCAGCCGCATGAAGCCGAACGCTACCTTCATCAACACCGGACGCGGCGCACAGGTCGTGGAAGCCGATATGATCCAGGCACTTCTCGATGTACCGACCCGTGCGGCAGTGCTCGACGTGACCTTCCCGGAACCTCCCGCAGCGGACAGCCCGCTCTACACCGTTCCGAACGTCTTCCTCACACCCCACATCGCGGGTTCGCTCGGCAACGAAGTTCACCGGATGGCGGAATACATGTACGAAGAATACAAGGCATTCGACGCGGGACAGCCGACGCGCTACGGCGTGACGATCCCGATGCTGGAAACGATGGCGTAACATTATGACAAAATTCACTTACAAAACCAAATCCGATCTCCTCGCCGCGGCGGAATCCGCAGGCGTCTCCCTGCCGTGGTCGGACGATCTTGACGTTCTGCGGAAGGAAAAGCGCATCGGCGAATCCAACATTGTAATGAAGAACCGCCTGACGGTGCATCCGATGGAAGGATTCGACTCCACGCCGGACGGCTCCCCGTCGGAGCTGACTCTTCGCCGTGCGGGACGCTTTGCGGACGGCGGCGCGGGTCTGATCTGGCTGGAAGCGACCTCTGTGACGGAAGACGGCCGCACGAACACCGGTCAGCTCTGGATCAACGAAAAGAACGCGGATGAATTTGCGAAGATGGCGGAAATGATGCACGAGCGTTCGGGCGGCGTTCCGCTGATCCTGCAGCTCACGCACTCCGGCCGATTCTCAAAGCCGGACAACACGCCGCATCCGGTCATTTCGTATCACAATCCGCTGATGAACGAAAAGTTCATGATCGATCCGGATTATCCGGTGGTCACGGACGAATATCTGGACGCGCTTCCGGAAAAATTCGGCCGCGCGGCAGAACTTGCGAAAAAAGCGGGCTTTGACGGCGTGGACGTCAAATGCTGTCACAAATACCTGTTCAGCGAACTTCTTTCGGCGTACAGCCGCGAAGGACGGTACGGCGGATCGTTCGAAAACCGGACGCGCGTTTTCGTGGATTCCATGAAGGCGGCGGCGGTGCACTGCTCGGACGACTTCATTCTGGCATCCCGTTTCGGACCGTACGAATGTCTGCCGCACCCGTGGGGATTCGCGGCGGATCATGAAAATTATCTGAACATCGACTGGGACGAACCGGACCGGCTGTACCGGATCATGTACGAATGCGGCGTACGTCTCGTTGACATGACGCTCGGCTCGCCGTACATCAATCCGCACGTGAACCGTCCGTACGACGGCGGCGGCTACGAACCGCCGGAAGAACAGATGACGGGCGTTGCGCGTCTGATGGACGCGGCGGCGCACATGAAAGAAAGCGTTCCGGGCATCACGATGATCGGAACGGGTTACTCGTATCTGCGGCAGTTTGCGGCAAATGCGGCCGCAGGAGCTGTTTCCGCCGGCATGACGGATGCGGCGGGCTTCGGACGCATGGCGTTCGCCTATCCGGATTTTGCGAAAGATATTCTGGAAAACGGCGGACTTGACGTACACAAGGTCTGCCTGACCTGTTCGAAATGCACGGCGCTGATGCGTGCGATGTCCTGCACGGGCTGTCCGATCCGCGACCGTGACCCTTACCTTGAAATTTACAGAAAAGTTCTCGGATAACACAGCATCCGCAAAGGAGGAAATCCATGAAAAACAACCGAAAGACGGCAATTGTGACCGGTGCGGCACGCGGTATCGGCCGCGGGATCTCGATGGAGCTTGCGGAAGCCGGATGGACGATCTGCGCGGTAGGAACGCGATCCGCAGAAGACGAAAACGTCCGTGCGTATCTTGCGGAACTGACGGCGGCATCGCCGGACTCGTTCTACATTTCCGGGGACATTTCGGATGCGGACGACCGCGCGAGGATCGTGAACGAAGCATTCGCGGGACTTGTGGAAGTGGACGCGCTGGTGAACAACGCCGGTGTAGCCCCCACCGTCCGGAACGACATTCTGGAAATGACGGAAGAAAGCTTCGACCGCGTTCTTGACATCAACCTCCGCGGCACCTTCTTCCTGACGCAGGCTGTCGCCTCCCGGATGATCGCGCAGAATCCCGCAGATTTCCGCCGTACAATCGCCTTCATCACCTCGATTTCCGCCGTCGTTTCCAGTGTGAACCGCGGCGAATACTGCATCTCCAAGGCCGGTCTCTCGATGACCGCCCGTCTCTTCGCAGACCGTCTCGCGGACTCCGGCATCAACGTCTACGAAGTCCGTCCCGGCATCATCGCCACCGACATGACCGCCGGCGTCATGGAAAAATACAACCGTCTCATCGAAAACGGGCTCTGCCCCATCAAGCGCATCGGTCAGCCCCGCGATGTCGGCCGCACCGTCCGTGCGCTCTGCGACGGCTTCCTCGCCTACTCCACCGGCGAAATCATCAACGTGGACGGCGGGATGATGATTCAGAGTCTGTGAGAATTTTGTTTTGGTGAAATTTCTTGAGGGGAACCTTTTCAGAGGAAAGGTTCCCCTCAAACTCCCTTCCAAACCTCTTTATACGGCTACAGGGCGATTGATTGTGCAAATTTGAGGTTTGAGGGGATTTTTTATGGGTTTGTGCGCTGCCATTTAGAATATCCCAGTTGACAAAATGGAAGCGATCCAAGACCTATGTAGTAGTGGAGACGGAAGTCAGGGGCCGCCGAGACCCTGACTTCCCTCGCCGTGAAGCGATTTGGAGATACAGTGCGTTAATATAGAATTCAGCTACATTTTATTGGGTATCCGCACTCCTTGGCTGCCCCCGTTCGTGCTTTGCTTTTGGGCGGACGATACGTCAGCCGACAGAACGAACGAAAAGC